>NZ_AVQI01000001.1 GCF_000468115.1 Treponema socranskii subsp. socranskii VPI DR56BR1116 = ATCC 35536
ATATACCGAAAGGGTATATCGCGCAACGCAAATGAAAAATAAATGCAAATAAAAATAAATCGGAGATATATCATCAGTGTCGTAAGTACAACAGCGAGAGGTAAAGACCTATTAAAATTATTATTAAAACAGCCGAAAATCGACGGCAACAATAAGGAAGTTATCATAAAAAGAAAATTGTAACATATACCGTAGATACAGGGTTTATGTAATTGGTAATGAGTAATTACATATTAAACGGAAAAAACAACGTTTTGGAGAAGTAATAATAAAAATGAAAACGATTTTCTTTGCCGTTTCGGCGCTTGCCCTGTTCGTAATGACTGCGTGTAAAGATCCGAGCGACGGTACGGGAACACTACCCGAAGCTCCCTTTGTCGAAGGCGTCTCATTCATCTTAAGTCCCGATAAGCGCACCATCACGGTTAAGGTAAAAACCGCCGTCGGTAATGTTACGGTAGAAGGCTGCGAAGAAACGACGCTTACAAGCGATACCGAAGCCGAACTGCATGCACAAGGCACAAGGGTAACGCTGAAAGGCGATATCACCGAGCTGAAATGCGACAACAATCAACTCATCTCTCTTAACGTGCAGGGCTTAACCGCTTTGAAAAGTTTGGAGTGTGTCAACAATCGGCTTACCGCTCTTAACGTGCAGGGCTTGCCGGCTTTGCAAGAGCTGGAATGTCGCAACAATGAGCTTACCTCTCTTAACCTGCGAGGCATGACCGCTTTGCAAGGTCTGTGGTGCAGCGGCAATAAGCTTACCGCTCTTAACGTGCAAAGCTTAACCGCTTTACAAACGCTGCGGTGTAACGGCAACCTGTTTACCGAGCTTGACGTGCACGGCTTAAAGACTTTGCAAAATCTGTCCTGTAAAAACAATAAACTTGTCGCGCTCAACGTGCAAGGTTGTACCGCTTTGGAGGAACTGGAATGCGATGCCAATCAGCTTACCGAGCTTAAGGTACAAGGCTTAAGGGCTTTGCAAACGCTGCGCTGTTACGACAACCGCCTTACTTCTCTTGACGTGCACGGCTTAGGGGCTTTGAAAGAGCTGGAATGCAACGACAATCTGCTTACCGCTCTTAACGCGCAAGACTGTACAGTTTTGGAAAAGCTGCACTGCCGTAAAAATCAGCTTACTGTTCTTAACGTGCAAGGCTGTACCGCTTTGCGAGGGGTGGACTGTTTGAGTAATAAGCTTGACGCACAAGCATTTACAAAGCTCTTTAGCGATTTACCGCAGTCGATCATTTATGCGTACTGCTATCTGTACACCGAAGAAAAAGGTGTTTCAGAAGGCAACTGCAAAGATTTTACAAATTCTCCGGACTTGAAAGCAGCCTTTGAAAAAGCAAAAGATGAAAAAAAGTGGACGATGTATAAGATTGATACAGACAAAAGTATGGTTGAGATTTAATGTAATTAACGGGTAATGGAACATACAAAGTTCCGGGCTGCGTGACTCGGAGATGCGCGCGGCGATGTACGGTTTTTTCGGCACGGAGGATAAAAAAATGAATACGCGAAACGCCCTTTGTATCGCGGCGCTTGCATTTATTTTGAGCACGCTTAGCTGTGTACCGCCTTCCGATTCTTCAGTGTCTCATATTACGATTACCGTACGCGGAGGAGAACACGTACGTATTATAAAAAATTCTTTTACCGTACCGGCGGGTCTTACATGGGCCGGTATTCTTGCATATGCGGATGGGTGCGTAAATTATGACGATAGCTGGGAGTTTAGTCTTTGGCGGATCGGGAACGAAACGGGACCGGAATTAAACGGTTATTATCAAGATATCTCCGTTGATGAGGATACGACCGTCTATGTCCAAGCGCAGGAAGCCGCACAGGAAATCGAAGACGGCATTTCGCTCATCCTGCATTCCGATGTATTGGCCGATCCCGATAAGCCGAGGGGAATTAAAATTAAAGTGATAACCGCCGATAAATCGCCTATCAAAGTAGAAGGCTTCAAATGGAAAAAACAACTGACGGCAGAAGAAGCGGCAGCGGAAGAATTGTATCTGTATCCGGAACGTACAAAGGTTACGCTTCGGGCAAAAAACATTACGGAATTCTATGTCGGACGCTGGAACATTGAATGGCAGTGCGGCGATTATTATCCTAATCATATTACCGGCATCAATGTACGGGGCTGTCCTTCTTTGAAAAAACTTGACTGCAGTTGTAATCTGCTTACCTCTCTCGACGTACAGGGTCTGAAAGATTTGGAGGAACTGCATTGTCAGGAAAATAACCTCACGTCTTTGGACGTGCAGGGGTTGTCCAAGCTCCGGGTTCTCGGCTGTACTCGGAATCGGATCAGAGCGCTCGATGTACAGGGATTGCGTTCTTTAAAGCAGCTCGACTGCAACGGTAATCGGATTAAAGCGCTCAACGTGCGGGGCTTGCCTTTGGAACTTCTCTATTGCGCTTCCAACGGCATCGATTCCCTTGACGTGCAGGGGTTGCCGCTCAAAAAGTTCTACTGTCCGGGAAACGATCTTACCGTACTCGACGCGCAGGGTTTGCGCTCTTTGGACTACTTGGCGTGCGACGGAAACGAGCTCACGCAGCTCAATGTGCAGGGCTGCACTTCTTTACAGCAGCTCATTTGCCGTGACAATCGACTCACTTCGCTCAACGTCCAAGGCTTACGCGCATTGAAATACATGGACTGCAAAAGAAATCCGCTTACGTCCCTCAATGTGAGAGACCTCGGTGTTTTGAAGACTCTTGACTGCAGTGAGAGCCGGCTTGCGTTTTTGAATGTGGAAAATTGCGCTGCGTTGGAAGAACTGCATTGTGAAGACAACCGCTTAGCTTCGCTCGATGCAAGCGGATTGAGTTCTTTGAAAAAGCTCCATTGCTACAGCAACTTCTTAAATGCGGACGCTTTTATAAAAATCTTTACCGCGCTGCCGGAACGGACTGCAGCCGATAACGGGGAATGCGAACTCTTTACCGAACGCCCCGGTGTCACCGAAGGCAACTGCAGGAATTTTACTTCCCCCCAGGCATTAAAAGACGCGTTTGTTGCGGCAAAAGATAAAAAGCATTGGAAGATGTATAAATACAATAAAAACGGAAATCAGGATTCGGCGGGTTAAGGGAGTCTGCGTTTGTTCGGCAGAAATTAATATTTTCCGCCGGTTCGGCGTTGCGCACCGGCGCGTCCTCTGCTATAATGGCGCTATGACACGGGAAGATAACGCTGCGTCGCGCGCCGTACGCCGTTCGACGCTTAAATCGATCAACGCGAAAAAGAAAGAGCGCATCAGACAGATAAAAGCGAATTACGATTCGGAAATCCGCGAAATAAATATCAAATACGCAAAGGATCCCGAACGCTTGCGCGCAAAATACGCCGCCGACGACTATGCGAAAAGCGAACGGGCGAAGCGGCGCGCCGAACGCAGAATAGCGCAGGAAAAACGCCGCATCGAACTGCGCGGAAAGGAACGGCAGTTTTCGCTCGGTGAAGAGATCTCCAGCGCGATCGTACAGGGACTCGGCGCGCTCGTATCGGTTGCGGCGACCGCCGTCCTTGCCGACCGCGCTCTAACCCATGCGAACGGCGCGCTCCGCGTGCTCTACGTTTCCACATTTGTCTGCAGTACGGGATTGATGATCGTCATGTATATCATGTCAACGCTGCACCACGCGCTCGTGCCGGAGGGTGCAAAAGAAGTGTTCGATCGTCTCGCTCACTGTTTTGTCTTTCTCGTGCTCGGAAGCGCATACACGTCGTTTATATTGATTTTCGCGCGCAGCGCCGGAGGCTGGGTGCTGTTCGGTCTCGTGTGGGGAACTGCGATCGTCGGTATCGTGCTGTATGCGGTATGGGGCAGCGAGTTGAAAATTGTCAATATCGTATTTTATTTTGTCATCGGCTGGACAGGGCTCTTTCTCATGCGACGGTTTTACCTCGAACAAGCGCTGCGAAGTTTCGTGTACCTCGTCGTTTCGGGTCTTTTATACAGTTTGGGATGTACCTTTTTTCTCTTACGTAAAGTCAAATACATGCACGCCGCCGGCAACGCCCTTATGCTCTTGGGAACGCTGTACTTGTACGCGTCTCTGTTCTTTTCCGTCGCATGAGCTTTGCCGATAACGTGTGTGAAGTTTCGCTCGATCGTACTATTGCCATATCTTCAAACGGCGCAGTTTTTCGTTCGGCCTACGCCGGACAGGAGCACCGCGAAGTGTTCCGTTCGCTCTCTTTTGCGAAAGCCGTCTCAAGTGCGGATACTGCGAACGGAACGAGCGTGAGCGAGGGGCGGATGGCCGGATCGCAAAACCGCTCCGTCCGAAAAAGGATTTTTCGATAAAAATATCTGCAATAAAATAAACATTATTTTATTTACTATCATCAAATGATAAAATGAATACGCTATGACTACGATACAAGCTGTTTTTTAAACACTTACTATAACCGTCGGTTCGGCGATCCGATGTCGCTCCCGTTGCTTTCGGTTACAGTCCCGCCTTTTTCGCGTCATTCCAAAACGCATCTTCGTCTTGCAGGTGATCGCCGTCCATCGGAATGCCGGCCTCTGTCATCCGCTCTTCGATGTAAGCAAAGCGCCTGTAAAACTTGCGGTTCGCTCTGTCCATCGCGGTTTCGGGATCGACACCTGAGTGCCGCATATAATTGACGACGGCAAAGAGGAGGTCGCCGAATTCTTCTTCGAGGTGCAGCGCCGCGCGTTCGGCCGGACTCATGCGATCGCTCGGTGCGCTTTGCGGCGGGGATGCCGTATGTGTACCGGCTGCCGCCTGTGAGCCGGAAGTGCCGTCCGCAAACTTTGTATCATGCAGCGCTTGGGATGCTTCCCGCACTTCTTCAAGTTCTTCGTACACTTTTGCCGAAACACTTTCGATCGATTGCCAATCGAAGCCTTTTTTTGCCGCTTTTTTTTGCATCTTATACGCGCGGAGGATGGGAGGAAAACCTTCGGGCACTTCGTCGAGGATCGTTTTCACGCTCTTTCTTCCTTCGACATTTTCTTTGATCCTGTCCCATTGATTTAAAACCTGTTCGCCTGTCGTCACTTTTTCCGTCACTTCCGACATGCCTTCGCTCTGCGGAAAAACGTGCGGATGCCGCCGTATCAATTTATCGGTGAGTTCGTTGAGGGCTTCCGCGACGGAAAAATCGTTTTGCTGTTCGTACATATACGCGATCATCGACGCGTTGAGTATGACGTCTCCGAGCTCTTCTTTTGCATGCGCCGCATCCCCTGTCGAAACGGCGTCGACGGCTTCGAAAGTCTCTTCGATCAGATCGCGCCGCATCGTGAGCGGCGTCTGCTCTCTGTCCCACGGACAGCCGCCCGGCGCGCGAAGCGTTCGTATCGTTTCGTACAGCCGCTTGTACGCCGCCGCCGTCCTGTCTGCGCTTGTATCGTTTTGTATATCGCTCATAGTATAATCCTTAACAATTATTAAGTCAAATGTCGAGTTTTGAAAATATTAGCAAAAGATATGCTTTCGGCGAAAATGACCGGCATACAATCTTTGTAGACGCATGTGAACGCGGCTCTCACAGCGGAATCCCCGCTTACGCTCCGGTTGTGCTTTTAAAGCAAAACTTGCGCAAGCTGAACGCACAAAGTCGCACGCGTGTCTCCCGCTGTTACGCCGCATCCCGCACACGTCAAGCAGTTCTGGTATACGGTCGCAACTTCGCTGTAAGCATAATTTTATTTATTTTCAAAACTCGCCATCTAATGTATTGCCGGTGAGGGTACGGAGCGATACCGCGCCGGCACACGTATCAGTCGGCGGACACTTTTTTCTTACCCCACGCCGCGACGAGTTTTGCCGGATCGTTTGAAAGAATTGCTTCGATAAACGGGATCGCCGCTGCGCTAAACGTCTGCGCCATCGTTATGCGCTCGTCGCTTGTAAAAGGCGAGAGCACGTAGCCGGCGACGTCGGGATTGTCCGGCCGCCCGATGCCGAAGCGGAATCTCCAAAAATCCGCCGTATTTAAAACGGCTTTCGTCGAACGGAGCCCGTTGTGTCCGCCGAGTCCGCCTCCTTTCTTTAAGCCGATCGTGCCTGCCGGAAGTTCAAGCTCGTCGTGCACGACGAGTATGTGATCCGCCGTGAGTTTGTAAAAGTTTGCGAGTTCACCGATGCTTTCACCAGACGCGTTCATATAAGTTTCGGGCTTTAAAAAATATATCGCGTCGGAAGCGGTTCGGGCGTTTGAAGTGCCGAGATGATATTCGTCCGCCCAAGAAGCGAGGCGGGATGCATCGAGCGAACAAAAAGCGCCTTTGAATTTATGCTGCCACGAAAGGCGGTGTGCAAAGGGCAATGAATCCGCAAAAAGCCACGCGGCGTTGTGGCGCGTATTTTCGTATGTGCGCCCGTAATTTCCGAGAAAAGCGACAAGCCGAATCATAGACGGAGTATAGCACAAAAACGGCGGAGTGGGAAATCGGACGGAAAAAGCTGCATATTTACGATAAAACTCATATCACTTTTCCTTTTCTTATCTGCGATATATAGCGGTAGATACTTGCCTGTGAACACTGCAAACGTATCGAAGCTTTGTTGACGGCACCCTTTAAAAGAAATATACCGTTTTTTTCAAGCGTCGCGATGATATGTATTCGCTCTTCGGCGGTAAGCCGTTCCGGCTCCACGCCTATTTTGGCAATTTCATAATCGATCGCATCGGCGGCAACGTCTTCCGCCATATTGTGAAATTTTTCGGTGCTGTCGGCATTTATACCGCGGCGTGCGGTTTCGGCACTGTAGTATTTTTCGATAAAGTGATCGGGATGGCAGAGATGTAAAACCGTATCTTTGAATTCCTGATATCTAGTGTCGTCGAAATTGATGCAGAGCATTCCGAGCAATTTTCCGTTTTCTTTTATAAATTGCGTACAGGAGCGAAGATTTTTTCCGCTTATTGAAACGCCTTGATAATGAAGACAGTAATCCTGTTTGAGATAAAGCTTTTCTTTTATGATTTTAAGCGCAAAATTCGTCAACGGTGCGCCGATTTCACGACCGCTGACGTTATTTGCAATAGCGATAACGGATTTATTTTTATCGGTTAAATCGTGAAGCACGATTTCATAATCCGGCCCCAGCGCATGTCCGAGAAATTCCGTCAATAATACATACTGTTGTAATATGGAATTCATTGTGTCCTTCTTTGTCTCATATATTCTAAGTCGAGTATATCAGATTTTTATCGCGTCCGCAAATTATATCGCAAATGCTTGCATAATTATTATATAGATAATAAATAATTCGCAATATAATAAAATTATACTATAAATTTACGGTAAATTGCAAGAAAAATACAAAAAAACGATAATTTTATTTTTTATTTGACAGATATTTATACTCGTGATAAAATTATATCACAAATATACCGTATTTGCGATACGGATACCGTAAGACAATTGAGATTGTACCGATCAATATCAGCAGTGTTATAGGAGGTATTTTATGGAAAACGGTAAACGGTTGGAATTCCGAGGCGGCAGTTTTTGCGCTTTGATTCCTTTTGTAATTTTTATCGTCATAACAATTTCACTGTCGTTTTTTAATGCAGCTGATTTAAATATGATGATCGGTGCCGGCGTTATCGGTTTGTTGGCAGGTATGGTGTTCGCAAAGGATATCAATTATTATTGGGATACCGTTCTTGAAGGACTCGGATCGAAAGTCGGTATGACGGCGGTGTTGCTTTGGCTGATAGTCGGTATTTACGGCAACATCCTTAAAAGCGGGCATATCGTAGAAGGACTCGTGTGGCTCAGCGTCAAACTGAACGTAAGCGGTTCGGCCTTTACCGTCGCTGCCTTTGTTTTTGCCGCTGTCTTCGCTATGGCGACGGGTTCCGGATTCGGAACGATCTCTACCATGAGTTTTATTTTGTATCCTGCAGGTATTTTACTCAGTGCAAATCCCGCCGTCCTTGCCGGTGCGATCCTTTCGGGCGCTGCGCTCGGAGACAACCTCGCCCCCGTATCGGATACGACGATTATCGCGGCGACAAGTCAGGAATATATCAACAAAAACGGTACGGCAGATATCGGCGGCACCGTACGTACGAGGACGAAATTCGTGCTTATCGCCGCCGCCATCGCAATCGTTCTGTTTTTTATCTTCGGCGGTGCGGGGCGCTCGACGGATGCGGCGCTTGCAGAACAGCTTCTTGAAAAATATCAAAATCCTGCCGGTCTCTTGCTTCTGATCCCGACTATTCTGGTTATCGTGTTAGCGGTTAAGGGCGGCAATATCTTTGTCGCGTTGGGAACGGGTATTGTGGCTGCGATCGTCATCGGGCTGAGCTTCGGTTTATTCGATTTTTCTGCCGTCGTAGCGTTACAGGGCGGAAAGCTTAGCGGCGCAATTCCGGAAGGCGTGGCGGGTATGACGACCGTTTCCATTTTATTGATAATGGTCGTTGCAATGGGCAATCTTTTAATAAAGAGCGGCTGCATGGATCAAACGGTAGATTGGTTGAACAGCAAAGTTATCAAATCTTCCTGCGGCGCCGAGCTTTCGATTTTCGTCCTTTCAACCGTATTCGGTATTTTAATCGCCGCTATCAATACGATTGCAAATATCTGCGTCGCGCCTTTTGTCAATGTCATCGGCAAAAAGAACGGTCTCCATCCGTACAGACGCGCAAATATTTTAGCAACGACGATCTGTTCGTTCCCGTTCTTCCTCCCTTACGGCGGCTGCGTACTGCTGCTGCTGGGCGGATTGTCCAGCATGAAAGATGCGTATCCGTTTTTACCGAGTCTTGCCCCTACCGATATGCTGTTCACCGCATTTTACAGTTGGGGTATTTGGATAGTCATGCTTGTCGCCTGTATTACGGGATGGGACAGAACTTTTGAGGGTGCCGGAGGAGAAACCGTTAAAACAAAATCGAATTGACGGTATTGTACCTTGGAATTTTTCGATGCGGCAGTTTGAAAATCAATAATTACCGTTTTCACTGCTGCCGCATCCTAACGGAGGAAATATCGATATGCATGCTTTGACAAAGATGATAAAAGACGATATGAAGCCGGCTCTCGGCGTAACGGAACCGGGAGCTATCGCATTTGCCGTTGCAAAGGCAAAACAGTATGCAACGGGAGAACTGATCAAAGTTCATGTCGCTATGAACAGCGGTATGTATAAAAATGCGTTTACCTGCGGCATCCCGAACAGCAGCGAAGTCGGGAACGTTTTTGCTGCAGCGCTCGGCTATGTCGCGGGAAATGCGGATAAAGGCTTGGAAGCGCTTGCAGATGTCACCGAAGCGGATAATGCCGAAGCACATCGGCTTGTCGATGCGGGAAAAATCGCAGTCGCTTTGAGCGGCATAACAAGCAGAATTTTTATCGAAGCGACGGTACAGACGAAAAGCGATACGGCTGTTGTAACGATTCGCGATTCCCACACGAATATCACGAAAATAACGGTAAACGAAAAAACCGTTTTTGAAGGAGAGGGCGAAAAAGAGGGAGAAAGCGAGCAACACGAAGAAGCTCATGCGATTCACACGTATACGCTGCAGCAGTTATATGAATATGCATCCACTGTGGACTATGATGAAATCGCTTTTATTAAAGAAGCGTATACGGTAAACTTAGCGCTGTTTCATGAAGCGATAACGAATCCGCGTACGACGTTTGCCAAACGCTTGCTCAAAAATAACGGCGGCAAAGAGATTTCCGATGATGAACAAAAGACTGCGACGCTGTTTTGCAATGCTGCGATTGAAGCCCGCGTAATCGGTCTCGATAAACCTGCGATGAGTATTACCGGTTCGGGTGCGCACGGGATTATCGCAACGATGCCGCTGTATGCCGCTTGCAAAGTTAACGGATATTCGGAAGAACAGTTGTTGCGGGCTACGGCGCTCAGCTATCTCGTGTGTATGTTTATAAAAGAATATTCGGGGCGGCTCTCTGCGTTTTGCGGGTGTGCGATTGCAGCGGGATCCGGAGCCGCATGCGCTCTTGTTTATCTCCGAGGCGGGAACGTTACAATGATGTCCCATACGCTGAATAACATCGCGAGCAGCATTACCGGCATGATTTGCGACGGCGGAAATCAGGGGTGTACGATGAAAGGAATTGCCGCCGTCGACGATATCTACAGAAGCGTCGATTTTGCGATGAACGACATCTATATCGATGACGTGCACGGTATCAACGGAAAGACACCGGAAGAAACTATGAAAAACATGGGATTGATAGCATCGCCCGGTATGGTCGGAACGGAAAAAGTAATCGTGGAAATTTTTGAAGATAAATTAAAACGATAATCTTCTGAACGTAATCGTCAAATATAAAAGGCGCCGATTGATTCAAATCTGAAATCATCGACGCCTTTTTTAATAATTGTTATACACTGCTCGGTTGCCCTTTATAGCCGTATGCGGCTTCCGCTTTCTCGCATCACCCTCGCTTTTTCCACAGCATGACGCGCATCGAATTCGCTACGGCGAGGAGGGCCACGCCCGTATCGCCGAAAACGGCAGTCCACATATTTGCGATACCGAAGGCCCCGAGCGCCATAATGCCGATCTTTACGATGAGGGAAACGACGATGTTTTCGGTGACGATGCGTACGGTTTTCCGTGAAATCGAAATCGCATCCGCTATCTTTGCCGGTTCGTCGGTCATGATGACGGCGTCCGCCGATTCTATCGCAGCATCGCTTCCGAGTCCGCCCATCGCGATCCCCGTGTCGGCCCGCGCGAGTACCGGTGCATCGTTGATGCCGTCGCCGGCAAAGAGGAGCGTCGGACGCCGCGGTTTTTCGCCGAGCTCCGCAAGCAGCGCTTCCACTTTATCGACTTTATCTTGGGGAAGGAGTTCCGAAAAAACGGTATCGACTCCGATTTCGGACGCGACTTCTTCCGCCGTTTCTCTGTTGTCGCCGGTGAGCATGACGATTTTTTTGACGCCGAGCTTCCGAAGCTTTTTGACGGCGAAGGCCGCGTCGTCTTTCGTTTGATCGGCTATGACGATGTGTCCCGCATACAATCCGTCCACTGCGACGTGTACGACCGTTCCGAAATCGTTTAAGCTGCACGGAACGATGCCTTCTACCGCGTGCGATTCCATGAGTTTCATATTACCGGCAAGTACGCGCTTTCCGTCGAGGACGACGCTGATGCCCTCTCCGCTTATCTCTTCCGCATCGGCGATCTTTACGAGATTGCAGCATGCTCCGGAATGCGCCGCTTTGATCGAATTCGATATCGGATGATTCGAATAGGTTTCCGCATGCGCCGCGATTGCGATGAGTTCGTCCGCCGGTATGCGCTCTTCGTCCGTCGGGTGAACTCCCGTAACGGCGAATACGCCTTTTGTTAAAGTTCCCGTTTTATCGAATACCGCCGTCTGTGTCCGCGCAAGCGTTTCGACGCATTCGCTTCCTTTGATAAGGATGCCGTTTTTGCTTGCCGTTCCGATGCCGCTGAAAAATCCGAGCGGCACCGATATGACGAGCGCGCAGGGGCAGGAGACGACGAGAAAGATGAGCGCGCGGTACACCCACGTGTGCGCATCACCCGTGATGAGGGACGGAATGAGCGCAAGCAAAACCGCCGCTACGCACACGATAGGCGTATACGCTTTTGAAAACCGTGTGATAAAGCGTTCCGATTTCGCCTTTTTTTCCTGCGCCTTTTCGACCAGTTCGATGATGCGCGCGGCGGCCGATTCTCCGGCGATCTTCGTCGTTTCGATTTCGATCACGCTGTCCGTATTGATCGCGCCCGCCATAACGTCGCTTCCGACGAATACGCGGCGCGGCACCGCTTCTCCGGTAAGGGCGGACGTATCGAGAAACGATTTCCCCTGTACGACCGTGCCGTCGATCGGAATGCGCTCCCCCGGTTTGACGAGTATGGTTTCGCCGACGTTCACATCGTCGGGCGATACTTCGATTATTTTATCGCCGCGTTTTACGAATGCTTTGTCCGGCCGGATTTCCATGAGCGATTGAATCGAATCGCGCGATTTGTCGACCGCTTTGTCCTGTGCGTATTCGCCGATTTGATAGAGCAGCATGACGCCGACCGCTTCGGGATATTGACCGACTGCAACGGCTCCGAGAGATGCGACGCTCATCAAAAATTTTTCATCGAAGAAATTTCCTTTAATAATATTTTTTACCGCGTCGATGACGACGCTCCTGCCGCACACGAGGTATGCTGCGAGTAAAAGTACGATTGAAACGAGTTCATCCGCCGACGCGAATTTACCGAGCGAAACATCGATCGCCCTGAAAGGATGCGCGTGTTCGACGATTAAGCCGAGTGCAAACAGCACCGCCGCAATGACGATTTCACGGACGCTTAATTCGCTCTCTTCTTCATGTTCATGTTCATGTCCGTGTGTATGTCCATGTTCGTGTTCGCTTTTGCAGCATGCATGACAGTGACATTCGTGACTCATAGCTCCTCCTAATAAAAACTTTTGCAGGAAATATCAATTTCCGAAAGAGTTTTTAGCCGTGCGCGCTTCTCGCAACGAGGAGCTTCGCTCCGACGTTTCAAGCGAGCGCACACGTTTAATAACCCGAGTTTGTTGAAAACAAACTCGTACGAAAGAAGTGCGGCGCAATTTCAGCCGTACTTCTTTCGCTCCTCCTAATAATAAATTTTATTCTTTGTAAGTCGAAAGTCGAAAAATGCTTGACGCATTTTTCTTTTATCCGATGCGCTCATAAATCCTCCGCACTGCTCGGATTTATTCGCTTATATGTTCGATGCCTTGGCTTAAAATCGTCGTTACGTGGCCGTCGGCGAGGGAATAGATAAGCGATTTTCCGTTTCGCGTATATTTTACGAGACCGTTCGTTTTTAAAATACGCAGCTGATGGCTTATCGCCGATTGCGTCATTTTGAGAACGCTTGCGATGTCGTTTACCGCCATATCCGATTCGAGCAGTACAAACAAAATCTTTATGCGCGTCGAGTCTCCGAAAATTTTAAACAGTTCCGCCAAATCGAACAGTTCGTCTTCATCAGGCAGTTTGTTTAAAATATCCTGAAAACGCTTGTCGCTTTGTCCGCCGTCACTCTTTTTTTTCGCCACGCCGATTCTCCATACGCGATTTGTTTTATTATAAAACAAATGAACAACTGTTCATATATTAGCAGTAAAAATGCTGTTTGTCAAGTAAAAAATAAAAAGGCCGTCGCAAAAGTTAGTGACCTTTTTGACAGCCTCTCTTTCGATATAGTTTTATCGATTTTACTTATTTGCAGCCATATCTGCTGCAGTTTTAAGGTATTTTCCCGCGGAGTAGCGGGAGAGCGAAAACTTGTACGGCGTTTCGCTGCACGTGCCGTAGTATTTCGCCTCGTCGCCGTCTCCTTCTTTATATACGCTCACCGTAATCGCGTTGCCGCCTGCCGTTATGACGGTAACGGATTCGCTTGCGGCGGGCAGGACAAAATCGTCGTCGAGCCATGAGTCCGCATTGAGAGTTGCAAGCGATGCCGCCCAACTCGCCGCTTTTTCCGCATCGACGCTTACCGCGCCTTCGCTTCCAGTCCATGCAGCGGGATCGCCCGATTTTACAATCGACAGCACCGTGCTTCCCATGCTTTCGGAAACGGCGGTGAGGTCACTCGTATCGACGGCGTACACCGATTTGCTGCGCAACGCGGCGACGTCTTTTTTGAACGTGTCGCGCAGCGTTCCCGATACGAGGTATATGTCTTTTTTGCCGTCGAGCGTAAGGTAGGACTGCGAACCCGTCGACGACGTTTTTCCTATCGTGAGTGTGCGCACAAGTTCGTTCCCTTTGTATGCCTTTACGACAATCGCATTCGCCTTGTCGATTTCATAACGCTCATCGACCGTATCGTTTCCGGCTTGGGCGACAGTGTCGAGAACGCGTATGTTTTTTACCGCATTGACAAGCGCGTCGGCGGCATTCGTATCCGCTTTGTAGCACCTTTCTCCGACCGTCCAACCGTCATCCGATTTTGCAAGTTCGATTACGGCGCTCGCGTTTTCGATTGTAAGCTTATCGGGATCCGCGCCGAGCGTTTTGTTTTTTATCGAACTTCGCAGAGAAGAGGCGAGCTGCGCGATATATATGCCGAGCAAAAGTACGCACGCCGTCAAAAGAATTATTTTTCGTTTGCTCATTTTGTATCACCTTCCTTCGATTTCGTATCGATGATGCGTGCATCGTTCGGATTGTATTTTGCGCGGATGCGTTCTCGGCGTTTGTTGCGCATGCGCCACACGATAAAGCCCGCGATGACGACGATGACGGCCAGTCCGAATTCGTTGAAATACTGCACGGCAAATGCGAGCGCGCTTCCTGAGTTATGCAGCGTATTGAGCGAAAGCCCTTTCGTACGCATGGCGCAAAAATCGCCGTTGCCGTTCATATAGTCGATGACGTTGCGCGTAAAAAGCGCGACCGGCTCGGAGCTGTTTTCTTCGATGAGCTGCGGACCGGTGATTTCGGACGTTCCCGCGACGAAGATTTTTCCGCTTTGCACGTTTTCAGCCAAGTGTGTTTTTGCCGTAAGCGCTCCTTCTGCGGATGAAGCGGGATCGGAATCGAAAGCGCTTTTGAATTTTCCTTCGGCGAGCGCTGCAAGCGTTTCCGCTTTTTCGACGGACTTGTCGTAGGGCGGCGACATCATCGGACTCAGCTGGATATTGTCCGAAAGCAGCCACGATTTCGGAGACGACTGCACGAGCTTTGTTACTTTAACATCTGCGTTGCTTTCGGCGCCGCTCGTGTCAATTGCGGAGGTTTGCAGAAAAATGATCCTGCCGAGGTTTTCCGTGATCGCGTTCTTTTTTGCAAGCTGTTCGGCAGGGATAACAGGCGCCCACCAGTACGATACGTTTCCGTAATTTTGCTGACGCGCTTTATAACAGTTTTCGTCGAGCACGTAGTTCGTTTCCGGCTTAATGCCGTAAGCGTTTAATAATTTTTCAAGCTTTGTCGAAAGCGGCGCGAACGACGGCGCTTGATAATAGCCTGCCGACTGCGAATCGAAAGGGTCGACAAAAAAGAGAGCGTTGCCGCCGCGCATGATAAACTGATCGATTTTATACAACTCTTCGTCGGAGAATTCCGTTTTCGGCCCGTTGACGATGAGTGAAGCGACATTTGCGGGAATCGCATCTTTTGAAAGATCGATTTCATCGAGTTCGTACATATCGTTTGTAAGCGATATGAGAGGAGAAACTCCGGCCTGCGAATAAAGCGGCGCCTCTCCGTGCCCCGTTACGTAGCCGATCTTCGTCGCCTTTAAGAGCAGGCTTTGAAGACTTTCCGAAAGCGATTGTTCGAGTTCTCCGAGTCCCGCGATGACGTAGCCGATGAGCGATCGCTGCATCGAAAGCGGGATGAGGCGGAACGCGTTTCCGTGTTCCAGCACGAGGCCGATCGCACCCGAGCCTGTCGAACCGTTTTCCGTCGTCCAATTGATGAGCGGTATGCCGAAGCGCGACTGCAGCGTATTCAAATCGGATGAAGAAGGATTTATTTTTTCATAATCGATTCTGCCCATGCTTTGCTTGTTGACGCTTTCGTACGCTTCGCGCACGGTCTTTTCGATATCGTCGAAGCCCCGTATGTCGAACTGTTTGAGCGCATCGGTTACGTAGAGCGTCAGTTTGATGCGCTCGTCTTTCGGAAGACCTGAAAGCACGTTCGCCGCCGAAATCATTTTGCTGATTTTCGTCGTAAGCTTGTATTCGAATCCCTCGGACGACGTGATGCCGTCGAGTGTTTCGACCGAGTCGGCGTAAGAGATGACGAGTCCCATATACGCCTGCTTGAAGCCTACTTCATTGTTTGCGACCTGTTGTATCTGCACTTGCTGCAGTCCGTACTGCTGTGCGAGCGTTTCGTTTTCCGCTTTACTCATATCGA
Organism: Treponema socranskii subsp. socranskii VPI DR56BR1116 = ATCC 35536; assembly: GCF_000468115.1. Lineage (GTDB taxonomy): Bacteria > Spirochaetota > Spirochaetia > Treponematales > Treponemataceae > Treponema_D > Treponema_D socranskii. Next base: position 15,916 of record NZ_AVQI01000001.1, read on the forward strand.
CGATCGAATAGGAAAAGTTGCGGTTTGCCGCTCCCTTGTATTCGACGAGGATGTCGCGTATGTACTGCGCGGTCGTGCTGTACGGAGCGGGCAAGTTGCTGCTGAAAAACGCGCGGACCGACAGCGGTTCGTCGAGCGTTTTGACAAGCTGTCTGCTCGCCTCCGACAACGAATAGGATTTCGGGCGTGTCAAATCGAAACGCAAAAATGCCCTGCGCCCGACAAGGTTTGCGAGAATTAATAAAACGATGAGAAGCGCAAAATCGCTCGAAGGGGAGCGAAACCGGTTGATGATTTTTTTCATTTTTACTTCCTTTCATTTTGCTGAACGATCACCGTGAGATAAAAGAAAAATACGGTGAGCGAAGCGAAGTACAAGAGGTCGCGCGTGTCGATGATGCCTCGTGCGATCGATGAAAAATGCGACGATGCGGAAATGTACGACAGTGCGGCGACGATTTCTGCCGGCAGGAAAATCAAAAACGAATCGATCAGCGTTAGCGAAATGCAGATGATAAAGGCTGAGAAAAACGCGATGATTTGATTTTTTGTCACCGACGACGCGAATACTCCGATCGCCGAAAAGGCGGCGCACAAAAAGAAAGCGCCCAAAAAGCCTCCGACGACAGGCCCCATATCGGGAGAGCCGAATATGAAAAGCGGAATGACGTACAGCATTGTCGGAGCGACCATGACGGCAGCGCTTAAAAAGGCTGCAAGCCATTTGCCTGCAGCGACGGAGCTTTCGGTGACGGGAAGCGTCATGAGCGTTTCGATCGAGCCGCTTCGCTTTTCTTCGGCGAACAACCGCATCGTCAGCGCCGGAATAAAAAACGAAAGCAAAATCGGAAGGAGCGAAAAATAATTCCGCAGCTCCGCCCGATCTTGAAAAAAGAAAAAGACGAAAAAGGTGATACCCGCGATGATGAGAAAGAGTGCCGTGACGATGTATGCGACGGGACTCGTAAAATACGCGGCGAGTTCCCGCTTCATGATGACGGCGGCGGGAGAATGTTTTTTGTTAAGCGTGTCGCTCATTTTTGCGCCTCCGCTGTAGTGAGTTCGTGAAACACGTCTTCAAGACTGTTCCGCTGCATTGCAAGTTCGTATAACCAGCCGCCCTTCGCTGCGATCGCTTTGAAAAGAGCCGGCCGGACTTCAGCCGTTCCTGAAATCGAAACGAGGAGAGAAAACGCATCCGCATCTCCGATTAAGGCTTCTCCGCTTACCGCCGAAACGTTTTCGACTCCCGCAATCGATTTGAGTTCGGCTGCGATATCGTCTTTTGAACATCCGCCTGCGGTCAGTTTGAGAGCGGCTTTATGGCCGTATCGTTCGCGCAGTTCATCGGTCGGACTGTCGGCGACGAGCTTGCCGTTTGCGATGATGATGACGCGGCTGCACAGCGTTTCCACTTCGCCGAGGATGTGCGTCGAAACGATAACCGTGCGCGTCTTTCCGATTTCGCGGATCAAGTTTCGCACTTCGCCGATTTGATTCGGATCGAGTCCGCTCGTCGGTTCGTCCAAAATCAATATTTCAGGATCGTGCATGAGCGCGTGCGCGAGCCCGACACGCTGCCTGTAGCCGCGCGAAAGCTCGGAGATATTTTTATCCATCACTTCTTTGAGGCCGCACTCTTCGCACAGACGGGGGATTTTTTCATCGGCATTTTCGCCCTGCATGTCCGCGATATAGCGCAGGTAATCTTCGACTATCATATCGCCGTAGAGAGGCGCGGCTTCGGGCATGTAGCCGATCTTTCGTTTCGATGCGACGCTTGCATCTTCGATGTTCGTACCGTCGATCGAAATCGTACCTCCGGACGGTTTTAAAAAACCGGTGATCATGCGCATCGTCGTCGTTTTGCCCGCGCCGTTCGGGCCGAGCAGACCGACGATTTGCCCCGTCGGGATCGAAAAGCTCACATCGTTTACCGCACGGAATGTCCCGTAATTTCGGGACAAGTGCGAAACTTCTATCATATATCCTCCATAAAAACTTTTGCAGGTACTTGCAGCGAAGCTTCAAGCAAAGTTTTGGCATCCGAAAAAAAATCAGTCGTACGCGTATTTCGCAGAAAGCGCGTCGGCGTATTTTAAAAACAGTTTGTACTATATCCATTAAAAAAAATTATGACAAGCGCAGGTTACGGGAAAACGCGGAAGTGCCGCACAGGAAGGTACGGAACCGTATTTTTTATGAGGTATTTTGTATCATTGAAGATACCGATTAAACGGTAATAAATAAAAAGATTCGGATTAAAAAGGCGCCGATAATCGCTCTATACCGATAAAAACAATAGAGGAATAAAATCATAGACGGCAAAAACTATTGCCGGTATACACATCGCCCCTCTACGGGCAGCCAATTAAGAACATCTTGAATATGCGTCTCCCAGTAGTTCCAATCATGCTTACCCTGCGGTGTACAGTTCTTAACGGAACATCCTTTTTCGCTGAGTTTTTGGGCAAAATCGGGTATCGCTTTGCAGATAGGATCGTCTTGTCCGCCCGTAAAATAAAACTGCGGTAAATCGGCGATAGTATCTTTGTATTGCTCCAACATTCGATATAAATTGAATTGATTTTCTTTTAATCCGCGTTCAAACAAGAGCCGCTTATAGTTTTCCGGCATTTTCTTTGAATAATTCATATCCATACGGTTTATAGCGGAAAAATCGGCTAAACCCGACATAACGGCGCAACACGAGTATTGATGCGGATTTTTAAATGAAAGGTACAAAGCGCCGTAGCCGCCCATCGAAAGGCCTGCAACAAAAGTATCTTTTCGCGCCTTTGATAGCGGAAATATCGTACGCAAAAATTCGGGAAGTTCTTTTCCGCAATAGGTCGCAAATGCGGAAGAGCCCGGCAAGTCGATATATGCGCTGTTTTCAACGGAAGGCATAATAACGGCAAGACATTTTTCCTGAGCATAGCGTTCAATATTGGAAAACAGGGGATAGTCGTCTCCATAGCCGTAACTGCCGTGCAAAAGATATAGGGTTTGGAAAACCGTATCGTTTTCAAAATAATTCTTTGAAACGTCATTTAAATAATCGTCGGGAGAAGTAAGCGGTATAAAAACTATACAACGCGTATTTTTCTTCAATGCCGAAGAATAAAAATTACATTCGATATGTGCCATTTTATATTCCTTTAGAAACGGCCGTTTTAGACGATAACCACTGCAAAGCCCGTTCCAATCCGGCATCCCAATATTCCCAATCGTGAATACCGTTCCTTTCTTCATAAGTTATATCGATGCCCATAGCTTTTATGCGTGCATATCCTGCTTTGTTCATGTCGTATAAAAAATCCTGCATTCCGCAGCTTTGAAAGATCTTCGGTATGCTTTTTTTGTTTTGTTGCAGCATGTGAAGTTGATAAAATATATCGGCATCCGTATTTTCAATGTGCGCGGGATCTTTGAATATATTTGTCCAGCAAAAGGGCAAATTTTTTTGTCGTTTTATTTCGTTGACAATATCGATTGCGCCTGAAAGGGAAATAATAGCACCGTATTTTTGCGGCTTTGCAAGCCCGATATGCAAAGCGCCGTAACCTCCCATTGAAAGACCGGCTATACAGGTTTGTTCCCGTTCGGTCGATACGGGGAATAATCGTTCAACGTATGCAGGTACTTCTTCGGAAACATAGGTAAAATAATTCGAACCGCAGTACATATTTTGATAAAAACTGTTATCTGCGGAAGGCATTGCTACAGCGACTTTATACTTTTGAGCATATCGTTCAACGCTCGTAAACCGGCACCAATCGCTGTAATCGCCGAAAGCGCCGTGAAGCAGATATACGACGGGAAAGCGTACTCCTGAGAAAAAATACGTTGAATCCTTTTCGTTCAATAATTCATCGGCATCCGGTGTCGGTATAATGACATTCAGGTCGGTTCCGAAACACAGTGTCGGTGAAAAATATTTTACAGTAAACAGAGCCATAATATTCCTTTTAAAAATTTATTCTGCCGCTTTTTTCAAACTTTTTAAATAATCTATGTAGACGGCACCCAAAATAATAACGCCTTTTAACGATGTTTGCCAAAAACTGTCGACGCCCAAAAGGTTTAGGCCGTTATTCAAAACACCGATGATCAGGGTGCCCAAAAACATTCCGCCGATCGACCCGATTCCGCCGGCCATACTTACTCCGCCTAATGCGCATGCGGCAATCGCATCCATCTCCGCTCCGCTGCCTGCTATCGGGTTACCGCTGTAAGAACGCGCGGACAATACGATACCGGCCATGGCGGCCATTAAACCGCTGAAGGTAAAAACAAGCATTTTTATTCTTTGTATTTTTATGCCGGAATAAACGGCAGCCCGCGGATTTCCGCCGACGGCATATATGTGCCGTCCGATACTTGTTCTGTTGAGCAAAACATACGCAATGATAAATACGGCAATCATATACAATATAGGTAAAGGAATTTCCCAAAGATAGCCTGCTCCCAAATTATTATATGCGGGATTATCTATGCGGACAGTCGTTCCTTTTGTTACGATATATGCGGCGCCCCGAAGTATACTCATCATTGCAAGCGTTACGATAAAGGGCGATAGCGTTGTCCGCGAGATTATAAAACCGTTTACGGCGCCGAAGCACATGCCGAGCAGTAAAGTTGCTATAATGCCGATAGCTAAGGGGATCGATGAATTTGCAAAATTGCCGCCTACAACACCGATAACCGCAATCACGGAGCCGACACTTAAATCGATTCCGCCGGATATCATTATCAGCGTCATGCCGGTGGCTAAAAAAAAGTTTGAAGAGATCTGCCGCAATACATTGAGGATATTTCTTTGAGTTAAAAAGATAGGATTGATAATACTGACAATGACACATAATACGCCAAGTCCTATTAAAATACCTCCGTTTCGATGTATATAGTTTATAATTAAAATTTTACATCGAGAAAAAAAAGATTTTTTGCTTTCATTCCCTTTCATGCTGTGGCTCCTTGATAATTAATATCGTATGGCATAATGCATTATGTTTTCTTGTGAAATCTCGTTTTGTTCGAGAGTTCCCGTAATTTTCCCGTCACACATTACGATAACGCGGTCGCTCATATTGATTAATTCGGGCATATCCGAACTTATCATGATTATGGATACGCCCTGGTCGGTAAGTTCATTCATTATCTGATAGATTTCGCTTTTTGCACCGACGTCGATGCCTCTCGTAGGTTCATCCAAAATTAAAACTTTCGGAACGGCGGCAAGCCACGATGCGATTATAACTTTTTGCTGATTCCCGCCCGAAAGCGCGCTGATTTTTGTATCTCTATGTGCAACTTTTATGGACAATTCCTTTACAAAATCTTCGTATATGGCATCTTCCTTTTCTTTGTTATATGAAATTCCCGATATGAACTTTTTTAGAACTTTCAATGTCATGTTATACTCAACCGACATTACCGGAAATAGACCTTCATCTCTTCTGTTTTCGGGTACCAAAGCAAAGCCTTTTTTTATCAGGTCGAACGGATTGTACCTTTTCGGAAGTTTTACACCTTCCAGTTCGATGCTCGCCGATATTTTTTTATCTATACCGAAAAGAGCGAGCATCGTTTCCGTACGACCGCAGCCGACAAGTCCGCCGAAGCCTAAAACTTCTCCTTTGTAAAGATCAAAACTTATGTTTTTTACTTTTTTTGTCGTAAGATTTTCAACATGTAGTATAGGTTCTTTTGATCGGGCTGTATGACTGCGTGAATAAAAATTACCTAAACTGCGGCCCACCATGAGCGATATGAGCTCATCGTTTTTTGTTTCCGATATTTTTTTTGTCGCAATATATCGGCCGTCGCGCATAACGGTTACTCTGTCCGCAATTTCGTACAGTTCGCTCATTCTGTGTGAAATATAGATGATACCGATGCCTTTTTCTTTTAATGTCCGTATCGTCGCGAATAATTTTTTAACATCGGTACTTGTCAATGAGGATGTCGGTTCATCCATAACGATTATACGCGCCGAAAATGAAACGGCTTTTGCAATTTCTACAAGCTGCTGCTGGGCTATCGTTAAATTGCAAACCCGTTCCGTTACTGGCAAATCTATACCGAAAGAGTGTAATGCTTCATTGCATTTTTCTATCATAGCTTGCGGATCCGAAAATCCGGTTTTCTTATGAATCTCGCGGCCTAAAAAAATATTTTCATATACGGTTAACTGCGGGACAAGGACAAGTTCTTGATGTATAATACTTATGCCATTTTTTCTTGCATCGGAAACGGAATCGATGTTCGAGGAGATACCTGCAATTGCAATGGAGCCTTCATCTTTCCGGTATATTCCGCCGAGAATCTTAATCAGCGTTGATTTACCGGCGCCGTTTTCTCCCAATAGAGCATGAACTTCGCCGGCATACAAATCAAAAGATACGTCATTTAAAGCATATACACCGGGAAATCTTTTATGAATATGATTCATCTGTAAAAGCTTCTTTGCCGTTTGCAATTCGGTATCTCCTCGTTTATTTTAGGGTTTATTGCCAGTTGTTTACATCAAAACCGGCAATATTTTGCTGGTTGATTGCAACCGTGTCGATTGAATATGTCTTTTCGACTTTTTTGCCGGCAAGAACATCATAGGCAACTTCGGCGGCTTTTTTTCCTATGGTAGCGGGAGATTGAGCAGCCGTTGAATATAATTTCTTTTGCTGTATCGATTTTTTTGCAGACGGAGAGCCGTCAACGCTGAACACTTTCATTTGTTTTTGCATTCCCGCACTTTCTACGACACCTTGTGCAATGAGTCCGAAATCGTCATTTAATCCCCAAAAGGCGTCTAAATCGGGATGCGCTTGAAGAAAGTCTTCGAATGTAGAGAGAACGGCATTCATGCTGGAATAATGCGCTTGTTCAACAATCGTTATTCCTGAACCGGCAAGAGCGTCTTCCAGCCCCTTCATTCTGTTTACAACGGATTCTGCAAGAGGATTATCGATCAGTGCGATTTTAGCATTTTTGCGCAAAACTTTTTTCATTTCTTCACCGCATATTTTGCCTGCCTGATAATTATTGGAAGAAATAAAGCTCTCCGTAAATTGGGGATCGGCAACACCTGAGTCGACAACTACAACTTTTACTCCGGCTCTTTTACACGATTCAAGTGCGGGTTTTACGCCGTTCTTGTCAACGGGATTTAAGAACAACAAAGTGATACCTCTCGTAATCATATCTTCGATAGCGTTGTTTTGTTTTGTTTGATCATTCATTCCGTCAATTGCAATGAGCGTGTCTCCTCGGCTTTTAACGACCGATTCGATTGCATTTTTCATTGTAATTTGAAACGGGTTGGTTTGATCCATACAAGTAAAACCGAAGATCCGTTTTCTTTGTGAAGACGGATTCGCATCCTTGTCTCCCATCGAAAAGATTTGAGCCGCAAGCATAAACAGAATCATTCCCATGAGTGTGAATCTTTTTTTCATCTCAGTCCTCCTGATAAATATATTTCAATGGAACAAAACGATTAGTTCCATGAATTCCGTATAATAAGCTCATTCGGTACGTAATGTTTTTGCGGTATATGCTTCGGATTTCGAAGTTTGTCGAGCAGGACTTCGCCGGCAATTTCCCCTATCAGCTTCGGGTTTTGCGTAATGGTTGTTAAAGAAGGCGTAATGACTTTGTTCCATAATGTGTCGTCAAAAACGGTAATGTTCACGTCTTCAGGAACCCTTCTGCCCGATTCAAGTATATATTTGAGTGCGCCGCTTCCGAGACTGTTCATTGTAATAAAGAGAGAATCGATATCGGAGTGTTTTAAAAACAGTTGTTTTGCAGCGCTGTATCCCAAATCATCGGAAGGGAGCACCGTAACGGAATATGTCATATCGTACGGTATCTTATTATCTCTAAGCGCTTGCATAAAACCGTCGTAACGATGTTTAACGTTTGAAAGCATAGAAGGATCGTCGTTGATAATACTTCCATTAATAATGCCGAATTTTTTCTTTCCGCGCCGTATCTGTTCCGTAACGGCATTATACATTGACGCCCGCGAATCGGATAACACGACGTCATATTGACCATCGGGCAAAAGAGACGGTTCACGGTCGATGAAAACAACCGGCATATCGGCTAATTCGGCAATTATTCGCTTTTGATTTAGAACCGGCAAGGCAAGCAGCATTCCTTCAATTTGAAATTTTTTTAATTGCCGAATAACGGTGCTTGTTACTTCATCATTTTCTTCGCTGTTGCCGAGCAAAAAAGAATAATTGGCTTTGGATAGTACAGGTTCACCGCCGAGCATAATCCACATATAAAACGAATTGGAAAATTCGAATTGCGGTAAAAAAGGCGCTATTATGCCTATCAGATTTGAAGATTGTTTCCTAAAGGCAACGCCTAAAATATTGCGTTCATAACGGAGTTCTTTTATCGCAGTATGTACTTTTTGTGCAGTCGTTTCGGAAACAAAACAAGTGTTGTTGATAACATGAGAAACGGTAGCTATCGAAACTCCTGCGAGCTTTGCAACATCTTTTATTGTAGCCATAAAGCCCCATTGAAACGTTTATATAAACGTTTCAATGGGTAAAGTATAAACCCTAAATTTCAAGTTGTCAAATTTTTTCGTAAAAATTTGACAACTGTCTAAGACAGCGTAAGTGCTTTTTAAAGTCTGTAATTCGTGGGCGGTCACGATGATCTGCGCGCAAATTGCGAATCCTAACGGACTATGCAGCCTTACCGAATTCCCCTAGCAGCGTTTGCACAAGCTTACCAGCCGCCGGAAGCGCCGCCTCCGCCGAAGCCGCCGCCCCCGCCTGAAAATCCTCCGGAAGAACCGCCGCTTGAAAAGCCTCCGCCTGAACTCGACGAAAAAAAATCGTTTCCGAATGCCGATCGGTATATCCTGCTTGAAGGATATCGCCTGTTGTAACGAGCGCTTATCATCGCGAACAGCACATTGATGAGAAAAAAGACGATAAACGCGACGATGGGAATGACGTCTGTGGGGACGGCTTCGTTTGTGACGCGCTTTGAAACGAGGTCGGCGTCGTCTGCAACGATTCCGACCATATTTTTTACGCCTGCGGTAATGCCTTCACCGTAGTCGCCGTTTTGAAAATGCGGCGCGATAACGTTCCGTATGATAAGGCCGCATTTCATATCGGTGAGTTTGTCTTCGAGACCGTAGCCGACTTCGATGCGTATTTTTCGTTCGGCAAGCGCAACGATGAGGATCGCGCCGTTGTCTTCGTCTTTTTGTCCGAGTTTCCATGTATCGGCGACTCTGATGCCGAACGATTCGAGCGAATCGCCTGCAAGCGTTGCGACGGTCAAAACCGCGATTTGCGCGCCTGTCGCCTCTTCGAGCGATTCGAGGAGAGATGTAAGCGCTTCCGTTTCCGAAGCGTTTAAGAGATTCGCATTGTCGACGACGCGCTCGGTGAGCGGGGGAACGTCGAGCGCCGAAAGCGGAAAAGCCGCGATCAGCAAAAGCGGACAGAGCAGCGCCGTCACACGGAAAAATTTTATCAACGAAGATGACGGCGCGCTTTTCGAAATCCGAAATGTTCCGGCCTCAATTCGATTCAATACCATTCCGCGTCCTCCAGTACGATAAGGCCGTCCGCGAGTTCGTTCGGATTTTCTTCATGTGCGGGAAAGTGTTCGGCGAGGAGTTCTCCGCATTTTTCGATCGCGCCGATAAAAGCGTCTGCCGCATTTCCGGATTTTATCTCCGCCGCGAGTTCATCCGAAATGATGCGCCACAGGTCGTGCGATATTTTTTTTGAAATGCCCGAGTCGGCGACGATGCGTACTTGTCGTTCCAAATACGAAATGAAAATCAAAATGCCCGAATGCTCGGCCGTATCGTAAACGCCGCATTCGACGAAGAGTCGGAATGCACGCCGCGTAACGCTTGCAATCCGAACGCTTTTCGGCACAACGATGCGGTCGAGCGCAGGTATATTAAAAAGTCTGAATGCCGCGGCTATGCTTACAAAGCACACAAAACCGTACAAGCCCGGCAGCATCCACGTCCGCTCCGTCCACGCAAAGAGACCGTACGTATCGGTTATTTTTCCGGCAAAGGGCAAGAGAAAAGCAAAGACGACGGCTGAAGCGCATACGGCGGCAAGCAGTTCCCAAAACGCATAGTGCGCGCTTTCCGGAGCGAGTACGATTTTGATTTCACCTGTCGTCTTCGATTCGGCTTTTGCAACCGCTTCCGCGATTCTATCGAATTCGGTGTTCGAGAGTTTCAGCTTTTTGAGCATGGTCTGCGTTTTCATATATCATTCACTATGCCTGCGGCGGCTTTTAAAACTGCACTTTCGGAGCCGACTGCGCTTCACCGTCTGCGCTGAAATATTGCTTTGCGGCAAATCTGCCGAAGGACGCGATAAAATTATTCGGAAGCCTTCTGATATATGAGTTGAACTCTTGGGCGGCTTCGTTATAACGCTGTCGCGCAACGGCGATGCGGTTTTCGGTTCCTTCGAGCTGATCCTGCAGTGCGAGAAAATTGGTGTTCGCTTTGAGTTCGGGATAATTTTCCGCGACGGCCAAAAGCCGCTGCAAGCTTCCGGAAAGACTGCTTTGAATTTGCTGGTAACGCGCAAAGGCTTCCGGATTCGTTAAAATCGATTCGTCGACATTGACGACACCGCCTGCACGCGACCTCGCTTCCGTAACTTGCGTGAGTACGTCGCTTTCGTGACTCGCGTATCCTTTGACGGTCGAAACGAGATTCGGAATCAAATCATACCTGCGCTGATATTGATTTTGCACTTCCGCCCATCGGCTCGTGACGCTCTCGTCCATCGTCACCATATTGTTGTAAACGCCGCACCCGCGCGATGCGAACAAAAAAACGATTGCCGCGGCTGCGATGAGCGCCGTCAGTCCCTTTGATAATTTTGCCATGATCATTCCTCTGTAAAAATAATGTATATGCGTTTATACTATACCGCTTTTTCGCTGCAGAAATCTATACGCCATATTGAAAAAAAAAGCTATTATCTATAATATAAAACAATAAGAGGCGTAAAATATGACAGATGAAAAATATGATTTTACGATTGAAACGCTTGGACAGTGTAAAATCTCTTCTCCGATCCAGCTTTCCAATGTCATCGGAGATTTCCGTGCAAACTATGTCAAAGACGATTCGTTTGTGCGTTACAGTGTAAACGTATTTCACGGCGGCGAAGAAGACGATCAGACATCGGCAAACCTCATGCAAAAAGCAGGCCCTCGTCAATATATCTATTTCGATCCGAATCACGTAAAGGCGGGCATCTGCACGTGCGGCGGACTCTGCCCCGGTCTCAACGATGTTATCAGAGCGATCGTGCGCAGTTTGTACTACCGTTACGGCGTGCGCCGCATACTCGGTTTTCAATACGGCTTCAAAGGTTTTTTTCCCGATCAGGGATTCGAAACGATCGAGCTGACACCCGACAAAGTCGACGAGATTCATAAAATCGGCGGTTCCGTACTCGGTACGAGCAGAGGCGGCGGCGACCGCGTTTCGGACGTGGTCGACTGTATCGAAAAGCTCGGCATCAGCATGATGTTTATCATCGGCGGCGACGGAACGCAGCGCGGCGCACTCGATATCGCAAACGAAATAGAGCGGCGCGGATTGAAAGTTGCCGTCATCGGTATTCCGAAAACGGTCGACAACGATCTTTTGTTTATCGATCGGTCGTTCGGTTTTGAAACGGCGGTGCAGCAGGCGAAGGAAGCCGTCGCGTCGATCCACATGGAAGCGCATTCGCAGATCAACGGCATCGGCTTGGTAAAACTCATGGGGCGGGAATCGGGATTTATCGCTGCCGAAACGGCGCTCGCGTGCCACGAAGCGAATTTCTGTCTCATACCCGAAGTTCCGTTCGATATGGACGGACCGAACGGATTCCTTTCGTACCTCGAACAGCGCTTAAAAGAGCGTCACCACGCCGTCGTTATCGTTGCAGAAGGTGCGGGACAGGAACTGCTCACAAAGACGAACGAAACGGATGCTTCAGGCAATATCAAACTTGCGGATATCGGCGTATACCTTCGCGACGAAATCACGAAGTATTTTAAAAACAAGCACTTTCATATCAATCTAAAATACATCGATCCGGGTTATCAAATCCGAGCGGCCGTTACGACGGCGAACGATTCCATCTACTGTGAGCGCCTCGGCAACAACGCCGTCCACGCGGCGATGGCCGGCAAAACGAAGATGGTCGTCGGTCTCGTGCACGATAAATTCGTCCACATTCCCATAAGCGAAGTGACGCGCCATCGCAACGTCGTCGACACCGAAGGCGCGCTGTGGCGCGATGCGCTCGAAGCGACCGATCAGCCGATCCTCATGGTAAACAATATGGAATCCGCCCGCGAGCGCACGGCAAAGGCCGCCTGCGACAGCAGAAAAAAACCGAGCGAAAAATAACATGAAACCTCTTTCCCTCTCCGAAACGCTGAAACAGAACGAATATCCCGGCCGCGGCATCGTACTCGGAAAATCCGAAGACGGCTCTGCCGCAGTTGCCGCGTATTTTATTATGGGCAGAAGCGAAAACAGCAGGAACCGCATTTTCGTTTCCGACGGTGAGGGGATCCGTACCGAAGCTTTCGACGCTTCTAAAATGGAAGATCCGAGTTTAATAATTTACGCTCCGGTGCGCGTGCTCGGTCAAAATACGATCGTTACGAACGGAGACCAAACCGATACGCTGTACGAAGGCTTGTCAAATGGGCTGACATTCGAACAGGCGCTCCGCTCCCGCACATTCGAACCGGACGAGCCGAACTACACGCCGCGCATTTCCGGCCTGTTGCACGTCGAAAACGGATTCTGCGACTACGCGCTTTCGATCCTCAAAAGCGACAACGGAAATCCTGAAAGTGCGTGCCGCTTTACATTCGCATACGACAATCCGCAGGACGGCGTCGGACGCTTTATACACACGTACCGCGGGAACGGAAATCCGCTTCCGAGCTTTGAAGGAGAACCGGTACCCGTCGTCATCCGCGGCGATATCGACGTCTTTACGAATCGAATATGGGAAAGCCTCAATGAGAACAATAAAGTGTCGCTCTTTACACGTTTTATAAAAATAGAAACCGGCGAATGCGAAACGCGCATCGTCAATAAAAACGCTTAATCGGCCGAGTCCGGCATATCCGCGTTATTCGATTTCGTAGCTTTCGCCGTATTTTACGATCGTCACATTCGGGTAGCCGTGTTCGGCGAGGTAGCCTTTGAAAAACGCCTGAGCATCTTTTTCGCCGTGCACCATAAAGATCTGTTTGAGGCGGCTCGTGTCGACAGCGTCGAGCCACGCCGTGATTTCCGTATAATCGGCGTGAGCGCTGAACGCGTCTATCTGTTCGACGGACGCACGCACCTCATAAAAGTCGTTCATTATCTTCACTTCTTTGTCGCCGTCGAGGATTCTGCGTCCGAGCGTGTTTTCCGCCATATAACCGACCGCGAGAATGATATTGCGTTCGTCGCCGATATTGTTTGCGAGGTGATGGAGTACGCGCCCGGCTTCGCACATACCGTCCGCGCTGATGATGATCATGGGACCGTCTTTTTTGTTAAGCGCTTTGGATTCGTCGACGCTCGCCGTAAAGTTGAGCGAGCTGAAGCCGAAGGGATTTTTGTGATGTTTTAAAAACGCTTCGTTCGTCTCTTCGTCGTAACATTCGGGGTGCACTTTGAACACGCTCGTTGCGTTCGTCGCCATCGGAGAATCGACGTAGATCGGGATGTTCGGTATTTTTTTTGCATCGACGAGCAAGTGCAGGTAAAACACCAATTCCTGCGCGCGTTCGATCGCAAACGAGGGGATGATGATTTTTCCGCCGCGGCGAACCGCTTCATTGACGACGCGTTCGAGTTCGTGCATAGCGAACTCTTTTTCGGCGTGCTTGCGGTTGCCGTATGTGCTTTCGATGTAGATGTAGTCGGGCGCGGGCACCTTCGTTTCGGGATCGCGGATGATCGGCTGGTTGCGTCTTCCCAAATCGCCGGTATACAAAATGCGCGTTTCGTTTTCGCCCGCGTGTCCCGGATGCGGCGCGTTGATTTTTCCGTGCAAGCCTTTTATCGTAACGCTTGCAAACGCCGAACCGAGGATGTGCCCCGCGTCGAAAAATTCGAGTTCGACGTCGGGCGCGATGTACATTTTTCGGTTGTACGAAAGAGAGACGATTTGATTCGCGGTTGCGATGCAGTCGCGTTCCGAAAAAAGCGGCTGCCACGTAAATCTTTCGCCCCGCCTATCGGCTTTTTTCTTCAAAAATTCGGCGTCTTTCGCCTGGATACGCGCGCTGTCCATCATGACGATGTTCGCTATGTCGCGAGTTGCCGGCGTCGCATAGATATTGCCGGTAAATCCCTTTCGCACGAGTACGGGAAGCTGTCCGCAGTGGTCGAGGTGTCCGTGCGTCAAAATCACCGCTTCGACTTTATCCGCTGCGATCGTAAAATTGCGGTTTTTTTCGTCGGCCGTTTTCCGCTTGCCTTGAAACGCGCCGCAGTCCACCATAAACGTACGCCCGTCGATTTCAAATATGTGTTTCGAACCGGTTACTTCTTCGGCCGCACCGAGCGAATACAGCTTGATCCCCATCGTACAACTCCTTGCATACGTATACTATTGCAATTTACCGCATTGCTCAAGTAAACGAATACGACACGCAATGAGAGTATGCGATAAAAGTATTTCCCTTTTTTTTAATATATGGTATACTTTGTTAATCAATTTTAAACCGATTTTCTATCGGTAATTCGGAGATATCATGGCTGTACAAAAAATGGCAGTCGATCTTGAAAAGATCAAAATGGCGATTCATTCGGGCATCCCGCTTTCGATCACGACATATACGCTGCCGCGCGAGATGGAAACGTATATGGGCGACATACTCAGTGCATTTTTGACCGAGTTGGATCAGCAGCAGATGATTCAATATTTGAGTTATTGTTTGAGCGAGCTTATGACGAATGCGAAAAAGGCGAATACAAAGCGCGTCTATTTTGCGGAAAAAAAGCTCAACATCATGGATCCGGGCGATTATAAAGCCGGTATGACGACGTTTAAAGTCGACACGCTTAACAATATCGAACATTATCTGCAGCTGCAAAAACAAGCGCGTTTATACGTAAAGCTTTTCCTGCAAGTCCGCGCAAATAAAATAAAAATCGAAGTACATAACAACTGTCCGCTCACTGTTTTCGAATACAAGCGCATTCACGACAAACTCACACGGGCGCAGCAGTACGCATCGATGGAAGAAGCGCTTTCGCAGATTCTCGACGATTCCGAAGGCGCGGGACTCGGCCTCATCATTATGATTTTGATGCTAGAAAAGATCGGCTTAACTGAAGAGAATTTTCAAACGGTTTCGGAAAACGGCGAAACGATCACGCGCATCATATTGCCGGTCAGCGAAAAGACAAAGCGCGAACTTTCGATCGTCGCGCTGGAATTTATTAAAACCATAAACGATTTGCCGCAGTTCCCCGACAATATCGTGCGGCTCAACAGACTTTTAAACGATCCCGATTCGAAGATGTCGGACATAGCGATGCAGATCAGCAACGATGCGACGCTTACCGGTGAATTATTAAAACTCGTCAACTCCGCGGCTTTTGCGCTTGCAAATCCGTGTGCGAATATAGCAGATGCGGTAAAGCTCGTCGGCATCCGCGGTATCAGAAACTTGCTGTACAGTATCGGATCGATTAGAACGTTCGAAAGGGTTCCGGGCAGCAAAAAAGGGTTGTGGGCGCACGCGTATCAAGTTGCATTCTATTCGTACAATATGGCGCGCAATTTTTGTGCGAACGAACGCGCTGTCATCGACGACGCGTACATCTGCGGACTTTTGCACGATATGGGAAAGATCATCTTTGAAACGGCGCATCCCGATTTGCTCGAACGGGTTATGACGGTTTGCAGCAGTAAAGGCATCGCAAAAGAAACCTTCGAAAAATTGATATCGGGCGTAAACCACGGCGAAATCGGTGCGCGTGTTGCGGAAAAGTGGAATTTTCCGGAAACAATTTCAAACGTCATCCGCTATCACCACGAACCGGAAGAAGCGCCGAAGGATATCAGAAAGCTCGTATCTCTCGTATACCTTGCGGATGCGACCGTGCACTATCAAAAAGAAGACATCGATTTTTATCAAATCGATCCCGCGGTGCTCTCGCTTTTCAATATCACGTCGGAAGCGCAGCTGAAATCCATCGCCGACAGACTGTACATCGCATTTAAGCGCGACCGAATATAAATTAATAATTAATTAAATCGCTCTGCCTTGTGCGACGGATTGCGTCCATGAGGCGAGGAGCACGCCGAAGGCGACGCCGACGTTGAGCGATGCTTTGAGTCCCTTCATCGGAATCGATACGCGCCCGTACTCGGCGCAATCGAGGGCTTGGGGGCTGAGGCCGAGTTCTTCCGAACCGATGAGGCAGATGCCGCGCTTGGGGAAAGCGAATTCGAAAATCGGCGTGCCGCCCGTTTCGAGCGCGAAGATCGGAAGTTCGTGCGGTAAATCGGCAAGCGCTTTTCGTTCCCATCCGAGCGTTTCGATGCAGCCCATACCGCTTCGAAGCGCGCGCGTTTGGCGGGGATCGGCGCAAAACGGCGACAGATACACCGTATCGACGCCGAAGGCTTCCGCGCTTCTGAAAATCGAACCGAGATTGAACGGCGAGCGTATGTCTTCCGCATAGATGCACATACCGGGGTAAAAGCCGCGCTGCCTGACGGTGCCGTTATTATCGAACGGAAAAGCGTGCGGTGCTATGACCAAATCCCATTCGGCAGGAAAAGTTCCGATGATTGCAAGGAGATGGTTGCGCGCGCAATTGCATACGCGCCGCTCGTCAAAGACTTCGGCATCGATGAGCGAACGAAGTTCCGCCGCCGCAGGGGAGGGGAGAGCGGGATCGCGCAGCACGATTTCCGCAAGACGCTTCGTGTATGCCGCTCTTGTCATGGACGGAAAATCGTATGACGAACCTTTTTCCGCGATGCCTGCGATGTCGCGTTCGAGTGCTCCGAACGTAAGCGCGAGCTTCCGCCTGCGCTGTCCGCCTTCAAGCTGAAACAGTTTTCCCGGCTCGATCATAGCGATGCTGCGAATGCGCGAGCCTCAGTACGCCAGTTTGATGAAGTCGAACAGATCGTCCGATGTCATGCTGCGCGGCAGCGTATTTACGAGTTCGAGCCGACCCGCGTCTTCGGCGGCGAGCGCGAGCTGTTCGATCGAAATCGACAATTCTTTTAAGCGCGAAGGAAGATTCGCTTTGGCGAACAGCTGCCGGATGTACTCCGCAAAACGGGCGGCCGCTTCTTCACCGTGTACGTCGGAAGGAACGATGCGGGAAATGTGTGCGAGTTTTTCGACGCGCTCGATTTTAAATTTGCCGGCGTCTTCAATGATGCTTGGAAATAAAATCGATGCGATGAGCGAACGCGAAACGGCAAAACGGGAATTGATACACAGCGAAAGGAGTGTGCCGAGACCCGGTGCGCTTGCGGCGGCGGCGAGAGACGCCATGCAGCCGGCCTGCGATTTTAAGATCTCTTCCGGCGTCGTGATTTCGAGCGTCGGAGAACCGCCGATCGCGTAGCCCATGAGCTCGACCGATTTTTCGACGAGCATATCGCTGAAAAACGTCGCCTTTTGTGAAAGGTATGCTTCAAGGGCGAGACACATCGTTTCAAGCGCCATTGCCGTATTTTGGTTGTCGGTGAGCGTCAGCGTCAAATTCGGATCGATGACGGCGAGCTTACACAACCCGTTCTGCGCTTTGAGCAGTTTTATTTGACGTGAGCGCGAATCGACGATCGGAGTGACGGATGCATAGATAAAGGGTTCTCGGATCGTCGTCGGCACGCAGACGAGCGGCAATGCTCCCGTCGTCGGAACGGCTCCGTCGACGTAATCGTAGAGGTCGTGGTTTTCGTTGTAGAGCGAAGCGATCGCGCAGCCGACACCGAGCACTTTCGAACCGCCTGAGGCGATGATGCCGTGGATGTGTCCGTCGCGCGCGAGAGCGAGTACACGTTCGATTGTCTTCGTGTCTGCGTTTTCGCCGAATTCGTTGAAAACAAAGTAGTCGATTTTGCGTTCGGAAAGCGGCTCGAGCAGTTTATCGGCGAGATTCACTTCTTTCAAAATCGGATCCATGACGATGAGAAAACGCGAACCGTATTCGCGCACATATTGGCCGATGCGGCTCAGCGTATACGGTCCCAACACGATATTCGGTGAAATACGGAAAATAAAATCAGCCATATTGCTCCATTATAACGGCCGGTACAAATAAAAAAAGACGGAACGATACTTCCGCCTTTTTTACATCGATTATTTTTTTATCGTCCAATGCGTATGCGCCGGATAATCAAAGTCCGAAGCTCGTCATAATGCGATCCGCTGCGGAATCGATTACGGCATTATTCAGATAAGACGGATCTTTAATCTTTTCTTTTACGGCTGCGACGCGGTCGGAGCGGACATCCGGCGTTTCAGCCGAAACTTTGTTCATGTAGTACAAAGCCGCCATGCGTTTCGCTTCGTCGGAAACGCTGATCGAATCGTTGCCGACTTTCGGTGCTCCCTGTTCGTTTATCCGGTGAGCGTTCTGTACATTGTTAAGAGGATTTACTCCCCCGATTTTGTCTATCATCATTCCGTCCTGCCCCTCTACCGATTAATTATCGGCAGATTTATCAGAAAGTTTAATTTTTTTTACACCCGAAACGAAAACCGCACATTCGCCTTTTATCGACTCTCGGGACGCAAAGTCGTCGCGCAACGCCTGCGCCGTTCCTCCGATAATCTCTTCGTGCAGTTTTGTCAGCTCCCGTCCGATCACGATACGGCGCTCACTATCAATATCGGCTAAATCGTCGAGCAACTTGAGGATTCTGTACGGCGATTCGTACAAAATAACGGCATCGCCCGAAGAGAGCAGCTCTTTCAGGCGGCGTCGGCGTTTCCCCGGTGAAGGTGACAAAAACCCTTCGAAGACGAGGGTTTTTCCGCCGGCTCCCGCGACGCTTACGAGCGCGGTAAGCGCCGAAGGGCCGGGCACGGGTACGACGGCAAAGCCCGCATCCCGTACGATACCCGCCAAGAGGGCTCCCGGATCGCTTATGCCCGGAGTACCCGCATCGCTCGCGTAGGCGACGTTTTTGCCGCTTTTCAGCAAGTCGACGATTTTTTCGGCCGACTTTTTTTCGTTTTGCGCCCTGCACGACACGAGCGGCTTGCGTATGCCGAAATGCGTGAGCAGCTCAAGCGTGTGCCGCGTATCTTCGCATGCGATGACATCCGCCGCTTTGAACGTTTCGAGTGCGCGGAGCGTGATGTCGCCGAGATTGCCGATCGGCGTTCCTACGATATATAACGAGGCCACGATGGAATCAGTATAAACCTTCAAACGCAATTTTGCAAGAAGACAAAATCGATTACCGTGCAAAAAAAACGGCGAACATTTGACAAACAAAATAAGCGATGATACACTGAAAAACATATTCTATTTCAAGGAGGATTTCAAATTATGAAAAAAACAATGTTCGCCGCCGTTTTTGTTGCTTTAACCGCATCGGTATTCGGGCTCGGATCAAATGATTCCGCTTCCGGAAAGGCGCAGCATCTTACCATTTATTCCGCGGTATACGACGACGAAACTCAGGCCATCTGCAAAAAATTTCAGGAAAAAACCGGCATTAAAACGGACTGCGTCGTCCTCGGATGCGGAGAAATCCTTGCCCGCGTAAAAGCGGAACAGCACAATGCGACGGCATCCGTCTGGTTCGGAGGTCCGTGCGATTCTTTTATCACGGCAAAAGAACAGGGTTTACTCGCGCAGTACACGTCGCCGAATGCCGCATCGATCGACGCAAAATACAAAGATCCCGACAATTACTGGACGGGCATTTACATCGGCTATGTCGGTTTTGTAAGCAATAACAACCGTCTGGCTGAACTCGGAATAAAAGCGCCGACGACGTGGAAAGAATTGCTCAACCCGAAACTCAAAGGCGAAATCATGATGGCATCTCCTGCCGCTTCTTCGACGGGCTACGTTATTTTAGCGTCCGTACTGCAGCTTATGGGAAACGACACCGGATTTGCCTATATGACAGACCTCAATAAAAACGTTTTGCAGTACACGGAACGCGGATCGGGATGTATTGCTTCGGTCATCTCCGGAGAAATCGCAGTCGGCGTCTGCTTCGCCCACGATGCGATCAAAAACCAGCTTTCCGGCTATCAAAAGCTTTTAACCGTTACGGTTCCGGCGGAAGGTACGGGCTATGAAACGGGCGCCATCGCCGTCATCAAAAACGGTCCCGACCAGGAAGCCGCCCGCGTTTTCTACGATTGGGCTTTGACCGCGGAATGCCAGGATATGTACCAGCAATACGGCGCATTCCAATTCCTTACGGCAAAGGACGGTCACAATCCCGAAGCGACGAAATCGCTCGCAAAGGCGAAGACGATCAACTACGATACGGCATGGGCAGGCGCAACCCGCTCCGCCAATACCGCAAAATGGGCTCAGTTGACCGGCAATTGACGGTTGCATTTTCTAAAAAACTCAGTTCACATTAAGATGAATGTCGGAGCCGCACGCAATCAATAGAGCGCAAGGGTATTAAAACCCTCCGCACGAATAAAGAATACGTTTTCGGCGAAAATTTCGTCCGCACTACGCGCGGCTGAACCCTGACATTCTATCGCTGCATAAAAAGGGAGGCGCAGATCTGCCCTCCCTTTGTTACGGAGCTTTCATGGAAAAAAACGCCGCCGTTTCCGATAAAAAGAATTTACTGCAGGAACCGATTGTCTTTTTCGGTATCGTCTTCGTCATCGTCGTCCTCTTCTTTTTCATTCTGCTTCCGCTTATTTCCATCATGCGGGGAAGTTTTTTGGATGACAATAACAGCATATCGTTTTCATCTTACGTACGGCTGTTTCACAATAAACAATTTTTGACGACGCTTTCCAACACCCTCAAGCTCGGTTTTATCGTCGGTTTTTTTTCTACCGTCGTCGGCTTTATGTTCGCATACGTAAAGCAATGGGTCAAAAGCCCGTTCAAAAAATTATTCAGCGTTATCGAAATCATGCCTATCATCACGCCGCCCTTTGTTCTCGCGCTGTCGGCAATCACGCTGCTCGGACGGCGCGGTCTCATCACTTATTCATTGCTGCACATTTCGAATTTCGATATCTACGGATTAAAAGGATTGGTCGTCGTACAGACGATGACGTTTTTTCCGATCGCCGCTCTTACACTCGACGGTATGCTCGCAAACTTCGACGGCACGCTTGAAGAAGCCGCTCGCAACATGGGTGCGGGCCGCTTAAAAGTTTTCGTTTCGATCACGCTGCCGATGCTCGCATCGGGTCTCGCAAACGTATTTTTGCTCTCGTTTATCGAATCCGTCACCGACTTTTCGAATCCGATGATTTTGGGCGGCGGATACAAAACGCTCGCTTCGCAAATCTATATTCAAGCGATAGCGAACTACGATATGCGGGCGGGAACCACGATCGCAGTCGTTTTATTTTCGGTAACCCTGCTCATCTTTTGCATTCAAAAAATTCTGCTCGATAAGCGGAGCTATGTCACGCTTACCGGCAAAGCGAGCCGCGTCCGTGAAATGATCGAAGATAAAAGCATCGTCATCCCTGCAAATATCATCTGCCTGTTCATATCGTTTTGGGTGCTGCTGTTCTACGTGTTCCTCGTGTTCGGAGCGTTTTTTAAAACGTGGGGAGCGGATTTTACTTTGGTCACGGATAATTTCAAATACGTATTCCGCTACAGCATGAAGCCGGTAAAAGATACGCTGCTCATCGCCATCCTCGCATCTCCGATCTGCGGCGTCTTTTCGATGATCATCGCGTATCTCGTCGTTCGCAAAAATTTTATCGGGAGACGCTTTATGGAATACGTTTCCATGTTCGGTATGGCGGTTCCCGGTACGGTTTTCGGACTCGGATACATCCTCACGTTCAACACGAAACCTTTCGTCCTTACCAACACGCTGTGGATTCTCGTCATCGTCCTTGTGATGACGAGGCTTCCCGTCGGCGTGAGATCCGGCATGGCTTCCCTGCGGCAAATCGACGGAAGCATCGAAGAGGCTGCGACGAATCTCGGCGCCGGTACGGCAAAAGTATTTACGTCCGTTACGCTGCCGCTCATCCGCCCGGCATTTTTTACCGGTCTCGTATTCAGCTTTATCAAAAGTATGACGGCAATAAGCGCGGTCATCTTCCTCGTCTCCGCAAATTACAATCTGCTTACGGTGCGCGTCATGCAGCACGTCGATAAAGGTCAGTTCGGCTACGCATCCGCACTGTCGGTAATTCTCATGGCAATCGTTTTCGTCGCAGTCGGAATCATGAACGCCGTATTGAGCCGGCTCGGTCAAAGCGTCGATAAAAATTATATGTAACGATTAAACAGAAAGAGGAAAAACGATGGGTTCAAAAAGCGTCACTTTACAAAATTTATCAAAAATATACACGGACAGGGGAACGGGCGGAAAAAAATTTGTCGCCGTCGACGATATCTCCCTTACGATACAGCCGGGTGAATTCGTCACTCTGCTCGGCCCGTCGGGCTGCGGCAAAACGACGACGCTCAGAATGATTGCGGGCTTCGATAAGCCGAGCGGCGGAGACATCCTCCTCGACGGCAAATCGATAAAAAATCTGCCGCCGAATAAACGCAATACCGCTATGGTGTTCCAAACCTACGCGCTCTTTCCGAACTACAACGTGTACGATAACATCGCATACGGATTGCGCATCAAGGGGCTCGCAAACGATGTCATCCCACAAAAGGTCGGCTCTATTTTAAAGATGATCGGCTTGACCGGATTGGAAAACAGGCACACGAACGAGCTCTCCGGCGGTCAGCAGCAGCGTATCGCTCTCGCGCGCGCTCTTGTCATGGAACCCGACGTTCTGCTCTTCGACGAACCGCTTTCGAATCTCGACGCAAAGCTCCGTATTCAAATGCGCACCGAAATCAGAAAGATTCAGCGTACCGTCGGCATTACGGCGATCTATGTTACCCACGATCAAGCCGAAGCGATGAGTATGTCGGATAAGATCGTGATTCTCAATAACGGAAAAATCGAACAGGTGGGTAATCCGCGCGAAATCTATTATCACCCGAACAGCGAATTTACGGCAAATTTTATCGGAACGGCGAATATCCTCCGCGCGACGGTACAAAGCGTCTCCGAAGACGGAACCGTTTCCGTCGTTCTTTACGGAAAGCGGCTCGACCGTATTCCGACGCATAAGCGATATTCGCCGGGAGACACCTGTACGCTCATCGTGCGGCCCGAAGCGTGTTCGGTGCGCGACAGCGGCACCTTTGAAGCGGAGGTCACCGTGTCGATGTTTATGGGAGAATATCAGCTGTACGAGTTGAACCTCGCGGGGCAGAATTTCATCGTACACGAAAACAATCCGAAAAATAAAAATATCAAAGATGCCGGCGAAAAAGCCTGTCTATCGATCGACACGACCGACATTCATGCGATTTGATTGAGGGAGATATTATGGATACGACAACATACATCGCCGATTATATCGCACTGGAAAAGAAGACGCTCGAAGATTTGAGCGTCGGCGACATAGAGCGCGTACTCGATCTGTTTATGGAAGCGTATAAGTCCGAAGGAACGATTTACGTATTCGGCAACGGCGGCAGCGCGAGCACCGCTTCACACATGGCGAACGATTTTAATAAGGGCATCTCAGAATATGTCGAAAAAAAATTCCGCGTGATCTGTCTCAACGACAATATCGCGACGCTCATGGCGATCGCAAACGATATCGGCTACGACGAAGTATTTCGCTTTCAGCTTACAAACAAACTCAAACCGAATGACCTCGTCGTCGGCATCAGCGGCAGCGGCAACAGCAAAAATGTTTTATATGCGATCGAGTACGCAAAAGAGCTGCACGTCAAAACGCTCGGTATCTGCGGCTACGACGGCGGAAAACTCAAACAAACGGCGGACGCGGTCTTTCACGTCGCCGTGCCCAATATGCAGATCGTCGAAGACGTGCACATGATACTCAATCATCTGTTGATGAACGTCATAAACCGCGTGCTCGGCATCACGGACAAGTGCTGATGGCGCCCTTTATCCTCATTGTCACCGGCCCGCCGGGATGCGGCAAAACGCATTTTGCAGCGCGCGTCAAAAATTATTTTCCTTCACTCACGGTGCTCTCATACGACACGATAAAAGAGCGCTACTTCGACGAATACGGTTTCGACAACATGGAAGAAAAGTCGCGCATCAACGATATGTCGATCGCGGCGTTTTATGCGCTTTTGGAAGACACGATGCGGGCGAAAAAGAATATCCTCATCGAATATCCGTTTAATAAAATACACGAACAAAAGCTTTGCGATATCGTTTCATCGCTCGGATACAAAGCTGTGACGATCCGCCTCACGGGCGACTGGCGCGCGCTGTACGAACGCGCCGTGCACCGCGACGTACATGAACCGCGGAATCCGGGACACCTTTTACGCGCGTACCACAAAGGCGTTCCTCCCAAACCGGAAGACGTCATTCCCGAACCCGATTTTGAAAGTTTTGTTGCAAGCTGCGAGCGGAAAAATTACAGCATCGAAATCGGGGACGCGTTTACCGTCGACGTAACCGATTACGACGCCGTCGACTGCAATTCGTTTTTTGCCGAAATCGAAAAAGCGGTGACGGCGGAATCATAAGCGCCGGAGCCATCAGAAAACTTCAGTTTTGGATGGCTGCCTTGATTTTAATTCCACGGTTTTATTCGCAGATAGGTTTCGTTCCTGTCTTGCCCGACGGATACAATCCCGACGGGCGTTTCGCAAAACGCTTCGATAAATTCCACATAAGCCTTCGCGTTCGCCGGCATCTTTTCATACGAACCGCACCGGCGGAGGTCGCTTTTCCAGCCGTTGAATTTTTTGAGCACGGGACGTGCCGCGTTGAGTGCGGGAATGCTCGCCGGAAAATCCGTAACCGTTTTCCCGCCGATATCGTATGCGATGCAGGCTTCAATCGATTCCATTTCATCGTAGATGTCGAGGTGCGTCAAAACGAGTGAATCGATCGAATTGACGCGGCATGCATAGCGGAGCGCAACCAAATCGAGATAGCCGCACCTGCGCGGCCGCCCCGTCGTGACTCCGAATTCGTTTCCGGTCGTGCGTACATAATTGCAGAGTTCGCTTTCGGTGTCGTTGTTAAATTCGCTCGGCATGGGACCGTTTCCGACACGCGTTTCGTAAGCTTTAAAAACGCCGTACACTCTGTCGATCGCGCGCGGCCCGATTCCCGAACCTAAAGCCGCTCCCGCCGAGCACGACGCTCCGGAACTCACGTAGGGGTAGGTTCCGCTGTCCAAATCGAGCAGTGCTCCTTGAGCACCTTCGAACAAAATATTTTCGCTTCGGTATTCCCACAACTTTGAAGCGATATCGACGCGCATCGCCATGAGGCGGGATGCGTACGTATCGATAAATTGCCTGTCTTCGGTATCGAGGTCAGTCATCTTTTCTTTCCAATCCAGATCGGCGAGCCTGATTCCGTCGCGTTCGGATTTTTGAGAATATGAAGTTCCGATGCCCCTTCCCGTCGTTCCGATCGGGCGCTTGCGGGCAGCATCGCGCTCTTTGTCCATTCTGCGGTACGCGGGCAAAACGATGTGCGCGCGGTCGGAGATGAACACGCGGTCCTTCCACGAAATGCCGTTGTCGGTGAGCATCTGCAGTTCCGCAAAGAGCGCTTCGGGGTCGATTACCATACCCGAGCCGAGAAATACCGATTTATCGGGATATAAAATGCCCGAGGGCACTTGGTGCAGCGCATACTTTTTTCCGTCGGCGACAATCGTATGGCCTGCATTTGCACCGCCGGCAAAGCGCACGATGTATTTCGCGTCCTGCGCAAGAAAATCGACTATCTTTCCCTTTCCTTCATCGCCCCACTGTGCACCCATAACAACAATGTTCATCGTTTCCTCCACCTGCAGCATCATCGACAGTATATTTCGCCGATTGCATCAGTATATCGCAAGATACCGATTCTTACAACTTCAATGTTGACGGCTCAATGTGCTCTTATAAGTCTGAAATCGAAAAACGGGCAAGCCGTTTTTTCTTTAAAAGATATGAAAGCCGACTGCAATTCCTTATGAGGACACAAAGCACGGCGTCTACGGCACACTTTGTGATAGGAGACGCGCATAATTCCTGCGCGGGGAACTTCGCGCTCACGCGCTCGTTGCAAGTCGCGCGGGGAACTTCCTTCAATGCACGGCACGGACGCCGTGTCGCACCTTTGCAAAAACGGTCGCGTATTTTTGCGCAGCAAAAATACGGTAGTGAGCGGTTCACGGATGTACCGCGAACGAGCACTGCTCGGAATTATGCGCTCTTGCCGTGTATGCGGAGAAGCGCTATACTCTTTAGTACAGATGTTACGTTTGTGATAGCCTACAGCCGAATCCCTTGCGGCGGCATTACCGGCGCCCACGGCGCGCCGCGTATCAGCATCGACAAAGTATATCAATTACCGAAATTATTATTTTCCTCGAGGTGTTCTATGAACAAGTACTTTAAACGGTATGTCGTCGATGCGTTCGGCGGAATGTCGCTCGGCCTTTTTTCCACGCTCATCATCGGATTGATTATAAAGCAGATCGGCGGATTCTTTCCGTCGGCAGTCGGTTCGGGATGTGCAGGCGGTGCGAGCGTCTATACATCTCTCGCGTATGCGGGAAGATTTTTTATGCTCACGGGGCAGGTGCTCACCGTACTCACCGGAGCCGGAATCGCGTGCGGAGTTGCGCATTCGCTCGGCGCGCCGAAGCTCGCTTTGTACGGAAGCATCCTCACCGGTACGATCGGCGCGTATTCCGTAAAATGCGCCGCATACTTGAGCGCAGGGCAGGCGGCCTTTATCGCGGAAAACGGCAGCGTGCTTTTTGCGGGGCCGGGAGATCCGCTCGGCGCTTTTGCCGCGGCTTTAGTCGGCGCCGAATGCGGAAGGCTCGTCGCGGGAAAGACTAAAATCGATATCGTCGTCGTGCCCGCCGTAACCGTCATCGCAGGCGCCGCCGCCGCATTGCTCTTCGGGCCCGCCCTTGCATCCGCATCGGCAGCTCTGGGGAGCGGTATACAGAGGGCGACGGAACTCGAGCCGTTTTGGATGGGCATTGTGCTCTCCGTCGTCATGGGGATGATTTTAACGCTGCCCATAAGTTCCGCGGCTATCGCGATCATACTCGGCATGACGGGGATCGCGGGAGGAGCTGCGACTGCGGGCTGCTGCGCGCAGATGATAGGCTTTGCCGTCATCAGCTTCCGCGACAACGGTTTTAACGGTTTTTTCGCGCAGGGACTCGGAACGTCTATGCTGCAGATTCCGAACATCTGCAAAAACCCTTTTATATGGATTCCGCCGACTCTCGCTTCGGCGATCACCGGTCCCATCGCTTCGTGCCTCTTTAAGATGCGCACGCTTCCTGCGGGAGCGGGTATGGGAACGAGCGGTTTGGTCGGGCCGATTATGACGTTTCAAGCGATGCAGGGAAGCGAAAGCGCTTTCCTTATCATCGCAAAGATAATCGCAGTCGATGTGTTTTTTCCGGCCGTACTCGCATACGTTTTTTATGCGGCGCTTCGCGCTCGGAGTTTAATCCGTGACGGTGATATGAAACTCGACGCATAGCGGAAATCCCTACGGCAAGACATAAAGAAGCGAATATGCTAAAATAGACCATCCTGTCATATCCGGTTGGAGGATTATAATGACCAGTTTCGGTATGTGGGGCATCATCCCCCCGCTTTTAACAATCGTGCTTGCCTTCGTCACTAAAGACGTGATCGTATCGCTCTTTTTCGGCATTTTGTCGGGCACGCTTATCGTCACGGGGGGTAATCCCGCCCTTGCGCTTATGCATCTCACCGATGCGCTCGCTTCTTCGCTTGCCGACGGATGGAATATCCGCATTTTCCTTTTTTGCGCGCTCCTCGGAGGCCTTGTCGGTATGCTTTCGAAAACGGGAGCCGCAGGCGCCTTCGGCAGATGGGCGTCGCTGAAATTGAAGACGAGCAAAGGATCGCTTCTCATGTCGTTTATCTTCGGCTTGATAATTTTTATCGACGATTATTTCAATTCGCTCACCGTCGGAACGATCATGCGCCCGATCTGCGATAAGACGAAAGTCGCGCGCGCAAAACTTGCCTACGTGCTCGATTCGACCGCCGCTCCCGTGTGTATCATCGCGCCGATTTCGAGCTGGGTCGTCACCGTCATGTCGATCGTAAAGGGTGCGGAAGGCTTCGATGCGATGCACATGACGCCGTTCGAATTTTTTATCCGCTCCATACCGTACAACCTTTATGCGCTCGGCACGCTCGTCTTCGTACTCGTCATCATTTTAACAAAACGCGATTTCGGACCGATGAAGTCTTCCGAAGCGCGTGCGGCACAGGGAAAACTCTTTTATGAAAGAAAGTACGGAGCCGTTGCGGGCGAAGTCGAAAACACCGTAAACGATTCGGCGAAGCCTGCCGACATGCTTTTTCCGATCATCGTTCTCATCGTGACGGCTCTGATCTTTTTTCCGGTGACGACATGGATGAGTGCGATCGACGGGGAGTCGATTGCATCGTTTCTTGACGCCGCACGCTCGATTCCGCTCGGAGACGCATTTAAAGATACCGACGCATCGGTTGCGCTTTTTTACGCTATCATCTTTACGATATTTGCGACGTATATTTATTATATTGCAAGAAAATTGTTGAACTTGAGCGGAGCGGGTGAAGCGCTCCGCGACGGCATCAAATCGATGATACCGGCGCTGATCATTTTGTCGATGGCGTGGACGATCGGAACGATTATCAAATCTTCGCCGTCGGACGGAGGACTCGGACTCGGCGTCTACCTTTCGGAAATCGTCGTGAAGCAGCGCTTTCCGCTCGAACTCATTCCCGTCATCGTCTTTGCGCTTTCGGCTCTCATTTCGTTTGCGACCGGCACGAGCTGGGGCACGTTCGGCATTATGATTCCGCTTGTCATGCCGATCGCGACGGGACTTGCGCAGGCGAAGGGCTTGCCGCAAGAGGCATTCGTCAACGCGTGCATGATCTGTATTGCTGCCGTCGTCGGAGGCGCCGTATTCGGCGATCACGCATCTCCCATTTCCGATACGACAATCCTTTCGTCTACGGGAGCGGGCTGTCCGCACCTCGAACACGTTGCGACCCAGATGCCGTACGCGGTGTTTATCGCACTTTGTTCGGCGATCGGTTTTATCGCAGGCGGTTTTTCGGAAAATATAATTGCCGCGTGGCTTTCGTTCGCGCTTGTCCTCGTTATCGGCATCGTGTTTTTGCCCAAAACGGTAAAATCGAAAGCGGACTGAAAACGGCCGGCGTGCTTTTCCGTGTAAGCGATACGAGTGCGGCGGACGTTTATGCGGTTTTTACGGCGCCGAGCACTTTTCCGATCGAATCACGGATGACGAGCGTTGCGATCGCATCGCCTCCCGTCGCGGTTTTATTGATAACGACGAGCTTGTTCCCGCGGTAATAGTTGACAAGGCTTGCCGCGGGGTAGACGACGAGAGAGGTGCCGCCGATGATGAGCATGTCCGCATCCCGTATCGCGCGGACTGCGCCTTCGATGCAGGCTCCGTCGAGACCTTCTTCGTAAAGTACGACATCGGGTTTAACGATGCCGCCGCACTTTGTGCAGTGCGGTATGCCGTCGGGAGCGTTTGCACTTTCGGCGATAAAATCGATATCGTAGGGAGAGCCGCATTTCATACAGTAATTGCGCAGCGTGCTTCCGTGCAGTTCGAATACGTTTTTGCTTCCCGCCGCCTGATGCAATCCGTCGATGTTTTGCGTGACGACGGCGCTGAGCTTTCCCGCCTTTTCGAGTTCTGCAAGTTTTTTGTGCGCCGCGTTCGGCTTTACGCCTTTGACGATGAGCTTTTCGCGGTAAAAGCGGTAAAACTCCGCGGGTTTCGCGTCGAAAAAACTCCTGCTGAGCATTTGCTCGGGAGGATATTTCCATTTTTGGTGATACAGTCCGTCCGTGCTTCTGAAGTCGGGGATACCGCTTTCCGTCGAAACGCCTGCTCCGCCGAAAAATACGATAGAGCGGCTTTCGTCTATCATGCGCTGCAGTTTTGCAATCGCTTTATCGAAATCGTTATCGTTCATAGCATACAGTATACCGCATTTTGCGGCGCGATGTTATAGGGCTGTGTTCCTTGAGTTCAGCACTTGTAACATTTGTCCGAAACGGCTATTTTATAACTGATGGAACAGGATTTGTATGTGGTGCTCGGAATCGCAAAAACGGCAAGCACCGATGAAATTAAAAAAGCGTACCGCACTCTCGCATTCAAATATCACCCCGACAGAAACCCGGGTGATAAAAGCGCGGAAGAAAAATTCAAAGCGATAAACGCCGCTTACGATGTACTCGGAGACGAAACGAAGCGTTCTCAATACGACCGTTTCGGAAGCGCGGAGACCTCATACGCGGGGCGGCAGGATACGCAGTATGCATACGGCTCTTATTCCGGTACCCGCTTCAGCGACGAAGATATGTTTTGGCAATGGTTCGGCAGTAATTACGGAGGCAGGCAAAACGGCGAGCGGCGCTATACCTATACGTGGACAAACGAAAAGAGACGTGATACGCGAGAAGCGCTCCGCTCTCAGCTCTATTCAAAATTGGGACAGGCGTTTTTCGGCATAATCGCGAGCAGCATATTCGGCTTTTTCCCGCTGTTCGGGCTCCTGTGTCTCTTTGTCACGATCAACGGCGTCATCGGTGCGGTAAAATCCGCCGTGGCGCTTATTAAATTGGGAAGGCAAAAATAAAGCGGCTGACTGCAGTGCTTGCCGATCGGTACATCGGCGAAAATCGGGTTATCGTTGGCGGAAGATGATTCGGCCGCGGTTCAAATCGTACGGTGAAAGCGCGACTTTGACCGTATCGCCCGGCACGATTCTGATATAGTGTTTTCGCATCTTTCCGGACAGCGTCGCCAGGATGAGATGTCCGTTTTGCAATTCGATTCTGAACGTTGTATTGGGAAGCGCTTCTTTTACGACGCCTTCCACTTCGATAGCTTCTTCTTTTGCCACAGTTCCTCCGCTGCGTGACCGAATAACAAGAGTTCCTTAAAGTTAAATTGAACGTCTAAAACAGCGCCGTTCAATTTAACCTTGTTTTTATTCCGATTTGGTCGTATACTCTTCAGTATGTACAAAATTTCCGCGCTTGTCAACACGGGTGCGGGTTCATTGCACGGAGTTCATCTATTATGGATAAAAAATTTATTGAAAGCATGAAAAACGATTTGCTCGCGCGCCGGCAGACTATTCTTGCCTCGCTTGCGGAACAGAGCGATGATATGAAAAAATTGGTAAAGACCGTTGCCGCAGGCGACGTTATAGATGTCGCATCCGATGCGATCGATCGTACGCTGCTCGATTCGCTCGGCTCTCAGGATGCCGCCCGACTGCAGCTTGTGGACAACGCGCTCGACCGCATCCGTCAGGGAAAATACGGGAAGTGTGTCAAATGCGGCAAAGACATTCCGCAGCAACGTTTAAAGGCACTGCCGTATGCACTTATGTGTGTGACCTGCGCATCCGAAGAAGAACGCAAGCGCCGCTGAATGCGTGACGCTCCGCTGCCGTCCGCCGCTTATTCGTGCGGATGGTTAATACCCCCGCACTTTGCATTTTTTTTCAAGCGCCGCGATATATTTCGAGTTTGTCGGGTAAACTTGATAGTTGGATCCTACGCTTCTTTTCCGTGTATACATTGCCCGCACGGTTGTCTCGCTTTCGTTTTGTCCCTCTGTATTGCTCTTTGCTGAAAATC
>NZ_AVQI01000002.1 GCF_000468115.1 Treponema socranskii subsp. socranskii VPI DR56BR1116 = ATCC 35536
GTCGCATATAATATAAAAATAATCAAACAAAACAAAATATCAATATAAGAAAAGAAATTATAAATTCCGTGAGTTTTAATACATTTTTCGCGGTTTTTTGAGTTTTAAATTTGAATTGGCTACATTATAGGCTACATATTTATTAATTTTTTCTCGTGCTACGCTCCCATACGGGAGCGACTTACACGAGCAATCAATCGAGTTTATGTATGACATAATGCACGCGTCCGATAAGCTCAAGTTTGTCTGCGGGAGCTTCAAACGATCCGTATTTTGGATTGTCGCTTCGGATAATGCACGTTCCGCGCGCCGCCTGCACACGTTTAACATACCCGCACCCGTTTAATCGGATCGCATACAGCCCCTCTGTTCCGTCCCACCCGCAACTATCGCAAACAACCATATCGCCGGATCGCAGCGTCGGCTCCATACTATCCCCCCGCACGTGCAGAGCTGCAAGCTGTTCGCCGTAACGGGATAATTCTTTCGGTACAGGAAAATATCCGGTTACAACGTCGGTTGACGGCAAGTCTACGCCGTTACCCGCAGATAATTCTTGATCGAGTATCGGCACGACAAACGCATTTGTCGGTATATCGCGTGTAATACCGTCAAAATTATTAATTAATAAATCGCTCGGTGATATTCCGAAGACTTTCCCGATTTTTACGATTTCCTCTGCATCAGGAATTGTATTACGCAGGATTTGTTTTTCAATCGCGTGCGCACTTTTCCCGATTTTGATTGACAGCTCTTTCTGGGTTATACCATGCTGTTTGCACAATTTTTTTATCCCCTCCCAAAAAATAGCTATGTCCATACTGCCATTTTAGCATATATGAAGAAAAAAGCAATAAAAATAAAAAAAATGTAAAATATTTACTGAAAATTACTTGACAAATAGGACGTTTGTATGTAATATACATAAAAACAAGACAAAAAGGATAAAAGACAATTACGTTACGTCATCTTGCGTAGTTGCCTTTGGCAACGGACGGGGACAAGGAGAACGTCCAACTGGCGCATAAAGCGAGATGACGGCTTTGTGCGCCTTTTTTTTAGGGGTGCAAAATGGAAAACGTAAGGGAATACGAGCGACCGGTCGGGATGGCGGAAGCTGCGGAGTATCTGGGGGTATCGCGAGGGACGTTGTATGCGTGGGTGTCTGCGGGGCGTATAAAAGCGCATAAGCTCGCGCCGATTGAAAAATCGGGACGCGGAGCAGCCAGCCGGTTTTACCTCTCCGAATTGGAAAAATGGGTCAAGGAGCAATAAATGACGAGATACGAACAAATTATCGCCAAGATTGCCGAAGAGACGGAGAAAGCGGAAAAATCAAAAATACTCGGCGATGCGGAGATGGAGATGTTCCATCGAAATGCGGCAAAAGGTTTTCAGCGGCGCCTGCGTATGCTCTCGCTCGACGAAGCGGCGGAGCTTGTATGAACGCGTTGCGCGATGTGCCGGAGAGCGAAGTTGTCCGCGAAGTGAAAGAGGTGATCCGCATCACCGGACTGAAGCTCCAGCGGATAAACACGGGGAGCTTTGCAATCGGCGAGGGGCGCGCGAAACGGTTTGTTAAGACGGCCGAAGCGGGAACACTCGATTTTGAGGGCTATGACAATTTCGGGCGTTTTTTGGCAATCGAGTGCAAGCGACCCGTCGGCGGCAGGTTGTCTGACGCACAGGCGGCGCGGATCGGCGACATAAACCGCAAGGGCGGCGTTGCGTTTGTGGTAATAAGCGGAAACGAGGCATTAGAAAAACTGCGAGAAGCAGGATGTATATAAGTCGGCGCAACACAGATATAAAGCGGGTGCAAGCCCCGCACGCCTGAATAACGCAAGCGGCCGCGCGCGTTTAATAATTTTTAAGAGGTGCAAGAATGAATGAAATTATTAAAAAAGAAGCTACGGAGATAATCACTCCCGTAGACGAAAAAACAATCATGGAATATCTCGATACAACCGGATTGACAAAATCGCTCTTGCCGAAAGAAAAGGCGATGTTTGTCAACATGGCGCGGCTGTACGGATTAAATCCGTTCAAGCGCGAAATTTACTGCACGGTATACGGCGAGGGGCAATATCGGCAATGCTCCATTGTTACCGGCTACGAGGTATATCTCAAACGCGCCGAACGGATCGGGAAGCTCGATGGTTGGCAGGCGCAAATAACGGGCAGTTTGCAAGACGGGACGCTTGCCGCGACGGTTACGATCTGGCGTAAGGACTGGACGCATCCGTTTACACATACGGCGTTTTATACCGAGTGCGTGCAGACGAGTAAAAAGACGGGCGAGCCGAATGCGATCTGGCGTAAAATGCCGAGCTTTATGGTGCGCAAGGTCGCAATCGCGCAGGCGTTTCGTTTGTGTTTTAGCGACGAATTCGGCGGTATGCCGTACACCAATGACGAAATGGGCGTAGACGCGCCAAAAGAACGCGACATCACACACGAAGCGACAGCGACGATTGCCGATGAAGCGGAAGCGCCGAGTGCGGAAGTAAAAAACGAACCGAAACCGGCGGACGTCGTGCAACAGCTTGAAACGCTTTTGATGAAATACGAAAGCCAATTAAGCGGAAAGCCGTACGAACTCGCCGAAGAAGCGCTCCGCACGGGAAGCGACGCGGAAGTCATTGCGATGTATGAGCGCGTCGTCTCGTATCTCAAACGAAAAGGAATACAGGTAGGTAAATAATATGGCAGAAAAAAAACAAACGGAAACAAATGCGTTGCAGTTGGTCGTAACGAAAAATATCACGGGCGTACTCGAAACAAATATTGCGGGGCTTGAATTGTATGTCGATGAGAAGCTCAAAAGCTATACGCCCGAAACGTATCTCGGAGACGCGGACGCGGCAAAAAAAGACCGCGCGGAATTAAACAACGCGCAAAAACTCTTGTCGCAATCACGCATCCAGCTGATGAAAGAGCTTATGAAACCCTATGCCGATTTTGAAGCACGGTGCAAAACACTTGAAAAGAAAATCGGTGAAGCAAGCGGGAAGCTCGACGAAATCGTCAAGGCGAAAGAGGCCGAAGAAAAACGTGCGAAAGAAGTGCGCGTCAATGAACTTTGGCTTTCGAAAAACTTTGATGTCGTTCCGCTCGAAAAAATTTTTAATCCGAAGTGGCTGAATAAAACGGCAAAAGAAAGCGACATCAGCGCGGAGATGGACGCGATTATTAAACGAATTTATTCGGAACTTAAAATTATCGAAAAGTACGGCGATGACGCCGAGACACTCAAGGCGCATTATCTCATTTGTTTGAACATCTCCGACACAATGGACTACGGCGAAGAACTCGCGAAACAACGGGAAGCCGTCGCAAAGGAAAAAGCCGAACGAGAGGCGCGGGAGCACGGAGAACAAATCGAAAAGCAACGCGCGGAAGTGCGGGAAGAAAACGCGCGGAAAATACAAGACGCGCCGATCGACAGACTCGCGCAAGCGGCACTTGGCATTGAAAAAGCGGCGGAAGAAAAATCGGTTGAATACGTTGTAACAATCCGCATAAAGCCGTCGGAAGTCAACGAGGTAAAATCGCTCCTTACATCGAACGGTATCGAGTATGTTGGTTTTGAGAGGTTGGATTTTTGAGCGAGGCAGGTATGACAGCGGTTATCGCAATCCCCGCGTATGAGACAGCGGCGGCGAAGCCGAAAATCTTTCCGTCGGTGCTGAAATGCGCCGAGTGGTTTTCGACGACATCGGGCAGGATAAAAACGCACATAAAAAACGGAAAAGAGTACGCGGGATATTTTTTCGATGTGGCAATCGAAAAGCAAGGGGGTAGAAATGACGGGTGAACTTGCAAAGAAAGACATCACAAGCATCTGCGAAGCGGTCGGCATAGTGATCGATCGGATGCCGGCGGGGAAACAGTTTTCGGGGTATGACTTAAAAAACGCCGTCGCGCGGATATATCCCGATTGCGTAAATTGCTACGTCGATACGGTGTTGCGTTGTGCGCGGCTTAAACGACGCGGGAGCTTTTTTGTCGTAAATCGGCACAAAAGTTTGTACCAAAAACGGGGGTAAATTATGACGGACATTAATCACGTGCTTGTAATCGGGAGATTAACAAGAGACTTCGGCGCTGACCCGCGAACGTTTTTTTATACGACGGGCGGGACGGCGTGCGCAAAGGTGAGCATCGCCGTAAACCGAAGCGTAAAACAATCGGACGGGCAATGGACGGACGAAGTGAGTTTTTTTGACGTTACGATCTGGGGTAAAACTGCGGAGAATCTGAAACCGTATCTTGTCAAGGGGAAGCAGATCGCCGTCGACGGCTATCTGAAACAGGATCGCTGGCAAAAGGACGGACAGAATTTCAGCAAAGTGAACATCGTTGCGAATTCGGTGCAGTTGCTCGGCGGCGGGACATCCGCGCCCGAAAGTGCGCCCGCGCCGCAAAATTACGGACGCGTACAGGAAACGTATCGCGACAACCCGTCGCAGGTGCCGCCGCGAATGCAGGGGAACTATATGCAACCGCAACAGCCGGCGTATCAAACGACTGCCCCGCAACAGCAATTCGGCGGGGGCGATGATTTTCCCGAAGATTTGCCGTTTTAAGAGGCGCGGCGATGGTAACGGTTATTTTGCATCGAGAATACGTCAAGGGACATATCGCGTTTGCAGTGCCAGCAGACACGGCGATCCGCGAGGCGATAAAGCGCGAACTCGTAAAGTGCCGCGACAAACACAACGATTATGTCCTCGTTACCATCGCGTAGCCTAAGCGCCCGCGTACAACGGGCGACGGATCGCAAAATCATCACCTCAATGGCCATATCATGCAGATATGCAACGTAACGGGCAACGATTACGAAGCGGTAAAAAACGCCGTGAAAATGATTGCAGTTGAACAGATGGGCTATCCGTATACGGATTTTCACGGCGTCATAACTCCGAAGCCGGAGAGCGAAAGCAGTACCGATGAGTGTGCGAAACTCATCGAAGCCGCGCACATACTCGCGGCGGATTTGGGAATAATTTTGAAAGAGGAATGAAAATGAAATTAAAATCAAAGTTTAGCGAACCTTGTGTAGCGAGTTGCCCTTGCCATAAAACAGTGACACATAACGCTTGCTTAGAGTGTTTGGCTCTAAGAAACTCACCATATCATAAAGGCGAGTTTGAAAATAAATCTGATGAAGATATTGAAAAGATGCAGGCCGAAATCGAGGCGGAATTGGGATGGTGAAAGAGCGAGAATAGGAAAAAGATATGGAGCGCATAAAACTATTTAACGACCATTTTCAGAATTATAAAGTCTACGGAATCCCGAAAGCGCAGTTAATCATCGCCGACATCCCGTACAACATCGGAAACAACGCATACGGAAGCAATCCGAAATGGTACATAGACGGCGACAATAAAAACGGCGAATCGGAGCTTGCGGGTAAACAGTTTTTCGATACCGACAAAGATTTTCGCCCGCCGGAGTTTATGCACTTTTGTAACAGGATGTTAATTAAAGAGCCGAAAGAGCGCGGAAAAGCTCCGTGCATGATTGTGTTTTGTGCGTTTGAACAGCAATTCCAGCTTATCGAACTTGCGAAAGAATACGGGCTTAATAATTATATCAATCTTGTTTTTCGGAAAAACTTTTCTGCGCAAGTCTTAAAGGCGAATATGCGGATAGTCGGAAATTGTGAATATGCGGTTTTGTTTTATCGTGAAAAATTGCCAAAGTTTAATAACAATGGCAAGATGATTTTTAATTGTCTCGATTGGGAGCGGGACAACGTAACGCCTAAAGTACACCCGACGCAAAAGCCTATCGGAGTGATTGAAAATCTTATCCGTATATTTACCGACGAGGACGATGTCGTAATCGATCCGGTTGCCGGAAGCGGTGTAACACTTTTAGCGGCTAAAAATCTCGGACGACGGGCATACGGGTTTGAGATAAAGAAAGATTTTTACAAAGTCGCGAATGAAAAGATTTTGACGTCGACGAAACCGTATTTATTTTGTTAAAGGTGGGCACAATGACAAAAACTAATCCGATAATCGTCGCTTCGTTTGAGGAAACAGTCCAGAACGGTGAATACGACTGGAAAGACGTATTGCTCACAAAGGTATGCGACGAAAATACGACAATCGGCGAACTTGTCGAATGGGCAGGGCGAAATCTCGATCGGGATTATTTTGAAATAAGGCTCACGCGGGGTGACAGATGATAAACGAAACACACAACATTGATTGTATGGAGTATATGATGAATTGCCCCGATAAGTTTTTTGATTTGGCTATAGTTGATCCGCCATACGGAATTGGTGAAGATTGGAAAAAAAGAAACAAGGGTGCCGTTTTTAAACAAACGTCATACAAAAATGATGCTATCCCAAACGCTGAATATTTTAAAGAGCTTAAACGTGTTTCAAAAAATCAAATTATTTTTGGGTACAATTATTATACGCGATATCTCGGTAGTACAAATTATTTGATTGTCTGGGACAAACAATCGGCAAATAATCAAGTTGTGCGTTATTCGAAATGCGAAATAGCTTATTCCAGCATTAAAATTCCATGCAATATTGTATCAATCGCTTGGGACGGATACAGGATGGGCACAGAAACAGGACAAAAGAAAATTCACCCGCATCAAAAACCTGTAGCATTGTATAAATGGATTTTGAAAAATTACGCAAAAAAAGGCGACAAAATTTTAGACACTCATCTTGGTAGCGGCTCCAGTCGTATAGCCGCTTATGATATGGGTTTTGATTTTGTCGGATGCGAGATAGACAATTATTATTTTGATGCGCAGGAGAAACGGTACAAAGACCATATAGCGCAACACAATTTATTTGAATTTGTAGGGGGCGTATGCGTATGACGGAACAGCAAATGCAACAGCGCCGATATGCGCTCGCAATAAGCGGCGGGGTGTGCGAAGTATGCGGCTCACCGCTCGGAGCGAGAGCGCAAGGCGCGCACCGTATCGGAAATACGAAAGTAAACCGCGCGAAATACGGCGATTTTGTTATCGATCACCGATACAACATCGGGATGACGTGCAGTCTAAAATGCAACGCGGCGCTTGATATAAGCCGCGATGACGGAGCGTGTATCGCGCTCTGTAAAAAGATATACGATACGGAATTATTAAAATACGGGGGTAAATGAATGACGGGTAGTTTTAGATTTTATGATTTTTTTGCCGAAGCCATGAGTGAACTCGACGATAAACAGTACGGGGCGCTCATGCGAGCGATAAACGAGTATGTATTTATGGGTAAATTACCAAAATTGCAAGGCGTACCGAAAATGATTTTTACGCTCATTAAACCGTATTTAGATAACAACGGCGATAGTTGGTTATAAGTGAGGGATAAAATGGCGGAAAGTTTTGTTTTTTACGGGACATGGGAAGAACAGTTAGAATGCCTCGATCCGGCTATAAGGGGGCAATTTTTAGAAGCAATTATAAACTACGGACTGCGCGAAGAAGAACCGGATTTTACGGGGCTGGCACGGGCGTTGTGGGTCGGAATTAAAAACGACATGGACAACGCAAAAGCCCGCAGAATAAAAAATATGGAAAACGGCAAACGAGGCGGTATCCAAAAAGCGCTAAACGCCGGTACAAAAAAAGAACAAAGCTCTAGCAATAAAGAGCAAGAGCAAGCCGACGACGCGCAGGTAAAAGAACCTCTAGCCAGTCCTAGCGAGTGTCTAGCCACGCCTAGCGACCGCCTAGCCAGTCCTAGCCAGTCCTACCTTGATGTAGATGTAGATGTAGATGTTGATGGAAATGTAGATGTAGATGCAGATGTAAATTCACATAGCGGCACTATCGCGCCGCAAGCGCCCCCGAAACGGCGTTTTGTCAAGCCTACGGTCGACGAAATACGGGCATATTGCGCCGAACGTAAAAACAATATCGACCCTCAATATTTTTGGGATTATTACGAGGCACGCGGATGGAAAGCCGGTGGGCGAAGCGCAATGAAAGACTGGCGAGCGGCCGTCCGCACGTGGGAAAAAAATAATTTCCAGACATCACCGCCGAAAAATCATGGCATGGACGGCGATCAAAGCCAGCAATCAAAGGCGAGCGAGATCGTTAAAAACTGGAAAACGGGGGTATACGCATGAGCGATCTGAATACACAAATACGCTCGATCGGGTGCGCGATCGACACCGAAATCGCGCGGTTGCAAAAAATCCGCGACGACTTGCTCGCAGACCCCGAAGCGGCGAGCGAATGGGACAATCGGGCACGGGAAGCTGAACGGGAATACTACGCAGTGCTCGCCGAAAGCACGTATAAAAAAATCGTGCCGCCGAAGTTTTACGACATGCCGCGAGAACTGAATACGACCGGAAGCGAGGCACGGGCGAGGTTTTACCGCGACGCTCTAAATGCGTTTGAGCTTGTAAAAACGGGGAAGCCCGTGTCAATTTTAATGCTCGGCGAATCGGGGATCGGTAAATCATATTTTGCCTGTTGGATGATACACGAGCTTTTACGCACGCGGAAACGGAACCGCACGTATGATTTGCCGGCGTACTGGTCGGGCGATTACGTTACCGGCTCGACGCTCTCGGCGCGGTATAAAAACGCCGAATCGTTCGGATCGCACGAAACCCGCGACAGAATTTCCTACGAGCTGACCCTCGCGGATTTGCTTGTCGTCGATGAAATCGGGCGGAAAAAAACGCAGTGGGAGCAGGACGCGATTTTCGACATTGCCGACAGCAGGCAGAAAAGCACGGTATACATCAGCAATCTGTCTCTTGAGGATTTCGCGGGCTATGTCGGCTCGGCCGTAATCGACCGGCTCAATCCGACGAAAATTTTGATATCAACGGTGGGATGCGAGAGTTGGAGAGTGTAGCGGACGGGCAATTATTATTGCCGTTTGA
Organism: Treponema socranskii subsp. socranskii VPI DR56BR1116 = ATCC 35536; assembly: GCF_000468115.1. GTDB lineage: Bacteria > Spirochaetota > Spirochaetia > Treponematales > Treponemataceae > Treponema_D > Treponema_D socranskii. The sequence goes on from NZ_AVQI01000002.1 coordinate 8,895, forward strand.
TTTTTACGAAGAGGAAAAGCGGGTCGATGTTACAAAAATACCGCACATTGCAGCCCCGCAAACCGACAACGAGCGTTTACTTGAGTATCAGTATCAATATAGGGTAAACGGCGATCAATCGGCGCTTAGTGCAATGTATACGTTGGGCATCGAGGTGTGCGAAAGAATCATCGCGCAAACATCGGCGCGTTACGAAAACGTTAAAGCGCTTCGCAGATATGAGCGGCACGAAAAAGCGATCGATGCGACGAATTACGTGATTGAAAAACTGATGCGGGAGCCGCAATGGTACATCGCGGATAATTTTGTCGCATATTTATATTTGCGGGTTTTACACGAGTTATTTTATTGCCGGAAGGTAGATAAAATAGTCAGTTTTGTGGATTTAGATGAGCTGAAGGGAATTATTTATGACGAATGACGATACAACGGCACGGGAGAAAATCATCGACATTACAGAGGCGATGCGCGATTTGCTCGTACACAAAAATGAAAAATACGGAAATTCGGCATTATCGCCGAAGCATATTTTTTACAAAGGCAATGCGGCGAATTCGATTTTAATTCGTCTTGACGATAAACTCGGCCGCATTAAGGCAAATACAGATGATACGCCGCGAGTAAACGATGTCGCGGACATAATCGGCTATTGCACCCTGCTGCTCATTAGTATGGGCGTAACACGGGCGGATATACAAAAACTTGAAGATTAAGGCGATCGACAGCATAGAGGTAAAACAAAAATGACTATATATGTATGGAGATAACCTGTAAAACAAACGATACTCTGCCCTTGTCGGCGTTGACCGAATTTCAAGGCGGGCTTAAAAAACGCACGGAAGATGATTATAGCAAAATCATAAAGAGTATAAATAAATACGGTTTTGCTTTCCCGTTTTTTGTCTGGCAGCACGACGGGATAAATCACGTACTCGACGGACACGGCAGGCTCGGCGCGTTGCAACGTATGACAGCCGCAGGTGAGAGCATACCAGATTTACCTGTAGTGTATGTAAACGCAAAAGACGAGGCAGGCGCGAAAAATCTATTGCTTCGGCTGAATTCCACTTATGGAGAGATGACAGCGGAAAGCGTAGTATCGTTTTTAGACGGAGTAGAAATTGACTTCGACGATATAAAACTTCCCGACGGAATACTTGATTTATCAGCAATGATAGACGATGAGGACACAAAAGACGATGATGAAGCGCCGCCCATAAATGAAGATGAGCCGGCACAAAGCAAGGCGGGCGAAGTATATGAGCTTGGGAAGCATCGTCTTATCTGCGGTGATAGTACAGATGCAAACACACTCGCGGATTTAATGGGTGACGCCAAAGCGGATTTAATATTGACTGACCCGCCATACAATGTGGACTACGCTGGTAAAACGCAAGAAAAATTAAAAATACACAATGATAGAAAAAATGATTTTGAAATGAAGCGGTTTTTAATTACCGCATTTCATACGATGTTTGACGCTACAAAGGCAGGGGCGGCTTATTACATTTTCTATGCACAGGTAAACAGCGATACATTTATAAATGCGCTCAAAGAAGCGGGATATAAACCGCACCAGTATTTAGTCTGGGTAAAAAATGTTTTTACGCTATCACATAATGATTACAAGTGGAAGCATGAGCCTATTATGTACGGCTGGAAAGACGGAGCAAGCCACAATTTTTATGGTGCATTAAACGACAGCACTGTATTTGACAAAAAGAAAGACATCGAAAAGATGAGTAAGGACGAGTTAAAAGCAGAATTAAAACGAATAGAAAACGCAACACCGCAGGATATAATTTATGAAAAAAAGCCGCCGAGAAATTCGGAACACCCGACAATGAAGCCTGTCGAGATTTTAGCGCGCCTCATAAAAAACAGCACGAAAAGCGATGATATAGTTTTAGACCCGTTCGGCGGAAGCGGCTCAACGCTGATAGCCGCAGAAAAAACAGGGCGTATTGCGCGCCTGTGTGAACTCGATCCGCGCTATTGCGATGTAATCAGAAAGCGCTGGACTAAATGGGCAAAAGAAAACGACTGCGCAGTCGGAACGGGTGGGCTTGAGTAAAAACAGAACGAGAAAACGAGAGTGGGAAAGGGATATACAAAAGCGCAGGTATTAAAAGCGATCTCAAATAGCGGCGGTGTAATGACAGTCGTTCAACAGCGGCTCGGCTGTAATTCGTGGGAAACTGCGCGAAAGTATGTCGATAAATGGGCAGAAACCCGCGAGACGTGGGAAACAGAAAAGAAGCATACCGACGACATGGCGCAGTCGGTAATTATTAAAGACATACAAAGCGGAAACGTTCAGACAGCAAAGTGGTGGCTGGAGCGCAGACGCCGCAGGGAATACGCGCTAGACCAGCGAGCGCTGGCAGGAACGCAGGAAAACGAAAACGACGAAGACGCCGAGTTGAGGATAATTATCGATGACGATACAAAGCAGTAATATTTTCGCGAAGGTGTATAACAAAGCGTTTCGCGCAATTCTCGCGCATGAAAAAGAGCGCTATACCTTTCCCGGCGGGCGCGCATCGTGTAAATCCTCGTTTATCAGCCTTGTGATTGTTATTTTAATTGTCATGTTCCCGTCGTACAACGCGCTTGTTATCCGCAAGACGGCGAAAACCTTACGCCGCTCGGTATTTGAGCAGATTGTCTGGGCAATACATAAACTCGGTTTACAGGGGCGGTTTAAAATCCCTGCGAGCAAGACGGCGGCGCTTCCAATAACATATATTCGCAAAAACGGGCGGACGCAGGAAATCATATTCGCAGGCTGCGACGACCCCGAAAAACTGAAATCGATTAAAGTTGCGAACGGCTATTTTGCTATTTTATGGATTGAGGAAAAAACGGAATTTACCGAAGCGGAGTTGCAGAATATCCGCATATCGGTTTTACGTGGCGGAGAAACGTTTTATATTTTTGAAAGCTATAACCCGCCGAGCGCAAAGCGGCACTGGTGCAATATCGAAGCGCGGACACGCGACGTGAACCGTATGGTTTTACATACGACGTATAAAGACGTGCCGCGCGAATGGCTCGGCGAAGCTATCCTGCACGACATCGAACACACGAAAAAAACGAATAAACGAGCGTATGAAAACATATATCTCGGCAAAGCGACCGGCACGGGGTTAAACGTGTTCGAGAACGTCGAGCTTCGCGAAATCACCGACGACGAAATAAAAGGCTTCGACGTGATAAAACGCGGCGTCGACTGGGGCTATTATCCCGATCCGTTTCAATACGTGGCAATGTCGTATCGCAACGAAACGCTTTATATTTTCGACGAACTACGCCTGTATAAGCATGGAAACATCGAGGCGTATCGCGCATTGAAAGACCACATGAATAAAGCCTACGTAAAACTCGGCGGGAAACTCGAAGACGGTGAAGACCGCATAACGACGGAGCGCATAACAGCCGACAGCGCCGAGCCGAAAAGCATCGCTGACTTTCGCGCGTTTGGAGCGGATATGCGGGGAGCAATAAAGGGGGTGGGAAGCCGCGACGCTGGTTTTAAGTGGCTACAGGGCTTGAAAAAGATTGTCATCGATCCAGACCGCTGCCCGCACGCGGCCGATGAGTTTACCCTTTACGAGTACGAACTCGATAAGCGCACTGGAGACGTTATGACAGGCTATCCCGACGGGCAAGCCGACCACACGATGGACGCGGTGCGCTATGCGATGGAAAGCACGTTCCGGCACGCGGGCGAATAAATGACTATATAAAGAGAGGCGAAGATGTTAGCGCAGATAAGGGGATTTTTTATGAACATATTAAACCTTTTCCGCTCGTACACAATCGAGCAGATAACGGGAATTGAAACAAATATCACGGGCGAAATGTACGAGCGCATATCACTCTGGGCGGATATGGTTGCGGGGCACGCGCCGTGGAACGATAAAGCGCCGCCGTGCGGGATTTTAGACCAGATCGCGGGCAGGTTGAACAACCTTGTAAGCCGCGAAATCGGGCTTGAGGTTGAAAACGACGCGATCGCCCAGCCGATGTATCACTTGAATGACAACGTTGATAAAGTCGTTGAGTACATCACCCTACTCGGCGGCTGTGTAATCCGCCCGATTTACAGCAATAATAAATTACAATACGAGGCAATCCCACTCGGGAACTACCTGCCTACCCGCTACGACTTCGACGGCACATTGACTGGCGCTTTAATTATGAAAAATATCATCGACGGAAACAAGAGGTATTTACTGACTGAAGAACATGATTTTGACGGCGCGCACCATACGGTGAAATGCACGCTCTACGCAAACGAGGGCGGCGCACTGAAACTCGTGCCGCTTTCCGCTTGTGCGCAGACGGCAAATATAACGCCGGTGTATACATGGCAGAACGTCGCGCAACCGATGATTATAGAATTCCGCAATCACGCGGTAAATAAAATCGACGGAAGCAACGTACCGTTTGCGCTTATTGCGGGCGTCGAAAATCTTATTAAAGACGCGGATGAACAGTACGAGCGCATGAACTGGGAGCAAAAAGCGGGCGAAGCGCGCGTTTGGGCTGACCGCGATATGTTTATGAAACGTACGATCCGCGACGGAAAGACACTCGGCGTCCAGATGACAAAAGAGCTCAACCGCCTTGTTACGATGATTGACGGGGATGGAAGCACAGACGGGAAAAAGATAATCGAGCATACGCCCGCGCTCCGTACCGACGCGCAAAACGCAATGCTCCAGCAGATTTTCCGCCGTATCGAATTAAGCTCGAATATCGGCAAAGGCACGATAAGCGACGCCGAAGCCGTGCAGCAGACGGCGACGCAGTACACCGGCGGCAGGCAGGAACTCTATGCAATCGTCGATCGTATCGAGGATGAAATCAAAGCCAAATACCAATTATGCGCGAACGTGTTCGCTTATATGGCGGCGGCATACGGAATCGGACAAAACGACGCGACGATTACCGTAACGTGGAACGACGATCAGACACGGAAAGATATGGGGCAAGCAAAATTGCTTGCAATAAACGAAATCAATGCGGGCGTAAAAAGCAAATGGGAGTACCGGCGCGACTTTTACGGTGAGGACGAAGCGACGGCAAAGGCGAATGTGCCTATTCCCGAAGCCGCGCCCGATCCGTTTAATTTTGGAGCATAGTATGAGCGGGAAAAACGATAAAAAAACAAGGCGTGAAGTAAGGCACGCGGTACGAAGCGCGAGCGGAAAACTGTTTGACGAAATCAAAGAGATAATAAACGCATATCCGCTTCGTACGCGTTTACGGTTTGCATGGCGTATCTTACGGGGCAAGTGGTAGATGCTCTCTCCCCGCTATCTTGAAGGTGCCGCCGACACGCTCGTCGATATTTACTCACAACTCGAAACAGACATCTTACGCGATATGGCGCGCCGTATTGCGAAGTTGGGTAAAGTTACCGACGCGACCGATTATCAATCGCGCATACTCGCCGAAGCTGGCGGATTAAAACAAAACATTGCAAAGATATTAAAAGGCTACGATAAAAAAATCATTAAAGCTGTGCAGGAAACGTATACCGAAGCGCTCAAAAAAAACACGGCAAACGACAACCGAATATTCAAGGCGGCGACGGGTCGAACGGTAAGCGATCAGAGCGCGCAACAGACGCTCGCGACCGTGCAAAACGCGCATAATAATTTATCGCGTCTGACACGCACAACAGCCGCGACAAGCCAACAGCAATTTGTACAACAGGCAAATCGCGTTTTTATGGAAGTACAATCGGGTGCGTTTGATTATGAGAGCGCGACAAGGCACGCTGTAAACGATATGGCCGCACGGGGAATAACAACCGTGCAGTATCAAAACGGAAAACCCGTAACGCGTACGATAGAAGCCGCCGTGCGAATGAATGTTTTAACCAGCATAAATAATACAGCGGCGACGGTAACGATGAGCAACTGCGAGGATTTAGGTTGCGATTTAGTCGAAGTGTCGGCGCATATCGGCGCGCGAAACCGCGACGGGCCGAACCCGTGGAGCAATCACGAGGCATGGCAAGGGAAGATATACAAGCTAAACGGAAGCACCGATAAATACCCGAACTTTTACGATACGTGCGGCTACGGGGAAGCGGATGGGATATGCGGTATAAACTGCCGACACTCGTTTTATCCGTATTTTGAGGGATCCGAAGCCCGTTACAGTGATAACGAACTCGACGACATGAAAGACAAGGACGTCGAGTATAACGGGCAGAGAATGAGCCAATACGAAGCGGAGCAACGTCAACGCGGAATCGAGCGCAATATCCGAAAGTATAAACGCCTTGCCGAATCCGAAAAAGCGGCGAACCTTGACAACACACGTGCGCGGCAGAAAATCGGCGAATGGCAGGCACGAGCGCGAGACTTTAGCAGGCAGACGGGATTAGAGCGCGAATATACACGCGAACACATCGGCACGAGTGGCGGGAAACAGCCGATGAAAACGACACCTAAAACGGAGCTTACGCGCGCACACGCGGAGAATATGTTTCCCGATGAAAAATGGAATGAACGGGGCAAAAATATATTTGTAGCTGAAAACAGGGAGAGCCTCGCAAAAAGAAATTCGACCGAAAAAGATAAGTTTGAAAGAGAACTTTCACAAGCAAAATTGTTACGAAATTCTGGTCATGTTGTGTATTTGCCGGCTGAAACAGGAAGCGGGAAACATTATGATTTTATTATGGACGGAGTACCTACAGAAGCAAAGCAAGTACAAGGTAACATAAATACTTTAGGGACGCAGTTTAAACGTGCTTTAAAACAGGGACATAATATATTTATCCAGACAAAAGACAAAACCGTAAAAGATATATATTCAAAATTTATAGGTGAAACAAATACCCTTATTAAAAATAAGACCGAATTGAATGCTGATACTGAAATCTATGTGTGGATTGATAATAAAATGTATACATGGAAATTAAAAGAATTTATCGATATTGCAAAGCGTATTCCATAAAAACAGAAACCGCCCTAGTTGGCGGCTTCTATTTAGCTGAACGTAGGTTATCCCTTGTTCAATTATAATATACGACCTTATTTATTATTTGTCAAGCGTGAAATTTCATCAAAAATCAGAAAACAAAAATGACTATATACATGAGGGATTATGACGGGGACACAGATTTTTTTAGGCATTGTAGGCTTCGTCGGCTTTTCCGGCATCGTCACCGTCGTAAAGGTGATTATCGATTATGCCAACGTACGGAGTACGCAAGTGCAGTACAGGAAAGAGCTCGACGAAATTCGGCAAGACATCAAAGACTTTCGCTTGTATCGGCTCGCGATGACGGAGACGATCGCGGAACTTACGACGTCAATAAAAATGATGAGTAATAATATCGACAAGCAGTTTGAAAAGCTCGAAAAGAAAATCGACGAAATGAGGAAACATCGATCATGAACATCACGGATATGCTTTTGACACCGAACGAGTACAGCCGCCCGAAAATCCCGATACGGCGCGTTATGGCGATCGTCATGCACTGGACGGCAAATCCGAAAGTATCGGCGCTTAATAATCGGAATTATTTCGAGAGTAAGAAAACGGGCATGGGCGGCTACGGCTCGGCACATTACATTATCGGGCTTGAGGGCGAGATTATCCGGTGCATACCCGAAAACGAAATCGCGTACCATTGCGGCTCGAATAAACTCGATCCCGTAAGCGGAAGAACGTACACCGACGAAGCACGAAAGCGTTTCGGACATTATGCGCTCCGTCCGGCCGTTACCTCGCCGAACTACGTAACGCTCGGCATCGAATTATGCCCAATAGACGAAGCGGGGCATTTTACCGACGCAACGATCGTTTCAGCAATCGAACTGTGCGGGGTATTAATAAAACGGTACAAACTCACGACGAACGACATCACGACGCATCACAATATTGTCGGCTGGAAAAACTGCCCGAAGCTCTGGACGGATCATCCCGATTTATTTGAAGCGTTTAAGGCGAGCGTCGCTGACTATATAGCAAGGGGGAATGTATGACAACACCGGCGGAAACGAAACCGAATAAATTAAAATCGGTGAAATTCTGGGTGACGATTTGGGCTGTAGGTATGGTGAGTTACATCGTTATCGGAAACCGAACGGAGTTTACGCTTATTGCGCAATGGCTCTGCGCTGTGCCGCTTGCGTATCTCGGCGTAAACGTATGGCAAAAGAAAATATATGAGGATAGCGCAAAATGACAGGAACGATTATCAGCACTGCAATCTCCGTTGTTATGGCGGTTTTTGCAGCGGGCGCATTTTACATTGCGCATATCGAACGGCGAGCGCGGAGAAAGGTAAATCGAGAGTACATGGAGATGGTAGAACATGAGAGGCAAATGGCAGGAAGCGTTACAGACGCAAACGCGAAAAAAGAGGAATTGCAAAGCGGCGATAATAGCGCTGATTTTGACGCCGGCATTGACGTGTTGCACGAGTACGCAGAAAAGAAGCGGTAGCGTCCCGTATGTTGTCGTACCCGACCCGATACAAAAGGACGGGACAAGCGCGGTTATTTTAGACGCGGAGACGGATACGGTGTCAATGCCGATGTGGTACTGGCGGAAAATCGTAAATTATATCATCGACACGCAGGCGGCGCTAAAAATCGCCGGAGCGGAAAAACAAAAATGACTATATATGTAGAGGTAATCATGAAAAATAAAATTATTGGAGTTGGGGGAATGTTGCTTTTTGCGGCGGCAATCGTAACCGCGAAATTTGTCAGTGTTCCGATTGCTACCGTGATCGAAATCGCTCTTGCGGCATTCGGTCTTACTGCGGTGATTATATCGGCGGTAAGAACAGCGAAAGGGAAAAACAAATTTTCGTGGAAAACGGTTGTCGTTATCGCGCTTGCGGTAATCAGCGGGGTTTTGTGTTGTATCGGCGGATTGTCGCAAAATATTTTTGAAACGGTTTCGAGCGCGATACTCGCAACACTGACGGTAATTTTCGGTATTTTATTTGATAAAAAACCGAATGTAGCAAACAGTAAAACTTAACGCGGCGGCAACGTTGTGTCGGCGGTCGTGCGCACTTGCACCCGTGCGGCCGTCGTTTTTTTGAAAATTAAAATGACTATATAAATGCGGAGCGCGACGCGTAAAACGGGCGCTACTCTATCGGCGGGCAACGCCGTTAAATATGCGTAAAGGGGAATATATGAAACGGGAATTTTTGGAAGGCTTAAAACTTGAGGCGGACGTGATTGATAAAATCATGGCGGAAAACGGCAAGGACGTAAACCGCGAAAAAGCGAAGTTTGCGGACTATGACGAGTTGAAAGCGCAGCTCGAAGCGGCGAACAAGACGCTTGACGGTTTTAAGGATTACACGGCGGTAAAAGCGGACGTCGAAAAATACAAGGCGGAAAGCGAGCGCATCAAAAAAGAGGCGGACGATAAAATCGCCGCACTTGAGCGAAGCTCGAAAGTCAAGGATTTTTTGAGCGGGAAAAAGTTTGTAAACGATCTGACGCGCGAAGCGCTCGCATCGGAGTTGTCGAAACAGCTTGAAAGCGATGTCGCGAAAGGAAAGTCGCTCGACGAACTTTTTGAGGCGTTGACGAAAGACAAAGAAAATATCTTCGCCGACGATAAAAAGCCTACGCCGCCGGTGGTCGCCCCTATGGGCGGCACGCCGAACGGCAAAGACGACGGCAGAGCGGCGGCACGTGCTGTCATGGGTTTACCGCCCGAAAAGTAATGCGCATATAACGCGCAAGGGAGATTTTTTATATGGCAAGGGCAAATACTATCGCTATTTTTAAGAAGAATATCGACCTTATCGATGAGGTGTATAAGGTCGAATCGAAGAGCGCGGTTTTGGAATCGAATGCGGCGCTTGTGAAAAACGGTGAGAACGCGGGAGAGTTTATCATTCCGAAAATCGACATGGACGGGCTCGGTGATTATTCGCGGAGCGACGGTTACAAAACCGGCAAGGTTGATTTGACGAATGAAACCGTAAAATGCGACTTCGATCGCGGCCGCGAGTTTACCGTTGACGCAATGGACAACGAGGAAACGGCAGGCGTCGCATTCGGTCGCCTTGCAAGCGAGTTTATGCGCACAAAGGTTGTGCCGGAGCTTGACGCGTTTCGTTTTGCAAAATACGCAGGAAAGGCCAGAAAGAAAGTCGCCGCAGCGCTTGCGGACGGTGGAGCTGTCATGGCGGCAATCGGAGCGGCTATCACGTATATGGACGACGCGGAAGTGCCGGAAGAAGGACGCTATTTGTTTATCACCCCCGCGCACCTGAACGCGATAAAGTCGCTCGACACGACAAAGAGCCGTGAACTGCTTGCAACGCTCGAAGGACGTATCGTGAAAATTCCGCAGGCACGTTTTTACTCGGCGATCGACCAACTCGACGGCGCGACAAGCGGCGAGGAAGCGGGCGGCTACAAAAAGAACACGACCGCGAAAGATTTGAACTTTATGATGGTTCATAAATCCGCGCTTATCCAGTTTTCGAAGCACACGGTAACGAAGATTTTTACGCCGGAAGAAAATCAAAAGTCCGACGGCTGGCTGTTCCACTACCGTTCATACGGCATCGCCGAAGTGCTTGAAAACAAGGTAAACGGAATTTACGTACATACGGCCGCGTAAACAACGCAGGGCGCGAAAACGCCCTGCATTTAGGGGGAAAATATGAGGACAATCGGGATTATCGAAGATGTAAACGCAAAACCGAAAGACGGTGAGAAGAAGCCCAAAAGCGGCGACGCAAAACCGAAAGACGGTGAGAAAGAGTAAAAGGGGCGCGTCGTGTTTGAGAACGTCACTTATACCTTTTATTCCGATACGCTCGGGCGATCCGACATGCCGACGGAAGCCGATTTTAATAAATATAAGCTCGAAAACTTGTTATTTGTTAAGCGGCTTTTAGGCGACGGTCTTATCGTCGAGCGCGAAGAGCGCGGGATTGACAGCGCCGTCTGTATGATGATTGAGGTCGATTACAAGGCGGCGCAAATTGCAACGGGCGAAGCGCTCCCTGCATCGTCGGAAAGTATCGGAAGTTTCAGCCATAGCGAAAACACGAAGGCATACGATACGCAAGTTGAATTAAACGCGAAAAGCGTTGAACAGCAAAAGTATCGCGTGCTTTCTCTGTTTTGCGATGTAACGGCAGGGCGAGCATGAGTAAACCTATCCCGTTAAAATTGCTCGTTCACACGGTAACGGTGCGGCGAAATCTGGGTATTGACGAGGACAGAAATGTCATCTGGTCTGAACCCGAGACAGTCGCCCCCGTGCGGTGCGAGCCGGTAAAAGCGGAAGTGCTTGCGGGAAACGGTGTGCAGCGCGACGATAAACTCACGTTGTTCGTCGATTGTACGCACTCGGCGTTCGTCCCCGAAAAAGGTATGCAGGTTGAATTTCTCGGCACGGCCTACACCGTGCGCGAGGCGACGCCCTATTTTGCGGACACGGCGAACGTACATCATTATGAGGCAGCACTCGTATGAGTAAAAAGGTGTTTGAACTTGCGGCAAAGCTCGATTTTGACACGGCGAAAATCATGCAAAAAATTAACAAAAACGCATCCGCCGCACAAAAACGACTTGACGCCGCAGTGCTTGCCGACAGTAACAAATATTGCCCTATGCAGACGGGAACGCTCCAAAAAAGCGCGATTATTGCTACCGTCATCGGAAGCGGCCGAATATCGTGGGTTACGCCTTACGCACGTAAGCAATACTACGAATATCCCTCAAAACGACACAACCGCAACCCGAACGCAACGGGCAAATGGTTTGAAACGGCAAAAGCACGGAGAATGAAAGAATGGGAGCGTATCGCAAATGAAGGGTATCGCGAAGCTGGTAAATAGCTATCTGAAAAAGAAACTCGACTTAACGATTTACAACGATGTATTTGCGGACGATAAGGCGGGAGCGACGGACATCATCTGCCGCTACGATCCGAGCGAAGCTGCCGAACGGCGGTTTATCGACGGGACGCGGCGCGTTGAAGAACAGCTCTCGTTTTATTGCCGAAGTCCGGACGCGACACAAGCGCGCGATACGCTCGATGATATTATTAAAACGCTTGACAATCATCATATTTTGCAAATTGACGACGACAGGCTGATTTGCCAGTGCGAAGCGGTAACGTTGCCGCAATTTGTGGATATGAGCGACAGCGGAAAAACGACGTACACGTGTACGGTAAAAATTATTTACAGGGAGTAAAATATGGCGGAAACATTGGAAGCTGGCGGCGAGCTTAAAAAATATCACGTCGCGTTATTTGTTACGGAAGCGGGAACCGGCGCGCCCACGTGGACGCAGGTGTGTAAATCGACCGATAATACCATCACGCTCAACGCGCAGACGGCCGAGCGCGATTTTATCGTCGATCATGCGCCGACGACCATCATCGAACGCTACTCGCCCTCGTTGAGCGAGCCGCTCACGCTCGTAAAAGGGGAAAGCGACTACGACTTTTTCTGGAAAAAGTTTTATGAGCTTCCCGTCGGCGCAAAGGCGAAAGGAAAAATGCTCATCGTTTTTTACAACGATGAGGAAAAAGCCGGCGGCAAGTCGAAGTTTAAATCGTGGTTGTGCAACGTGCTTTTCACGTTTGACAACCTCAATCCCGTTGATGGCACGCTTACCGTGAACACCAACATCAACGGCACGATCACCAAAGGCACCTGCGAAGTCGCAGGAAATGTGCCGACGTTCACCGCCGCAGCATGAGCCTTTTGACGAAGCTCAATCTGCCGGATAGCGTTTGTGTGTCCGGCAGATTTTATAAAATTAAAACAGGGCATACGTACTGGTTCCGCTTCGCCGAAATTATCGACGACGAGGACGCGACGCTCGACGACTTCGATTTTTTGTTTGATGGTAACGCGCCCGAAGACAAGAAAGAAGCGTTTAATGCGTTACTCAGTTTTTACTGGGAGAAAAAAGAAATCCCGCGCGCAACGGGCGAAGCGACGAGCGAGCGGATCATCAACTACAGCATTGATGCAGATTTAATCTATGCAGCTATTATGCAGTGCTACGGGATCGATTTGTGCGAAAAGCAAATGCACTGGCATAAAGTACGTGCGTTGATTGCGGGGCTTACGGGAACGAAGTTTAACGAAATTATGAGCTATCGATGCTCAAAGCCCGGCAAAGATAAAACGATGGCGAAGCTGAAACGCATCTGGGCGTTGCCTGTAAAAGAGAGCGCGGAAAACAAAGCAGCGCGGGAACGGTTTAACAAATTGCTGGAAACGAAATCAGAGTAGTCCGCGTTTTTTAAGCTCACGGGATAAGAGGCGAAAAAAAAGGTAAACCGGCAGACCGCCGATAAGAGCGCCGACAGCACCACAAATGACGAGAAAGGCTATTGAAAGGAATACGTCCATAACAAGCACCTCGTCTATAGTATCAACATAAAACGCGGAAAAGTCAAGGAGTTTTTATGAGCGATGGACGCCTAGATATAGATACCAGAATTAACACTCAAAATCTCGATAAAGACGTAAAATCCGTTGATGCAAAACTAAAGGGATTATCAAAATCGGGTAGCACAAGTCTTGGCGGACTTGTCGGTTCTTTTACCGCTGTTGCAACGGTAGCCGGTACAGTTGCAGGAACAATTGCTCTTGTCAATAAGGGTATAAAAGCTATTTCAGCAGCATATATAGAACAGACAAAAGCCGAAAAACAGCTTGAAATCGCCGCGCGAAATAATCCGTATTTGAACGATTCGAACGTTTCCGCACTTCGAAATTATGCGTCCGAAATCCAATCGCTTACGGTTTACAGCGAGGGCGAGCTTTTGCCGATGATGGCGCAGTTATCGGCAAGTGGGCGTACGCAACAACAGATTATGGATATCATGGGCGCGGCTGTCGACGTTGCCGCGTCCGGCACAATGGATTTAAACAGTGCCGTCTCCGCGCTCAATGCCACGTACAACGGTATGGCTGGTACGCTCGGCCGGCAAAACGGCGCGATAAAAAACCTCACCGAAGAACAGCTTAAAAACGGCGACGCGGTAAAAATTGTTGCCGAACAGTATAAGGGCATGGCGTCCGAAGTCGCAAAAACGACGGGCGCTGGCACGCAATTAAAAAACGCATTTGACGATTTGAAGAGCGTACTCGGAAAACCGTTTGTTGAAGCGATGACGCCGATAGCCAATTTTTTTACCGACCTTATCAACGGATGGGTTGAGGCAAGAAAGAAAAAAGATGAATACTACGGCGCAAAGGAAGCGGAGAAATCCGACAAAACAACGCTCGATCAAGATAAGCTCTTACTACAAGAGGAGCAGAAACGATTTAAGAGCATCGACGAGCAATTAAAGTATTCCGACAAAAGAGCGCGCGAAGCGCTTACGAAATATAACTCGATGAGTAAGAGCGGCGTATTCGGCGAATTCTCCGCAGACGTACAGGCCGCAAAACGGGAGCTTGATGAATGGAACAAAAACACCGGTAAGCTCGCCGAACAATGGCAGGCGTCGAAATCGCGAATTGAACAGCTGACGGCGAAAGTACAAAAACGGGCGCAGTCGGAAAGCGACGAAGCCGCGAGAGCAAAGGCAGCAGAGGACGCAAAAAAGGCAGCCGAAGCGGCGGCCGCGATTGAAAAGGGAAACAACGACAAAGCCGAAGCCGCACTGAAAACATATCGCGAAACGATTGCGGCGAAAGAAAAAGAGCTTGAAATAAGGCGACAAATAAACAACGAAACCCACAAACTCTCGGAAGAAGAATTTGAACAAGGAGCAAATGAAGAGATGCTCCAAACGCGAATTGCCGCGTATATCAAATTGATACAAGACGCGCAAGGCACGATAACGGGGGATGCCGAACGCGAGCGTATCGAGCGCGAAAAAATACTTGAGCTTACAGAAAAAACGACAAGCGCGCAAAAAGAAGCGGAAGCCGAAGAAGCGAAAAAAGCGCTGTTGAAAGACCTTGACGACGCACTCGGCGGGGAGAAATTGAAGCAGTCAGAAATTATGGCGAAACAAATATCCGACCTCGAAATCGAATACGAAAAGCTCACCGCTGAAAAGAAAGCGGAAATCAATGAAGAATATACGCAAAAAGTAAAAGAATTATCCGAGAAACGAAAGGAAATAATCGCCGAAGAAAAAGCGGCGGACGAGCGAGCAACACTTGAATCGGTCGGAAAGAAGATCGAAATCATCACCTCGTTTGCCTCGCAATATACGAGTATTTTGGCTACTATCTCCGACCTTGTAACACAGCAGGCAAAAAACGAAGCGACAGTAAAACAGGCGGAAGTCGAAAAACAGTATCAGCAAGGAATTATCAGCGAAGAAGAATATACGAAACGGAAAATCGAAATCGAAAAGGACGCGGCCGAAAAAACGTATCGCATACAGATGTGGCAATGGGCGGGAAGCATAGCACAAGCGACGGCGAACACGGCGCAAGCGATGGTGTCAACGCTCGCACAGGAAGCGGGACCGGCGGCATTAAAAATCGCAATGGCGGCGATGGTTGCGGCGGCGGGGGGCGCGCAGCTTGCAACGATTATTGCAAATAAACCGATCCCGCCGAGTAATTTTGCAACCGGCGGTATTGTCGGCGGTACGAGTTATACCGGCGATCGTGTTACGGCGAATGTGAACTCCGGCGAGATGATATTAAACCGAATGCAGCAACGGCATTTATTCGACAGCATAAACTCGAATCAACTCGGCACGAAGCCGCAGATGAATGTAAAGATATTTAATTCAGCCTCGAACGAAGTATCGGCAAAGCCGGAGATGACCGAAGACGGAATGCGGATAATGATACGAAAAATCGTAAGCGATGACATCGGAAGCGGGCGAATGAATAAAAGTCTCATCGCCGCGCAATCATCGTTCGGCGGTACGCGATATACTAATTAGGGGGATATATGGTTTTGTGGCCTACGGGGGTAAATAAATCAGCCTACGGTATGAATACGGGCGTAAAAGAAAATATTAAAGTAACGGAGTTTGAGAGCGGAAAGTCCCGTTCGTTTTTATTAAATTCTGCGCCGCAACATACGTTTTCGTTCAACATTGATTTTTGGTCGGACGAGGAAGAACGCGCCTTTTGGACGTGGTACGACCACGTCCTGCTTTCGGGTTCGGAAAGTTTTTTGTTTCCCGATTTGTTTACGCATACGGGAAACACGGAGTATATCATGACCGATACTCCGTCTGTTTCGGGGCAGATGCCGAAAACTGTATCAATCACCGTGAGGGAAGTATGAACGCAAGTTTTGAAAAACTCGCACAACAGCACGGGCGGTATTCGCTGCCATATCTTATTAAATTACACGACGATAAAAACATGATCGTTATGCGATTTGTAAACGACGTCAAAAGCGTAACATTTAACGGCGACGTGTACACGGCGGGGACGTTTAGTTACAAACCGAATGCAAGCGAACAGGGATTTACCGGCGGCGGGACGCTTGAAATAAGCGTACAGGGAAACGCCGTCATCGATTTAATCGAAACGCATCGCGAGGTGCGTCTTGAGGTTGTCGGCTGTATCATGCAGGACGGGAACATAGCGGAGCTGAAATCGTTCCGTCATCACTACGGGAAAGTTAAAACCGACAGAGCGACGGCAAAGTTTACCTTTGAAAAAGACGACCGCTTATCGATGACATTCCCAGCGCTTATCTGGAGTGCATTTAACAATCGGGGAAACTCATGAAGTGGGACGATTTATTGACCGTGCCGTATAAGGCGAACGGACGCGATATGTCCGGCATGGATTGTTACGGGCTTGTATTGGAATGCTGTAGGCGGAACGGAACACCGCTTCGAGATGTGCGCTACGAGGGCACGGAGATTTCAGCCGATACGCTTAGTTTTTATACGCGCGCGGTAAACGTTCGCCCGATAGAGAGCGCGGAAGCGGGCGCAATCATCGAATGCGAATACGAGGGAAATTTACATATTGGTTTTTTAGTTGATACAAAAACCGTGTTACACATGACATACGAGTGTATGCGCGTATCGCCGCTCTTGGCGTTTCGGCACGTACAATTTTATGAGGTGATAAAAAAATGAAAGCGCTTGTGTATAAAAACTTATCGGATGCGTTTGATGTTGTCGATATTCCCGTTGGAAAACCTGTAAATCATGTCATCGAAATCGATCGCGAGCATACCGTCGTTATCGTAAACGGGAAAACACAACCCGCCGATTATATTGTGCAAGAAAACGATATGATTATTATCCGTACCGTGCCGGCGGCTATTTCAACGGCGGCTTTAATCACGGCGATCGTCGTAGGCGTCATTGCAATCGGAGCGGGCGTATACGCAGGAGTAAAAGCATATCAAGCGCGAGAGGCGGCAAAGCGCGCAGAACAAGAAATCGAGAAGATGAAAAACCGCTCGAAAGACGGCGTCGTAAATCTTCCGTACATTAAAGGTGCATCGAATACCGTCGCTACGGGCAAAACCGAACCGTATATCATCGGGGAGCATTTATTCACGCCGTACATTCTCAATTCCGGCGGAAAGTATCAAGGCTATTCGGTTATCGGCGGCAAAAACGGGAAAGATCAGTTTTACATTGTCGTGCTTGAGGGCGGTTTTAAGAAACAGGTATTGCGCCGCCTTAGAAGCGATGACGTTACGCTTAAAACGTGGAGCGGCGACACACCGCAAGAGGGCGTATATCAATTTGATGAGGGCGCTTTTTATGATGCCGAATCGCTCATCGAAATCGCGCAGGACGGAAAGCCTTTCGACACTCCCGAATTTAATAAAAAAATCGTACAGCAAACGCTGAACGACAATCTCCGAAAAAAAGACGATGAGCAGTACGAGGATTTGATTTATACGCTCGAACGCTATTCGATGGCGGCGGACGTTTGTATTTTATTCAACGGGCTTTTGGCGTATGATGATAAAGGTAATAAAACAGATCGCACGGTTGTTATAGCACCGTCATACTCGCTCGACGGCGGGAAAACGTGGACGGTATTTGATTTTAATCAAAACGGCGCTCATCAAAATGTATTTATTTATAAAACGCTTAATCAACTGCGTTTTAACGCGCATATCGATTTTGATTTTAATAAAGTAAAAAATCTCAATCAGCCGATTATGATAAAGCTCTCATGTAACACGCCTAAATATAAAGGCTCCGCATACGATCAATGTTATGTGCAATGGGTACAATCGACGATCTACAATCCCGACGAATCGAAGACGGGATTTGTACCGGAGAAAATCATCGGAGAGACCGAAGCGAAGCTCTCGACGACTATCGGTTTAAAAATAAAATCGACGACAAGCAATCAAGATAAACTCAAAAAAATAAACGTCATAACGTGCGGAACCGCTCGCACATGGAACGGTGTACAATGGAGCGCTGAAAAAACGCCGACGCGAAATCCCGCCGCATGGCTTTTGGAAGTGCTTACCTCGCCGACGCATACGCCCTCGCAGTGCGACGACAGCGAAATTGACCTCGCATCGTTTGGCGCGCTTTATGAATTTTGCAAACGCGAAAAACTCACGTGCGATATGGTGCTTGTCGATGGCGAACCGAAAGAAAACGTATTACAGAAAATCTGTCAAACGTGCTACGCGACGTTGTATCAAGATATTTACGGAAAAATCTCGGTCGTATCGGACAGCAAAAAAGAAAACGCAATCGCCGTTTTGAACGAGCAAAACCTCATATCGTTTTCGTATGAAAAAGACCTCGCGCGGCGTACTGACGGGATAAAAATAAAGTACATCAGCCGCGCGGCGGACTACGCCGAAGACACGTGCCTCGTCATGCGTAAAGGCGCGGTACGGGACAGCGAGAGCATCCTGCGCGACATGAACGTTACCGGCATCACCGAGTATAAACAGATTGTAAAATATGCGCGCTACGTTATGGCGTGCGACGAACTACGCCCGAAAACGGCAACCGCGCGCGTCGGTAAAGAGGGGATATTTTTTACGCCGCTTGCAAAGGTGCTTGTGCAACATCCATCGCTTAAAATTGGGCTCGGAAGCGCGCAAGTAAAAGCGGTTGTAACAGAGGGAACGAATATCACTGCGCTCCGTTTATACGAACCCGTAACGCTCGATACAACGCACGATTTTACCGTGATTATCCAGTGCATCGGAAACGATTACTGTACGCCGCTTACGCGCGCGATAAAGCGGTATAACGGACGCACAAGAGAGATCGAGTTTACAGAACCTATCCCTCTTACAAGCCCGATACAGCCGCACGCGGGCGATATTTTATCCTATGGCTATCAAACGGAAACCGTTACAAGTCAAATGCTCATCACGGGCATACAACCCGATGACGACGGCTATACGCTCACGCTCGTCGATTATAACGAGGCGATTTATGACACTGGCGACATCCCCGATTATACGCCGAACATATCGCAATCGGGCGATGGCGCGACAGGTACGATCCCTGCGCAGGCGGTAACGCCGGAAGATTTGGCGCGCGTACAGCGCACCATCATAAGCCCGTCGTTTTATGTACTCGACGTATCGCCCGAAATACAAAGCGTGCCGTGCAAAGCCGACGGAACATTGTTTGACAACACGGCGACGGTCGAGATCGTCGCAAAACTGTATTTCGGCATAGACGATACGGACAAAGGCATAAACCGTTCTGCGGCGCTTGAAGACGGAACGATCGTCGGAACATGGGACGATAACGTTTTGACGATCCCCGTGTCATTGCTCACGTCAAACACGCTCCGTGTTTTTATCACCGTAAGCGACAGCGAGAATAGAACACGGACAGCGATCGCTACGGTAAATAAATTGTATGCGGGCGATACACCGTTCACGTACATTATGCGTTTGAGTGAAAACGCGGTACGGGTAAGCGAAGATAAAGAAATTATCCCCGCAAAAATCGCGGCACAAAAATTAATAAAATCGGGCGCGGATTATATCGATACCGACTACGGCAATATAACCGTATCGATCGACGGCGGAAAAGAACAGTCGGTAAAAACGGGCGATGTATTTGTATTCATCGAAACCGATAACGGTTTTCTCGGCGACGACGCGGGGCGATTTATATTGTTTGACGATGCCGACTATGCGGCAAACGGCGTAAAAATCCCGTACGGCGCGAAGCAGTTGATTTTCCGTTACCGCACACCCGAGAATGTGATTATCCAAAGCGAAACCGTGCCGGTGCTGTACGACGGTGCGAAGGGTGATAAAGGGCAACGCGGCTCGTCTTATTGGGGTACGAAAAAACCGGACGAAGCGGTATACGGCGATTATTACCTCGATGTAAACGACGGGTATATTTACGAGTACAGCGCGACGTATAATGCGTGGGTAAAAATCACCGATTATACCGATTTTCGATACAAGCAGGCGATGAACGATATGCTCTCCGTTGCCGAACACGCGCCGAATGTACAGTTTCTTGCGGTTGTAAATGCGTGGGTAAAAAACCTCGTCGCAGGTACGGCGCTTATAAACGAACTGTTTGCGAAAAATATCATCGCACAAAATAAAATCGCATCGAGTAATTATTATGACAAACACGGGAACCATACGGGTAACGGTTTTTTGATAGATGCACAAACAGGGAAACTCTTTGCGAATGACGGGATATTTAACGGTGAAATAAACGCAACAAAAGGAACGCTTAATCATGTAACTGTAAATGGATTCTACGAAAGCAATACTACACCTTTTCAACCTATCGCAATGTTAAATCTTGGTTATAATCATGGAATAATACAATTAATTAATAATAAAAATGTGGCATCTGTTTTACGCGTTGATGTAGGAAAATATTTAATACATCTAAATAATCCAGTAAGACTTAAAACACATATTTATAATGGAAATAGATATATCGACGTTTTTGTGTTGGGAAATGCTGCGGATTCATTTGAATCCGGTTTTCAAAACAACATATTCATGACACCGAATTGGCTTCGTAATTATGTTGATGGACGATTAAGTGTTGACTCCGATGGTTATGCTATTGTATCATATTTAGAGATTTACTTTAGTGATAATAATTCGGATTCATATCAAGATCCGATTTCAGCACAATGTTTTATTTTTGGGACAGAAACCGATTAAGGAGCTCTAATGATGAAACGAATTATAATTATTTTATTATTAACAATAATATTTGTATCATGTAATAATCATGAAAATAGCTTTACGGAGATCGATTGCCCCGATGAGATATGCGCGCGTGCATTTAAATTTGCAGAACTGTATAAAGAAACAGGTATGCCGTATGAACTCGGCGGACAATCTCCAGTACGCTCGGCGGGGATCGATTGCTCTGGTCTTGTTGTCATGTGTTATAAATATGCCGTTGTCGATACAAAATACAATCTCCTTTTCGGTGATGCGTCTGCAAATGCCATTTATATGAACTACAGTACGCCGACAAAATCTCCGAGACGGGGCGACTTGGTTTTTATGGGCGAAGCCAGTACGGCAAGCGTTACCCATATTGCGATCTTCGATAAAATAGAAAATGAAACGGTTTATTTTATCGACAGCACATTAAAAGATACAGACGGAGACGGCAATTATGATATAAACGGAGTTAGCTCACGTGATTATGGGGAAGCTGACGATAGGATTAAAGCGTATGGAAGAATGAGGTTAGCATATTGAAAAATTTTGTTTATCGTGATGAAAATAATTTCAATGTTATCGGCGTTTCTGTTAATGATACTCCATCTGAAATTGCAAAAATAATCCCCTGCGGAAAAAAATTTTATTTTTTTACCTCAAGTGATGATATAACAAATATTATTAATAATGATGAGTATGCCGGTGTTGGCGCATTAAAAATTGTAACTTGATTTATATTATTCTAAGGTATTACCTTTAATGACAGCACAATCCTCACGAGCACCGACACTGCGCTGTGGTGAGGTCTATTAAGTATTTCGTTTTTATGAAAAATCCGCCCCGAAAAGGCGGATTTTTTTTATTGACAGAATGATAATGTAGGCATACTATTATAAAACGAGGTAAAAATGGGCTTGCGTTATCATAAACGAATTAAAATTTGTAAAGGCTTGTATTTGAATGTTTCAAAATCAGGCGTTGGATTATCGCTCGGACAACGAGGAGCGTCTTTAAGCGTAGGTTCAAGGGGAACATATTCAAATTTAGGAATTCCCGGCACGGGTATTTCTTACCGAGAGCGGATCGATAATACTTCTGAATCGGATAATTCGAGCAGCAAAACAACAGTACATTATCACATTGAAATTGATGATGCAGGTGTAGAAACAGTTATTATAAAGGATACATCCGGTGCGATTATTACCGATGAAAGAATTATTCGGCTTGTAAAAAAGAACGATACCTTTAAGGCTTCATTAGAAAGTGTAAGGGTAGAAAAGCAAAAAGAAATCGCGAAAAAAACGGAATGCTTGTATGACATATACAAAAATGCCGACAAAATCGTTTCCGAAGAACAAGTTGTCGAGGAAATGAATCAATTAAAACCGGAAGAATACATAGTGAAAGAATATCCTGTGAAAATTCCTGAAATGTTGGATTTTTATGCGGAAGCGGAAGCAAAAGCAAGACGGGAAATTAAAACGATTAAATTCTGGACTCTCAAAAAACTACGTAAAGATTATGCGTTAAAAGTAATGGAAGAAGAATTTAATAAAGCAACTTTAAGATGGAAAAAAGATAAAAAAGAATTTGATGAAAAAGAGCAGGAATATAAGCAAAAACGCGATGCAGAATATTTGAAAGATTTTAATGAGCAAAAAGATATTTACGAAAAAATACTTAACGGTGATGAAAGCTATATTGCTGAAACAGTAGATAATATTTTATCTGAAATAAAATTGCCCGTTGATATTTCAGTCGATTATAAAGTACAAGGGACTTGTATTAGTTTGGATTTGGATTTGCCAGAGATTGAAGATTATCCGAAAATAAAATCGACCTTATTAGCGAGCGGAAAAGTATCGATAAAAAATAAAACACAACTTGAGCTTAATACCGATTATGCGATGAGTGTAACGGGTTTAGCATATTACCTTGCCTCTGTTGTTTTTAATATATCACCTAAAATTAGTAACGTAAAAATTAGCGGGTATACACAAAGAATAAATAAAAAAACGGGTAATGAAGAAAACCAATATGTCTACTGGGTAGATTTTGATAGAAAAATATTCGCTACATTAAATATTTCATCATTAAATCCTATTCTCGGATTTGATAATTTCAAAAATCAAAAAGATATTACTTCAAAATACGAAATGAAAACTATAACGTTGGAGCAAGAAAAATGACAACATACGCGAAGATAAAAAAACGAACTTTTGAAATCATAGAAAAAGGCGGACATGGCGATACGCCGAGTAAAGTTTTCGATATTTTTATAATGATTTTAATATGTCTCAATGTCTTATCAGTTTTTGTGGAGACATTCACTATTTCAAATACAATGCGGAAAATTCTTGCCGATATTGAATTATTCTCAATTATTATTTTTTCCGTAGAATTTATCTTGCGTGTTTGGACGGCGGATTTTTTATATAAAAACTTATCTCCCGTAAAAGCAAAGATACGATATGTATTTTCTTTTATGGCATTGATTGATTTATTCGCAATTTTACCGTTTTATATTCCGTTCGTAATAAAAGTCGATTTGAGAGTTTTGAGAATATTACGTTTATTCCGTTTATCACGAATTATAAAAGCAAATAGATATACAAAGTCATTGCAAAAAGTTATGCGCGTTATAAGTGAAAAATCGGCTGAACTATTCTCCGCCGTTTTAATGCTTTTTATTTTAATGCTTATATCTTCTGTGTTGATTTATTATATCGAATCCCCCGCGCAACCGGATGTTTATAAAAATGCTCTCTCCGGCCTCTGGTGGTCGATTGCAATTTTTACATCTGTATGGCTAGGTGATATTTATCCCATAACCGCCACAGGAAAAATTTTATGTGCATTAATGGCAATCTTCGGCGTTGCGATTATCGCTGTTCCTACGGGCATTATATCGTCTGGATTTGTAGAAGATAATTCTGAAAGCGCAGATAAACAAATAGAATTATTAAAAGAGATAAAAAAAGAAATCGATGAGTTGAAAAATAAATCAAAGTCAGAAAATTAAACTATCCGATTTTTCTTGCTGGATGTTCGGTAATTTCAGCAATCTACGCTCCGCTAGTTGAAGCGTAAATGCGGGCTTTCGCATACGTTTAGTATACAGCGATTGCGCAAAAATGCAAGTGGTTTTGCGCAAGAAGCGAGCGAAACCGCGAGCTATATAAAACATGGGAACGGTTTAATTAAACAGTGGGGATATTGCTCGGATAAAGGCGAATCAATAACTGTTACATTTCCTTTGAGTTTTTCAAATACCAATTTTTTTGCAACGGCAGCAGCTATAAATGATAATAACGACAGCTCTCCATATACTTTTTATGTTGTGTCTCAAAAATCAAGAACTGCGCGTTCTGTTATATTTAAAAGAAATCGACATCGTGATGGTAATACTTCAAAAGATACAACACCATTTATTTGGTCTGCGATAGGATATTAAACGCTTCAATTCGTCAATTTAATTTTATGCTTAAAATCCGATAGCAAACCAGTCAACATATCCATTGGGATAGCTACTATTGTATTTCCCCAGAACAAAGAACCTGTTTTTTTCTACCACCCATCCAGCAGTATAATGAGGCACAGAAACTTCTGAATAGACTCCACTGTGCTGTCCACATATTAATCTCGGTATGGCAGTAAACGCAATTGGATAGTATATAGGAGTATTTAAATCGGAATTTTTCGTCACTCCCCACTGTTTAATTAAACCGTTCCCATGTTTTATATAGCTCGCGGTTTCGCTCGCTTCTTGTGCGACGATGTCGGAATTAAGGATGGCATAACGCTCGCCGTCAAAAAGCATTTCATACGTGCAACCTCCGCTTATGGCACCGATTCCGCACTGGAATTTACCGACATACACCGGCGCAGCTCCGGTATAGCCGGTTCCATTATGTACGTTAAGTGTAAGGTTATAAGTTCCTCTCACTCCGCCGCCATCATTTGCAAACTTAACGTAGATATGCGCACCCGCTTTTCGCACGAAGCCCGCAATCGTTACCGCTTTAGCCATTGTGTTTGTTGCAGTTGTACAAACACCGAAATTTGCACACTCACGGACTGTATTGCCCTGCGTGTATACGGGTATACCGGCGCTCCCCGCATTTGCTATCGTCGCATGTATTTCCGAACATGCAGTTGCGATCCCATCGCTGTTAATAAAAATCGGTGTCGATGTATTTCCGATCGCCGGATGCGCTTGTGGCGTTCCGATTTTCTGCGCATAGGTAGCGGCATCCGCTGTTGCCGCTGCGACGGCGGAACATACTTTCGGTATACCGTTTTTATTTATATATACGGGTGTTTTTTCCGTTCCGACTGATAACGGAGCGCCAGCCGCGCCTAAATGAGCGGCATATTCCGCATCGGTTGCTTTTTTTGCTCTACCCGCCGTTGCATCTTTTAGTTTTACGCCTTTTGTTGCTTCGTTTTGTGCGATTAATAAAATGTCATCATCGCCTGCCGAAGCCGCAGGAGCTTTATTGTATATCTCTTGTATCGTTGTCGTTGCCATATTTCACCTCTACGTATATAGTCATTTTGGTAAATTGATTGTAGAGGCAAAAGTTAATAAACATACTTGATACGGAAAGTTTTTTTTTATTTAATAATATCCTTTATACCTTTTATCATCTTATACGTCCGCAGCATCATTGTATTTTCTGCGAGATATTGTAAACCTTGTAGCGTTATGCGTATTTCCGAAATATCAACAGATGACGTACCGTCGATAAATGATTTTATTCTTACGCCGTCGATATATCCCGCATCGCGGAGCATTGTGATATATTCTTTCCATCGCGGATATGATATATCGAGCGCCTCGTGCCCTATTTCGTCGGAAATCTTAAACCCTCTATGTGTCTCTTTATCGACATCAAGCGATTTTTCGAGACGGTTTAATAATTTATAAATCGTTTTAAACGCGGCTGTCATATCTTTATTATCGGCTATTGTTTCCATACCTATATAGTCATATAAGCGTTTCGGGGCTATTTCTCGAAATGACTATATAGGTATGATAGCGATAACGAAACGTGTTTGGGAAAAAATAAAAGAAAAAGCCGAAATAGCAGAGTTGGAAACACTTATAAATGAAGGTGTATCATTACAAAAAAAATACAAGAATAATTTTGCTATTGATTTGACGGTCGCACAAAATAAACAGTATTATGCTTTTTTAAGTAAGGAACGTGAAAAATCCGTCAAAAAATAACTCCCACGTCAGAATGTATCTGACCTTCGGGCATCATCACGCGCGTCCAGTCAAAATCGTTTGATTAAATTAGTTATTTATTTAAAAGTAAAAAACGATCGCGTTGCCATTCTAGAATTTCAGTTAGGTCTTCCGGCTTAAACGAGGTATATACGTCCGCAATACCGCGAAGCGAATGCCCCGCAATGCTTTCCACTTTTAGCGGATTAACGCCGGAAGATTTCGCGTCGGTTATAAAGAAATGACGCAACGAATGAATTGTTAGTTTTCGATCTTCGGCATTTTCGATTTGTTTAATAATAGGGTTTATATTTTGATAAATGTATTTTATGGAGTGCGGCGTTTCGTGTATTAACGGTACAAGTTCCGATATAATCGGAATGTGCCGTGATATTTTAGTTTTGAGTGGTAGATATTCTTTGCCTATTAACTGTTTTGTTAAATTAATAAAATAAAATCCATTTTGATTAATGATATCAGATGATACTATACCCGCACATTCTTTAATGCGCATACCTGTAAGCGCAAGTAGAATAATAAGTTCGCGGTCATAGGCGTCTGAAATTGATCGTACCAGTAAACATATTTCATCAACAGAAAACGAATCGCGGCTTGTACCTACTGGTAAGGGCGCGAAATTTTCAAACGGGTTTTTTGCAAGTAAACCGTCGCGTTGCGCGTTTACGGTTATGATTTTTAGCGTCGCCATAATTAAATTGATGGTGCGATTTGCAAGTCCTTGTGTAATAAGTTTTTGACGCATAGATATTAAAAACGAATAATTGACATCTGCAATTCTTACTCTACCTGCTAAAGGTATGATATGTGCATTTAATACCATGCGATATGCTTTGATTGTATTTATCGAATATTGCCCTTGTGCTTGTTTGTCTTTTACAAAATCGGAATCATCGTTAAAAAAGTTTTTTGCATATTCGGATAATAATTTTGATGTACCAGTCCATAATAAGCCATCTTTAAAAAGGCGCTCACAATAAATTTGCGCCGCCCCCTTAGATGTACAACCTGTTGTTTTTGCCGATGTCCGAATCCCATTTAAATCATACGTGCGATAATACCAATAATCCCCGCGCTTATAGAGCGAAAACGCTTTTTTATAACGACCCATAAAATACCCCTTGTTTTGGCTTCATTCTGGCTACTCTTGTTCGTAATTTATTGTATTATAAAAGAATAAAACACACAATAAGTAACAGTATATT
>NZ_AVQI01000003.1 GCF_000468115.1 Treponema socranskii subsp. socranskii VPI DR56BR1116 = ATCC 35536
ATGAAGATGACTTACGTAGAGAAAGTTTACAGCTGGGGGAAAAGATCGGCTTTGAACGGGGGCGACGCGACGGTATCGCCGCGGGTTCATATCAAGCAAAGCGAGAAACGGCAAAGCTGATGCAGCGAGAAAGCTGTTCTACCGATTTTATACAGCGGATGACCGGCCTTTCGGAAACGGAAATCGAAAAATTATAAGCGCTCGCGATTTCGAGCAGTGCGGAGAAATCGCGAGCGTCTTGATAAAAGAAAAACGGCTTGGTCGTTTTTTTACTCCCGACTTACCAGAGCAGATCCGAGCAGTGGTCGTTCGCGCAGCATCCGTGCCGTGCGTCGAGCAAAGCTTCCCGCGCCGCACGATTACGCAAAATCAATTTGAAAAACGTGTCAAAATGATACGATTTCAGCGTATTTTTACGAGTGTGAGTAAATTCGACATAAATTTACTTAAAATCCTGCCGAAAGTCAAGAAAAATCGATTGCAATTCGTACTGCCAAAAAATCATCCGTTTTTTAATTTATTGTATTATAAAGAATTAATATGGTGTTGCAAATCTAACGAAATATTATCGTAACGATTTTCCCGCTTCCTCGTTATTGGCATAGATATTGCAATAATTTACGTATACGGTTTTGTGCCGCTTGGAGGTGTATCTATGACAAACGATGAAAACATCCTTTCAATGTATTTGAAAGATATCAATAAAGTTTCTTTGCTTTCACGCGAAGAGGAAACCGATTTGGCGCTGAAAGCGAAAGCGGGCGACAAGGCTGCGAAAGACAAAATCGTCAGCGCAAATCTGCGCTTCGTCGTCAACGTAGCGAAAAAGTATCAAAATCACGGACTCGATTTGCCCGATTTGATCAGCGAAGGCAATATCGGCCTTTTGACGGCGATCGAGCGGTTCGACGTATCGAAAGGCTATCATTTCATTTCGTATGCGGTATGGTGGATCCGTCAGGCGATTTTGAAAGCGATTTGCGAAAAGAGCCGCGCCATCCGCCTCCCGCTCAACCGTGCGAACGAACTCGTGCAGATCGAACACGCGCGAAAGCTTATGGCGGGCGATAAAACCGAAGAGCAGGAATTCGCCGAAGTTGCGCGCATGTTGAAGATGGACAAGCAGCACGTGCGCGAAATGGTGAACATTTCCCGCGATATGATTTCCCTCGACGCGCAGGTCGCTTCGAGCGATAACGACCGCACGTCCGTGAGCGATTTTATCGAAGACGATCGCTACGACAATCCCGACGAAGAAGCGATTTCCAATGCGATGAAGCGCGATATCGGAGACGTGCTGAATACGCTGAAGCCGAACGAAGCGAAAGTGTTGTCGCTGCGCTACGGTTTGAACGGTACCCGCCCGATGTCTCTGAAAGAAGTCGGCGATACGTGCAATCTTACCAAAGAGCGCATCCGTCAAATCGAAAAGCACGCCATCGTGCGCATGCGCCATCCGAGACGTATGCAGCGCCTCGAAGCTTACATCGCATAGGCGTTTTGCCTGAATCGTGCCGGCGTTTCGTTCGATGTGCGGCCGGCGTTTTTCCCGCTTGCACGGTAAGCTTAAGGCGTCAGCGTAAAACGCTTCGCATATATTCGAAGGCGTCGTTTCTCGCTTCGACGAGGATTTCCCCGTCGCGGCTGATGTCCGCGATGCCGAGTTCGAGATCTCCCGATTGTGCGGTTCCGGTTACTTCGCCGGGGCCGCGCAGTTTTAAATCCCGTTCCGCAATAAAAAATCCGTCGGTGCTTTCACGTAAAACTTTCATCCGCTCGATCCCCGTTTCCGTGATGTTTTTTCCGTAGATCAAAAAGCAATACGACTGCGCATCCCCGCGCCCGACCCTGCCCCTCAGCTGGTGCAGCTGCGCGAGTCCGAAGCGGTCTGAGCGTTCGATGACGATGCACGTCGCATTCGGTACGTCCACTCCGACTTCGATGACGGTCGTCGCGGCGAGCACTTGTATGCGTCCCTTTTGAAAATCGTGGAGAATGCGTACTTGTTCGTCTTCATCGATGCGCGAATGGATGAGCGCGCAGGAGAATTCGGGATACACGCGCTCGGATAAAAACGCGAACATCTCTTCCGCCGCCTTTGCTGCGGATTTTTCTTTTGCATACAAAAGCGGAAACTGCGCGTTCCGCGTCCGCTTTGCACCTGCCGCTTTTGCCTCCGCCCCCGATCCCACATACGCCGATCCGACGGATTCCATGTTGTCGCCGTTTCCGTCCGTGTCCGCTCCGTTCGCTTGGCGACCGTCGCTTTCTATTGCGGGATAGACGAAATACGCCTGATATCCCGCTTTGAGTTCTTTACGCACCGCTTCGTATGCGTTCGCTTCGTTTCCCTCGCGCACGAGATATGTTTTCACCGCCTTTCTTCCTTCGGGCTGCGTGCGCAAAAGCGAAACGTCCAAGTCGCCGAAAGCGGTGAGTGCGAGCGTCTGCGGGATCGGCGTTGCGCTCATCATCAAAAGGTGGAGCGTGTAGGACGAAGTACCTGCAATCTTTCTGCCTTTTTCGATTATCGCTTGACGCTGCAAAACGCCGAAGCGGTGCTGTTCGTCTATGACGGCGAGCTGGAGGTCGTTGTATTGCACGGCTTCGGAAAAAAGCGCGTGCGTACCGATCACGATGTCGATATTGCCCGCTTTAAGCTGTTTTAACAATTCCGCCCTGCCGCTTGCTTTTACGTTTCCGGTGAGAAATGCGACGCGTATGCCGAGCGGCGCGAGCATGCGCGAAGCGTTTTCCGCGTGCTGCCTGGCGAGCAGTTCCGTCGGAGCCATAAACGCGCACTGTCCTTTCCAGCTGATGACGCGAAGGCATGCGAAAAAAGCGGCGAGCGTTTTGCCCGAGCCGACGTCTCCCTGCAAAAGCCGCGCCATCGTAAACACCGGAGACCGCTCGTTTTCCGCGCGTTTTGCCGGATCCTTTTTTTCATCGTTTGCGACGAGTTCGCGCTCCCGATAGCCCCTGTCGAGGTCGTCATCCATTTCCATGACGACGTTCATCTGATCGAGCGTGAGGCGGAACGGGATGCGGTCGTAAAGCGCTCTTTGGTGCGGAGAAAGCGAATCGATGAATATCTGCCGCGTTGCGTCGTATATGCCGCCGTCTGCACCGTCGGGCGCGCCGCTTTGAGCGACGGTGCCTTGCGCTCTTCCGTTTGCAGCGCCGCTTTCATCCGTGCCGGCGGCAGGGCTTTTGCCGCTTCCGCTTTTCATACCGCGTTCTTCCGTACTTTCAAACGGAGAGAGCGAAAGCGATGCGTCGGGGACTGCGCCCCTGTGTTCCCACGCGCGTTTTGCTATGACGCATTGAAAATGAAAGAGCTCTTCGTAGATGAGCGTTCGCCGCGCTTTTTCGGCCTGCAAAAGGCTTTCGGGCGCGTGCACCGCCCGGATCGCATCGCGCTTTGAAAGGAGTTTGTGCTTTTCCATGATGTAATCGGGCAGTTCGTTTTCGATTCCCGCGCTGTATTCGCGGAGAGCGGCGAGGATCGTTTTCCGCACGTTTTTTTGATTGAGTCCTTCGGTGAGCGGATAGACGGGAAGGACGCGGGAGTCGGGAAGCGTCGTCTTTTTATAATCGGAAAGATTGCCGCGTTCGCTCAATTTAATAATTTCGAATGAAGTGCTTTGGAGTTTGCCGTATTTTATATCGAAGGCGCCCGTTACGGCGATGATCGTTCCGACGGGAAATTGTTTTTCCAAAAACGGCCGATTGAACGCGACGAGTTCCGCTTCCGCTTCTCCGTCGGAGATGATGAGCTTCAGCGTTTTCATCCTGCCGTAGCCGAACCATTCGTGGGAAACGACAAGGGCGGCGCAGTGCACTTTCGATGAGCGGAACGCGGAAAGCGGTATACGTTTCGTGCGGTCGTCGTATTGTTTCGGATACAGCGTAAGCAAATCGGCGACGGAAAATACGTTGAGCTTTGCGAACAGCTTTGCCGCCGCCGGCCCGACGCCCGGAAGAGTCGTTATCGAATTGCGTATATCGCCGAGTTTCATTATTTAAAACGGCAATTGCTGTACGATTTTTATAAGCCATTTGAAAAGGTAATGGCCGCCCGCCAAAATACCGATGAGTGCGGCGATCGTGATGCCGAGAGAGGTTTTATAGCCGACGAATTTATTTCCCGTAAATATGCGGGAAATACGGTGTACAAAGGGTTCGAGCGCGTAATCGAGCTGCGACCAAAGCGAGCCGTAGTAGTTCGCCCGCTTTTGCGAAAGGATGACGATAAATCTGATGATGAGCAAAACGAGCAAAAACAATGCGAGCGAATTGACGATAGACCAGGCCATACCGATAATGATCGCAAGAACGGCACCGAGGTACAGACGTCCGGTCATCAAAATATTTTGGAGAATATAGGAAATCGCATACAAAAGTCCGATCGAAATTGCGGGGGAAAAATCGAGCGAGCCGATCTGCATCCACCTCGTGCCGCGGAATATATTTAAAAACGGATCGCACAGCGCCGACAAAATCCTGCCCGGCGCCGAATACTGTGCGCCCGGAATCCACGTGAGAATTATCCGTATAAAACATAAAAACGAATAGATATTGATGAGCCGTATAAGCGTCGCGATAACATATCTTACCATGTGCATCCTCTTACAATTTTTATGCAGTCCATACGTCTTTGACGAAGGGCAGCTCTTTCAATTCGGCGATAAGGGCGGAATCCGACGATACGGTGAGCTGCGAATTCGCTTTGACGATGTACGGGCCTTTGCCGGTATCTATATGAAAATATACAAAACATTGCCCCGATTTGCCAAATAAAAAATCTTTCAGCGGGTTGATTTCGGCGGCATCCGCAAAACCGTCTTCGACGGCGATGTGTACTTCGCTGACGGCGCGCGCTTCGAGAGAGGCGGGATCTTCAAGCGAATCGACGATAAAGGATGCCGCGTCGTTATTCACATCGACTTTGCCGCGGAACGCATAGATGCCGTCTTCGAAAATCCGCGATTTTATCGTTTCCCACGTGCGCGGAAATATCGTGATGTCGATCGCGCCTCCGTAATCCTGCAGCTTTGCAAAGGCCATTTCGTCGCCTTTTTTCGTACGGATAGTCCGTACATCGGTGAGCATACCGAGCGCGACGTGTTCCCGTCCGGAGTTCCGTGTCTGCCACGACGACGCTCCGTTTGCGATGCGGGCGGCTTTTATAGCCTGTGCGTCTTTTGCTTCCCGTTCGATATTTTGCGAATTGAGCGTCACCGCATTTTTTACCGCGGTTTTATAATCGTCGAGCGGGTGGCCGCTGACATAGCTTCCGATGAGCTGCTTTTCTTCGTTGAGCTTTTCGGTCTTCGACATGTCTTCGACTTTTTCGAATACGAAATCGGCGAATGTTTTTTCGTCGGTACTGCCGAATAAATCTTCCTGTCCGTTTGCCGCATCCCGCTTTTTCGCTTCCGCATACGATACGGCGTTTTCAAGATTTTTCAACAGCGTCGGCCTGTTTTGACCGAGTTTATCGAAAGCGCCCGTTTTGATGAGCGCTTCGAGTGCGCGTTTGTTTACCGTGCGGAGATCGACGCGGTCGAGAAAATCGATAAAGCTTTTATACGCACCGTTTTTGTTTCGTTCATCGACGATGCACTGTGCCGCGGCTTCTCCCATACCTTTGATACCTTTCAGGCCGAATACGATGTGTCCGTCCACGACGTCGAACACGATGTCCGAACGGTTGACGTCGGGCGCGTCGACCGCAATGCCCATGTGCCGCACTTCTTCGATGTATTCGGGCAGTTTGTCGGTCGATGTGATTTCGTTCGTCAAATTCGCCGCCATGAATTCCGCGGGGTAGTGGCATTTGAGCCAGCCCGTGCGGTATGCGACTACCGAATACGCGGCCGCGTGCGATTTGTTAAAACCGTAGCCGGCGAAGGGTACCATGATTTCGAATATGCGGTCGGCTTTTTGTTCGGAAAATCCGTTTTTGACGGCGCCTGCGATGAATTTTTCTTTTTGCGCCATGAGGACGTCTTTTTTCTTTTTACCCATAGCGCGGCGCAGCATGTCCGCCTGTCCGAGCGTAAAGCCCGCGATCCGCTGCGCCACCTGCATGACCTGTTCCTGATACACCATGACGCCGTAGGTTTCTTCGAGAATGTCTTTCAGGCAGTCGTCGGGATAGGTGATCGTTTCCGGATGAAAGCGGCCTTGGATAAACTGCGGGATAAACTGCATGGGCCCCGGCCGGTAGAGCGCGTTCAATGCGACGAGGTCTTCGAGTTTTGTCGGCTGCGCTTGACGCAAAACCTTTTGCATACCCGGCGATTCGAATTGAAAGATGGCCGCGGTATCGCCCCGCTGAAAGAGCTCGTAGGTTTTTTTATCGGCTTCATCGACGCTTTCCGTGCGGAACTCGCTCTCTCCGGGTTTTCGGTGCTTGTTGATGATCGTCTCGGCATAGCGGATAAGCGAAAGCGTTTTTAATCCGAGGTAATCCATTTTGACCAAGCCGCAGGGTTCGATGATGTCCATCGTATACTGCACGCCGACTTCGCCCGTTTTCGGATCTTTGAAAACCGGCGCCCAGTCGGGAAGCGGCGTCAGCGAAATCACCATGCCCGATGCGTGAAGACTCGTGTTGCGGTTCATATTTTCAAGCTTAAAACACAGCTCGAAAAGCTTTTCGTAGCGCGGATCGTCTTTGAATCGGATGAGCTGCCCGTTTTCGGGATGGCTTTCATCGGGAGGCGTGAACGCGTCTTTTAAGCGGAACTTGGGATTATTCGGAATGCACTTCGTCAGCGCCGTCACTTCCGCGAGCGGAACGCCGAGTACGCGCCCGACGTCTTTGATGACGGCTTTCGCTTTCAGCGTACCGAAAGTGACGATGTGTCCGACTTGCGGATCTCCGTAAACTTCCCGCGTGTGCCGGATGACTTCCTGCCGGAAATCGTAATCCATGTCCACGTCGAAGTCCGGCATCGAAATGCGTTCGGGATTTAAAAAACGCTCGAACAGCAGCTTAAAGCGAAACGGATCGATGTCGGTGATTTCCATCGCGTATGCGACGAGGGAACCGGCGCCCGAACCGCGGCCCGGCCCGATCGGTATATTGTGCTCTTTCGACCAGTTGATGAATTCCCACACGACGAGAAAGTAGCCGGAAAAACCCATCTTAAAGATGATGGAAAGTTCGTGTTCGGCGCGTTCGGTCATCTCGGGCGTTATCGTTTTATAGCGTTTTCGCAAACCCGTTTCGACTAAGTGGCGCACGTATTCGTCTTCGCTTTTAAACGGTTCGGGAATATGCACGTGCGGCAGGCAGGTGCGAAGTTCGGCCGTATCGTATTGGTGAATCGTCAGATTGCACATATCGGCGATTTTGAGCGTGTTCGCCAGGAGTTCGGGATAATCCGGAAAAAGGGAGCGCATTTCCCCTTCGCTTTTAAAATACCACTCGGCTCTGCCGTCTCCCATCGTTTGGTGCGGTTCGGAAAGCTTTGTTTGAAAGCCGATGCAGCGCAGCACGTCCTGCGCTTCGGCGTCTTCTTTCATGCAATAGTGTACGTCGTTCGTCAGCACCGCCGGTATATTGAGCTTTTTTGCAAGCGCGATGAGGCGCGGGGCGACGCGCTTTTGCTCTTCGACTCCGTGATCCTGTACTTCGATATAGTAGCGGTCGGGGCCGAAAAGTTCGGCATAGCGCCTCGCGGTTTCTTCCGCATGGGCTTCGTCTCCGTGGAGCAGCGCCTGCGGCACTTCGCCCTGCAGACAGGCCGACAGACAGATAAGCCCTTCGTGATATTTTTCGAGCAGTTTGAAATCGATACGCGGTTTATAGTAAAAGCCTTCCGTGTAGGCGATGCTCGAAAGCCACGACATATTGCGGTAGCCTTTTTCGTTTTCACACAGTAAAATAAGGCGATAGTATTTTCCGCCGTAGCGCGTCTTTTCCTGCGTGCGGCAGTCGTTTTCCGCGACGTAGAATTCTTCGCCGACGATCGGATTGATGCCGTTCGTATGGCAGAGTTTTTCGAAATTGAGTACGCCGAACATAGTGCCGTGATCGGTGAGCGCGAGCGCTTTCATATTGAACTCTTTTGCGCGCTTTACGAGCGATTCTATCTTTACCGCGCCGTCGAGCAGCGAATAATCGGAGTGCACGTGAAGATGCACGAACTGTGAAGGGGGAGTGCCTTCCGGCGCTTCGGGGAATTTGGGATAATCTGCCATACCGTCAGTATAGATGATTTCCCTTGTAAGGGAAAGGTATGCGGACATTCTCTCAGAGACTACGGGAAATTCTTAAAAAATAATTGCTTTTGCACTACCTTATCGTCTTATGCTTTTTTTATCGTAAATTAATTATACTACATATCTGAAATATTTATTCAGAAATCTCTTGACGGCATCGCCTCGATGGATTAGGATAGATCGGTATTTTATTCCGTCCGACGGAGGTATACAATGGCACAGATGAAAAGCGATAATGCAAAAAGAGGTATAGAACGTGCGCCGCATCGTTCGTTGTTTTATGCGATGGGGTATACGGACGAAGAGCTGCGCCTCCCGCTTGTCGGCGTATGCTGTGCGAAAAACGAAATCATTCCGGGGCACTTCGAACTCGACCGCATTGCCGAAGCGGCAAAAGCGGGCGTCCGCATGGCAGGCGGTACTCCGATAGAATTTCCGGCGATCGGCGTATGCGACGGCATCGCGATGGGGCATGAGGGGATGAAATACTCTCTCGTAACGCGCGAGCTTATCGCCGATTCGATCGAATGTGTTGCGAAAGCGCACCAGTTCGACGCGCTCGTGCTTATCCCGAATTGCGATAAAATCGTTCCCGGCATGCTTATGGCGGCTGCCCGCCTCAACCTTCCGACGGTCGTCGTTTCAGGCGGCCCGATGATGCCCGGCCACGTAACCGATTCTTCGAATCCGTACGCGGCAAAGGGTTTGAGTTTAAGCGATATGTTTGAAGCCGTCGGCGCCGTCGCTGCGGGAAAAATCGACGAGGCGCAGCTCAAAGAGCTCGAAGAGCGTGCGTGTCCCGGCTGCGGCGCGTGCTCGGGTATGTTTACGGCGAACAGCATGAACTGTCTCACCGAAGTGCTCGGTCTCGGTCTTCCCGGAAACGGGACGATTCCCGCGGTGACCGGGCGGCGCATAGCCCTGGCAAAGCGGGCGGGTATGCAGGTTATGGAAATGTTTGACAAGGGGATCACCGCGCGTTCCATGATGACACCCGATTCGTTCCGAAACGCGCTTACGGCGGATATGGCGCTCGGCTGTTCGAGCAATACGGTGCTCCATGTTCCGGCGATCGCGCACGAAGCGGGCGTCGCAATCGATCTGCACATGATAAACGATATCAGCGAAGTAACTCCGAACCTCTGTCACCTCGCTCCGGCCGGTCACACGTTTATGAACGAACTCGACGACGCCGGCGGCGTTGAAGCGGTGCTCGCCGAGCTTGCAAAAAAACAATTGATAAAAACCGATTTGATCACGGTTACCGGAAAGACGATCGCCGAAAATATTAAAAACGCCGTCAACGGAAATCCTTCGGTTATTCGGCCGATCGAAAATCCTTTTTCGCCCAACGGCGGTATCGCCGTTTTATTCGGCAATCTCGCGCCCGACGGTACGGTCGTAAAGCGGAGCGCCTGCGCAAAAGAATTGATGAAGCATACGGGGCCTGCCCGCGTATTCGACGATGAAAAAGACGCGATGGCGGCGGTACAGAGGCGCGACATTAAACCCGGCGACGTCGTCGTCATCCGTTACGAAGGGCCGAAAGGCGGGCCGGGCATGCGCGAAATGCTCGCCGTTACCGCAGCTCTTGCAGGGCAGGATCTCGACAAAGACGTCGCGCTCATCACCGACGGACGATTCAGCGGCGCAACGCGCGGCGCGTCACTCGGACACTGTTCTCCCGAAGCGGCCGTCGGCGGGCCGATAGCGCTCGTGCACGAAGGCGATAAAATCACGCTCGACATAAACGCATATACGATTACGCTCGAAGTGAGCGACGAAGAGCTTCAAAAGCGAAAGGCCGAATGGAAAGCTCCGCCTCCGAAAGCGACGGAGGGATATCTCGTCCGCTACGCAAAGCTCGTGTCGTCCGCGGACAAAGGTGCGATTTTACAGTAACGCGGAGGATGCTCGATGAAATATACCGGTGCGCAAATCGTTATAGAATGTCTTATCGAACAGGGAGTCGATACCGTTTTCGGCTACCCCGGAGGAGCGATCCTCAATATCTACGACGAACTGTATAAAAACGAAAAACGTCTCCGCCACATCCTCACCGCACATGAACAGGGCGCTTCTCACGCAGCCGACGGCTATGCACGCTCAAGCGGCAAAGTCGGCGTCGTTATGGCGACAAGCGGGCCGGGTGCGACGAACCTCGTTACGGGAATTGCGACGGCGTATATGGATTCGGTTCCCATCGTTGCGATCACGTGCAACGTCATAGCGCCCCTGCTCGGCAAAGACAGTTTTCAGGAAATCGATATCACGGGGGTGACGATGCCGATCACGAAGCATAATTTTATCGTGCGCGATGTCGGAAAGCTTGCCGACACGATACGCGAAGCGTTTTTTATCGCAAAAACGGGGCGCCCGGGTCCCGTACTCATCGATATTCCGAAAGACGTCACTGCATCTTCGTGCGATTACGTTCCCGCACCGGCGCCGCTTGACTCGCGTTTTGTCGAATGTAAAGCGAGCCTGCACCGCATTATGAAAGTACGCGACATCCCCGACGAAAAAATTAATAAACTCGCCTCTCTCATCAATGCGTCGGAGCGTCCCTTTATCTACGCGGGAGGGGGAGTGATCATATCGGACGCGTGCGAAGAGCTCAAAGCGCTCGCCGAAAAAGCGCAGATTCCCGTTTCGATGAGTCTTATGGGAAAGTCGGCTTTTCCGAACACGCACGCGCTTTCGACCGGCATGATCGGTATGCACGGGACGAAGGCGTCGAATACGGCTGTCGATACATGCGATCTCCTGCTTGCGATAGGTACGCGTTTCAGCGACCGCGTCATAGGCGATCCCAAGAGGTTTGCGGGAAAGGCGAAGATCGTGCAGATCGACGTAGATCCCGCCGAAGTGAACAAAAATATCGCAGTCCACGATTCTCTCGTCGGCAATATAAAGGATGCCCTTTCGCGTCTTTTGCCCCTCGTCGAAAAAAGAAAAGCGTCCGAGTGGAATGCGAAGATAGACGAATGGAAAGCCGAAGTTCCGCCGAGCCGGAAACAAAACGGAAAGATTCCTCCGAAAGCCGTCTTCGAATACGTCAACGGCAAGGTTCCGTCCGATACGATCGTCACGACGGAAGTGGGACAGCATCAAATGTGGACGGCGCTCTTTTATCATTTTGAAAAACCGCGTACCTTTCTTACGTCGGGAGGATTGGGGACGATGGGATTCGGCACGGGAGCCGCGATCGGCGCGCAATTTGCGAACCCCGATACAAGGGTCGTGCACTTTGCAGGCGACGGTTCGTTTCGCATGAACTGCAACGAACTTGCGACGATAAGCCACTACGGTCTTCCGATCATCATTATTATTTTCAATAACGGCGCACTCGGAAACGTCCGTCAGTGGCAGACGCTCTTTTACGAAAAGCGTTACAGCGCGACGACGCTCGATTTTGCACCCGATTTCGTAAAGCTCGCCGATGCCTACGACATTTCAGGCGTCCGCGTTACGAGCGAAGCGGAATTCAAAAAAGCTTTCGATGCTGCGCTCGCGTCCGGAAAGCCTGCGGTGATCGACGTTGCGATCGACAAAGACGAAATGGTACTTCCGATGATTCCGCCGGGAAAATCCGTCGACCGCATTATGATGGATATCGATCTGTAAAACGCCGTACCGTTCGGACGATGCTTTTTAAAATACGGCATTTCAAAGATGGCAATTAATCGATATATGCGGTATACTAAGTATGTCGTATAGTGACGGAAACGGAGGTATATATGTACGAGTCCGGCGAAGATTATCTTGAAGCGATTCTCAGGGTAAAAAATGTGAAGGGTACGGTTCACTCCGTCGACGTCGCAAAAAAACTCGGCGTTTCCAAACCGAGTGTGAGCAGAGCGGTCGGCATATTGAAGCGGGACGGCTATCTCGCAGATAACGAAAGTACCGAGCTCGAATTTACAAAAAAAGGTCTCGAAAAAGCGACAAATATATATTCCCGTCATCGCCTGCTCACCGATTTTTTTGTGAAGATCACCGGCGTTTCCAAAGAGCAGGCCGAAGAAAACGCGTGCCGCGTCGAACACGATATCGATGCCGACATCGTTGCGGGCATCGAAAAGTGGATGAAAAAAAAACAGATCAACAAAAGTCTCTAAAAATTGAAATTTTTAGACACGCTCAAAAAGTAACGATACCGCGAAGTTCGGACAAGCGGCGTTTTTCACCTACGTGACATTATTTTCATGTTTTTTCATATTTTATTTTACAAATTGCGGAAGAGGGTGTATAATATTCGAAATAAGTTGTATTTATTACACTTATGATTTGTATGGCGGCTGTGCGGACGATAGAGATCGATGCCGGAAACGGGCGTCGGCTTTATCTCGATTTTGCGCATAGTGCGATCTGTGCGTAAAATCGTATGAATTATTTATTATTTAAAGTGTGCGCTCGCTCGAAGTGTCGGGATAGAGCTCTTCGTTGTGAAGTACGCGCACGGCTAAAAATTTTTCGGGATTTGCGCTTTGCTTAAAGCTTGGATGCAGATTCCTATGAAGGTTTTTAGGGAGGATCTATGGTTTCTTTCTTTTTATGTATCGGTCTGCTTATAGCAGGGTATTTTGTGTACGGGACGCTTGTCGAAAAAGTGTTTCAGCCCGATGCGAATCGGATAACGCCCGCCATGGCAAATCCTGACGGTATCGACTACGTTCCGATTTCGACGCCGCGCGCCTTTCTCGTTCAGCTTTTGAATATCGCCGGTCTCGGGCCGATTTTCGGTGCGATTTCGGGTGCGCTGTGGGGACCGAGCGTCTACCTGTGGATCGTCGGCGGTACGATTTTCGCCGGTGCGGTGCACGATTATCTTTCGGGGATGCTGT
Organism: Treponema socranskii subsp. socranskii VPI DR56BR1116 = ATCC 35536; assembly: GCF_000468115.1. Taxonomy (GTDB): domain Bacteria; phylum Spirochaetota; class Spirochaetia; order Treponematales; family Treponemataceae; genus Treponema_D; species Treponema_D socranskii. The sequence goes on from NZ_AVQI01000003.1 coordinate 13,083, forward strand.
CCGTGCGGAACGACGGCGCGAGCATTTCGGAAATTACGGGAAAATATTTAGGCCCCGTCATGATGACTGTCATGCGCGTATTCAGCGTGGTTTTGCTCGTCATGGTCGGCGTCGTCTTTATGGTAGGACCGGCGGGCTTGCTCGCTCTTTTGACGCCGGAATGGCTCAACGTAAAAGTGTGGACGGTGATAATCCTCGTCTACTATTTCCTTGCGACGCTGCTTCCGGTCGATAAAGTCATTGCGCGTTTTTATCCGATTTTCGGCATCTTCCTCATCCTCATGGCGCTCGGCGTTTCGATTGCTACGATGATAAATAACGGTGTCCGTCCGATGATGGAGTTGACGCTTGAAAACCTCTATCCCGCGGCAACGCAAAAACCGATTTGGCCGCTCATGTTTATCACCGTTGCGTGCGGCGCCATATCCGGCTTTCACGCAACGCAGTCGCCGATCGTTTCGCGTACGCTACGGAATGAAAAAGAAGGTCGCAGAGTATTTTACGGTGCGATGGTCGCGGAAGGCATTATCGCGATGATTTGGGCGTCCGCAGCGATCGCGTTTTTCTGGAATAAAGGCGGAGAAGGCACCGGACTCAAAGCGATGCTTGAAATGGGCGGCGGAAACCCGAAATCGGTATACGCGATCTGCACGGGTCTTCTCGGAAAAGTCGGAGGGGCGATTGCGCTTATCGGCGTTATCGCTTGTCCGATCACGTCCGGCGATACTGCGTTCCGCAGCGCGCGTATGGTTATCTTCGACTGGTTTAAGCTCAACGAAAAAGATCTCAAGATTCGCCTTTCGATTGCGACTCCGCTCCTGTTAATCGGTTATGGCATTTCGTGGATCAAATACGGCGTCGTCTGGCGGTATTTTTCGTGGTCGAACCAAACGCTTGCAATGATCGTATTGTGGTCGGGAGCGGCTTACCTTGCGACGAATTATCCGAACAGAAACCGCTGCTGGCTCGCCGCGATTCCCGCAACCTTTATGTCCGCCGTATCCATTACATATCTGTGCTATGCGCCCGAGTGTTTCAACCTCGTGCGGCTCGGACAGACGGGTATTACGATTTCGTATGCGGTCGGCATTGTCTTTGCGGCGATTTTCCTCTGCACTTTTATAGTAAGAATTTATTTGAATCCGAAGCACAGCCTCGAACTGCAAAACAAAACGATCATCGGCCGCAAATAAATTACTCGCCGCATAACGTATTGAAAACCGCTCGGAACGTCGGCGACGGCGTCGGGCGGTTTTTTTATCTTTTCCGAAGCGATCGACGAAAACGAAATCTTTATACCGCCGATTATGTTTTGTCATAAGACATCCTATTCGTGCGTAAAAGCGCACAAGGGAAAATGTTAAATACGCGACCGGCACCGCATATACGTACAAATCGCAATGGGTAATCTGTAATGTTGCTTTTTATTATTGTCTTATGATAAAATACCGCTCATGGATGCTTTTCGTGTGCTTGCAGGCAGACCGATGCAATGCGGCGCCGTCGTCACGGACGGAGGCGTGAACTTTTCGCTGTTCAGTAAAAATGCGACGCGCGTCGTGCTCTATTTTTTCGATTCGCTTGATGCAAAGACGTTTTGCGATACATTCGAGTTCGATCCGAAAATCAATAAAACCGGCGACGTGTGGCACGTCTTTATCAAAGATTTGAAAGCGGGGGTGCTTTATCTGTATCGTCTGGACGGTCCGTACAACCCTCCTGCAGGCGATCGGTTCAATTTTAATAAATACGTTTTCGATCCGTGCGCAAAAGCGTTTACGGCCGGTTCCGTATTTCGCTCATACCGAAAACAGCGCGAGTATGGGCGGGCGGGCATTGAAAACGGCCTTCTTTCCGACTTGTCCGATTTTCCGAAATGCGTCGTTGTCGACGACACCGATTTTGACTGGCAGGGCGACAAGCCGCTCGCGAGGGCGCTTTCCGAAACGATCATCTACGAAGCGCACGTCAAAGGCTTTACCCGTTCCCCGACGTCCGGCGTGCAAAACCCCGGCACGTACCGCGGTTTTATCGAAAAGATTCCGTACCTTACGTACCTCGGCGTTACGGCCGTCGAGCTCATGCCGATGTTCGAATTCGACGAAGCGGAAAACGAACGCGTAAACCCGCGCACGGGGCAATTATTGACAAATTACTGGGGCTACAATACGATCGGTTTTTTTGCGCCGAAAACGTCCTATGCTGCGGACACGTCTCCGGGAGGGGCGGTGCGGGAGTTCAAAGAGCTCGTGCGTGAATTGCACCGCGCGGGGATCGAAGTGATTCTCGACGTCGTCTACAATCATACGGCGGAAGGGAACGAAAACGGGCCGACCTTTTCGTTTCGCGGAATCGAAAACGGCGTGTACTATATGCTGCCGCAGGATCAAAAGCAATACTATGCCGATTATTCGGGCTGCGGCAATACGGTGAACGCGAACCATCCGACGGTGAGCGAATTCATCCTTGCGAGTTTGAGGCACTGGGGCGTCGATATGCACGTCGACGGATTCCGTTTCGACCTCGCGACGATATTGAACCGTTCCGAGCTCGGCCATCTCATTTCTTCGGGACAGCTGCCCTATGCGATAGCACAAGACCCGCTGCTCGCAAAAACGAAGATCATCGCCGAGCCGTGGGATGCCGGCGGCGGCTACCAGCTCGGCTCTTTTGCCGGCGGCAGGTGGTGCGAGTGGAACGGAAAATTCCGGGACGATATACGGCGCTTTATCAGAGGCGATGACCGTGCGGCGACGGAAGCTGCGACGAGGATGACCGGCAGTTCGGATTTGTATAAAGCGAACGGACGTTCTCCCGTCAATTCCGTCAATTACATCACATCGCACGACGGTTTTACGATGTACGATTTGGTGAGCTATAACGTAAAGCACAACGACGAAAACGGAGAGGGAAACCGTGACGGCAGCGACGATAATTTCAGCTACAATAACGGTTTCGAAGGCGATTCGACGAATCCGAAGATCGTGTCGGTGCGCCGCAGGAAAATAAAAAATTTCCTTACCTGTCTGTTTCTTTCGCAGGGAACGCCGATGCTCCTCTCGGGCGATGAGATGATGAGAACGCAGCGGGGCAACAACAACGCGTATTGTCAGGACAATGAAACGTCGTGGATCGATTGGCACTGCTGTGATAAAAACAGGGACATATTGCTGTATACGAAAATGCTGATCGAACTCCGCAAAGCGTATTCGCTGTTTCGGCGCAATACGTTTTTTGCGGATGCGTCTGAGATCACGTGGTACGACGCGAACGGGAAAAATCCCGATTGGGCGAAGCTCGACCGCTTCCTCGCATTCAAAGTCGACGAATCGGCTGACGGTATCGGCATCAATGAAATCTACTTTGCGATAAATACCGACATCTACGATTTGACGGTTACGCTGCCTTCTCCCGCGGGAGGGAACGCGTGGTACCGCATCGCCGACACGTCGATCGACGGAGAAGACGCGGTTCGAAAGAGGGGAGATGAAGAATTGTTAAACGAACAGCACCGCTACGTTTTGCCGTCCGACAGCCTCGTGCTGTTGATAAGTAAACGGAGTCTCTGAAAATCGAAGCGATTTTCAGATGTGTCGTCAATTTTTTAAGTAAGTGTAAGGGGGTAGGGCGTATGCAATTCAGCGCTGAAGAATTCAAACGTAATCTTGAAAAAAGGCTTCACGATCGATACGGAAAAAACATTTCACGGGCGACAAAATACGATCTGTTCGATGCGGTCGCGGCCTCCGTGCTCGATCCGATCGTCAAAAATTGGATGGCGACGAGGGAAGCCTACGAAGCGCATCCGGTACGGCAGCTTTATTATTTTTCCGCAGAGTTTTTGATGGGGCGTGCCCTCGGCAACAACCTCATCAACGCGGGAATCGAAAAGCAGGTAAAGGAAGTGCTCAAAGACATGAGCATCGATTACGATATGATCGAAGACAAAGAGCCCGACGCGGGACTCGGAAACGGAGGACTCGGCCGGCTCGCCGCGTGTTTTCTCGACAGCCTCGCAACCCTCGATTATCCCGGTCACGGTTACGGCATCCGCTACGAATACGGTATGTTCGAACAGCGGATCGAAAACGGCTGGCAAGTCGAATATCCCGACCGCTGGCTCAAGCACCGCGATCCGTGGGAAGTAAAGCGAAGCGATTTGGCGGTAACCGTCCGTTTCGGCGGTACGATCGTGTACGACAGAACGCCCGACGGCCGCATGCACTTTTCTTTGCAAAACGCGGAAGAAGTGACCGCTACTCCCTACGACACCCCGATCGTCGGCTACGACACGAACACGGTGAACACGCTGAGATTATGGGAAGCGACTTCTCCGAACGGTTTCGACCTCCAGCTGTTCAACGATATGCAGTACAACCGCGCGGTCGAAAAACAAAACAGCGCCGAAAACATCAGCCGCGTGCTCTATCCGAACGACAGCGGCCCGAGCGGAAAAGCGCTCCGGCTCAAACAGCAATACTTTTTTTCGTCGGCGAGTCTGCAGGATCTGGTTCGCGCCTACGTTTCGCGCTTCGGAACCGATTTCGGCAAATTCGCCGAACTGCACGTCATTCAGCTGAACGACACGCATCCGGTCGTAGCGATTCCCGAACTGATGCGCATCCTCATGGACGAATACAACGTCGGCTGGGACGACGCATGGAACATCGTAACGCACACGTTTGCGTATACGAATCACACGATCCTTGCCGAAGCGCTCGAAAAGTGGCCGATCGAAATCTTTCAAGGCCTGCTTCCGCGCGTGTATCAAATCGTCGAAGAAATCAACCGGCGGCTGCTCATTTCGCTGCGCGAAAAATATCCGAACGATTTCGAACGTCATCAAAAGCTGTCGATCATCAACAACGGACACGTCTTTATGGCGTGGCTCGCGATCCATTCGTGCTTCAGCGTAAACGGCGTTGCCGAACTCCACACGGAATTATTAAAAACGCGGGAACTGAAAGAGTGGTACGAACTCTATCCCGAAAAATTCAACAATAAAACGAACGGCATCACGCAGCGGCGCTGGCTTTTAAATGCGAATCCCTCTCTTGCGAAATTTATCACGGCGCGCATCGGAGGAGGCTGGGAAAAAGATTTGACGAAGCTCAAAGCCCTCGAGCGTTTTTCAAGCGATGAAGCTTCTCTTGCGGAGCTTACGGCGATCAAGAGATCGAACAAACAGCGCTTGGCCGAATATCTCAAGCATACGCAAAACGAATTCCTCGACCCCGACAGCATTTTCGACGTACAGGTAAAACGCCTGCACGAATACAAGCGCCAGCTTTTAAATGTTTTGCACATCATGTATCTGTATAACCGCATCATCGACGACGCGGATTTCAATCCGCCGCCGCAGACTTTTATCTTCGGTGCGAAAGCCGCGTCGGGCTACCGCAGAGCGAAAACGATCATCAAACTGATCAATACCGTCGCCGACCGCGTCAACAACGACCGGCGCGTGCACGGAAAAATCCGCGTCGTGTTCGTCGAAAACTACCGCGTCAGCGTTGCGGAAAAAATCTTTCCGGCAGCCGACGTTTCCGAGCAGATATCGACTGCGGGTTTTGAAGCGTCCGGTACGAGCAATATGAAGTTTATGGTAAACGGCGCGCTTACGCTCGGTACGATGGACGGTGCGAATATCGAAATTGTCAATGAGGCCGGAAAAGAAAACGCGTTCGTGTTCGGACTTTCCGCCGAAGAAATTATTAAAATGGAAACCGAGCACAGCTACAACCCGCAGGAATACTTGGGACGGAACCCCGAGCTTTCCCGCGTCGTACAGCAGCTCGTCGACGGTACCTACGATCCGACGCATCAGGAATTCAAAGAGCTCTACGATTCGCTCGTTTACGGCGTCGAAGGCCAGCGCCCCGACGTGTTCTACGTGCTCGCGGATTTCGACGCATACTGCAAAGCTCACGAAGAAGTCGAAGCGGCTTATCAAAATACGAAAGACTGGGCACGGAAAGCGCTTATCAACATTGCGAACAGCGGAAAATTTTCTTCCGACCGTACGATTGAAGACTACGTGCGCGATATTTGGCACCTTAAAAAGGTGACGCCGCTTGCCGACGTATGAGAGAAAAGAGCGTATCGTTTTTTGCGGGAGCAGGGCTGCTCCTTGCAGCGTGCATTTGGGGATTTGCGTTCGTCGTCGTAAAAGACAGCCTCGACTATATCGGCGCGATCTATATGCTCGCTTTCCGTTTTTCTATTGCGGCGGCGGCTCTCGCCCTTATCTTTGTGCGCTCTCTCAAATTGCTCAATGCTTCGTATTGGAAGCGCGGGGCGATACTCGGCGCTCTGTTGTTTTTTGCCTACGCGCTGCAAACGGTCGGTTGCGATTATACGACCGCCGGAAAAAACGCATTTCTCACGACGGTGTACGTAATGCTCGTGCCGCTTTTCGGCTGGCCGCTTTATAAAAAATTTCCGGGCGGACACGTCTTTGCCGCCGCCGCGATTTCGCTTTTGGGCATCGGTTTGCTCGCGCTTTCAAAAAGCGAATCATCGCTCCTTTCGATCAATTTCGGCGACGCCCTTACGCTCGGCTGCGGCGTTTTTTACGCGCTGCACATCCTCTATACGGCCAAATGCAATATCCGTTACGATCCGATCGTGCTTACCGTTTTGCAGTTCTTTTTTGCCGCCGTCTTTTCGTGGATCGGAGCCTTTCTTTTTGACGGCGCCTTTCCTGTCGCGGCCGTAAAAAATACGCGCGTTATCGTTTCTATGCTCTACCTCGGTCTTTTCAGCACGATGATTTCCTTTGCGCTGCAGAACGTCGGCTTAAAATACGTGCGCTCGTCTTTTGCAGCTCTCCTCCTTTCGTTCGAGTCGGTGTTCGGCGTGCTGTTCAGTACCGTCCTTTTGCACGAGCGTTTGACTTTGCGCATGATCGCAGGCTGCACTCTCATCTTTTTTGCCGTCATCCTCGCCGAAACGAAATTCGATTTTCGGCCGAAAGAAAGGCGATAAAACGAATTATATATGATTACGGACGGCACCTATGTGCGATCCCGCCCTCCGCGGCTCACTCGCGCTCGGCCTCCTCGCTCGCTTACGCTCGCTCCGGTGGCTGCCTGCGGCACCGCTCCGGCCGGGCGTAGGTTTTTATACTTC
>NZ_AVQI01000004.1 GCF_000468115.1 Treponema socranskii subsp. socranskii VPI DR56BR1116 = ATCC 35536
TATGACATCGCCTTTTATAAGGGAAAAATCCTTGTTGCGGGCAGAACGAATAACGGTACCGATAGAGGCGCAAGCATTACCGACATCAGTGATCCTGCACATCCTGAGATAACCTTTTTGTGTAAAGTAACGTCCTCGACAGACTATGCGGAAGTCAGAGCCCTATGTGTCGGGAGCGGCAAGCTGTACGCGGCAGGCTATAAAGAGGATAATACCCACAAAAAGACTGTCTTTTTATGGGCGGGGTCCGATGCGGGCACGATGAGTGAACTGTCATTGGGACTTGAAGGCCGACCTACTTATACCAACGACATTCCTTACGGCGTATGTACGGCGGGCACTTCGGTCTATGTTGCCGCAGGAAACTTATGGAAAGTAGACGGTGCGATCGTTACTCCGATTAGCGTTTCCGGAGCCAAAGGGCTCTATGCCCTGTGCGTGCGCGAAGGCATCGTCTATGCCGCAGGATGGACGGACGCCTCCTTCCCCAGCAACCCCAAAGCCGCCGTATGGAAAATCGAAGGGACAAACGTATCGCTGTACAAAGAGCTTTCGACCGATTATAGCGGAGTGTATGCGCTGTGCGCCGGCCGCGATGACTTGTATGCCGCAGGTTTTTA
>NZ_AVQI01000005.1 GCF_000468115.1 Treponema socranskii subsp. socranskii VPI DR56BR1116 = ATCC 35536
ATGTGCGGGAGGAGCGATTTCTACTCTTAAATAGTTACATCGCTCCCTTTTAAAGTCATTTAATCTGTGATATAATACAATCAATGAAGGGGTGCCTATGCAAAAACGGTTTGATGATTTAACGATTACCGACGATTATATGTTTTGCGCGGTGATGCAGGATAAGTCTATCTGTACAACGGTTTTGAATATGGTGCTTGCAGACTCGATCGGGCCGATTAGCGATATAACTTATCAAAAAACATTCGACCAAGCAGGCTATGCAAAGGGCATACGCCTTGATGTGTGGGTTACCGACAGCAACGGCAGCGTGTATGACGTAGAAATGCAAACTACAAATAAACAAGACCTTGCCAAGCGTCTGCGCTACTATCAATCGGTTATCGACGTGAGCAGCCTTGAAAAGGGCGGACATTATACCGACTTGCCCGATTCATTCATCATCTTTTTTTGCCCGTTCGACTATCTAAACAGAGGCTTACCGGTATACACCTTCAAAACGGTATGCAGTGAAGATAACGCAATCGTATTAGCGGACGGCGTAACCAAGGTCATTATCAACAGCACTGCGGCAGATAAGACGCCTGACCCTGAACTAAAGGCTTTTTTGGAATACATGAACGGCATAACAAGCGACAGCCCCTTTATCCGCAAGGTAGATCGGTATATCAAAGAACTGAAAGAAAATGAAGAGAGGAGGAAAGAATACATGTTAATACAAGCATTTGAAATGGATGCACGAAAAGACGGCATACAACAGGGCATACAGCAAGGGCTGCGGCAAGGTATACAGCAAGGTATACAGCAAGGTAAATCGCTCGGTCTTGCTGAAGGTTCCCGTCAAAAAGCTCTCGAAACGGCACGGATTTTAAAACAGCTTGGCGATTCCGTAAAAAAGATAATGCAAGCTACCGGCCTTAGCCAAGAAGAAGTGGAAAGCATTTGAAAACAAACATCCCGTCTTATTGCCGGTGCAAATTTTGCAAACGAAGCTTATCGCTTACAGTATCTTATCCTTTCCTATTTTTTTTCGCGTAACAATAAGAAACTACGGCGAAGACGATACTTGAAAGCATCATCAAAAAGCAGAGAATTTGCCCCGTTGAAAAATTGAGGAGCGAAGCGTTCATATAGACGGGAGACGCCGTATCCTTTCCGATGCGGAAACCCAAATCTGCATCCGGCTCCCGAAAATATTCGATGACGAAGCGGAATGTGCCGTACCCGAAAACGTATGCGGCCGAAAGCATGCCGTCCCACCTTTTACGTTTTCTGATAAACCACAATATGACGAACAGTACGACGCCTTCGAAAAACGCTTCGTATAATTGGCTCGGATGGCGCGGAAGGTTTACGGTGGTTCCCATAATTTCCATGTATATCTTTGCCGCAAAGTCCTGCACCCATTTTAAGCTCGCCGAAAATTTTTCCGCTTGCGGAAAGACGATCCCCCACGGCATTGTCGTAATCCTTCCGTACAGTTCTCCGTTTAAAAAATTGCCGAGTCTGCCGAACGTGTAGCCCGCGGGAATCGCGACCGCTATCGCGTCCATCCATTGGAGCGTGTTTTTTTTGTGCCGCCTGCACCACAGGATCGTACCGATAAGGCCTCCGATAAGACCGCCGTGATACGACATACCCGCAAGACCTGTGAATTTATGCGTTACCGTGTCGAATGGCCAAAAGATGAGCCACGGCCGCTCGCGGTACATACCGCTCGTATCGTAGACGAGGGTCGAAAAGATGCGCGCGCCGATGAGCAAAAACACGATTCCCGTAGCGATAAAACCGAATATGTCGTCTTCGGTCGCTTTGTAATTTTTGCCGTCGAGCGCGCCTTCTTTCATCTCTTTTTTCAGCACGAAAAACGCCGTACCGAACGCGAATATGTACATGAGCCCGTACCAGCGTAAAAGGCCGAGCACGGGAACGCCCGGAAAAATTTCGGGATGGATCCACGACGGGTAATTGCAATACAAGGGTAAAAACATCGCTTATACCTTAAAGCCTTGGGCTGCAGCCTGCACCAATTTCGATTTTAACAATATGTTTTCTTTTTTCAGCTGCGTCAGTTCGAACTGCTGCGTTTTAATCGTTTCGGCGAGTTCTCCGACCGTGAGCGTACCGCTTCCGACCAAATCGTCGATGACCGACAGTTTGTAGTCGTAATCTTCGTTCGCTTCTTCTTCCGCCGTTTGGAACGTTTCGGCGCCGTCCGTGTCGGGAGAATAGGCGTCATCGAAAGTATGCGTTTCCGACGCGAGCACTTTTTCTGCGATGCGGTAGATCGCCTGCGAAAGTACCGCCTGCGGTTTATATACGATGATCGGCAGCTGCGATTCGAGCGCTTTTTCCTGGAGCGAATCGCGGTACATGATACCCAAGTATTCGATATCGAGTCCGAGATATTGGTTGCACGAACGGCGTATGCGCTGCGCTTTGTCCGCGTCTTTCGGATCGTCGATGAGATTCATGATGAGGCGCGGACGAAACGATTTCATGCGCGACAAAAAGAGCGCGGTGTTTTCCGGGTCGGCTTTATCGAGGGTTTCGATCAGTTTCGGGATATAGAGCCGCTGGAGCGACGTCGAATCTTTGCGCAGCGCTTCGAGCCTGTCGTATCCGGCAGTTCCTTTTTTAAACGTCGTGTACATGAGGCGGAAGACGGCGTTTTTGAGAAAGAGGTAGCCGTTGAGCGTCGCAGTAACCGTCGGGGCGGTTACGATGATGCCCTGTGCGGAAAGCAAAAACATATCGAGGATGATCTGGTGCGTTCCCGCTCCCAAGTCGAGGATGAGGTAATCGGCGTCGATGCTTTGAAAACTGCGTACGAGCTTTGTCTTTTGAAAAGGCTTGAGAGAGGTGAGTCCGGGGATTTGACTGTCGCCCGCGATAAAGCTCACGTTTTCATAATCGGTCGGTACGATGATGTCTTCGAATTCGCCTTTGTCGGTGAGCCACGCGCCGAGACTTGCCGCCGGATCCACGTGCTGACCGATCGCGAGATGCAGATTCGACGCGCCTAAATCCAAATCCGCAAGCACTGTTTTTTTGCCGGCCTGACCGAGCGCAATCGAAAGGTTTGCCGACAAAAGGCTTTTGCCGACGCCGCCCTTTCCGCTCGCAACGGGAATGATTTGCATACATCGATTATAACACACGTGCGCTTTTGTGCATAGTTGCGATCGCACACGCTGCAAGTGTCACGGGAAACGAAATGAAGGCAGTACGCTTCCGTACATTTCCGCAGGTTTACAAAAAGCGGTATTCGCAGTATACCGTGAGTCTATGACATATACCGAAAAATTTTTGAGCGATATAGCGCGGGCGGCAAAGCGCGAGCGGGCGGAAAACGGCAGCCGCTACGATGCGAAAAAAACGTGCGAAAAAATTGCGCGTTCCCTCGAAAACGCGATCCGCGGTCTCGGCGGCCTTCCCCGTGCGGTTGGGGACTATTGGCTTACCGAGTACATCGATTCGTCTTCCGATGCGGAAAATGAGCCGACGAGGGAGCACGCCGAAAAACTCGGTGCGATGCTTTCGTTTTTGCGCGGTGAGGACGACACGGCTTCGCTTTCGCCCGACGATTGGAAAAACCTTGCCGAGCTCGTGCAAAGTGAAGCCGAAACGCTTCCGATTGAATCGCTCTCGTCTCTCATGTCCTCTCTCGTCGAACAAAAAGCGGTGTAGTCCTATGTCCTTTCCCTTTCGGACGGAGCGGCTCGAAGATCCCGCTTTGCAGGGTTCCGCTCCGCTTCATTGCTCCGCTTCGCTTCGCAACGGCGTTCCGCCGCCCTTACAATCGGGCGTAGGCGCTTATGCTCCGTGTATGCAGTGTCCCAGAAAATGCGCTGTCGACAGAAAAGCCGTGCACGGATTGTGTGGAGAAGGAGATACCGTCCGCATCGCGTCCGCGTGTCTGCACTTCGGCGAAGAGCCGCCGGTCACCGTGTTCGGCGGCAGCGGTACGATTTTTTTTACGGGCTGTACGCTCCGCTGCGTGTTTTGCCAAAATTATCAAATTTCGCAAAACGGTATGGGGCGTACCGTCGATGCAGCAGAATTCGTTAAAATCTGCCGGACGCTCGAAAACGCGGGTGCGGAAAACATAAACCTCGTGACGGGAAGTCACGCGATTCCGAGAATCGCTTCGTACCTCAAGCGCGCTCGGGAAGAAGGCGTGTCGATTCCGTTTTGCTGGAATTCGTCCGCGTACGAATCGGTCGAAACGCTTGAACTGCTCGAAGACCTCGTGTCCGTATGGCTGCCCGATCTGAAAACGCTTTCGCCCGAACTTGCGAAGAACCTCTTCGGCGCGGAAGATTACCCCGAAGCCGCCGCGCGCGTCGTCGGCTGGATGATCGAGCGTTTTCCGCTTGTGCTCGCAGAAAAGACACGGGACGGCATCGAAAAAGAAAAAATCGAGCGCGGCGTCATCGTGCGTCATCTCTTTTTGCCGGGACGTTTTTCCGAAACTGCCGATACGCTTGAATGGCTCAAGCATCATGCCGACGGCAAAGCGCTCATTTCGCTCATGTCGCAGTATACGCCCGTACCTTTTGCGGAAAGCGAAAACGAGTGTGCAAAACGGAAGCGCGCGCTCGAAGCGATCGAAAATCGCCTCGTAAGTAAAACCGAAGACCGCGATCTCCGCGACCTCATCGATGCGTACGGTTTCGAATACCTTTTTTATCAAGAGCTTTCCGATGATACGAGCTGGCTCCCCGATTTTAACCGCACGCAGCCCTTTTCAAACGCGCTCGCAAAACCCGTGTGGCACTGGAAAACGGGTTTTGCGGTATAGTACGGCGCGTATGTTCCTGCATACAGCTGTGCTGCGGCCGGTTCCGACTGCCGCATCGGTATCTTTTAACTTCGGAGCTGTCCGAAAACTAATCGAGTTTTGAGACGGCCCCGTTTATTAAACCGTGCGCAAAGAGCGCACTGGTAGCACAGAAGCTGTTTCAAAAGATATAATGACGGCTATACGTATCGGATTATCCGGTACGAAAATGTTCTATAATTTAAGGGAGATTTTCCGCTTCGAGGATATCATAATGGCGAATACGACTATACTTCATTTTACCGGTATCGGTTCGGCGTTCAATGCGCCGCTTGGAAACACGAACGCATATTTTATCAACGGTACGACGCTTGTCATGTTTGACTGCGGCGAAAGCGTGTATCCGCGCATCATACGGCTGTTAAAATCAAAGCGTATTCGGCGCCTGGTCATATTGATTACGCATCTGCACAGCGATCATATCGGGAGTTTGGGAACCGTACTTTCGTTTTGCGATCACATCGTGCCGAAACCGGTCGATATATTTTATCCGACGAAAGCGCTCGAACGGTTTTTGAAATGTATCGGTATCGGCGCCGACAAATATACGCACTACCTGAGTGCGCCGGATGCGTGGGATCTGACTATCGTGCCGCACCGTGTCGTTCATTCCGATATGATTGCATGCTTCGGCTACGAAGTCGTGTTCGGCACCACATCGTTTTATTACAGCGGAGATGCGCATGATATTCCAGACATCGTGCTGAAAAAATTTCTCGACAATAAAATCGAACTGCTTTTTCATGAAGCGACGCTCGATAAAAATGCGGCGGGGCATTGCTGCTACACGACGCTTGAACGGAAAATCCCGCTGTCGGAAAGAAGCCGCGTGTACTGTATGCATCTCGGAAGCGATAAACTCATCGCCTTGCTGCGAAAAAAAGGCTTTCAAATTCCGAATATAGAGGTGCCGTAAATTGAGAGGAGACGATGTTTGCCGATACGTTCGCGGATGTAGGACGACGTCATCGCAGAAAATTCCAAACGTATACGAAAGGGTAGGCGAGCAGCTCAGGCAGCGTATAATCCGTGACGGCGGGCAGCACGAAATTCCGCACGATTGTATTGTACACAATGAGGTATCCCGAAACGGCTCCGATAAATATGATAATGCGGGATTTGAGCGCATTCCACACGTGTTCGGTCATAGCACGCTTTCTCGGTATCCATGCGGGCAGTTTGCCTTCGTTCCACGCGCGGAATAAAAACGCATAGAACGATTTTTTTGCCGACGATTTGCCGGATGTCCCTTCGGCTGTCGCAGTGTAAATCGCTTCGGCAAGCATTTCCCGTGCGTACAATTTTTTGTAGCGCGGATTTGCAAGCGCATTTTGCGCTTCCCGCGTGCGGATTTGTTTCAACACCGGAAAAAAATTATTAAGAAATTTAAAACATGAGATGCACGAGGCGGCTGCGGAGAGGACAAACCAGAGGCTCGCGCTTATGAGCAGAACGGACGCTGCAATTATACCCGGCGTCCGTGCGGGTTTTGAAAGGGCAAGGAGCAGCATCGATGCGGCAAAAAGGGCGAGTTTCAGAAGCGAGTTGAAAAAAAATCGCGTGCAGTATCGTTGAAACTGTTTTCCGACCGTAGCGGAAACGGCGTCTTCGGTGATGCGCCGTATTTGCTCGGACGCCGTGTCTCCAATGTCGCGTATGCCGTTTTTTATCTGCTCGGATATTTTCGGAATCGTTTCGATGATGAGGTCTTTGCACTGCGCGTAGACGAATGCGATAACCGCGGCGTCGTCGAGCAAACCTCCGGGCAGCAAAAAATCGGGCACGATATCGAAAGGACTGACGAGGTAGACGAGCGCGCCGATGATCGCGATCTTCGTTTCGGCGGGGATGTCGGGTGATTTAAAGCCCGCCCACAGCGCTTCGACGATATGCCACAGATCCGCGATCGGGCCGCGCTTCATTTTTTCCAAGTGCAATCCGACTTTTTTTACGTCGCGTTTTCCGGCGGCTTTGCCGAGTTCGTCCGCTTTTTTTATCGCCTTTTTGTCGATTTTTTGAAAGTTCATCGCGCACCGCACTCGAGTACGCAGCGATACGCCGCTGTAAGCGCATCGAGCGGCCAGCGGCCGCGGTTTGCGCTGCTTGTCGACGGGAGGCATACGGCGCCTATGTGTGTCGCCTCTTCGCACAGCTTTGTGTAGAGCTTATACGCAGTCTGCCCCGTGCAATATATACGGTCGATATGCGACGATGCAAGCAGCGTTGAAAAATCGTTCGCGATGGGGTTTTGTATGCTCGTGTCGGCCGCTCCCCGTATATCGCACGAAGCGAGCACGTCCCACAGCGCGATGCCGTGCCGGAGCACAAGCGTTCTCCGCTCGTCGACGGCTTTGATTCCTTCGTCGTTCGCATAGCCGAGTCTTTCTCCCGTAATGGCCGCGATAACCGGCCAAAACCTGTTTTGTCCGTGCATATAGTAAAAACCCGCCGTCCGGGAACGCGGAGAAGGCATCGTGCCGAGAACGAGGACACGGCTTTTCGAATCGTATACCGGCGCAAAGGGATGGTCGATTCGGGAAGCGGAGGACGAATTTTCAGTGTGCATGTTTATATAGTAATAACAAGCGTTCCGCACGTCAAGAAAATCAATATAATGATCGAAAAATCGATCGCGCAGGAATCCTCATAAAGGAATCGCAGTCGGCTTTCGCGGTGCATCCGTTTATTTTTACAAAAAACCGCGTAATTTATCACTTTGCAGGCGATATATATTGCAGCGGCTCTCTTGCCGCACTATCTCAACAATCGAAGGTATCCTCATGCAATATACCCATAAACCCGTCGACGAACTCTCCTTTACCGACGACTTTATGTTCGGCACGGTCA
>NZ_AVQI01000006.1 GCF_000468115.1 Treponema socranskii subsp. socranskii VPI DR56BR1116 = ATCC 35536
GGGCGAACTGCTGTCCGAGCCACTCTTCGGCGTCCCTGTTTTTTGCCGTAATGATGAGTCCCGACGTATCTTTGTCGAGCCGATGTACGATGCCGGGCCTCCTCGAAGACGCGGCGAGAGACGGGGGCGTATCTTTTATGCGGGAAATCGAAGATCTGCCCCAGCGGTATAAAAGCGCGTTTACGAGCGTACCCGTCCAATTGCCCGCCGCCGGGTGCGTTACCATACCCTGCGCTTTATCGATGACGGCGACGTTTTCGTCTTCATACAGCACGCTGAGCGCGATATTTTCCGGTGTTATGTCGTCGGGAACATTATCGTCCCATTGCACATCGATGATATCGAGCGCTTTTACGGCGGCCGAAAGCTTGTGCTCTTTTCCGTTTACGAGGATTTCGATCGCACAGGATTTTAATTTCGAGCGGTTCATGCCGCCGGGAAGAGAAGCGATGTATTTGTCGAGCCGGAGGCTGCCCTGAAAATCGGCGGGAACTTGTACGCTGAAAGACGGCACCGCTATTCTCCGCTTTGCCTTTCGAGCGCAAGCTCAGAAGATGCAGCTCGCCCTTCCGCCTCGCTTACAGACTTTTCATCGGGCGGCGTATTCAATTGTGCCGCATTCGATTTTTCAGATTCTCCGCTCGCATCGTTTTCCGCGTCCGCACCTTCCTGCGACGCTTTTTGTTCTTCACTATCGGGATTCGCGGCATCGCTCCGAGTTTCGCCGGGCGGTGCCTCTCTCGGCGGCATATCGATGAGGACGGCATCTTCGTCTTCGGCTATCGGCGTGACGACGATGGGCGCTTTTTCTTTCCGCTCGAGTTTTTTCTTTGCGGCTTTCCGCCTGATCACCGAAACGAGGAGATCGGTAAGCCCGATGCCGACGCTGATACCCGCCGATGTGAGCAAAATGCCCGCCTGTTCGGCCGTCGAATAGCCGTTGCTCGCCGACGCTTTTGCAAAGGGATTCGGAAAATACTCGGAATCGAAGCCGTGCTGCGCATAGCGTGCGGACGAATACACGATCGTCGACGTAAGCGTCACAAAGGGGAGCGCGCCGAACGAAATAATTTCCGCCCTCCGCAAGTCTTTCATAAATTGAGGAAACTCGTCGTCCGTATACGGAGAAGGTGTCGCATTTTTCGATTCCTTTGCACGGCACGGAAAAGCGATGACGCACAATAAAAGCAGGACTGCGCATTTTCTCACGCAAAGCCTCATAACGCCGCCGTCTCCCGCTCGCCGAAAATCGCCGTTCCGATGCGCACTTCGGTAGAACCCTCTTCGATCGCGATTTTATAATCCGCCGACATTCCCATCGAAAGAGTTGTAAGATCGAAGGAGGGAAATTCTTTTTGCAGCTTTTCCGAAGCATCGCGGAGCGAAACGAAGGACTTCCTCACGGCAATTTCGTCGTCGGTAAAAGGCGCCATCGTCATAAAACCCTTCGGTACGATGTGCGGCGCATTTCCTTCGGCACAATAGCGAAGCGCTTCGTACATATTTTCGTATGAAAGAAAGCCCGCTTTCGACGCTTCGCCCGTGTGGTATTCCAATAAAATATCGATCGATTTATCAATCTTCGCGCACTGTTTTTCGAGCTCTTCCATAATGCCGAGCCTGTCGACCGATTCTATGCAAGAGGCGATCCGCACCGCGCGGGCGGCTTTGTTTTTTTGCAGCGTTCCGATGATGTGCAGTTCGGCAGACGGAAAGTCTTCATAAATTTTATTAAATTTTTCGTATGCTTCCTGAACGCGGTTTTCGCCGAATGCGCTCTGCCCCGCTCCGATCGCCGCAATGACGGAAGACGCCGGATGAAATTTGCTTACGGCGAGGAGCTTTACGCTTCCCTCTTTTCTTCCGGCTTTCCGTTCGGCGTTCCGCACCGATTCGACGACTCGCTTGAGATTTTCCGCTATCCGTTCCGTATCCATAACCGCCTTCTTTTTATCGCACTTCACGCAAGTATAGCGCTATTGAGCGCATCGGACAACCGCAAAAGTTCTGCAAGAGACAGCGTCTCCGCCCTGAGCGAGGGATCGAGAGCCGCAAGCGTAAGCGCACGCTCGGCTCTTTCGGCGCTTCCGGTAAAGGCCGTTAAATTATTGCGGATATTTTTTCTGCGCGATGAAAAAAGAGCGCGCTGCATCTTTATAAAAAGCGAAGGATTTTCACACGCGGGAAAATCTTTTTTTTTCGTCATAACGACGGCGCGCGAGGCGACGTGCGGCTTCGGCCAAAAATTTCCGGAAGCCAAATCAAAAAGCCCTTTGACATCGTACGCCCACTGACACAGTACCGAAAACGACGATCGCTCGTCCCCTCCTTCTTTTGCCGTCATCCGATCGGCGACTTCCTTTTGTACCGTAACGACAGCCTTGTCGAATCTTACGCCGCGCTCTATCGTGTCGGCGATGAGGGATGCCGCAATCGAATACGGGAGATTACCGAAAAATCTGTCGGGCAGCCCCGAATCCTCATACGCGCTTTTCCACGTTTTTACGGCATCGCCCGAAACGATTCGTAGCGTGCCTTCTTCGATTTCCGCCTTAAAAAAATCAGAAAGCAGTTTTATAAATCCCTTGTCGATTTCAAAGGCCCTAACGTGGGCGCCCGCATCGAGCAAAGGCTTTGTCATGGAACCCAACCCCGGCCCTATCTCCCATACGCGCATACCGCGTTCTATTTCGAGCGCACGGACGATGCGCTCACGAGCCGATGCGTTTACGAGAAAATTTTGTCCGAATTTTTTTTGCATGGAAAAACCGTTTGCATCGAGGAGAGCTTTGAGGGCTGCCGGTGAATTATAATCAGGGATCGTCATACGCAAAACTCATAGTAGCCCGAACGGCGATTTTTGTAAATCCTGCATAACAAGGCAAGTACACCTCATTACTGTATTCTGCAAAGTTCCGACACGACATCCGTACCCGTTACGCGATGTGCACGTAGGGGGCGCGTGCGAAAAAAAGCACGAGAAGTTTTATAAGTCCGTAGATCGCGTTCATCACCGCTCCCGCAAGGGGCGCGAAAAACGGCAGGGCGAGCGAAAGCGCAATGCAGACGATGCCCGCATAGATGAACACGGTTACAAGGGGCGAAACGAGTGCCGTCGCGATGACACCGACGGGCATAAAGGTTCCGAAAAGCGAAAGCGTCACCGGAGCGGTGAGCGTCTGTGCGCCGAGTGATGCGGAAAGAGGCGCGGATATTTTTTGCCCCAGAGCGCGGATCAAAAAAGCGTTCAGCGTTTCCGAAAAAAGCAAAATGCCTAAAAGCGCACCGTACGAAAGCATAAAAGCCGCACTCAAAATATGGGCGGGCGCGATCAGGACGTGCAGGATAAAGGCCGCGCACAAAATCAAAACCGTATCCGCTCCTGCGATGCCGCACACGGAACACAAAAGGAGCAGCACGTTGCATAAAAACGCGCGCAAAAGAGACGGTGAAAACCCTGCAAACCACACGAAAAGCGATACGGCGCAGAATTGAAAAATATACGATTTCGTTTTTCCGAAAAGCCGCATACCTGCAAAAAGTGCGATGCCCGAGACGAGCGACAAGTGCATGCCCGAAAGCGCGAGGATGTGCGAAAGCCCTGCATTCCGAAACGCGTCCGAAACCGCCCTCTCCGTGTATTCGCGGGAACCCGAAAGAAGCGCAAGTAAAAGTCCGCCCGCCCCGCCCCACGCATACATGAGACGGCGGAACTGAAGGCGCGAGAGCGCGCGGATACGAGAGAGTTTTCCTGTAAACGATTTTTCCGGACTTGGACTTTCGGCTTTTGAAACGAAAAAAACGCCGCTCTTGCCCGCCCTTCCCGAAAGGAAAAGCCGCGCGCCGCTTTCACACAGGACGGCTCCCTTTCCGTAAGAAGCCGAATAGAGTTTTCCCGGAAAATACGCTTCAACCGTTTTTTCGTCGATAACCGCCGTTATGTGCCCGCGCGCGGAACTTTTTACGCCGCCCTTCGATACGACGAAGTCCGGCGCAAATTCGAGCGAATACGCGCCTCTCTTTTGCGATTTTACGGGATTTGAAACGACGGTGCCGTACATCGAAACGATATCGAGCGGCGGAACGAGGGATGCGAATGCGTGACGGTTTTTGACGGGAACGATGCCGCCGTACGCCAAAACGGAGGAGATGAGTACCGCACAAAAAAGAGGATGTTTGAGTCTTTTTCCTATCACCATTTAAGCCTCGCGAGCGCGTCGCGGGCGGCGGCAATCACCGGTTCGGGATAGTTGACATAGGTCACGTACAAAAGCGTGTCGAACGACGATTTATTGCCGATCCTGCCGAGCGCGCCGATCAGAGCGAGCGCAATCGTTTCGGACACTTTTGCCCCGCTTTCGGTTTGTCTGTTCAACGCAGCGAGATAGGACGCAAGGCGGGAGGAAGCATCGACCGGCGCGATTTCAGCCGCAGCGTTTATCGCTTTGACAAATTCGCCGTCGGTCATAACGCCCGCCTTATATTCGCGTTCGGCGAGATCAAAAAACGAAAGCACTGCCGGAGCGGAACGCGTCCACTTGTTTTGTACGATAACGTCGAGCGCATCGACTTGCAGGGAAACCGTTTCCCTCGTTATCGACGAAGCGTTGTTCGCTATATATATCGTCTCCGACAGCACATTTTCGGCAATTTCCGATTTAAAAGATGCGGATATTTTTTCATTTTTTATGAGCACCTCGAACAGCGGCCGTATACCGTTTTTGACGTTTCCTTCGCGGATGACGGCGATTACTTGCGGAAGCGATTTGTCGGCGAGAAGCGCGATCGCCTCGTCGATGTCTTTGCCGTACTCGGGCCACTTTTGCTGCCGTCGCGCTGTAAACAGCACGGAAAACGATCGGCTGTCGCCGATTTCACCGAGCGTACGCACGGCGGCTTTTACGACACCGTTTTCGCCGGCAGAGGACACAGCGTTTGCAAGATAGTCGTTTAAAAGGACGATACAGGGTTCCGTAGGAAGCGAATCGCGCAGCGCCGCCGCTTTGTTCAAGATTGCAATCCGCACCGTATCGCTCGGAAAGAGTGAAAAGAGTTTTACGAATTTTTCCGAAAGCGCTTCCCGCTCCCCGTAATCGAGAGAAGCGACCGAATTTGCCGGAAGCGCAAGCACGCCCGCAAGCGCCAGCGTGTCCAAATCGCGGTCGTTTCCGAGCAGCACTTTGTGTTCGAGCGCAAAATCGATCGCTTCTTTTGAAAGAAACGCAGCGTCTTCTCCCGAACTTTCGCGCACGGCCGCCGTTTTATCGACGATATTGCCTTTGACGAACTGTATGCGAAGCGGAGCGGAAGAAGCAAAACAGGAAGTGCATGCAAGCGCAATAATCGTCCTTATAAAGCATCTGTTAAAGCATCTGTTAAAGCATCTGTTAAAGCATCTGTTAAAGCATCTGTTCATTTTCACCTCGTTAATATAAAACAACCGCGCAGGGCTATCCGTTACCGACCATAGTGTCGATCAACGCATCTGTCGTATCGGGGATTTTCGTATCGGACAATTCATACGCGAACGCGGCATCGCCTGCCTCTTCCGCCGGCTCTTCTCCGGTACCGTCCGCCTGAGGCGCTTCGTCTTCGGAATCTTCGGCATCTTCGTCGACCGGAAAAAGCTCGTAGGCTCTGCGCTCTTCGGGCGACATGATATTGTACACGAAACTCAAAATTTGGTTTTTCATCTGCGGTTCGATGTGTACGCATTCGAAGTGAAGGCGCGATTGATCGATATCGCTGTTGTATTCGACCGTACGGACGACGCCGAACATGATTATCAATTTTCCTTCGAGCGTAAATTGCAATTTTAGCTGAATATTCGGTACGCCTTTTCCGCCGATCCGTACCATTGCTCCGGATTCGGAAATATCTTCGATAAGACAGCGGTATCCCGACTGCGTTTCAACCAAATTGTAATCGATCACCTTATCTTTAATAATAAAAAGACTTGCGTACATATTGCATTTTGTGCGCACCGCATACCGCTTTTGCGTACGCAGCAGTTTTTCCGTATGCTTGAGGTACAGCACCGCTTTGCCGAAAAATATGCCGCTGCCGATCACCGTCGTATCGAAAATATAGCGCGCATCGCCGGTGCGCCACAGATACACGCTTATCGATTTTCCGATCCAATCTTTGCTTTCGACGGGCATCTGTCCGTTTTGCGTCGGAAAACTAATCGTCAGCTCGCGCGCGTTGTTGACGATCTTCGACGCAAACACGCCCTTTCCCGCAAGCACGATCCTCAAGCGCAGAGCGCTTTCGAGAGCGCGCGTCGATGTCAAGCCGCGCTTTTGCGACGCTTCGGCTTCGATGTGCGTGCGGTATGAATAGAGCTTTGCAAGGAGACGCTGCATACCGTGATCGTTTGCCTTCTCCGCGTTTGATTTGATTTGAGAGATGCACTGAGAAAGAGAAGGCTTCGACCAAAACAGAGAGTGCGGATCTTTTAGACCGCACACGGCTGCAGTGCGCCACAAGAGGTCTATTTCGGAAAGAGAAAAGCGGGAATCGAAACCGGTCAAAAAGAATTTGATTTTCTTTTGATATGTTTGTGCGAGCTTTAGAGCGATGACAGCCGCGACGGCTGCAGCGGTAACTTTTAGGATATACACAATGGCCTCAATACTATATAATTAATTTTATTGTATCATAAATCGACAAATTTTCATAGTGCAACGATATGGAAATACCTGTAAACCTGCGGCGGAACGTCGTCTTTACCGTATCCGTGTGCCTCTTTGTTATCCCGCCGCTTTTTGCAGGCTCGGCGCCGACGCGGGCGTTTTCCGCGTGGATGTTTCCGCTCAAGCCCCTGTGCTATGCAGCACTCGCGTTTGCACTCGTGCATTTTTCGTTTCCGCATTCCGTACAGCGCACAAAAGGCGATGCGTTTCGCTTTGTGCAAACCGGCTGTGCGATCGCTTCGTTCGGCTCGCTGTGTGTCATCGCTTCGGCCGTCGAACTTGCCGTGCGTTTTTCGGGCGGAAAAACGAGTGTGTCTCCCGCGCTGCCCTCGTCGATTGCCGAAACGCTTTTTTGTATCGTCAATTTTGTATGCGCATCGTTTTACGAAGAAGCGCTCTACCGCCTCTATCTCCCTGAAACGCTCGGATCGATTTTGAAAGATGCCTTTTTGCAAAGCAAAAAAAGCGGCGCGAAAACGAAAGAAGAAAGGGCTGCGGGCGAAGAAGGTGCTCATGCAAGCGCGGCACGGGGAAAAAGTGCCGAAAACGCCGTGCGAATTTCCGAAGCGCTCTCCGTCATCGCTTTTGCACTCTCTCACCGCTACCTCGGACTGCCGTCGGTCATAAACGCATTTTTTGCAGGTATCGTGCTCCGTATCTGCTGTAAAAAAAGCGATACTCTGTGGACGAATACGGCCGCTCATTTTGCATACAATATGCTTTCTCTCGTTTTATTTGCGAAAATGCAATGATCCTGTCGGAAAAGCCCGGCTCCTCCTATCGAAGCCGATTTAGGACGTGAAAGCCGCAGCCGACCGCACTCGCGGCCGATTGCAATTCATTCGATAAACAGTTCGACGATTTTTTCGAGCGTCCATGCACTTACGGAAACGCGATAACGGTATTCGTAGTACGTTCCGGTGACGGTATTTTGAAAGGAATCGAAGCGGAGCGCGGCGGCACCGGCTTTTCCGTTTTCGGCCGTCGCCGTAAAGCGAAATCCCCTTCCCGTTTCGACGGTAAGCGAAAAAGCGCCCGTATCGTAGAAACCTTCCGTATCCGCGGCTAATCCCCCGTGTCGAAGTGCAATCAATTTCGACGCTTTTTCCGAAAAACCGTGCTCGCCTGCTTTTAAGGTTTTGAGCACTCCTTTTGCCGCTATGCGCAACGATTGAATATCGGCTGCGCGGATGCGCCTTTCTTCCGTGTTTTGAGGAACGATGTACGGATCGAGCCAAAATCCCGCGTCGGCTCTCAAAAATGCATCGCAATCGGTTTCGGCCGCATACGGCCCATCGCTTTCTCCTATGCGGATAAATCGCCGAGTTTGGTCGAAATTTTGCCCATAAAAGTTTACTTTTGTCGACATGTTAAGATCGTTTTTAAGTAAAATCGATACAAACGGCTGATTTTTATCGGATATCGTATTATTACTGTCTAAAATTGTATACAGCTTGCGAATCTTTGTTAGGTGTTGTATGAGTTCCGAAACTTTCGCATTTTCGGCGGGAAAAACCACCCCTCCCGATGAGCCGTACCACGTACCGTTTTTTTTGTACAGCGACGTTTTTTCGCCCGCATTTTCGATTTCGATTTCGTCGAGAGCGGCGGCATATTTTTCGTTTACAAAGGCGCTCCTCATCGCCCGTTCGCGCGGGCTGCGCGGGACAAAGGAAAGCCCGTAGAGTATGACAAGAAAAAAGAGAATACCGTATAGCGTTATTCGGAGCATACCCTTGTTTCGGCCGTTTGCATACCGTCTGCCGCTCTGAAAAACCGTATCCGTGTCGCTTGCTGCGGTTTTATTCGGCATAGAATACGCGGCCCGCCCTTCGCGGCGGCATCTCGCGTTCGGCTGCAGACACGCCTAACACGCAGTGACCGATCCCTTCGAAGTCGCCGGCTATGCCGAGTTCTTTTAAGATCGCTTTTCCCTCATCGCTTTCGAATTCTTCTTTTGCTCGATGGATCCAACAGCTTCCGATTTTGAGCGAATGCGCGGCGAGCATCATGTTTCCGATGACGAGGCTCCCGTCGTAAACGCGGTTCGCCCAGTTTTTATCGGCAAGTACGACGAGCACGACGGGCGCTCCGTAAAACGGATCAAAGCCTTCGTCCCATCCGCCGACTTTGCGGTTCATCTCCGACAATCTGTCGCGAAGTTTTTTATTCGTCACGGCGACGATGATCGGCACTTGTTTTCCCTGCGCGCTCGCGGCATAGAGTCCCGCTTCGATTACGCGGTCGACGATCTCTTTGGAAACGGGATCGCTTTTAAAACTCTTAGTGCTCCTGCGCGCTTTTATCGCATCGATGATTTCGTTCATAATACCTCCCTTTAGATTTAACATCCGAATCGATTATACCACGCGGCAGCGATCGGCGCAAAGGGGATTGAATTACTCGGTTCCGATAGTAATTTTACCGATACTTGACTTTGTTCATATTTTCTATTAGGATATTGAAATATGAACAAGCGTTTTACTTTTATCCGGTACGTTTTATGCGCAGCTTTTTTGATCGCATCGTTTACAGGCTGCAGCAAAAGCGCTCAAAAGATCACCGTTTTTTCGAGCGCCGAAGAATACCGCAACGCGTATATCGCAGGTGCGCTCCGCGAAAAGTTTCCGCAGTATGTTATCGACGTGCAGTATATGCCGAGCGGCAATCAGATGGCAAAACTCATCGCCGAAGGAAGCAGTACCGCATGCGATATCAGTTACGACATCGATTACGGCTATGCGGAAAAAGCGTGGGACTGCTTTGCGGAAATCGCATACGATACGTCGAAATACCTTCCCGACACGCTCTTTCGCGACGGGAGCAGGATCGAGCCGGACTACCGCAACGGCGGCTGCATCATATTGAACAATAAACTCATCGCGGAAAAAAAGCTTCCCGTGCCGAAAGCCTACGGCGACCTGCTCGCACCCGAGTTTAAGGGATTCATATCGATGCCGAATCCGAAAAGTTCGGGAACGGGCTATATGTTTTTAAAAAGTCTCGTCAACGCGTGGGGCGAAGAAAAGGCTCTTGCATACTTCGACGATCTTGCCGAAAACATCCTCCAGTTTACGTCTTCCGGTTCCGGCCCGGTAAACGCGCTCGTACAGGGAGAAGCCGCCGTCGGACTCGGCATGATCGCACAGGCGGTCGAAGAGATCAACAAGGGAGCCGATCTCAGCATCGTGTTTTTTGACGAAGGCGCTCCGTACTGCCTCTACGGTATGGGCGTCATCAAGGGCAAAGAAACGAAACCGGCCGTCATGGAAGTGTACCGCTATATCGAAGATACCGTAAGCCCGAAAGACAAAGAACAATTTGTTCCGGAAAAGATCTATACGGACAGGGATTTTACCGTAAAAAATTTCCCGGAGCGTATTCCCTATGCCGATATGAGCGGCAATACGCAGGAAGAAAAGGAGCGTCTGCTCGCAAAATGGCAGCATTGACAAAAACCAAACTCGAAATACAAAACCTTTCGAAAGCGTTTTCGTCGGAAACGCCCGTCCTCCACCACATCGATTTTACGGTGCGCGACGGAGAATTTTTATCGATACTCGGCCCCTCAGGCTGCGGCAAAACGACGCTGCTGCGCATTATCACAGGGCTTGTCGCCCCCGATACCGGTTCGATTTTAAAAGACGGAGATGACATAACGAATTTTCCGCCGGCAAAGCGCAAAATGGGAATCGTTTTCCAAAACTACGCGCTTTTTGAAAATATGAACGCGCTCGACAACGTGAGCTATGCGCTCAAAATTCGAAAGAGTACGAAAAGCGGCGCGGAAGAAAAAGCGCGAACGCTTTTGTGCCGCTTCGGGCTTGAAAACGAATTGTACAAAAAGCCGAACAAACTCTCCGGCGGACAGCAGCAGCGGATCGCCATCGCGCGCACGCTCGCGCTGAACCCCGATGTCATACTCTTCGACGAACCGATGTCGGCGCTCGATGTCGACACAAGGCTTTCGCTCCGCGCCGATTTGAAAAGTATTCAAAGCGAATTCGGCTCGACGATGATTTACGTGACGCACGATCAGGAAGAAGCCTTTGCGATGAGCGACCGCATTATGGTTATGTATCAAGGCTCGATTCAACAGCTCGATACGCCCGAAGCGATCATACGAAAGCCGGCGAACGACTACGTCGAACGCTTTGTCAAGCGCAATATCCAAATAAAAATCGATTCGCTTTTGCCGTTTGCGACGAGGAACTGACATGCGCGTGCAAAAGCTTACGGCGGCGAAACTGCTGCTCATCGTGTTTTTTCTGTTCGCCGTTTTTTTTCCGCTTTCCCGTATGTTCGCGTGTATGGCGGGAACCGACGTCCTCTCCGTCGTCCGTTCGGGACGCTTTTTATCCGCAGTGCGCAATTCGCTCTCCGCTTCTCTCGCCGCAACGTGTATCTCCGTCGTTTTGGGTATCGTACTCGCGTTTTGTACGGAGCGCATAAACGGTAAAGGCCGGCACGTGTGGACTTTTTTGTTTCTCATCCCGATGCTCATCCCGTCGATCAGCACGGGTATGGGGCTCGTCATTTTGCTCGGCCGGAACGGTATTCTCACGAATCTTTTGCGCCTTCCGCATCCGATCTACGGCTTCGGCGGTATCGTCGCGGGATCCGTGCTGTATTCGTTTCCCGTCGCGTATATTATGACGGCGGATATCATACGCTACGAAGACTCGCGCCCCTACGAAGCCGCGGACATACTCGGCACCCCGAAAGCGAAACAGTTTACCGCGCTCTTTGTACCGTATATCAGAAAGCCGCTCATCTCGGTCGTATTTACGGTTTTTACGCTCATCGTTACCGATTACGGCGTACCGCTCATGATCGGAGGCAGATGCATTACCCTGCCCGTGATGATGTATGAAGACGTCATCGGCCTCCTCGATTTCGGCAAAGGCAGCGTCATCGGCGCGGTTCTGCTCGTTCCCGCCGTCATCGCTTTTATCCTCGATACGATAAACCGCGACAAAGCGTCGTCGTCGTTCGGTATCCGTCCCTTTAAACGCATCGACAATCCGATCGCCAAAACCGTTGCGTTCGCGTTGTGTGCCCTTACGGGAGCGGTCATCGTTTTGCCTGCCGCGTCGTTTTTACTCATCAGCATCGTTCAAAAATATCCGATTGCGATGCAGCCGACTTTCGATAATTTCAAACGCGCGTTTTCGATGAACACCGGAACCTATCTCGCCAATTCCCTGCTCATATCGTCTTTCGTTTCGCTTCTCGGTTCACTTAGTGCGTGCATCCTCTCGTATTTGACGGTCAGAACGCGCTCGAAGATTTCAAAGCCGCTGCATTTGTGCGCCATACTCACGCTTGCGATACCGGGTCTCGTCCTCGGTCTTTCATACGTTCTCTTTTTTAAGGGAAGCTTTTTATACGGTACCTTTGCGATCCTCATCATGGTCAATATGATTCACTTTTTTTCTTCCCCGTACCTCATGATGTATAATACGCTCGGAAAGCTGAATCCGAATTTGGAAATCATCGGAAGTACGATGGATATTCCGCGTACAAAAATCATCGTCGATGTCATTTTGCCGCAGGCGAAAAGCACCGTCGCCGAAATGGCGATGTATTTTTTCGTCAATTCGATGATGACGATAAGTGCGGTTTCCTTTCTCGCGACGACGGCGAATCAGCCGCTATCGCTTATGATCCCGTCGTTTGAAAGCCAAATGCTTTTCGAATGCGCGGGCGTCGTTTCGCTGTGTATCCTCGCGGTAAATCTTTTAATAAAAGCGCTTGTCATACGATACAAAAAAATCGTCGCGCAAAGAGATGCGGCATGAGTCTCACTAAAAATCAATTCGACGTCCTTTCGTTTTTTGCCCAAGCAAAAGGGCATCCGACGCAGCGCGACACTGCGCACGCGCTCGGAAAGTCGCTCGGACTGGTCAATAAAACCCTTGCGGAATTGAAAGCGCTCGGCTGTATCGACGAAAAAGGTGAGCCGACCGAAAAAGGAAATCTCGCGCTCGAACCGTACCGCGTCAAGCGTGCCGTCATCATAGCCGCAGGATTCAGCTCGCGCCTCGCACCGGTCACGCTCAGCACGCCGAAACCGCTCGTGCGCGTACACGGCAAGCGCATCATCGATTCGCTGCTCGACGCGCTTATCGCCGCCGGCATCACCGAAATATACGTCATACGCGGCTACCGCGGAGAGCAGTTCGAAGAACTCAAGCAAAGCTATCCGTCGATCCGCTTTATCGAAAATCCGCGTTACAACGAAGAAAACAATATTTCGTCGATGGTCGCCGCCTCAGGACATTTTGAAAACGCCTATGTCTGCGAAGCCGATTTGATTTTGCAAAAGCCCGGCCTCATTTCAAAGTACCAATACCACACGAATTATCTCGCCTTTCAAACCGACAAAACCGACGATTGGTGTTTTTACGAGCGGAACGGCTGCATTTCGCGCCTTTCGGTCGGCGGCGTACGCTGCTGGCAAATGATAGGTATTTCATATTGGAACGAAGAAGACGGAAAACGGCTTTCGCGCGACATCCGTGCCGTCTACGATATGCCGGGCGGCAAAGAGCGCTATTGGGATCAAGTGCCGCTCGAATATCGTCTCAAAGACTATAACGTGCGCATCCGCGAATGTGTCAAAAACGATATAATCGAAATCGACACGTTTCCGGAACTCAAATCGATCGATGCGGCGTATTGTTAAAAATTATTAAGAAAAGCAAGGAGCGTATATGAGTAAAACGGTATATCTGGGCATAACGGGCGACATCATCCATCCCGGCATCATCAATATCATCAACGAAGGCGCAAAGAGAGGAGAGCTCATCGTCGGATTGCTCACCGATTCGGCTATCGTCTCGCACAAGCGCCTGCCCTATTTAACGTACGAACAGCGCAAAGCGGTCGTCGAAAGCATCAAAGGCGTTTCGCGCGTCGTGCCGCAGGAAGCGTGGAGCTACGTGCCGAATTTAATAAAATACAAACCGGACTATATAATTCACGGCGACGATTGGAAATCGAATTACTTAAGCAAAATACGAGATGAAGTGTTCGAAGCGATGAAAGCATGGGGCGGCGAAGTGATCGAAATCCCGTATACGCAAGGAATCAATTCGACCGCTCTCGTCGAAGGTGCAAAGACGATCGGAACGACGCCCGATATCCGCTTAAAAAGCCTCCGCCGCCTCATCGCCGCAAAGCCCGTCGTGCGCATCATGGAAGCGCATTCGGGTTTGAGCGGACTCATCGTCGAAAACGCCGAAGTGACGAAAGACGACGGCATCCACCGCTTCGACGGCATGTGGTCGTCGAGCCTCACCGATTCGACGGACAAAGGCAAACCCGACATAGAAGCGGTCGATTTGACGACGCGGCTGCAGAGTCTCACCGACATCCTCGAATGCACGACAAAGCCGATCATCTACGACGGGGACACGGGCGGCATCACGGAGCACTTCGTGTTTACGGTGCGCACGCTCGAACGGAACGGCGTTTCGGCGGTCATCATCGAAGACAAAGTCGGTCTCAAAAAAAATTCGCTGTTCGGGACGGACGTAAGGCAGGAGCTCGCGACCGAAGAAGAGTTCTGCCATAAAATCAGCGAAGGAAAAAAAGCACAGGTAACAAAGGATTTTATGATCATCGCGCGCATCGAAGAGATCATCGCAGGCCGTTCGGTCGACGAAGCGCTTGCAAAAGCCTTTGCGAGCGTTGCAGCCGGAGCCGACGGCATTATGATCCACAGCAAAGACAAATCGGGAGAAGACATTCGAACGTTTTGCGAAAAGTTTCGGAAAGAATACAAGAGCATTCCGCTCGTGCTCGTTCCGACGACGTACAATCAGTTTACCGAAACCGAACTCGCCTCTTGGGGTGCAAATATCGTCATCTATGCAAACCACATGCTGCGTGCGGCTTACCCCGCGATGAAAAAATGCGCGGAAACGATTTTGCTCTCGGAGCGTTCCCTCGAAGCGAACGAACTGTGCATGCCGATCAAGCAGATACTCGAACTCATCCCCGGAACAAAATAACTTAAGGCGGTACCTATGATTCGACCGGAATATTTTTACGATCTTTTGCAAAAGCGCGGCTCCGATTTTTTTACCGGAGTACCCGATTCGCTTTTAAAAAATTTTTGCGCCTATGTGACGGACACGGCTCCCGAAGACAAACACATCATCGCGGCAAACGAAGGCTGTGCGCTTGCGCTCGCGTCGGGCTATCACTTGGCGACGGGAAAGACGCCCGTCGTCTATATGCAGAATTCGGGACTCGGCAATGCGGTCAACCCGCTTTTATCCCTCGCGGACAGCGACGTCTATTCCGTGCCGCTCGTCATCCTCATCGGATGGAGGGGTATGCCGGCCGTCCACGACGAACCCCAACATATAAAACAGGGCAAAGTGACGCTCGCCCTGCTCGACGCCATGCGCATCCCCTACGTCGTCACGGCGGAAAGCGAAGACGAACTTAATAAGCAAATCGATTACTGTTACGCATGTACGGAAAAAGCGTCGGCGCCCTTTGCCTTTGTCGTAAAAAAAGATACGTTTGCGCCTTACGCGCTCAAAAATAAAACTTCTTCCGATGCGGAGATGACACGGGAAGACGCAATAGAGCGTATCGTGCTGCATTCTCCGAAAGATGCGGTCTTCGTTTCTACGACGGGCATGGCATCGCGCGAACTCTTTGAGCTCCGCGTTAAACACGGCATGAGCGGCGCGAACGATTTTCTCACCGTCGGCAGCATGGGGCACGCGTCGCAAATTGCGCTTTCGATCGCCATGCAAAAAAAGGATCGGCTCGTCATCTGTCTCGACGGCGACGGAGCGGCTATCATGCAGATGGGCGGACTTGCGACGATCGGCGTGCGAAAGTCGGATAATATGATACACGTCGTCCTCAACAACGGCGCCCACGATTCGGTCGGAGGTCAACCGACGGTCGGTTTAAAAATCGATCTTCCCGGAATTGCAAAAGCCTGCGGCTACGCGCATACGTATTCGGTAGAGGATGCCGCTTCGCTCGAAGCCGCCCTCGCAAATGCGCTCTCCGAAAAAAAGACGGCGTTTATCGAAGTAAAGATACGAAAAGGTGCGAGAGCGGATTTGGGACGGCCGACGACATCGCCTCGGGAAAATAAAAAGGCGTTTATGGAAGTGCTGAGGAGGAATGTATGATCAAAGAAGCGGTTATCGTTGCGGGAGGATTGGGCTCGCGCTTCGGCGGACGGACGGAAGCGATGCCGAAAGGGTTTATCGAAATCGAAGGAGAGGCGATCGTCGAGCGTTCGGTGCGGAAACTCATCGCAAACGGCGTCGAACGCATCATCATCGGTACGGGACACTGCAGCGAATGGTACGACCGGCTCGCAAAAAAATACCCGTGCATCGTGACGGTACGGAACGACGATTACGCGAAAACGAGCAGCATGGGAACGCTTGAAGTGTGCGCGCCGCTCGTCACCGGAGATTTTTTTCTGCTCGAAAGCGATCTCATCTACGACGCCGTCGGATTAAAAGTGCTCGCAAACGATGCGCGCGAAAACGTCATCCTCGCATCAGGCCCGACGAACAGCAAAGATGAAGTGTACCTCGAAACCGACGAAAACGGCGTGCTCAAAAACGTGAGCAAAAACCGAAGCGAAATTTCCTCCGTCGCAGGCGAACTCGTCGGCATCACAAAACTCGGCAAAAAAACGCTCGATGAAATGACGGCGTACTACCGAAAAGATTTTCCGGCACATATAAAAATCGATTACGAACAGGTGCTTAAAGCCGTCGCACAGCAAACGCCGGTCTATGTGCGCACCGTGCAGTATTATGCGTGGACGGAGATCGACGACGAAGCGATGTTCACCCGCGCAATCGAAACGATATGGCCGCGCATAGCCGAAAACGAAGAGCTGCAAAATATCCGGCGCGAAGTGCTCTTGAACCCGGGGCCTTCGACGACGACCGACAGCGTAAAATACGCGCAAGTCGTAAGCGATATCTGCCCGCGCGAGAGCGAATTCGGAGAACTCATGGAGTGGTGCTCGAAAGAGCTCACGAGATTTGTCGCAAAAGAAGACTCGTACGCGACCGTCATGTTCGGCTGTTCCGGCACCGGAGCCGACGAAGCGATGATCTCTTCGTGCGTGCCGCCGGGAGGCAAACTGCTCGTCGTCGACAACGGCTCTTACGGAGAGCGACTGGCGAAGATAGCAAAGATATACGATATCGATATGACGGTGTTTAAAAGTTCGACGTACGAAGCCCTCGATGCGCAAAAACTCGAAAGCGCTTTTCAATCGGAAAACTATGCGGCGCTCGCGATCGTCTACCACGAAACGACGACGGGATTGTTAAATCGACTCGACATTTTGTGCCCGCTCGCAAAAAAGTACGGTATGATCACCCTCGTCGATGCGGTAAGCGCATACGGCGGCATGCCGATGGATCTCGAAAAGCTCGGAATCGATTTTATGACGTGCACGTCGAACAAACACATTCAGGGTATGGCGGGCATCGGTTTTGTCGTCGCAAAAAAATCGGAACTCGAAAAGCAAAAAGACTGGCCGATGCGGAATTATTATTTCAACCTTTACGATCAGTACCGCTATTTTCTCGAAACGAAGCAGACGCGCTTTACGCCTCCGGTACAGACTTTTTACGCGCTGCGCCAAGCGATCATCGAAACGAAACAGGAAACGATCGAAAAGCGCTTCGAGCGCTATACTGCGTGTTGGAACATACTGACGAAAGCGCTCGAAGAAATCGGTTTAAAGATGCTCGTAAAAGCGGAACTGCAGTCGCATTTTATCACCGCTATCCTTATCCCCGAAACGAGCGAGTACAGTTTTACCGCCCTGCACGATCACGCGAAAAAAGCCGGTTTTACGATCTATCCCGGAAAACTCGGAAACATCGATACGTTCCGCATCGCAAATATGGGCGACATAAAACCGAAAGAGATGGAGCGATTTACCGTCCTGCTGCGTGAATACATGCATTCCATAGGAGTTTGCTGATCGATGAAAATCGCCGTCGATGCGCGCATGCTCGGTTCGGGCGGAATCGGCACTTATATCGCATCTCTTTTGCCGTACTTTTTGGAAAAAAACGAATGCTTTATTTTCGGAGATACCGAAGCGATCGCTCCGTTCGCAAAATACGAAAATGCGGAAACCGCCGAATGCCGCGTCAAAACGTTTTCGCTTGCCGAACGCTTTGCCTTTCCGTGCGAATTGCGCAAAAAAATCAATTCGTGCGACGTGTACTATACGCCCTATTGCAATATTCCGTTCGGTATCGAAATCCCCGTTTTTTCGACGATCCACGACGTCGTCTTTCTCGACGTTCCCGGCCTTGCATCGAAAGCGGGGACAGCTGTGCGGAAATACTTTTATCAGCGCGCCGTCGACAGATCCCGTGCAGTCTTTACCGTTTCGGAATTTTCGCGAGACCGTATCAGAGCGACGCTCGACTGTAAAAACCTGTCGATCGTCGTCGCATACAACGCACTTCCCGCATGGTTTTCTTCAAAACCTTCTCAAACCGTACACAAAATCAGACAGTTGCTCTTTGTCGGCAATATAAAAAAACACAAGGGTCTTTCCGTTTTGCTTGAAGCACTGAAAAAAGCGCGGAAAACAGGCTTCGATATGCCGCTCGTCATCGCAGGAAATGCCGACAATTTTCGAACGCGCGACACGACGATTGCACAGGAAATCGCCTCGCTTCCCGAAAGCGCCGTTCGTTTTACGGGGCGCATTTCGGATACCGAACTTTCGGAACTCTATCGGACATCGACGCTTCTCGTCCAGCCTTCGCTCTATGAAGGTTTCGGACTCCCGCCTCTCGAAGCTTTGTCGCTCGGCACGAAAGCGCTCATATCGGATATCCCGGTGTTCAAAGAGATATACGAGGGATTTCCCGTCGTCTTTTTTAAATCAGGCGATTCGGACGATTTGGCCGAAAAGCTCGCTTTTTGCGCAAACGATGCGACACCGCTTCCGCCCCTTCCCGATCGCTATTCGTATAAAAAATCCGCCGACATCATATTGGCCGCCCTCGATTTTTACCGCGCATAGAGCGTACCGATGTGCATAACGCGGCGATTGTTTTTTCGCACGCGATGCGATACAATTGATTATATGACAGATTATATTTCCGTTTTGCTGTCGCGCTATCCTTCTCTTTCGGTATGCGAAAAAGATATCCGACTCGCATACGAACTCATCAAAACCTGCTATAAAAACGGCGGAAAGATCGTGGTTGCGGGAAACGGCGGAAGCGCCGCCGACAGCGATCACATCTGCGGAGAACTCTTAAAAAGTTTTGTAAAAAAACGCCGGATCGAAAAATCGTTTATCGACACGCTTATCGCAATCGACGCCGAATCGGGAGCCTATCTTTCGAATACGCTCGAAGGCTCGCTTCCCGCAATTTCGCTCGCAAATCAAGCCGCTGTGATGACGGCAAGTTTAAACGACGTCGACGGCAACGCGCTTTTTGCGCAGCAGCTTAACGGTTACGGCAAAGCGGGCGATGTTTTTTTAGGCATTTCAACGAGCGGCAATGCAAAAGACGTCGTCTATGCGGCGGTTGTCGCAAAAGCAAAAGGGATGAAAACGATTGCGCTGTCAGGGAAAACGGGTGGAAAGCTCGCGTCCCTGTCGGACGCTGCGATCGTCGTGCCGGAAAACGAAACGTATAAAATTCAAGAACTGCACTTGCCGGTATATCACGCGCTCTGTCTGCAGATCGAAGCGTATTTTTTTGCCGACTAGTTGTGTATCGTACGAGGAGATTTTTATGTACGCAAAAAAAATTGCCGCCGTCCTTGTCATGGTACTCTGTGCGGGATTCGCATACGCGGCTTCCCCCGAACCGTACAATTACTACGAATCGGCGCCCGGTTATGCCGAACCTTTCGATTCGGATGACGATGCGCCCGCCTTTGACCGAAATATTCCGATCGACAGAGAGTATGAAGGAAGCGATCCCGTCGAAGGCTATTGGATCGCGACAAATCAGCGCACGGGAGAAGCGCTGTGCGGCTGGCACATGTTTGTAAAGGACGGCATATTGTACGGCGTCATCCTTTCGGCAAAGGGCGCGACGAACAAAAGCATCGCTTTCCGAGCACGAGGCCCCTACCCCGATTTTCCCGAAAAAGGCAAACTCGACAAAAAACCGATGTTCGGTCCGACGTGGATTTACGGTCTAAAAAATGCGGGAACGGGTCGATGGAAGAGAGGCTATATCATAAACCCCGACGACGGAAATTGTTTTCGCTGTAAAATTACGTTTTGTAAAGCGGACGGCAAACGGTATAAACGCGATTATATAAAAATGCGCGGTTCGCTTCGCGGCATCGGCATCGGCATAACACAGCTGTGGCCGGCGGCGACAAAGTCCGAAGCGTCAAGCATACGATAGGAGAAAAAGCGTGAAAGCTGCGATCGTACACGACTGGCTTGTCAATTACGGAGGAGCGGAATCGGTCGTCGAATCGATTTTAAAAATTTACCCCGATGCCGATATCTTTACACTCGTATACGACAAACGCAAAATCGGAAATCATTTTAAAAATAATACCGTCGTCACAAGTGCGCTTCAAAAATTTCCGTTTGCGACGAAGCTGTACACAAAACTTTTAAAATTTATGCCGAAAGCTTTCGAATCGTTTGACTTTTCAAACTACGATCTCGTCATCTGCTCGTCCTCATCGTGCGCAAAAGGCGTCATCACGCCGCCGGATGTTCCTCATATCGCATACGTGCACACGCCGATGCGCTACGCGTGGGATCTCTTTTTCGATTATCGAAAGCGAAGCGGCCGCCTTACCCGCTTTTTTATGGACAAGTGGATGCACGAAATCCGAGAATGGGATTATATTTCGAGCCAGCGGATCGACACGCTGATCGCCAATTCGAAATACATCGCGCGGCGAATCGAAAAATTTTGGAAGCGGGATTCCGAAGTCATCTATCCGCCCGTGCATCTCGAAAAATTTACGCCGATAAAAAATCCGTCTCTCGATTATTACGTCGCCTTTTCACGCCTCGTTCCGTATAAGCGAATCGATATCGCTTTAGACGCCTGCAAAGCGCTCGGAAAAAATCTCGTTGTCATCGGTTCGGGCTCGGAAGAAAAAAGCTTAAAAAAACGTGCGGCGGGCGCAAAAAACATCACGTTTACCGGCAGGATAAGCGATGAAAAACTGTGCGCATATCTGCAAAACTGCAAAGCGCTCATCTTTTGCGCGGAAGAAGATTTCGGCATCGTACCGCTTGAAGCGCAGGCGTGCGGGAGGCCGGTCATCGCCTACGGAAAAGGCGGCGCGTGCGAAACGGTCAAAGACGGAAAAACCGGCGTCTTTTTTTCGGAGCAGACGGCAGACTCCGCGAAAGAGGCGATCGAACGCTTTGAAGCGCTCGATAAAAAGGGTACATTTAAAAGCGAAACAATCGCACGGCACGCGGCCGCCTTTTCCGAAGAACGCTTTATCCGCGAGTTCAAAGCGGCCGCCAAGCGGGCGCGGGAAGCGTTGGAATAGCAAGCGGTGCGCAGGCTGTTTCGGATTAACGGCACGGATGCCGCTTTATTACTTTACAAACCCTCAAGCTTCGAGCCGTTACTGAGCCGGCGCACATCAGAACACAGATTTCGCAGGTACGTCCCCCGCTTTTATCATCGCACGGCTTTTATTTTTTTTCGCGCTTCATCGGAAATTTTGAGCGCGTCTTCCTGCAGCTTCAAATGCGTACCGTACATAGAGGCGGCAAGCGCGTCGATTTTTCC
This sequence comes from Treponema socranskii subsp. socranskii VPI DR56BR1116 = ATCC 35536, assembly GCF_000468115.1. Lineage (GTDB taxonomy): Bacteria > Spirochaetota > Spirochaetia > Treponematales > Treponemataceae > Treponema_D > Treponema_D socranskii. The sequence goes on from NZ_AVQI01000006.1 coordinate 21,473, forward strand.
GCCTTCGCCTTTCGTTTCGGCAAATGCGCGCTGTCTCAAGCGGACTTCCTGTACGAGCGCATTGTCTTTTTCAAGAAGGGTGATGAGATCCCAGTGCCAATTCAAATCGCTCGGCGGAAAAAGCGGAGGCGGCGGATCTTTTCGGCGCGAGTTCGCTTCGGCGACGATGTGCATCAATTCGGGAGCGCTGTCTTTGCCGACTACTTTCGTCATATACGGCTTTCCGAAAACGCATATCGTCCCCGTTTCATCGAGCTTGTAATCGCCGAAATCGAGCGGCCTTTTTACGGTATTTCTGATGCGATTACTTCGCCCTGTAACGCAAGTAAAGACGCTCGCGTTCGAGACGATATGCTTTGCGACGGAAAAAGTTTTATCCGTGTCGTCGAAAGACGCGAGGTCGTCCGTATACGGCATCGTCGTCTCCCAAAAACGGAGAGCGTACATGTCGCCGCCGCTTACATAGTACGAGCGTATTTCCGAAACTCTTGGATAGGGGGCAATGCGTATGCTCTCCCGCCTGCACACGCCCTGCCAATAGCCGTCAAGTTCGGTACCGCCTGCAGTTATCGCATCGGTCGAAGAGTTTCGAAGTACAAAATCGAGATAGAGTTCGTTTCCGATGACGGCGACGGGGATGCGCGTTTCGTATCGCTTTTTGCCGTTGTATTTGACGACGAGCTCCCATGCGCCGCTGTCGTACGGCACTGCGTTTCCGTCCGCATCGTAGCGCAGGGGACGATTCAAAAGATTTTCTGCCGTCACCGTAAGGCGTTCGGCTTCTTTTGTCGTTGCCGTACACAAAAAGCGTTCGGGAGACGATGCCCAATCTTCAGGTTCGGCCGTTCTGTCGTAAAACCAGCCGTAATAGGTTTTTAAGATAAGGGCGATATCGGTCGGTTTCACTGCCGCCTTTTCCGCAGTATTCTCCGGTACAAAAAATACATAACGGTCGCCGCCCGTCCAAATGCCTTCGAGCAATGCGGGAAAGCGTACCGTCTCTCGTTTGGGAACGCTCACGTAGTCCCAGCCGTACATCGCGGCGATCGTGCGTGCATCGATGTCCGTCTGCGAAAAAAGAGAAGCGGAACAAAGAATAAAAAGCGGCAAGAGCCGGACAGATTTACCCATATCTATCATATCGGCATTTTTTGAAAAGAGGCGTATAAGGCATAATAAAAAAACCTCCGAAAACGCAACAGATTTTCAGAGGTTTCGATATATCCGCTCACGCCCAAACGCATGAGCAACACCAAGACGCCGCTTACTCTGCAGGCTCGAAATCTTCGGGATATTCGACGTTCGTGTATACGTTTTGTACGTCGTCGTTTTCTTCGAGCTTGTCGATGAGCTTTTGCACTTTTTCGGCCGTCGCCGCGTCGACTTGCGCATTCGTATCGGCGACCATACCCACTTGTGCGGAAAGCGACTCGAGTCCCTTTTCCTGAAGCGCTTCGAGTACGCTGTCAAAAGCCGAAGGGTCGGTCGTGACGGTGATGATGCCGCCGTCGTTTACGATGTCATCGGCACCGGCTTCAAGGCCGATCTCCATAACCGTATCTTCCGACACTTTTTCGGCATCGTATTCGATCGTGCCTTTGCGTGCAAACATACGGGAAACCGAACCCGTAACGCCGAGCTTTCCGCCGTTTTTGTCGAAAATGTTGCGCACGTCGGCCGCCGCGCGGTTTTTGTTGTCGGTAAGCGTTTCAACGAGGACGGCGACTCCGCCCGGTCCGTATCCTTCGTAGACGAGCTCTTCGTATGTTTTTCCGTCCGTATCGCCGGTGCCTTTTTTAATCGCGCGTTCGATATTGTCTTTCGGCATACTCGACGCGCGCGCTTTCAAGATAGCGGTACGGAGTCTGGGATTCGAGTTCGGGTCTCCGCCGCCCATGCGCGCAGCGATTGAAATTTCCTTAATGAATTTTGTAAACATTTGGCCGCGCTTTGCGTCGGCGATTCCTTTTGCATGTTTAATCGTTGACCATTTACTGTGTCCTGACATGGTATATCGAACTCCTCTGAAAAAAATTACCGAATAACGATAGTTTTAAAACTATATCATAAAACGCGTACTCCTGTCAACGCACATACGATCTTTCCATTGGCGGCAAAGATAAAATTCATTGAAAATAAAATCCGAAACCTTAAACCTGCCGGGTTTTCACCGTACGATTTTTTTCATAACTTCGATCGTTTCGGAAACCGTCGTCTCCCAGCTGAAGCGCTGTGCACGGCGCAGTCCCGAAGCGATCATCTTTTCTCGGAACGCCGAATCGACAACAAGTTTTTCCATCGCCGAAGCGACTTCTTCGATATCGTTCGGATCGAAATAGAGAGCTGCCTCCCCGCCCATTTCCGGAAGCGCACCGGCTTTGGCGCATGCGACGGGAATGCCGGTAGCCATCGCTTCGAGAATCGGAAGCCCTACTCCTTCGTTCACCGACGGAAAAACGCAGGCATCGGCTCCCGCGTATAAGAGCGGAAAGCTTTCGTGCGGAAAAAAACCGGTGAGAAAAATATCCGACGCGGCAGGAGAAAGAGATGCCGCTCGGTGCACGTCTTCGGATGACGGTCCTTCGGCGCCCGCGATGACGAGGCGGTGCGGAGATTTCGTGCGCTCTTTAAAAAGCGCAAAGGCTTTTATAAGTTCGATGTGTTTTTTTTCAGGTCCTGAAAGGCGCGAACCGTAGATAAAATAGGGCCGCTTTATCGCAAAGGGTTTTATGGTTACCGTTTCGGCATCGATCTGCAGCTGCGGAAAAAAGAGCCTGTGGTCGATGCCGTTGTGAATGATTTCGATTTTCGCTTCGTCGATGCCGAGTCCTATCAAATCATTTCGCAAAAATTCGCTCGCGGCGACGATCTTTTGCACCTTTGCGAGCCCCCGCTTTATCTGCATACGCATCATACCGTCACCCTTTTCTTTGAGCATAACGGAAACGATGGAATTGACGACGGCGACTCCCGGCGTTTTAAACGAAAGCGGCAGTACGCGCTCGATGGCGGGATAGAGCACGACATCGTACTTTGCGTTTTGAGCGAATTTTTGCAGGCGAAAAAAATGCCATAAGCGCTCGGCTGCAAGGCTGTCGGGAACTGAAAGAGCTTGAAACGGAATTTCGCGCACCGAATTATATGTGTACCGATCGATTTCGGAACCGAACAGTTCGAATTCGGTATCGCCTGAAAGCGGGAGATTAGCCGCAAACGAATGGAGGTATGAGCCGATCCCGGAGCGCCCGTGATCGCAGCCGAATGTATCTATGCCTGCTTTCATGACAAAATATTATAGCAGCAATTCCGTTTTTGCGCTATAGTTTGCTCATGGACACGCAAAACGCATTTTCGCTCCTTTCTCCCGAAATACGCGCAAAACTGCAAACGCTTTCGATCGCTCGCCCGACGCCCGTGCAGCAAAAGACAATCCCCCTCATTATTGAAGGGAAAAATCTTCTCTTTCAGTCGGAAACGGGTACCGGCAAAACCTTCGCATATCTTTTGCCGCTCATAGACGGTATCGAAAAGGACGAAAAAAACGGCGTAAAAATCCTCGTCGTCGCTCCGACGCTCGAACTTTCTTCCCAAATCAGAGACGCCGCCATGTCGATTTCAAATGCAAAATGCGCGCTCTTTGCCGGAAGCGCGCCGATACGGCGGCAAACCGAGCTTTTAAAAGGGAATCCCGCAATCGCCGTCGGAAGCCCCGTCCGCCTTTTGGAGCTCGCGCGTTTAAAAAAATTAAAACTTGCAGGATTGCGCGCTGCGGTGTTCGATGAAGTCGACCGGCTCGTCAAAAAAGAGATCAAAGACGACCTCGCATCCCTCGTCTCTTTTTTTCCGAAAAACGTGCAGATCGTCGGATGTTCGGCGACGGTGACGAAAGCAGTGAGAGCTTTTTTTGCCGAATGCGAATCGATTTCGATGCCGGAAGAAGACGTGCTTCGAAAGCGCATTTCGCACTGGGCGATTTACGCCGAAAGCCGCGATAAAATCGATACGCTGAAAAAGCTGATCGCCGCCCTCGACATACAAAAAATGCTTGTTTTTACGAGCCGCGGCGATCAAGTGGAAAATATCACATCGAAACTCAAATATAAAAATATCGACTGCGAATCCCTCTACGCGAAAAAAGACAAGCAAAAGCGCAAGCGTGCTCTCGACCGATTTAAAAGCGGAAGCTGCCGTATTTTGATTACGAGCGACGTCGCCTCCCGAGGGCTCGATTTTCAAGGCGTTTCACACGTCGTTCAAATGGATTTAAACGACGACGACAATTTTTTCGTTCATCGAGCGGGACGCACGGGACGCGCGGGCAAAACGGGAATCAATATCGTCGTCGGGGACGAGTATGAAATGCGGCGCTACAGCGCGCTCGAAAAGAGGCTTAAAATCATCGTCTACCCGAAAATATTGTACCGCGGCGAAATCACGGCTCCCGATACCGTTTTAAAATAACGCGATTGTCCATTTGACGAAACGAACAATCGCTTGTATAGTAGAATACTATGAAAAAGATAAAAAAAATCGTGCCCGTTATCGGTTGTATTTTTTCTCTGTTTTCGATTCTTGCATGCGCGTCGGTGCGTCCCGCGCAGCATTTGCCTTCGTCATCGGTAAAAAAAACGACGGCGGAAAAGCGAAGCGATATACAAAAAACGGACGTGAAGACGGCTGCCGCAAACGAAGAATACCTCCGTTCGGTAAACAATGTGGACGTTACGCAAAAAACGTTTGAAGACGATAAAGCCGTGATCATGGCGACGATCGACGAACTTTCGTCCATTATGGCGAGCGGGCGCTATGAAGCATGGCTCAAATACATCGACGACGAATCGATCCGCTATTGGTCGAATCCGAAAAATCTGCAGCACGCGTCGAAAATGCTTCCCGTCAAAGGGCTGCGCATGAACACGCTGCGCGATTATTTTACGTATATCTTCGTTCCGTCGCGGAAAGGGCGCAAAGTCGACGAAATCAGATACGATTCGAAAACGGACGTCAAAGCCGTTCAAGTGAGCAAAGACACCGACATCATCTATTATTATTTTAATAAAATAGGCAATAAGTGGCTTGTCCACATTCCGCCCATCGATTGACGCGGCTGTTTTCGGCGCGGAACCGATTAGTGCGTCCGCCTGCCCTCGCAGTCGGTACTTTTGCAAACAACATCGCATGGAACGATCCGTTTGCAGTCGGTATTTTCGAACGTTGATTTTTTTTTCGATTTTTTATAGAATAAATGAAAAGGCGAAAACTTTTCGGAAGCCGCTTTTTTCCGCAAAAGTTTTACAGGAGATCGAGCAGATGAAATTTGATAAGATTACGTTTTGTGCAGCCGTGCTGATTACGGCTGCTTCGGCACTTTTTGCGCAGGAACAGCAAGTCCAGAAAAAAAACGATTCCGCAAAGCGAGGCGAAACGTCTGTTGAAAACGAATACTTGAGCGACGTCGACGGCACGGTCGTGCTGACCCTCGCCCGCTCGGATTCGTACGACAACAAGCTCGTCGCCCTCGAATATCTCGAAGGCATCGTCAAAAGCGGCAACGTATCCGAAGATGTCGCTGCCGCTCTCGATCAGCTTGCAGGCGAAGGCCTTATGACGCAGGCGCGAACGGGCGGCCGCCTCGTCAACAATTTTCCCGATGTACGGCGGAAAGCCTGTCTGCTTCTCGCAAAAGTCGGAGGCGAGCACTCGAAAAATACGCTCATCAATATCGCAATCGCAGACAACGAACCGATGGTACAGGCCGCCGCGATCCGTGCTCTCGGAGAGATGGGCTTAAACGAAAACGATGAAGCCGCCGACGCGATCGCATTCGCAAATCACCGAAACCGCGTATTGAATCCTACAAGCAGCATGGCGATCGAAACGCTCGACGCGTTTGAAAAGCTTGCAGGCAGTACGGAAAACAAGCGCACGATGGTCGACGAGATATCACGGATCGCATCCGACTACCACTATACGACTGCGGTGCGAAAGCGTGCGCTCGAAGTGCTCAAGGGCATTAAGCTCGACTCATCGTCTTCGGGAAGCGGAAAGTAATCGATACAATTAAAAATTATCGTTTCGCGATGTTCCGTGCGCGGGGCGGGAAATTTAGAGACGATTTTTTTTGATCGATGCGTGCTGTACACAAACGCAGAAAGCGATATGTGCCGCACACAAGAGAGATTAGCTCATCTGGATAGAGCGTCAGCCTCCGGAGCTGAAGGCGGTGGGTTCGAATCCCATATCTCTCATCGTCGTAAAACACGACATGAAGCCGGCATTTGAAAATTGCAATTTTTAGATGCTTCTGAAGCACAAAAAGTTATTGAGGATGTAAAAAAATTATGGAACCGATTATTTTAGCATCGTCGTCGCCGCGCCGTCAGGACATATTGAAACTCTTGCACATTCCGTATCAAGTGATCATGCCGAACATCGACGAAACCGTATCGCCCTCTCTTCCGGCCGAAGACGTGCCGGAAATTTTTGCACGCGAAAAGATCGCAGCTGTCGTGCGTTCGCTTTCGGCCGACAGGGAAATCCCGTGGGTGCTCGCCGCCGACACGGTTATCATCTTCAACAATAAAATCTACGGCAAGCCTTCCGATCAAGAAGAAGCGGCGGCCTTTCTCCGCGAATTGAGCGGAAAAACGCATACGGTCAAAACGGTTATCGCGCTCTACAGCGGCAAAACGAAGACGACGGTCGTCCGCGAAAGCGTTACGGAAGTGACGTTCAAAGAGATGAGCGAGCGCGAAATCGAATGGTACATCGAAACGGGTGAATGGCACGGGGCTGCAGGCGGCTACCGCATTCAAAGCCTCGCATCGTGTTTTATTAAAAAGATAAAGGGCACGACCAGCGGCGTCGAGGGCTTGCCCATATCGGAGCTTTATGATATTCTTATGTCGCAGGGTTATTCGATTATCGAATAGCGTTGCCGTAAGCCCTCTGGCCGTAGGCTTAAAGGGGCAAACGATCTTCCGTACGTTTCACTTTTTATAAGAGACGACGCATCGAGAAACAGAGTTAGGGGTATCATACGATACCGGTGAAGGAGTATGTCATGGCAGTTGTAACCATGAAAAACCTGCTTGAATCGGGAGTTCATTTCGGTCATCAGGTAAAGCGGTGGGATCCCCGCATGAAGAAATACATCTTCGCGGAGCGGAACGGGATTCACATTATCGATTTGCAAAAGACGATCGCGGCTATAAAAGAAAGCTACGAAGTCGTACGCAAAGCGACGACGGCGGGAAAATCGATCCTGTTCGTCGGAACGAAAAAACAGGCGCAGCAGGCGATTCAAAAAGAAGCCGAACGCTGCGGTCAATTCTACGTCAACAACCGCTGGCTCGGCGGTATGCTCACAAACTTTTCAACGATTAAAAAATCGCTGCAGCGGCTTAAAAAAATCGAAAAGATGGAAGTCGACGGCACCTTCGACAATTTGACAAAAAAAGAAGTTTCCGCGCTGCAAAAAGAAAAAGCGAAACTTGAAAAAAACCTCGCCGGCATTAAAGAGATGAAAGATTTGCCGGGCGTCGTATTCATCATCGACACGCACAAAGAGCAGATCGCCGTCGCCGAAGCACGCCGCATGGGTATCCCCATCATTGCGGTCGTCGACACGAACTGCAATCCCGAAGGTATCGACTACCCTATTCCCGGCAACGACGACGCCATCCGCGCCATTTCGCTGTTTACGTCGATCATCGCGAACGCGGTCATCGAAGCGGACAACGAACAGGGCTTAAAGATCCTCGAAAATTTGAACGATGAAGACGAAAACATACAGACGGATGCCGCCGTCAAAGACAACGACGTTGAAATCGAAGACTATTCGAATTACGAGCCGACGGAACCGAAAAAAGAAGATGCCGATACCGAACAAAAAGAAGCGGATCAGCTTATCGACGAAGATAAAATATACGGCGACAAATAACTAACGAAAGGAGATGTCCGAAAGCGGAAATTTTCGGATATCTTCCGACAATTTTGGAGTTACGATAATGAATATTAAAGCATCGGATATTAAAACGCTGCGTGAAACGACGGGCGCCGGCATGATGGATTGCAAGCGCGCGCTTGAAGACACGAACGGCGACATCGACAAAGCGACCAAGCTTTTAAAAGAAAAGGGGCTGGCCGCCGTTGCAAAAAGAGCCGACCGCGCGACCGCGGAAGGACGCATTTACATTCAGAGAAAAGGAAACAAGATCGCGGTCGTCGAACTCGTGTGCGAAACGGATTTCGTTTCCAAAAACGAAGAATTCACAGCTCTCGGACAAAAGCTCGTTGATGTAACCTTTGAAAAAGGCTACACGAAAGTGGAACCGGAGCATTCCGATATGCTTACCGTTTTTGCGACGAAGGTCCGCGAAAACATGTCCGTGCGCCGCGTATCGCTTATCGACGTGCCGGAAAACGCGGTTGCGGGAACTTATGTCCACAGCGATTTCAAAACGGGCGCCGTTTGTATCGTTAAAGGGTCGACGGATCCGAAAGTACAGGAATTCGCAAACGACTGCTGTCTGCACATGGCGGCTTTTACGCCTGCATATATCACGCAAAAAGACGTTCCCCAGTCATATATGGACGAGCAGATGGAAATATTTACCCAGCAGCTCGATCAGGATGAAAAGACGGCGTCAAAACCGCAAAACGTCAAAGACGGCATCTTAAAGGGTAAACTGAAAAAGCATCTCGAAGAAGTGTGCTTTGTCGATCAGATGTTCGTCAAAGACGACAAAGTGAGCGTCGCCGCAAAACTCGCGGAAGTGTCGAAAGAAGTCGGCACCCCGCTCGAATTCGGAGAAGTGCATCTCTACGTTCTCGGGAGATAGAGGCACGATGCAAAGCGTTCGTGAACTTTTTTGCGTGCGCTTTGCCATGCGTTTGTTTTAACGAACCTTTCAAAACCATATTTTCTACCGGAGGCAGTAATGGCAGACAGTGAAGAGAAAATGCAAAAAGCGATACATTCGCTTACCGATACTTTTGCCGCGATCAGAACGGGACGCGCGAGTGCAGCTCTTTTCGACAAAGTGCGCGTCGACTGCTACGGGCAAAAATCGCCGCTCAACCAAGTGGCGACGATCGCGATTCCCGAAGCGAGGGCGGTCGTCATTCAGCCCTTCGACAAATCGCTTATCGGTGACATCGAAAAAGCGATCCTGGCTGCCGACCTCGGCTTAAATCCGTCGAACGACGGCAAAGTGATCCGCATCGCGATTCCGCCGCTCACGGCCGACAGGCGCAAAGAGCTCGTCAAACAGGCGAAAGCCGACGCGGAAAATTACCGCACGCAGATCCGCAATATCCGCCGAGACGGAAACGATGCGCTCAAAAAACAGCAAAAATCGGGAGAACTTACCGAAGACGGTTTGAAAGCCGAAACGGACAAATTGCAAAAGCTTACCGACAAGTATATCGCCGAAATACAAAAGCTTTACGATGCAAAAGAAAAGGAAATACTCGAAGGTTGACTTCACTCGATATGAGCCGCCTGCCTCGCCACGTTGCTATCATCATGGACGGGAACGGCAGGTGGGCTGAAAGACAGCATAAAAACCGCAGTGCAGGGCATTATGCGGGCGCCGAACAGGCGAAAAAAATCGTCGGAGCCGCTTCCGCTCTCGGCATCGAATACGTTACGCTCTATATTTTTTCGACGGAAAACTGGAAGCGCACCGCCGAAGAGACGGGTTATCTCATGAGCCTTATTAAAAATCACTTGAGGGCGGAATTCGCATTTTATAAAAAAAATAAAATACGGCTTTTGCACTTGGGCGATATCGCAGGTCTTCCCGAAGATATCCGCAAAGAGATACGGAGCGCGACGGCGGAAACGGCGCACTTTACCGGAACGACGCTCGTCATGGCGATCAATTACGGAGGCAGGGACGAAATTGTGCGCGGCGTAAAAAAACTTATCGAAGCGCACGCATACGCATCGGCGGACGAAATCGATGAAGATGCTCTCTCTTCTTCATTCGATATACCCGATCTGCCCGACGTCGACTTATTGATCAGAACGGGCGGCGAAAAGCGACTCAGTAATTTTCTTTTGTGGCACGCCTCCTATGCGGAGCTTGTGTTTACGGATACGCTGTGGCCGGACTACGGCGAAGACGAATTGTACGGTCATATCGAGCAGTTTCAAAAGAGAACGAGACGGTTCGGCGCAGTGCTTGCATAAGGGAATTTTTAGTTGGAGGAAAGCGCGATGCCAAAACTCGTACAACGGCTTTTGATTTTCTTTATCGGCATACCGCTCGTGATCGGTCTTGTCTTTGTTCCGTTTTTTTACGAACTGCCCTTTCACATCGCCGTGTGCACTTTTTCGTGTATCGGCAGTTTGGAACTCTACGATATGTTTTCAAAAAACAGTCCCCTTTTGCCGAAGCCCCTCGTCGTGTTTTTAAATCTTTTGATTCCCGTTTCGACATACCTGTGTGTATGGTATGTCCTCCCCTTCGGCATCGTAACGGCGGTATGCATTGCGGGCGCGTGCATCCTCATGGCCTACGATGCGCTTACGGTAAAAACCTTCGAACATTCGAATACGGCCGTGTCTCTCTCCGTATCGATTTTATTGTATACGGGCTACCTCATCACGTTTATTTCCCGAATGACGGCCTATGAGTACGGAAGCTTTTACATCGCCGTATTTTTGTGGATGACCTTTATCTGCGATTCGGTCGCCTGGCTTTTCGGCATGCTGTTCGGAAAAAACAACCGAGGCGTCATCGCCGCAAGCCCGAATAAAAGCGTTGCGGGTTTTGCAGGCGGCTATGTCGGCTGTATCCTCGCCTCGCTCATCGCACAAAGATTCCTGCCGCATATATTTCCGGGTTCTCTTTGGAAATCGGTTTTATTCGGCACCCTCGTCGCAAGCGCCGCAATCGTCGGAGACCTCGCCGAATCGGTGTTTAAGCGAAGCGCAAACGTAAAAGATTCGGGCGGCATTATGCCCGGCCGCGGCGGGGTTTTGGATTCCATCGATTCGCTTTTGTTTGCAGCTCCCGTATTTTATCTTTCGCTCCGCCTGCTCTACGGAGTTCCGATCTTTTTACGATGAAAAAGGTTTTCGTTTTGGGCTGTACCGGCTCCATCGGTACGAGTACGCTCGACATCATTAAAAATATGCCCGAACGTTTCCGTGCGTGCGCCCTCGCCTCTCATACGAGCCGCGAAAAAACCGAAAAGCTCGCTTCGTCTTTCGGCTGCGATTTTACGCTTACGGCCGATGATCCGCACGGCATCGAGCGCCTCATAAGGCAAACGCGCCCCGACATCGCGGTAAACGGAATAGCCGGAAGCGCGGGTCTCCTTCCGTCGAAAGCGGTGCTCGAAGCGGGAGTAGATTTGGCACTTGCAAATAAAGAAACCGTCGTCATGGCGTGGCATCTCATACAAGCTCTCGCACAAAAGTCGGGCGCTCGCATCATCCCCGTCGATTCGGAGCATTCTGCGATTTTCAGCCTCATCGAAAAAATCGGTAAAGAAAATATCGCCCAAATCCTCATAACCGCAAGCGGCGGTCCTTTCCGCACATACGCAAAAGAAGCTCTTGCTCGCGTTTCGGTTGAAGACGCCCTCGCCCACCCTACATGGAAGATGGGCAAAAAAATCACGATCGATTCGGCGACGCTTGCAAACAAGGGGCTTGAAGTGATCGAAGCGTGCCGCCTCTTCGACGTATCGCCCGAAATCGTAAAAGTCGTCGTCCACCCCGAAAGCATCGTACATTCGCTCGTGCGCACAAAAGACGGTATGCTCTACGCCCAGCTTTCCGATCCCGACATGAAACACCCGATTCTTTCGGCGCTTACACGGCCCGAAACGGCGGAAAATTATCTTCAAGCTTTCGATCTCTTTGACAAAACGCTTTCGTTTTTCCGTCCGCGTACCGAAGACTTTCCGCTCCTTGCATACGCGTACGAAGCGGCAAAACGAGGGGCATCCTATACGATCGCATACAATGCCGCCGACGAAGTCGCAGCCCTCGCATTCCTCGACGGAAAACTTTCGTTTACCGACATCGCCCGCGTCGTTCGAAGCGTGCTTGACGAAGATTGGACAATGTTACCCGAAAGCTTCGAAGACGTTTTTAAAGCGGATGCAAAAGCGAGATCTCTTGCAAAAACTCTGATATGAAATGGATTTACGGCATCGTCTGCCTCGGTTTTTTAGTTTTTTTTCACGAACTCGGACACTTTCTCGCAGCGAAATTATTCGGCGTAAAAGTCGAATCTTTTTCGCTCGGCTTCGGTCCCGCCCTGTTGCATAAAACGATCGGCGGTACCGACTACCGTTTATCGCTTTTGCCCCTCGGCGGATACTGTGGCATGAAAGGAGAAGGCGATTTTCAAGCAGCGCTCGACGCCTCTTCTCCGCGCATCGAAGCTGAACGCGATTCGCTCTACGGTATCAACCCGCTCGGACGCGCTCTCATCGGATTCGCAGGTCCCTTTTTCAACGCGCTCTTCGCGTTTGCGGCCTTTTCGATCATCGCGATGACGGGCTATACGTATTATTCGTATACGGCAAAGATAAAGCTTGCGGACGAAACCCTCCCCGAAGTGCATTCACCTGCGAGGAAAGCGGGATTGAAAACCGGCGACACTATCGTATCGATCGGAGGAAAACCCGTCGAAGATTTTTCCGACATCATCCGGGAAGTCGCGTCGAACCCCGACAGGGATTTACATATCGTCGTATTGCGTAACGGCGAAAAGCTCTCCTGCACCGTGCACAGCGATTTCGACAAATCGACCGGGAGCGGAAAGATCGGCGTCACGCCTTTTTCGAACGAGCCGATACTGCGCGAAGCGAAACGTTATCCGTTTTTTAAAGCGCTCGTTGAGGGGATAAAGCGGACGGGAGAAACGCTTTCGCTTACCGTAAAAAGCATAGCGCTTTTATTTAAAGGAGCCGACGTGCAAAATGCGATTTCAGGTCCCGTCGGTGTTGCAGGTATGCTCGGAAACACCGTTGAAGACGGGTTCGGCGCGGGGTTCAGACAAGGCATCACGGCGATTTTGGAACTCATGGCCTTTATCAGCATTTCGCTTTTTATCATGAACCTGCTTCCGATACCGGTGCTCGACGGTGCTTTGATTTTCTTCGCGTTCGTCGAATTCGTTTGCCGCCGCCCGCTCAATCCGAAAATACAATATTACGCGCAGTACGCGGGGCTCGCGATTATCGCATCCCTTTTCGTACTCGGCATGACAAGCGATATACGCCATCTCACTGCGGCGCTTCGCTCACATTAGGATAATGCTATGAATATATTATTAAAAAATACGGTATTTTTTGCCGCTGCTTTTGTAAGCGCGTTGCCGCTTGTATCTCAGACTCGCGTTTCGAATCAAAAGCATGAAGGAGAAGTCAGGGCGATTTCCGCTTCCCGCGACGGAAGTGCGTTTTTTACGGCGGGCGACGACGGATTTTTAATAAAATGGACAGGCGACGATCAGGGCAAGCATTATCAAATTTCGGATATGAGCGTAAAACTCTGTGCCCTCGCCCCCGACGGTAAAACGATCGCCGCATACGAAACGGACGGAGGACTCGTAAACCGCGTGAGCGTATGGGATTTCGACACGCTCAAAAGAAAATACGCACGGCGCTTTTCGGACGCGGTAACGTCTCTGTCGTTTTCCGCAAAGGGCACCTATGTCATCGTCGGAACGGCTTCCGTCGAAGGGGCGATCTTTTTGCGCGCTTCGGACGGAAGCGTCGCCGACGTCTTAAAAGATTCGACCGGTATCGTTTCCTACGCCGCGACGAGCGCATCTGAAAAAACGCTGTGCACGTATTCGCCCGTCGGCTTTATTTCCTATTACAATATGCTCGACGGAAAACTCAAACGGCGATTGAGCTGCGAAGCGAACCTTTCGGATATCGCATCCTTCGACAACGATATGTTTTTGGCAGGCACGAAAAACGATACGGTGTACGCCGTTTCGGCGCTTTCGGGAAAAACGACCGCTTCCGTCTCAGCCCGCGATCCCGTGCTCATAACAGGCGCCGACGATAAAGACCTGTACTATATCGCAAGCAGTGCATCCCGAACGTACGCGCTTTCGATGCTTGAAAACCGAGGAGACAAAACGTTTTCATCTCCCCGTATTTTGAAAAATTTCAAATCGCTTCCAAACGGAGAAGCGATCCGAGCGGGTGCAAAAGCGGGAGATGAAATCGCCCTCGCCTCTTCAGGCGGTAACGTATTTCGAACGACGACTTCTTCCGATACGGCGCTTCTTTCGCTTTCCCCGATCACCGACGATGCCTATGAAACAATTTCCGATGCGGCGAGTGCGAAAGACGGTTTTTATTTTTTGACGCGCGATGCGTTCTATGCCTCATCCTACGATACCGGCACCGTCGATAAACGCACATCGAATGACGCGCACACGAATATGAGCGTCTGCGAAGGGGGCGTCATCCTGTGGTCGCGGGGTACGCGGCGGCCGGTCGAATATTTCGATTTTACGGAAAACAAAACGTTCAGGCTTTTTACACCCGAAAGCGCTGTCCAATCCGTGCGCGCATTCGGAAATGTGATTTTGGAAATGGAAAGCAACGCCGTCATCCGCGCCTATTACAGGGACACGGGTGAAATCGAAGAGCTCTATGCGGGTACGGGACTGCAGGATGCCCTCATCTCCGGCGATACGCTCTATGTCGCAAAGTCGTCTGCGACAAATCCGCCGTCCGCCCTGCTCAGCGTCGATATGCGCACAAAGGAAATCGTGCCGCTTAAAATCGCTGCCGATGTCGTCTATGCGCTTTCGACGAGCGACGAAGAATTGTACGGCATCGCCCTTCAGTCCGACGACGAACAAAAGACGACGAATCTTTTTTCGTATACTCCGGCGCTTTCGAAAACGACGATGCTTTTAAAATTGAACGATGAAGATACGGGCGCTTTTACGTACTTTTACAACGGACACGTTTTTACGGATATCGGCAGTGAAAAACTGTATTCGTACGATCTTTCTCGGAAAAAAAGCGTCGCCTACGGCCGCTCCGCATCGCTTCCGGTAAAAGCCGTACAAAACGGAGAGCGCATCGCAGTGCTGAATCGAGACGGAAGTATTTCGTGGTACGATACGGGAAAAACCGACGTGCTCGCCGATTGGTATTTGTCAAAAGACGGCACGTGGTACGAGTTTTAAGAAAATCCGGCCGTTCCGCATTCAAATCGATTTTATATGTTCCGGTATATTTTCCCGTTCGACTTACTTGACAGTTGTTGTATTCCCCGTAGTATTGCAGTGCATGCGCTTGCCGCGGAAGCGCAATAGCATTACAAAACTTTTACAGGGGGATACGTATGTGTACTGAATGCTACGCCGACGAAGACAGGATAACGCCGCTTTTGAATCCGGAAGAATGTTTGAAAAACCACACACAATACATCTGCGGAACGTGCGGACGGTGTATCTGCATCGACCGCACAAAAAACGGATTGCAGCGCTGGAACTTTCCGTTTAAATCTCCGGCGATCGCAAAATTGTATGTGCGGACGGCCGATTACACTATGAAAAAAAGCTGCGGTATATATGAAATCAAAAGCGCTTCTGGAAGAATTTTTTATAAAATATTTTCGGATGAAGCGGAATTGCAAACCTATTTGCAAAACAGCAAAGATAAAACGTGCAGCGGAAAAAAACCTTTTTTTTCTCAAAGCCGCTACCGCGAATTTCCGAACACGCAAGTACGGCGCTTGAGCGATGATGAAGCGTTACGCTATATGAGCGAGCGAGAGACGCGGCGAAGCAAGCGCTGATACCGTTGCCGCCGCTTGCGTTTTCGTGGTATCATAAAGCGATGATTACGGAAGAGATTAAACGGATAACGGAAAAAATCAAAGAAGCCCTCGATCCCGAACGCATCTATCTTTTCGGTTCGTATGCGCGCAACGAAGAAACCGAAAAGAGTGATTATGATTTTTATGTCGTTGTCGATGAGGAAAAAGGAAATCCTTTGCTTTTGTGTGATAAAGCTTATTCGGCAATTTTCGATATACAAGAAAAACCGTGCGATGTTATCGTAAATCATAAGTCGAAATTCGATATACGAAAATATCGTCCGACACTCGAAAAAACAGTTGCAAATGAAGGTGTATTGCTTTATGAAAAACGATCTTAAACAAGACGTAGCAGAATGGCTTCACGTAGTCGATATGGACAGGAATACCGCCTATCACCTTTTTAAAACCATGCATCCCAAACCTCTGGAAATCATCTGCTTTCACTGTCAACAGGCTGCAGAAAAAGCGATAAAAACTCTGTTCATTGTATACGAAATTGAAATTATTAAAATACACGATTTGGGAATGCTTATTAAAACGATACAACCAAAAATAGCGTTTCCCGAAACAGTGAAACTTTCTGCTATCAGTTTAACAAAATTTGCCGCGACTTTTCGATACCCTGACTATCCTGATATCGATGAAGAGCTTACAAAAAAGGCACTCGCCGATATGGATGTCGTAGTCGATTGGTGTAAAGGACAAATCGAAGCTTAAAATACGCACTGCTGCGGCATTTTCGAAAATTGATATTTTCTGCAAAGCCGCTACCGCGAATTTCCGATTCCCGCACCGCGCGCAAGGGCTTCTTTATAAACGGCAACGTATTGCTCCGCCGATTTTTTCCAGCTGAAATCTTTTTTCATGCCGCGCTTTCGCATTTCGGTGATGTGCTCTTTTTTGTTGTAATACGCGTAGACCGCCCAACCGCAAGTGTCGAATACGGCGGAAGGCGTCAAGTTGTCGAACATAAAGCCCGTACCATCCCCCGTCTCTTCGTCATACTGTTCGACCGTGTCGGCGAGTCCGCCCGTACGGCGCACGATCGGAAGCGTGCCGTACAAAAGCGAATACATTTGATTCAACCCGCACGGCTCGTATTTCGACGGCATTAAAAAGAAATCACTGGCGGCTTCGATAAGATGGCTTAAGCTTTCATCGTAGCCGATATATGCGCGCATATTCGGAAGCTTCGACTGAAGCGAGAGTATTTCGTTTTCACACCACTTTTCTCCGCTTCCGAGGATCGCAACCTGTACGTCGATTTCGCTGCACAGGCGGTACATACAGCCGTATGTCGGCGCAAAGAGTTCGGCAATGCCCTTTTGGTCGGCGAGGCGCGTTACGATACCGATGACGGGAACGGCATCGTCTTCAGGGAGCTTCATGCATTTTTGCAGCTCGCGTTTGCATACCGCTTTTTTTTCAAGCGACGTTTCGTCGTAATTTACGGGGATGAGCGGATCGGTTTTCGGATTCCACACGTCCTCATCGATTCCGTTTAGGATGCCGCGAACGACGTCGCCCCTTACGCGCAAAAGCCCGTCCATACCGAAGCCGCCTTCGGTCGTTTGGATTTCTTTCGCATAAGTCGGGGACACCGTCGTAATCATGTCGGCACACGATATGCCGCCCTGCAAAAGATTGATGCCGCCGTTGTGTTCGAGTCCCGCGCCGTAATACAATCCCCAATGAATACCGAGAGAAGGAAACCAATCTTTTGCGTATTGCCCCTGATAGCCTAAATTGTGAATCGTCAAAACACTCGCCGTCTTTGCAAAGAGGTCGTTTCGGATGACGTGCTTTAAAATGATCGGAGCGAGGGACGCCGACCAATCGTGCGCGTGGACGATATCGGGATACCATCCGAGCTTTCGGCACAGCTGGAAAGCGCCGTGGCACAAAAGCGAAAAACGGTACGGATTGTCGTGAAAATCGGTTTCCGCCTGTGTGCCGTACACGCCGTCGCGCCCGAACGCACCTTCGTGGTCGAGAAAATAAACGCCGACCTTTGACGAAGGCAGCGCGCTTTCATAAACACCGACCCACGATTCCGAAGTTCCCGCAGCGACGGCGAGCGGGCCGGGGATCGCCTGCAATTTTTTCCGGTCGATTTTATAATAGCGCGGCATGACGATCTTTACATCGTGTCCGAGCTTTGAAAGAGATAGCGCCAAAGCGGACACCATATCGGCAAGTCCGCCCGTCTTTGCAAAGGGCACCGCTTCCGCCGTCACCATAAGGATTTTCATATCGCCTCCCGTAAAAAACTGATATCGTGTATGCCGCCGCGCTCAAGCTTGGTCGTGCACCGCCTTATAAAACGCATCGCGCGAATCGATAATCGTCCGCTCGCTCACGCAGTACGCGATTCGAAACCAGCCCTCTCCTCCGAAACCGCTTCCCGGCGCGCACAGGATATTGTATTTTTTTAAATGATTCGTAAACGCAAGATCATCACCATTCCACGCATCGGGCACTTTCACAAAAAGGTAAAATGCGCCGTCGGGTTTCGCATACTCAAGTCCCGCGTAATCCATGATCTCTTTTAAAAGCGTGCAGCGTTTTTCATACGGCGAATAATCGCACGATGCGTTCCACGAAGAAGCGACAACTTTTTGAAAAAAAGCAGGAGCGTTGACGTAACCTAAAATACGTGTCGAAAAAATCGCTGCGGCGATAAAGACATCGGCTTCCGGACACGCGGGATTCAAAGCGAGATATCCGATGCGCTCTCCCGGCAAACTCAAATTTTTTGCAAAAGATGTAACGATGACGGCGTTTTCGTACAGCGGAAATACGGGCGGAACTTTTTTGCCGCCGTAGGTGACGGCGCGGTACGGTTCGTCGCAGATGAGGTAAGGCATGCGTCCGCATTTTTTTCCGTGTTCGCGAAGGGCGGCAGAGAGAGACGCGATGTCGTCTGCCGAATAGATGCGCCCCGTCGGATTGTTCGGAGAATTGATCAAAACTGCGGCGGTTTTTTCGGTAAGCGCATTTACGATCGCATTGCAGTCGAGCGAAAAATCGGATTTCGTTTTTACGCGTACGATAGTGCCCGCATGATTTCGAATATAGTGATCGTATTCGGTAAAATACGGAGAAGGCACGATCACTTCATCTCCGGCATTTAAAATCGATTTTAAGACGACGTTGAGCGCACCCGCGGCTCCGCACGACATAACGACGTGCTGTGCTGAAACGAGTACGCCCTGTTCGGCTTCCGTTTTTTTTGCCATCGCTTCGCGCGCAAAAAGATAACCCGCGTTCGGCATATAACCGTGAGCGCCGTGAGACTTATCCGAAGCGATTCGCTCTATCGCTTCGGCGACGCTGTAAGGCGGATCCAAATCCGGATTTCCGAGACTGAAATCGTATACGTTTTCGGCTCCGTATTTTTTTTTGAGCAGCGCTCCTTCTTCGAACATTTTGCGGATGACGCCCGCTTTGGGACTTTCAACCGAATCCCGTATATATGCCGCTATCATGCGTCCAGTATAGCACAAATATGCGTGTTTGCGTAACTCGCCCGCATTGCAGCACGTAAAGGGTACCTCTAAAAGCTTGGTTGGAGTTTTAGAGGAGCATCGAGTTTTTAGCTGTACCCAAGTAACTGTCTTGCGGCCCAACTGTTTACTCAGTATAATGCAAATCACACGTATGAAAAAAACAATATCGATTTCGTTTTTTTTCGCCGCAGTCTGCGCTTTCGCCGTATCCGCACTTCCGTTCAACAATAAGCTTTCTAAAGCGGAACTCGCCGATCTTGAAGACGGTAAAATCGTCGTGCGCAACATCAGCCATGCGTCGAATATGTGCCTCGAAGCGTCGAGCGAAAGCGCGCAAAAAATCATACGCGACATATACGCTCTCAATCCGTCGTATCTTGCCGAAGTGATCCAAATCAAGCCTTATGCCGGCAACGAAGATTTGCCTGCCCGCCTCGAAGATACCCTGATGAACATCTCCGATTACATCGGTATTCCGTATTATTCGGAACGGCATGAACGATACTACGATCTCTATTCCGAGGCGGAAATCAAAGACGATTTTATCGGTGCAGACGGCCTTACCCGTGAAGTAAAAGCCGACTTGACGATGGAACCTTTCGGTCGTATTGAAACGTCGATTACGATCACCGCACCCGGCGACTACGTATACTACCTTTCGACAAACGACAATACGCTCATATATGAAGATCGATTTAAATGTGTCAAACCGAAAAATATGAAATCCGCAATTTTACTGTTCCGCGACGGCGACAATTGGATTTTATACGGCGCAGGCGGCGTCAAAGCGATAAAGATTATTTTTTTTGAAAAGCGCATCGAAACGTCGTTTATCAATCGCATAAAAACGTTCTGCAATTTTATTTTCGAAAAACTCTAATCGCGAGGGCGCTCCGTATGTTGTGGCTTATCGGTTGTAAGGGGATGCTCGGACGCGAATTCGCGCATCAGCTTTCGGAAAAAAGGATTCCGTTTGTCGGTACGGGAAGCGACGTCGATATCGCCGAGGCCGAAAAGCTCGACGCTTTTGTCGATAAAACCGAAAGCGCATCGTATTACGCTTCGCGCAATGATGTAAAAAAAGATAATAAAATCGATTGGATCATAAACTGCGCGGCTTACACGGCGGTCGATAACGCCGAAGACGAGGCGGAAAAAGCATACCGCACAAACTGCACCGGTGCGCTCAACATCGCTCGCACGGCGCGCTCGCACGGCGCAAAGCTCGTTCACATTTCAACCGATTACGTATTCGACGGAAAAGGCCGCAGTCCGTATACGGAAGACGCGCCGAAATCTCCTATAAACATATACGGTAAAACGAAGGCGGAAAGCGAAGACCTTATCGCTCAGGCGATGACGCAATACTATATCATCCGAACGTCGTGGCTTTACGGTTCAGGCGGCCGTAATTTCGTATATACGATGACGCGCGCGATGAACGAAAGGGAATCCGTCAGCGTCGTAAACGATCAAAGAGGAACTCCGACTTTTTGCGGAGATCTCGTATTCGCCGTTATAAAATTAATAAAAAAAGAGATGGGTGCTACGAGTCTGTTCGGAAAAAAAAGCGCGGCTCCCTACGGCATCTATCACTTTTCGAATTCCGGGGAGGCGACGTGGTTCGAATTCGCGTGCGCGATCCGTGACTACGGAAAAAAATACGAGAAAATTATGCACGACTGTAAAATACAGCCGTGTTCGTCGGATGAATACAAAACGAAAGCCGCGCGGCCCTCTTATTCCGTGCTCGACTGTACAAAGATCGAAACGACGCTCGGTATCAAAATACCTTCGTGGCAGGTGAGCCTTGAACGCTTTATAAAAAGCGGCAAGTTTGAAAGCTAGCGGGCAATCGCTTTTCATTTTTCCCGTAAAATCGTTAACCTTTTTCTTGCGCGTTTTTTGCTCTTGTAGTATACTTACACGGATATAGTTTTTCAAAAACATGGAGGAAAGAAAATATGAAAAAAATGATGATGCTGTGCGCACTTGCCGCCGCAGCGCTCATGGCGACGTCGTGCACTAAAAAGCCCGAAGCCGTCACCATTGAGTTTTGGACGCATGAAGATGCAAACCGCCAAAAGCTTGAAGACCGCTACATTCAGGAATTTACGGCTTCTCATCCTAACGTCACGGTAAACGTAACGCGGCAGGGCGCCGCAAAGCTCATCGAGCTCGTTCAGACGGCTTTTGCCGCCGGAAGCGGTCCGACGATGTTCAACCTTTCGATCAACGATGAATACCCCTACATTACGGCAGGGAGA
The DNA here is from genome assembly GCF_000468115.1 of Treponema socranskii subsp. socranskii VPI DR56BR1116 = ATCC 35536. GTDB lineage: Bacteria > Spirochaetota > Spirochaetia > Treponematales > Treponemataceae > Treponema_D > Treponema_D socranskii. The sequence goes on from NZ_AVQI01000006.1 coordinate 43,075, forward strand.
GTCGCTGCGATGAACTACAAAGCGGCAGGCTATAAAGACGCATCGGAAGTCATCAATGCGTATGCTCCGAAAATGCTTGATCCCGTCACGGTAAACGGCCAAGTCTACGGACTCCCGCTCGAGCTTACGAACTGGTGTATCTTTATCAATAAAAAAGTGTTCCGCTCCGCAGGTCTCGATCCCGAAAAGGATTATCCGAAAACGTGGGAAGATATGGTAAAAATTTCCCAAAAGATCGTCATTCGAAACGGCGACATCATCACGAGGCGCGGCTACGACTTCCGCTACAAATATTATCTCGAAAACAACGTTCCGATGGTGGAACAGCTGGGCGGACAGCTCATCAGCGACGACGGCAAAGAAGCGATCGTCGGAAAGGACGCATGGATCGCATTCCTCACGTATATGCAGCAGTGGGGGCCGAACGGTTTGAATCTCGGCTCGCCGACATACAAAGCGGGACGCTCGGTGTTCAACGCGGACAACAACGATCTCGCGATGTGCTCGACCGGTTTGTATCAGGAAGCGCGCATCAAACACGACAACCCCGCATTCTACGAATCGGGCGAATGGATGGTCGTTCCGTATCCGAAATTTGAAAACGCCGTCAAAGACGTCGCAGCCTGCTATTACGGTCACTATTACATGGTCAATGCCGATGCGACAAAAGCCCAACAGGAAGCGGCATGGCAGCTCATCTCCTATATGCTCAGCCACGGTGACGAGTATCTTTCACAGGTCAATATCATCCAGCCGACGACGGCGCTTTTAAACAGCGACACGTTCAAAAATATGCCGTATTCCAGCGTATTCGCAGATGATCTCGAACGCGGTCACATCGTGTATTACGGTGCAAACTCAACCGCGATCCAGAGCGCGCTCGGAACGGCGGTACAGAGCGTTATGCTCCAAAACGTATCACCTGAAGACGCCTATAACACGCTCAAAAAGACCGTTCAGGAATTGATCGAACAGTAATTCTCATGTACAAAACACCGGCCCGCAAGCCTCTTCGGCCGGTGTTTTGTACTATAAACGGAAACGGCGTTTTTTACCGCAATTATTAAAATACCGATTACCTTATTAACGGCAAAGCCTGTCAGGGCAAGGGCATCACGTGGATTTTTTTATGCAGGATGAAGTGAATCTTCATACGCATTGCAAATACTGCAGGCATGCCGTCGGCGAAGTGCAAGACTATGTCGATGAAGCGAGAAAAGACGGAATCAAAGTGCTCGGCATGAGCGATCACTGCCCCGTGCCTGACGACAGGTGGCACAGCGCCCGTATGTTTTATTCCGAACTCGACAGCTATCAAAAAGACTGCGAAAACGCGATCGGCAATGCAGGCGATATGCACATCTTCCGCGGATTTGAAACCGACTACCACAGAGACTACGTTTCGTATTATCGCGACGAACTGCTCGGTGAACGCGGCTTCGACTACCTTTTGCTCGCAGTCCACAATTATTATGCACCGGACGGAATCGATATCATGATTCCCGAATGCCCGATAAACGACAGAGGCGCGTTACACGCATATACGAAAACGCTTATCGAAGGCATGCAGTCGGGATTGTTTTTATATGCCGTGCACCCCGACCTCTTCGCCGCATCCTATCTCGAATGGGATGCCGAAGCGAAAGCGTGTTCCCGCGACATCCTCGCATGCGCCGAGTCGGTGCACATGCCGATTGAAATAAACGGTCAAGGTATCCGCGCCAAAAAAGTCGTATCATCGAGCGGCGAACGATACCGTTATCCGATACAGGAATTTTGGAATCTCGCCGCGGAATACGACGTACCTATCGTCACTGCAGCCGACTGCCATAAACCGGAAGATATGCTGACGTCGAGAGCGGCGTGCAAAACAATCGCGGCAAAAGCGAATCTCACGTTTGCGCGATATGCAATTGACGAAAACGGAAACATCATCATACAATAGAGTACCTCAAAAAATTACGGAGGAATTAAAAATGGCTAAAACCGCTAAACGTTACAGCATCGAAAAACAACAGGCGCGGTGGGGATTTGCGTTTACCCTGCCGAGCCTTGTCTTCTTTGCCGTATTCAGTTTTTATCCGATCATCAACGCATTTATCACGAGTCTTACGAACAAACAGGCGATTTCGCGGACATCGAAATTTGTCGGTTTACGCAATTACGTATACCTCTTTACACGCGACAACGGCGGCTTTTCGCTTTTAAACTCCATGCGCGCGACCGTCGTGTTTACGTTCGGCACTTTCGTTCCGATGGTCATCCTCGCGCTTATACTCGCAGTGCTGCTCATGCAGCTGCGTCGTTCATCGCAAAAAGGTTTTTTTCAAATTTCATTCTATATGCCGGCCGTTCTTTCATCCGTCGTCGCCGCCGCAATTTGGATGATCCTCTTCGACCCGCGCGGTCTTTTCAACCAACTGTCAAACACGATTTTGTTTACGAAAGGAAAAGATTATCAGTGGCTCACCGATAATACGATGCTGCAGATTTCAACGATGATCGTTTACTTTTGGAAATACATCGGCTATTTCGTCATCCTCTTTATCACAGGCCTCGCTTCGATTCCGCCTACGATCTACGAAGCCGCAACGGTAGACGGTTCGAATAAATGGCACGCGTTTTTTCACATCACGCTTCCGCTTTTAAAACCGACTATCGTGCTCGTGTCTATCATGGCGATGCTCCAGTGTTTGAAAACGTTCAGCACGCAGTATATGTTCGCGCAGGGAGGCGCAGCGCGTCATCCCATCGACGTCATCACGATGAATATCTACTTTACCGGTATCAGAAACGGACAGCTCGGCAGAGCGAGCGCTATGTCGATCATATTGTTTTTGATAATGCTCTTGTTTACGTACTTGCAGTTCACGCTGTCGAAAACCGACGACGTGGAATATTAATAAGCGCATTTTATTGGAGTTGCTATGAATACAAATAAATATGTCGGAAGAGTCGGTATCGGAGAGATCGTCGCGTGGATAGCACTCTTTATCGTATTCTTTTTTACGATAACGCCCATTCTCTTTATGTTCGTCGCGTCGTTTATGGACGCCCGCCAAATTCTCGCAATGCCCTTCCGCTGGATCCCTTCCCGCGCGTATTTTACGAACGAAAACAGAACATTTTTAACGAATTTTATTAAAGCGATTTTCGGCAACAACCAAAATCCCATCTATATGCGTAATATTTTAAACTCGCTCATCGTCGCACTTTCGTGCGCGGCGACGACGGTTTTGCTCGCTTCTCTTTGCGGTTACGGACTTGCGAAATTCAAATTCAAATCGCGCAACCTCATCTTTATGTCGATCATGGCGACGATGATGATTCCGTTCGAAGCGATTATGATCCCTCTGTACATGGTCGCAACGAGCATGCGCATGATAAACACCTACCAAGGACTCATCATTCCCTTTCTCGTGTCGGCTTTCGGCGTCTTTCAAATGAGGCAATATCTCCTCACCTTTCCGACCGAATACCTCGATGCGGCGCGCGTCGACGGCTACAACGAATTCAACATCTACAGCCGCATCGTTTTGCCGAACTGCGGACCGGTCATAGCCACGCTCGGCATCCTTTCGTTTAGAAACCAGTGGGATAATCTTTTGTGGCCGCTCCTCGTCGCACAGAGCGAAAAGATGAAAACGATTCCGCTGTACATCACGAAATTCAGCGAAGAAAAACAAACCGATGAAGGCGCTATGATGGCGTGCGCGCTGCTTGCGTCGATTCCGATGTTTATACTCTTCGGCGCCCTGTCGAAATACTTTATCGGAGGAGCGGAAGTCTACGAATCGAGGAAAGGATAAAAAAAGCCGATAAAAAGCGCAGCACAAGAATTTTCTAACGGCCGCGTACTCGCGTCGGTAATTTTTTAAGTAATGAATAGTAAAAGTGCTGTCTTAAAACTCGGTTATTTTTTCGACAGCCCATCGAGTTTAAAATTAACTCGTTATATTGTAATGACTTAATTTTAAACATCGCATATAAGTTTTTGAACAGCCTCTTAATGACGCTTTCTGCCTCATGCTCTCACTCTAGTGCATTATCGATTTTTTAAACAGGCTCGGTAAAATTGATTTCCGTGAACTGACGGTTCAGGGGCTGTCAGGGGCTTGACAGATTTCGCTAAAGCGGGTATAAACATTAGTTTATTTTCGCTGCCAAACTATAATTGACTAAAAAAAATCGTTTTGCTATAATGAAAATTGTGGCTATGAAAATTCAAACGGAAGCCGGGCTCAAAAAAGTCATCGCCTGTATGGAACGCACCGATCCCGAACAAGCGCAAAAAATACTTGAAAATCTGTTTGAAGACGAATTCGACTGTACCGAGCTCGTGTTTACCGCCGACTGCTGCAATTTTTGGATTCCGTATATACGGCAGTTGGATGCTACGGAAAATGCGTTTGAACGCGGCGAAAGCCTCCTTTCCGATTGGAAACGGTTTCGCGCTTTTCTTTCGCGCAAAGCGAACGTATACCGTCCGGCGGTCGAAGCGATAGACCGCGGCGTTTTTTCGCTCGCCTTTGAAAATTACCGGCAGCTGTTCGACGAGCGCGATAACTCGCAAAAAGCGGAAATCTTCCGCAAAGCGGGTTTGTGCTGCAAAAAGCTCGGTAAATTCGAAGACGCGCAGGAATGCCTTACCGTCGCGAACAATGCGCAGCCGGGGCTTCCTTCGGTGCTCGCCGAACTCGCCGACTGTTTTGCGCTGTGCGGACACGAGCGGAACGCAAAAGTTCTGTTCCGCGAAGCGTTTTTTATCGATCCGGCGAAAATCGACGCGAGTTTTCTCGACTCGGAATTGATTCGGGTATTAATCGAAAAGACAGCGGAAAAAGGCTACACGGGTACGGCGCTCTTGCAGTGGATTCCGGTATACGGAGTGCTCTACGGCGTTTTTAATGTGCGGCGGGAACTTAAGCTGCAGGAGATCAGCAAATTAAAACAGGAAATCTACGCGATCGAAACGGAGATGAAAGATCCTTCATGCGATTCGGCGAATCTCACACCGCGCCTCATCAATCTGTATTTTTGGCTCATCGATCACTACCTCATGTCGGACGACAATTCGAAGCCGGTGAACGATACGCTGCTGAAGATAAAAATACTGGATTCGGGGATTTACGAACAGTACGTCAAATGAGGGGCAAAACGGCTGCCGATGCGGGCTATAAAACCGAGGATGTCTGAAGCGAAAACGGCACAAGTATTATTTATAAATTAATAATTTCGATAAGGAGTTTTGTATGGCAGATGAAAATCTCGTGACACAGGTTAAAAACATGCTCAAAGAGGAAACGTGGACACGGGCTGCGATCAGTAATTATACAAAGAACAATCTCACCGAACTCGCCGATATCGTGGCAAAAGCGCGGGAAGCCGGATGCGCCGACGAACTGCAGCAAATCTGCGACGAACACCTCGCGCACACGAAGGACAGCATCATCGCGCTGTACCTGTCGGGCATGGTGTCGCTCGGCAAAGGCGCGCTCGACAATTCTTCACTCGAAAACCTCGTCGACATCTTTCAAAAAAATCACAAAGAGAATATCGTCGTCTACCTCTGCGAAACGATCCTCGCCGATGACCCGAACAACAAATTCGCTCTTCGTACGCTCGCCGATTGTTTGCGCGCGGACAACAGCGACAAAGTGTGGGAACTCTACGAAAAGATCGTAAAGCTCGATTTCGAAGAAGCGGATTTGGCAAAGCTGCTCGCCGAACACGCAGAAGCGGCAAACGATACGGAAACGGCGATCGACTACTACAAAAAAGCGCACCTGCGCTATATTACCGCAAAAAACATGAACGCGGTAAAAGAAACGTGGTCGCGCCTCGTCCAGATCATTCCCGAAGAGATTGATTTTTTTATGCTCGCCAAACGGAAGATCGCAAAGACGATCAGCGAAGAGCGCAGCGCCGTCCTTATGCAGGAATTGTACACGTGGTATAAAGACAATAAAAAATGGGACACGGCGATCGATATCTTAAAGCAGATCCTCGAAATCGACCAGCACGATACGTGGGCGCGCAAAGAGCTCGTCGACTGCTATCGCGGAAAATACGAAGGACGGGCGCATCTCGAAGACTATATCCGCTCGTCAAATCTGTCGCAAAGTTTTCGCAACGTATTCGAAGCGCTCAACGACTTCGAAAAGCACATAGCCTTCGATGCGAAAAGCTACGTGTACCACCGCACGTGGGGCGTCGGTATTATCCGCTCGGTCGAAGACGATACGCTGAAAATCAATTTCGGAAAAAAATACGGAGTACGTCCTATGTCGCTCAAGATGGCCGTGAGCGCACTGCAGCCGCTGTCGAAGGATCACATCTGGGTACTCAAAGCGACAAAAAAGCACGAAGAGCTTGCCAAAAAAGTAAAGAGCGATAAAGAATGGGTGCTTAAAACGATTATTCAAAGTTTCGGCAACCGCTGCGATTTGAAGCGCATCAAAGCCGAACTCGTCGATGACGTTCTCGCTGCGGAAGAGTGGACGTCGTGGAACAACGGGGCTAAGAAAATCCTCGAATCGAATCCGCATTTCGGCGTCGACACGAACGATATCGATATGTATACGGTACGTGACCACGACGTGAGCAAAGACATAAAGCTCGCAAACGAATTCAAAGCGCAAAAGCAATTTTTTCCGCGAATCGATATATTTATGCGCTTTGTCGAAGACGACGAAACGGATAAAAGCGGCGAAACGTTCAACGAAATGCTCTCCTACTTTATCGGCTTTGTAAAATCGATTTCGCACGTCAACGAACAGGTCGTCGCTTCCTTTTTGACGATCCGAAAAATCAATATGCTCGTTCCCGCTTCGACATATCAAATCAAATTTACATTCAAGGATTTATACGACAAAATCGAAGAGCCGCGCAAAATGTACCTTTCGCTCAAAGATACGAAAAACACGACGCTCCGCGAAGATTTTATTAAAAACGTAAAACTGCTTTCCGACTGGGACAAACAGTACGTGCGCCTTTTCCCGACGGTGCTCAGCCGCTCCATGCTCACGTCTCTCATCAACGCCGGAAAGACGAATATGGTGCAGCGCCTCGCTTCCGATTCGTTTGACAATTTCAAAGACAACCGTCAAGCCGTTTTGTTTTTTTTCCGTGAATGCAGAGACGATGATTGGTTTAAAGACGCCGGCATTTCGTATGAAAAGCAGCTTATCGCGCTGATCAATATCGTCGAACTCACGTACCGCGAAATCAGCAATCACGTCAATACGACGGAAAATAAAAAGATCAATGCGGCCGCGATCGATCTGCTGTTCTCAGGCGACACGCTTATCGGCTATATGCTCGAAAACAACGAAGACACGGTAAAGCGTATGTACACGCTCGTCGCGGATATTGCAGACCTCGACCCTGCAAAAAAGGCGCAGCTGAGAAACAAGATTCTCGAAAAGTATCCCGACTTCAAATTTCAAGCGTCCGAAGAAAAAGCTTCGATGCAGCAGCGCGGCATGCTCGTTACGGCGAAAAAGCTCGAAGAAAAAAAAGCGCAGGAAGAGCAGATTCGTACCGTCGATATTCCGAAAAACGCCGAAGAGATCGGCGAAGCGCGTTCTCAAGGCGACTTAAAGGAAAACGCGGAATACAAAGCCGCCCGCGAACACCAGCATTTTTTGAACGAGCGGCTTAAAACGCTGCAAGAGGAAATCGGGCGTTCGGTCGTATTCGACCCGACGACGATCACGACGGCTTTCGTTTCGTTTTCAACGACGGCGACGCTGCACAACAACGAATCGAACGAAGACGAAACCTATACGATTTTCGGACCCTGGGAATCGGATCCCGACAACAACGTCATCTCGTATATGTCGCCGTTCGGCAATGCGCTCATGGATAAAAAAGTCGGTGAGCATGTCGTCTTTACGATCAACGATCACAATTACGATTACACCGTAAAAGAGATAAAAGCGGCGAAAGCGTAATCGAGGAAAATCGAGGCTGTCTCAAAACTCTGTTACTTTTTCGACAACCTCGCCCCCTTATGTAAAACCGCATCACGCTTTTCGGTGCGACATTTTAGACGTATGAAATATCGAAGACTATTGCCGCTCGCCCTTATCCCCCTCGCGGGGGCTTTTATCGTTTTTTTTTACGGTAAAAAAATAATCGGAGCACACATGACGGAAGGCACTTCATCGGTCAATACGACGGACGCAAAAAGACGGGCGGTTTCGGAAAGCGATATAAACGGAAACCTTCCGCGCCGCGTTTTTGTTGCAACGCTCACGCAGACTTTTTCGCGCGGCTGGGAGTTTTGCCTCTCGGACGGAAAAATCATGATAAAAAAAGCGGGAAGCGAAAATTGGGCGCTCTTTCAAGGGACGGGACTCCCCTTCCCGAAAAAACGGCGCATCGCACACGGCGAACGCTTCGACATACCGAAAAAAATCGTCGAAATCGCGGCCGACGACGATATGCTGCTCGCTTTCGACGACGAAAAAAAAATGTTCGTCTGCCCGATCGCGTCGAACCGCGTCGACAAAAAATTCGTGTGGACGAACGGTTTCGGCTGGCCGGAAAAAAAGCAGCTTGTGCAAAACGATCTCGTTGCACATAAGCGCGGCTGGGCGACCGGCACGAGGAGATCGAGCATTGAATGGTATACCGACCGCTTCGGTAACGAACACAATTGGGGAACGATGGGCGTTACGACCGTTTACTTTCTCAGCGAAAACGGACGGGAAATACGCTTTACCGATTCGGGGCTTCCGACCGATTTAAGCGATACAATCCTCGGCCCTGAGCGCGGCTCTTTTACCGCGCAAAACATCAGTGCGAGCGGTTCTACGCTTTTTCTCATCGGAGACGACGGCACGATGTACACGCGCCTCATCGATTACGACACGATGGGAAGCGACCCGATGTTTTTCAAATACACCTATGTCGCCGAAAAGCAGCGATACAAAGGCAGCGATTACCGTTCCAATTTTACGCGCTGGGGACTGCCGAACGAAGATTGGCGTAAACAGCCCGACATCAAGCTTTCGGGAAACGCGCGCCTTTCAAAATATATCTGCATATTTCAAAACGGCAAAGGAAACGATGCGCGCGTTCTTCGCGTTGCGGGTACCGATTCCGCGGGAAAAGCCGGTTTTTATTATAAAAATTTAACCGATTCCGAATGGCGCTTCGAGCCTTATCCGCTCGTCCTCTCCCCTGCGGCTTTTCTTTCGGGCGCAAAAGCGGAAGCCGAAAAGAAAAACGAATATTCGTATGTCGGCACCGTCGCTCAAAACGGCAAAACGATAAACGGCGTCATCTGTTCCGTAAGCGATATGACGCTTACGAGCGAGGGTTCGTGTACGCTCGCAGTGAAAAGCGGCGGCGAAGAAAAATCGATTCCGCTCTACCTCGTTACGATGTGGACGTATATGACGCGCTATAATCCGGTGTTCGACGGAACGCCGAAAAGTTTTTTCGCCACTCCTCATTTTTCCGAAGCCGATATTTCGGCACAAAACAAGACGTTCGATGCCCTCCTTCACGGCGCGTTCGGAGGTAAAAATCTCGATCTTTTTTCGGCTACCGCGACGGCATGGGGTCCCTACCTCATATTTACATTCGGAAAAAAACCGAACGAGTACACGATATCGCTCAGAGCGACAAAAGCTTCCGAAGCGGAGTTTAAAAAAGAGATGACGGCAAGCAGAGTACAAACGCAATCGCTCCGCATCCTCGATACGGCAAAGACGTATACGGCAAGCGACGTGCCGCTTCTCGACAGTATCAGACAAGAAAACGAAAACGCCATCGCAGAAGCCGACGCTCAGATGAAAACCTATCTCAAAGACGCCGCACGATCCGAGCTTTCCCGCTGGGGCTACAATATCTTCGATACGATCGCGGCGGTGACGATGTTGAACCGCGTGGACGTGCCGAAAATCAAAACGATGACATCCTTCGGCGGACAACTCATGGCACAGAATGCGGATAATTTCAAATTCATTTCCATGTTCGAACTGTACGCGAACCCGTATAAAATTTCGGCCGCGCAAAATATCATCGACGAGTGCACTTCGCTCAAAAATCGAATAGCCGAAACGGGCAGCGCGAAAACCGATCCGTTTTTTAAAAATACGTACGGCGAATACTTAGACGCGCTGCATATCCCCGACCTAACCTACGGCACCGTCACCTATAAAAAGAAACGCTACGAAACGACGATACGCAGAATAAGCGCATCGCTTCCCGCTTTGCGTATGGAATACGCCGACGAAACGAATGCGCAGTCCGTCATTATCGAATTCCCGTCGCTCATCGACGATATAAAAAAAGGGCGGGATCCTTTTACCGCCTCCGTCGTTTTCCGAGCGATTTCCGGAAGCGGTTCGGCTTTTATTAAAACCGGTATCCGCTCATACATCATGAGCAGAACGGGCACCTACACGTGGGACGGAAAAGAAGCGAAAATCGAAGTCAATAAATCCTTAAACAAGCGCCTTCCGTTGTTTGCAGGCATGGAACGCAAATGACACCTGACGATTCCGCAAAAACGGCTGACATACGGGAACTCATCCCCGACGTCTATGTAATTCCCGGCGGAACGAACGTCGGCGTCATACGCGTAAAAGACGAAAGCGGATGCGCTCTCTATCTCATCGATTCGGGAGGAAGCGAAAAAGACGCGCGTAAAATCGAAACGATTCTCAACGCTTATTTTACCGATTGGCATCTCCGAGCGGTCATAAACACGCATTCGCATGCCGATCATAGCGGCGGAAATGCCTATTTTGCAGAAAAAACGAAATGCGAAATATGGATGCCCTACCTTGAAAAAGGGAGTGTCGAAAATACGCTTTTGCAGCCTTCTCTCGCATGGGGCGGCTTTCCGCTTCCCGAACTGCGCGTATCCTATTACGTTCCCGCGCACTGCGAAGCGACACGCGTCATACGAGATGAAGAGTGCGTCGAGCTTTCCGACGGAAAAAAAATACGCTTTATCGCCCTGCCCGGTCACTATTTTGAAATGCTCGGCGTTATGTGCAAGACCCCCGACGGAAAGTCCGTGTTCTATGCAGGAGACGCTGTATTCGGCAAAAAATTTATCGCAAAGTTTTCGATCCCGTTTATGTTCGACGTCGCTTCTTTTTTGGATACACTCGAAAAACTCCGCTCCATACACGCGGACCAGTATGTGCCGAGTCACGGGGACGCCGTCACGCGGATTGACGAAACGGCGGAGATGAACCAAATCGCCGTTTTACAGACGATAAGCTGTATTATGAAGATTTTGAAAAAGAAGCCGCATACGGCTGAAGAATTATTAACCGAAGTTGCAAACGCAAACGGTATTTCGATGAAGCTTCCGCAGTACGTGCTCATCGGTTCGACACTCCGCTCCTTTCTCACTTCTTTGTATGAAAAAGGACGCATAACGTATGAAATCGCCGATAATAAAATGCTTTGGAAAGCAAGGTAGCTGTCCAAAACTGAAATTCTTGGACAGCTTTCCCCATGCAATTTTTTTTACAGAACGCAGATCGGAACGAAAGTGTCGGCTTTCAGCGCCGCCCCTCCGATGAGCCCTCCGTCGATATCCTTTTGAGAAAGCAGTTCGGCTGCATTTGCCGCTTTCATCGAACCGCCGTACTGAATGATCGTTTCGTCGGCGACTTTTTTGTCGTAGAGCTTTTCGATATGAGCTCTGCAAAACGCGTGAATCGCCTGCGCGTCTTCTGGCGTCGCGGTTTTTCCCGTACCGATCGCCCACACCGGCTCGTATGCGATCGTAACGCGCGCCATTTCGGCGGCCGTTACGCCTGAAAGTCCCGCATCGAGCTGGAACGCGCACACGCTTTCCGCCTTTCCTTCTTCACGTTCGGAAAGCAGCTCTCCGATGCACAGTACGACATCGAGACCGGACGCGAGCGCTTTGCGCACTTTTGCGTTGATGAGCATATCGCTTTCGCCGATTTCATGCCGCCGCTCCGAATGCCCGATGATCACCGCTTGAACTCCGATGTCTTTGAGCATTTCCGCCGACACTTCGCCCGTATGAGCTCCGTTTCCGGTAGAGGCGACATCCTGAGCGCCCAAAATAATATTGCTCCCTTTTACAACCTGCGAGACCGCATCGAGATAGACGAAGGGAGGAGCGATCATATATTTATTCGGTTTGCCTTTCAGCTGCTCAACCAAATCCTTTGCGAGCGCGACCGCTTCGGCTTTGCTCGTATTCATCTTCCAGTTTCCCGCAATATAATGTGGCCGTGCCATAAAAACTCCTGTAGAAAAATTAATAATTTCCAAACTCGCCGTTTATCGATAAATTATTTTTGTGCCAAAATCGCGATGCCCGGAAGCGTTTTTCCTTCAAGGAATTCGAGCGACGCCCCGCCGCCCGTGGAAACGTGGCTCATCTTATCGGCAAGGTGAAATTTATTGACCGCAGCGACCGAATCTCCGCCGCCGACTACCGTCATCGCGCCGCGAGATGTCGCTTCTGCGACCATGCGCGCAACCGCTTCCGTTCCTTTCGAAAACGCTTCGAATTCGAAAACGCCGACCGGCCCGTTCCAAATGATCGACTTCGCTTCTCCGATCGCCTTTTTATACAATTCGAGCGTTTTCGGTCCCACATCGAGCGCCATGAGATTGTCGGGGATATCGGCACTGTCGATCGCAACGGCGGAAGCGTTCGCGTCGAAGGACTCGGCGCCTCTGTGATCGACCGGCAAAATAATGTTTACACCTTTTGCTTTCGCTTCGCTTAATAATTTTTTCGCCGTATCGATAAAATCGTCTTCGACAAGCGATTTTCCGACGCTGTGCCCCTGCGCTTTCAAAAACGTATACGACATACCGCCGCCGATGACGAGCGTCGATGCGTTTTTCAAAAGGCTTTCGAGCACGGCGATTTTCGAAGAAACTTTCGCGCCTCCGATGATCGCGACCATCGGTTTCGGAGGATTGTGCAGCATCGGATCGAGATACTTCACTTCTTTTTCCATAAGAAAACCGCCGACGCATTCCGTCTTCATAAACTTTGCAATCGTCGCAGTCGATGCCTGATCGCGATGCGCGGTACCGAACGCATCGTTGACGAAGATGTCGCCGTAAGTCGAAAGCTCTTTCGCCATTACTTCGCGTTCTTCGGCCGTCTTTGCCGTCTCTTCTTTATGGAAGCGGACGTTTTCGAGCATCATAACCCCGCCTTCAGGCAGCGCGTCGACGGCGGCTTTTTGACCGAGCGCATCGGGCGCAAACGCGACGTGCGTACCGAGTTTTTTTTCCAAATACGCGGCAACGGGCGCCATGCGGTTTTTACCTGCGATGAATTTTTCTTTGTCCTCTTCGGTAAACGGCTTTCCCGCCTTTTCCGCTTTTTCGGCGGCTTTTTTTACGTCTTTCGCAGGATCGCCGAGATGGCTCATCAAAACGAGGCTTCGCGGCTTTTGCTCGAGAATGTATTTGATCGTCGGCAGCGCCGCCATAATGCGCGTATCGTCCTGAACGACGCCGTCTTTCATCGGAACGTTGAAATCGACTCTCATGACAATGCGCTTGCCTTTTAAATCCACATCTTTTACGGTTTTAATCATAGTGCCCCCTGCGGTATTGTTTCAAAAAAATTTTTTCGATTCGATTTTTTCATTATATATCTTCTCGGCGCAATATGCAATCGTATGGATGAATTGCTCCGTATGGACGAATTGCGTCATCTATTTCTTTGTGGAGATTTTTATCTTTTTGCGAAAAACATTTGAAATATGTAGGATTTCTACATAAAACAGTAACAAAACCATTGCCTTTTTTCATATAATTCGCTATTATATATGTGAAATGAAACGGATTCGAATAATGCTCCTATGTATTTTCGCGCTCGTTCTGCCGCTCGCCGCCCTCGACTCGGAAACGATTTCAGCCGATGCACAAAAGGAAATCGACGGCTTTATGACGCTGCGTATGAACCTCGCTTCCAGCGCTTCCCCCGAGGGCGCGCTTGCAAAAATCGAATCCTATGCCGCAGAGCATTTTTCCGACAGCGCGCTTGCTTCTTTTTCCGATGAAGAAAAATTGATCTTCGAAAATTTTAAAATCCTCGAACAGTACAATTATATGCGGCAAATTCCGTCGATGGAAGGCTCTCTCAAATCGCTCATACGCATGCAGTACGATAAAAACGACGCGTATTTTTCAGCGCACAAAAACGAAGCGATAAACAAATGGCTGTGGTGTACGGCGGCCGATATGCTTTCGTGCAATTTGAGCTATGCGACGGTCGGCGTCATCATGCACGACGGCATCGCCGTAAAAAAGTATTATCAAAAAGCGCTCGATGAAGACCCCGCCATGTCATACGCGCTCACGAATATCGCACAGTGGTATTATTTCGCACCGGCCATCGGCGGCGGGAGCAAAGCGAAAGCGGGAGAGTATTTCGAGCGCGCGGTAAGGGATGCGCGCACTGATGCTGAAACGTATTTTGCGAAGATTTTTCTTTCGCAGTTTTTGTTCGACGACAAAGCCCTTGAAGCCGAAAGCGCAAAGCTGCTCGACGAAGCGGACGCACTCCAAAGCGGCGGAAGCTATGTCGCGTGGATCAAAAAAGTCAATACGGCAGGCTATTCGCTTTTGCAGTACAACGCAAAAAAGATGACGAAAAGCGATATCGAAAAAAAACTTGCAAAACGAAATTGATTTAAAGAGAGCTTCGAAAAACCGAAGTTTATGGAAAACACTACTGTTTATATCGGCATACAAAAAGTTTAAAGGGGTCGTATCCTCCTTGCGGCCCCTTTTTTTATTTTAAAGAAAAAACGTACGCTCGGCTTTTACAGAGTGAGTATCATATCGATAGCCCGATCGACGTAATCGACGTTTAAGTCTTCGATCGTTCCCAAATCGATTGCAGCGGACGACTGTTCTTCTATCGGAATCTTCGCGAGCACCGGAAGGTTATAGTTTTTTGCGATCGCTTCGATATTGCTTTTGCCGTACACGTTGATGACTTCGCCGCACTTCGGACATTTGACATAGCTCATATTTTCGACAAGCCCCAAAATCGGAATCTTCATCATCTGCGCCATCTTGACCGCTTTTTCGACGATGACGCGCACGAGCTGCTGCGGAGATGATACGACGACGATGCCGTCGACCGGAAGCGATTGAAATACCGTGAGCGGCACGTCGCCCGTACCCGGCGGCATATCGACGAACATATAGTCGACGTCGCGCCAAATCACATCCGTCCAAAACTGCTTTACCGCGCCGGATATGACCGGCCCCCGCCAGATGACGGGATCGGTATTGCTCGCAAGGAGAAAGTCCATAGACATGAGCTGAATGCCGCCGTCCGTCGTTACCGGATGAATTATCCGTTCATCTCCTTCGGCGCGTGCCGAAGAGAGACCGAAAGCTTCGGGGATCGAAGGACCGGTTATATCGGCATCGAGGATTGCAGTATGTTTTCCTTTACGATTCATAGCACAGGCTAAAAGACAGGTGACGAACGACTTTCCGACACCTCCCTTCCCGCTTAAAACGCCGATCACTTTTTTGACGCTGCTGCCTTCGTGCAGCTTTGCGCGAAAATCCCGCTGCTCGCAGCTTTTGCCGCACGAGCTGCATTCGTTATTGCAATTTTGTTCTTCCGCCATCGTATGCCTCAATTTGGATTACGGCCGCTTTCCGAAAACCGCAGACGTTTTCCGCAACAGCCGTATGTATAATGTACTCATAAAAAACGGCGGCGTCAACTTCGGGGAGCGCCGATCGAACAGCTTTCCGAAAACCGTACCGTCGACTTCGGCAAATCGGAATTGAATATCGCGCATAATTCGGTAGTATATCGCAAAGAATATATGGCATCAAAATACGGAAGGCAAGTTTTTCCGTTTACGCAGATATAGAATATACACAAAGATAAAGGACAGGAACTGTGCCGTTACAATCCGTATGATTTGCAAATGATCGCTTCCCCTGCTCGACACAACGTGAACTATATTGATAACGGTATTGTTAAAAAAGTGGTCTGCCATACCCGCCCACAAAGAGCCGGTCATCTTGTATAAAAAACTCATCTTCAAACCGTAGACGAATGAGAACGCTACATACCCCGCGCTCAAAAGCAGCATCGGAGCGAACTTCATCTGCCCTTCTATAAACGCACGTGCCGGCATTGCTATATGCCATAGGCCGAACAGCAAAGCGCTTATAAAAACAGCCGCCTTAAAATCATATCGTTCGCGCAAAATCCGCGTAAAAAGTCCGCGGAACAAACCTTCTTCCATCCATACGTTGAGGATATTGAATAAAAGAATAAAACCGATTCCCACGCTTATAAACTCGGTTTTTTTTATCAGCAAAAAACTGCCGGAAGCTATCGTCAAAAAAGGAGACGCTCCCTGCACATACAGTGCGATACACTCGGCCGCATATACGAACGCATAAAAAACAAAGCCCAAAGCAAAACCCAAGCCGATGTTTTTCAGCCGATTGGCGCACGTAAAACCTATATCCCGCCAATGCAAGCCCGATACGAAAAGCACGACGAAAATTACAACGATACCGCACACTTTATGAATAAAGTTTTCACCGATAACGCTTTCGTCCGTTTTGAGCGTCAAATATTCCCACAGGCGAAACGCATAACATATAAGGTATATTGCAATACATACCGACAGGGGATATTGAAAGACGACTTTTCCGATTGCCTTTTTATTTTGTTCCATTCGTATGCTCCTTCGTCCGTGTCGGGCGATAAATCTAAAACTCGTGATTAAAAGAAAAATTAAAAGCCGTGCCTGTAACTGAGTGCGATGCGATTAAAATACCATTCGCGTCCGCTTTGCCGTAAGCCCGTTAAAACGTCTTTTGCAGCGGAGGCTTTTTCGGTATAGCTGCGGCGGCTTGCAAATTTAAACTGCAGGGTAAGGCTGTCTTTTTTGGAAAATTCAAATACCATAATCGGGCTTATCGATATGGTCGTAAAATTCGGATTCATCGAATGATATCGGGCCGCGAAATCTTTTTTACCGTTCAGCTGACCGCCCAATTCGGTTTGCACACCGACCGTTTGCAATATCAGCGGCATTCGGTAGGCGGCAATAAAACTTACCGAATACTGCCAGCCGTTTATTTTTTCGCCTGCAAGCTGGTACAGCCACGGGTTCCCGTTTTCGCCGCCTGAAGTGATGCCTTGATAGGTTAATGTATAGGCCGCATAAGCGACAAGGTGGTTCCAATCGCCGGGGTTGACCGCGGCAAAATCGAACATAAAAGCGCTCTGAAACCATGCCTCCCAAAATGCGCTCTGAAAGGTACGATCGTCGTATGCAGCCGCTATGGGATTCCATGCCGCAATTCCCTGAAGCTTAAGAGAGCCGGTTTTAATCGTCCATCCGATACCGATTGAACTGCCGGCGGAAAAACTTAAAAAAGCGATGGGCGAAAAACTCACTCCCACGCCCGGTGCGATCGATACGGGGCTTAATTCAAACTGCCCGTATACTCTGAGTTTGTTTCCGCTTACCAACGGATTATCTCCGAAGGGAACGGGAATCGTATAGCCTGCCGTTCCCGTTACGCTAAGCTTCACTCCGCCGTACAAACCGGTCAGCGGCGCAAAATGTCCCCCCCCCCGCTGAAGGGATGGTATCGCTTTTCGGATAATAGGCAAAATCGGTTGTAATCGAAAAATCCCACGGACTTTCCGGCTCGGCGTTTTCGGCAAAAGCCGCGCCCAGTACAACGAGCACGGCACAGCATACAAATACTTTCTTTTTCATACGGATTCCTGTAACGCAGGGAACACCGATCTGGCCGCACTCGACACAATCGGATTTTTTCTCTCACACCAGTATATCGCAAAAACAAAAAAATATACAATCCGTCTGCACTGAAGCCGGCGTTGCGCCTTTTGCGTTTAATTGTTATGGTAGCCTTTATGGTTGCGATCGAACAGGTATCTCCGGAAGCGTTTCCGCCCGAAGACAATCTTTTTCAAACGGCGTTTTGGGGGACATTTAAAAAATGCGCCGGACAGAAACCGTATTTTTTTTCGGTGACTTTTACGGACGATGCGTCGTCATCCGTGTACACCTTTCCGTTTTTGGCGCTCCTTCGATCTCGTCACGACGGCAGCTGTTATGCATACGCGCCGAAAGCTCCGTCGATTGCGCTGCCGGCCGAACAGAGAGGCACGCTTCTCGAAGAGCTCGCGCTCGCCCTCCGTCCCCATGTTCCGGAAAACTGCATTTGCCTGCGCTGCGATTTGGCATGGCGGAGTCAATACGGCGGGGAAGAAATCGTCAAGCCGGAGACGGCACAGCTTGCGCTCAACTGGGGCACGAAAACGCATAAACTGCGGAAAGCGCCGGGAAATCACCTTGCACCCGACACCGTCATTATCAATTTATCGCTTACGCCCGAACGGATCCTCTCCCGCATGAGGGCGACGACGCGGAACTGCATACGCCGCTCGTACCGGAGCGGCATCGATTTTGCCGTCGGCGGCATCGATATACTGCACGATTGGTACGCGCTGTACGAAGAGACGGCAAAGCGCAAAGGTTTTTATTATGAAAGCGAAGAGTATTTCAATATCTTGTTTTCGCACAAGCGCATTCAGGAAAATACCTTTCACGAACCGCCGCCGCGAAAAAAAATCGAATCGATAAAAAAAGAGATCATACCGCTCGCCGCCCCCGCTCCGCTTCCGCAGTTCCACATCATGACCGCATCGAAGGGCGGCAAACTTCTTTCGGGAATCGTCATCGCGCTTTCGGGACGCAATGCGTATTATATGTATGCCGGTTCCGGTACGGAATTGAGAGAGCTCATGCCGAACTACGGACTCCAGTGGGAAGCGATACGCTTTGCGCGAAGTAAGGGATGTACGCGCTACGACCTCATGGGCATTCCGCCGAACGACGACGCATCGAATCCGATGGCGGGACTCTATCTTTTCAAAACCGGATTCGGCGGCGAAAAAGTACGCTTTGCGGGCAGCTGGGATTATCCGTACGATGAAGATCGGTACGCCTACTTTAGGCTCGAAGAGCAGATGCGGTAAAAGGATGTGCGATCATTTAATGATTTTCAAAACCTGCAATTTTCCGAGTATCCGCTTGCACGGTTTCCGTTAGTCGGGATAGGGCGGTTCGAACGCCCGACATCTTGCTCCCAAAGCAAGCGCGCTACCGGCTGCGCTATATCCCGAAAACGAAAGAAAGTATAGCCCGAATGCCGATTTTTGTAAATCGCTCTAAAGCGCAGTCTCATCTTACGAGTTCGGCTTCCGCTTCAAGTTCATCGCCCCGCCGTATCGCATCGATACACGGCGTGAGGATGCGCACACGGATATCGCTTCCCGGACGCGGCACGGAGATGCCCGTACAACGAACCCTGCAATGGATGAAATTTTCGGTTACCGCTCGGATATGAAAAACTCCGTCGCCTTCTTTTGCGTTTTCTGCAATCGCGCGCACGGTCGTGCCGCAAATCGATTCGATATAGGACATTTTACTTTGCAGGGCGAAATCGGAAAGCAGACGCACCCGCTCGCGCACGGCCGCCGAAGGAACTTTCGGCGTCATCGAAAAAGCGCGGGTTCCCGGGCGCGGGGAAAACGGAAAGACGTGAACGTATGCAAAGCCGCACGCGCGGCAGAGTTCGAGCGTTTTCGAAAAATCTTCATCCCTTTCGCCGGGAAAACCTGCGATGATGTCGCATGCAAAAAATGCGTTGCCTTTTGCCCGTCTCAACATTGAAACCGATCGGAGAATATCGTCAGCACGGTAGCTTCTGTTCATGGCGGCGAGAATCGCATCGCTTCCGCTCTGTACCGAAAGATGAAAATGAGGGCGCACGAGCTCGTCTTTGACGATGCGGCAAAAGCGGTCGTCGACGAGTTCGGGATACATACTCGATATGCGAAATGCAACGCCGCTCGTTTCATCGAGCGCTTTTTCGAGGAGGTCGGCGAAGGTATAATACGCGCCGTCGTATTCTCCGCGGTACTGGGCGATATTGACCGCCGTAAAAACGATTTCGTTTTGTCCCTCCGCTTTGAGAGAAGCGATTCGGGAAAGCACGTCGCGCACCGGAAGCGAAACCGATTTTCCCCGAGCGATTCGGATCGCACAGTACGAGCAGGCGCTGTCGCAGCCGTCCTGTATTTTAAGGGATGAACGCGAATGCGCAAGAAAGGTATCGGTCGCCAAACGGAAAGATGCTTCGGCTTTTCCCGCATGCGATTTCGTATCGGCAAAAAGCGTCGACGTAAGGAGGTTCGAAAAATCTTCTGCGGAAAATATTTCGTGCGTTTCGATAAAATCCGAAAGGAGCGACGGAACGTCTGCGAGCCTGTCTTTGCAGAGACCCGGAAGGACTGCGACTCGGGGGGCGAGTTCGGCGATTTTATCCGCGGCGAGCTGCGCATAGCAGCCCGTAACGATGACGGAAGAAGCCGGACACTTTTGCAAAAGCAATCGGATTTCGCGCCGCGCTTTTTGCTCCGCCTTTTGCGTTACCGCACACGTGTTTACGACGCACACAAGCACATCGCGAAGAACTTCGCTTGCAGCCGTCGGAGGTATCATGGAAACGGAAAAACGGGAATCGACAAAAAAACGCGCCGCCGACTCGCTTTCGATTTGATTGAGGCGGCAGCCCAAAGTTTCAAAGATGATTTGCGGCAACGTATACCTTGGCGATCATTGCAGACGGGATGCGATGCGTGCTTTGCCGTTTTGCGCGTCGGAAGAAGCGGCATTGAGCAGGAGCGCTTCGTCGTAAGCTTCGGCCGCTTCGTAATAATTGCCCGCCATTTCGCGCGCATAACCCAGCCGCGTCCACCAGCGGTCGAGCAGCGGTTCCTTTTTTACCGCAGCGGAAAGCGAAATATCCGCGTGCTGATAGCGCGCTTGGCGGATATAGATTTCACCCATAAAATAATATGCCGCCCCGACACGGGAGCCGCTTTCGGGAGCATTTGCGACATAGCGCTGAAACTGTTCGAGCGCACCGTTATTTTTTCCGAGATAATATTTCGCTTCACCCAATATTTCAATGAGACGCAGATCGTAGGGGCTGACGGCAAGTCCGTCCGCAGCACGCTGCTCCGCTTCCGCGTATTGCCGGTTTCGAACGAGCGACCAGCACAAAACCACGTAAGATTCGATGCGCGACGGATTACGTGCGATTTCCGTTTCACAGATTTGAATCGCCGCCGCATAGTCGCCGTTTTGATAGAGGACGAGCGCATCACGTTTTTGCGCGCTTTGTCTGCGCTGCGCCTGTGCGGGAGGCACCGGCTGCACGGAAGGCGTCTGAGACGGAGCGGCTTGCACAGAGGGAGTCTGCGGCGATTGCGGAGCAGGCACTTCGTTTTGCGCTTGAGGTGCGGGAACGAGAGCGTCTCCAGGTACTGCTTGCAGTCCAGGCGATTGCGGAGCGGGTGCCGTTTGAGGAGAAGGAGACGGCTCGGCTCCGTCCGAGATTTGAGAAAAAAGCGGAAAGGCAAAGGCAATCGCCAATGTCCATATAATCGATCGTCGTAAAAATCGCTGCATACTATTTTACCATTGTACATTTGCCGGTAAAAGTGCTGCCCGGTTCAAGCACCACCTGTTCCGCCGTGATATCGCCGTCGAGCGAACCCGTCGCCGTAACGAATACCATTTTTTTTGCGGCAACGTTGCCCTTCACTTTTCCTTTAACGAGCACGCGGAGCGCCTTTATGTCCGCTTCGACGGATGCGCCGCTGTCTATAACCAAATCGCTCGTCGCATCGATGCTGCCCTTTACTTTGCCGCGGATCATAAACGGCTTTGCAAAGCGGATACTTCCCGTAAACGTGATATCGCCCTCGATGACGGTATCGAACGCTTCTTCTTCGAGATCGAACAGATCTATATCTTTTACATCGAACATGGCTACACTTTAACGTGAAAAAATTGCTCGGTCAATACGGCACTCAATGACATACGGAGACAAAGGCACAAAATTTTTTCCCCTTTATTAATAAATTGACTATCCCTTGCTATTTTATGTGCGAGGGTTTATTATAAAAGCGCATATTCTATTATAGTAATTGTGGTAATACCGAAGCAGCGCTCTTTGCTGTAAGGGCATATAAGGAGGAAATATGGCTGTTGTAAAAAAATCCGCTGCAAAAAAGACGGCGGTAAAAAAGACAAGCGCCGGTAAAGCGGCAAAAAAAACGACTGTTAAAAAGGCAGCTTCGAAAACGGCAAAAAAGACGGCTGAAAAAAAAGCGGGCACGAAAAAAACGGTAAAAAAAGTTTCCGCTAAAAAATCCGCTGCAAAAAAGACGCCGGTAAAGGCAAAAGCAGCCGTAAAACCGGCAGCGAAAAAGAGTGCGGCAAAGAGCGGCATCGATTTTACAGCCGAGATGATCAAAAAAGCGAAAGCATATCAAAAGTCGCTCGTGCTTCCCGAAGGCGATGAAGAGCGTACGATCAAAGCGGCCGCAAAAATCGTCGCAAAAAAAATCGCAAAAAAAGTGACGCTTCTCGGCTCCCGTGAAAAAATCGAAAGCGCGGCACAATCGCTTAAAGTTTCGCTCGCAGGCATCGACATCATCGACCCCGCAACCTCTCCGTGGCTCGACGATTTCGGTCAAACCTATTTTGAACTCAGGCAGGGAAAGATCAACAAAAAAACGAATCTTCCCGAAGTGGGCGATGCTGCGGCGGGCAAAGCGTATATGCTTTCCGATTATTTGAGCTTCGGTGCGATGATGGTGAGAAAAGGTTATGCCGACGCCATGGTAAGCGGCGCGCGCTCGTCGACGGCAGCTCTCCTCCGCGCGGGATTAAAAGTTATCGGCACGGAAAGCAAAACGGCATCTTCGTGCTTTGTCATGGATATGCACGATTCGTCGTGGGGTCATAAGGGTTTGATGATTTTTTCCGACTGCGCGGTCGTTCCCGAACCGGATGCCGAACAGCTTTCCGACATTGCAGTCGCTGCGGGAAAATCGTGCAAAGCGCTTTTAGGCTGCGACCCGTGCATCGCACTCCTTTCCTTTTCAACAAAGGGTTCGGGCGGCGCTCAGCCTTCGGTTCTCACGGTACAGGAAGCGGTACAAAAAGCGCACGCAAAAGCGCCGTCCCTGTTGCTCGACGGAGAACTGCAGGCGGATGCGGCGCTTATCCCGTCCGTCACCGACAAAAAAGCTCCCGGCTCTCCGGTAAAAGGTAAAGTGAACACGATCGTATTCCCGAACCTTTCGGCCGGAAATATCGGCTATAAACTCGTGCAGCGCCTCGCCCATGCGGATGCGTACGGCCCGATTCTGCAAGGATTTGCCAAGCCGATAAGCGATCTCTCCCGCGGTTGTTCGGTCGAAGATATCGTCATAACGGCGGCGATCACGCTCGTACAGGCGGGAAGCGCCGTATAAATGAAAATCAGGAACAGCTTTTACCTGCTTTTTTGCATCATCGTCCTCGCTTCGTGTAAGACTGTTCCGAAGCAAAGGCCCGCATCGGAAGCGCCCGAAACGCCGAGCGGGCAAAACCTTTCCGTTTCGGCCGAAGAGAATTCCGCACCTTCTTTCGGAAGCGAAAAAAACGA
This sequence comes from Treponema socranskii subsp. socranskii VPI DR56BR1116 = ATCC 35536, assembly GCF_000468115.1. Lineage (GTDB taxonomy): Bacteria > Spirochaetota > Spirochaetia > Treponematales > Treponemataceae > Treponema_D > Treponema_D socranskii. Next base: position 66,652 of record NZ_AVQI01000006.1, read on the forward strand.
TCGCGAAGAGATACAGCACAACCTCACGCTTTTGTTTGCAGGCGATATCATGGCGCATAAGCCGAACTATTCGATGAGCGATTATTCACTCATCTGGAAAGACATCGCCCCGCTCGCCCTCTCGTGCGATTTTTCATTTGCAAACATCGAAGCTCCGGTCGACGACAGCATCCCCTGTGCAAGCTATCCGCGCTTCAATATGCACTCCGAATATCCCGAAGCGGCGATCAGCGCGGGTTTTAACGTCTTTTCTCTCGTAAACAATCACTCGAACGATCAGGGACTTTCGGGGATGAAGCATACGCGCGAGTGGGCGGAAAAAACGGAGAGCGCACACAAAGGCACGAAGCGCGAAGTCTTTTTTTCGGGATTAAAAAAATCGGGCGGAGATGCCATCGGGTATAAAATTATTAAAAAAAACGGATGGACGATTATCTTTTGCGCGGTAACGGAAGTGCTGAACGAAAAAGATTATATCGAATACATGAACTACGTGCCGCCCGCGCCCGATGCGAGGGAAGCGTTCGGAAACCGTATACGGCGCATCAGAGCGGAAAACCAGTGCGATATTTTTATCCTTTCGATTCATGCGAACGTTCCGGAATACATCCGGAGCGTCTCCGCTTCGCAGCGCGCGTATTATTACAAACTGCTCGACTGCGGAGCCGACATCATTTGGGCAAATCACCCGCACATCGTACAAGAGCGCGAGTTTATCGGAAAAAAATCCGAGCGGCGTTTTTCAAAGCTCATACTCTACGCGAACGGCAATACGATAAGCGCGCAGCGTACAAAGCCCGCCTTCGACACGCCCGATGCTCCGCACGAATATACGGGCGACGGACTTTTATACAAAGTGATCTATTATAAAAAAGAAAAAGGCGGCATCGCAATTCTGCACGAAACGAAAGCGCACTACATAACGACGTACATCACGACGGCATATCAATTTGTCATAAAATATCTTGACGACGATTTTATCGCATATCTGGGAAACGCGGGACGGCGGGAGTGGATGCGCTACATCGCCGCGCGGAAGATCATCATGGAAAACACACGGGTACGAAAAACATGGCTATAGATTACAAATCGCTTCCTGTATACGAACAAAAGCAGCGCATTCTGGACACGCTCGCGCACAACCAAGTGATCGTCGTGCAAAGCCCGACCGGCAGCGGCAAAACGACTCAGATTCCGGTCATCCTCTACGAAGCGGGCTACGCCGAAACGGGCATCGTCGCGGTAACGCAGCCGAGACGGATCGCCGCCCTTTCCGTAAGCGAATTCATTTCAAAGCAGCTCGGCACGACCTATCCCGGACTGGTCGGATACAAAATGCGCTTCGAAGATAAAACCGACGCGACGACGAGGATTAAAATAATGACCGACGGCATTTTGCTGCAGGAAATGAAGCTCGACCCGTGGATGTCCAAGTATTCGGTCATTATGGTCGACGAAGCGCACGAGCGGAGTTTGAATATCGACTTCGTACTCGGATTGTTAAAACGTGTTTTGACCGAACGCAAAGATTTCAAAGTCATCGTTTCGTCGGCAACGATGAACGCCGAAGCCTTTTCGTCCTACTTCGACGGATGCCCCATCGTCACGATCGACACGGTTACCTTTCCCGTCACCCTCGTCTACGATCCGCCTGCCGTCTCGGCAAGCACCGTATCGGACGCCGCATGCGACGCGCTTTTAACGAAAATCGAAAACACGGTCGAGCGCGTTCTCGACAACAGAATCGATGGCGGCATTTTGATTTTTTTGCCGGGAGAAAAAATTATTAAAGACTGCCTTTTCCGCCTCGACCGCTCGCCCTTCGCTCGGAAAATCCACACGCTGCCGCTCTACGGCAGGCTTCCGAAAGAAGAGCAGGAGCGCGTTTTCGCTCCTCCCCCGTTCGGAAAAAAGAAAATAATAATTTCCACGAATATCGCGGAAACGTCCGTTACGATAGGCGACATCACGACCGTCATCGATTCTGGACTGGCGAAGCTCAATTTTTACAATCCGCACACGTACACGTCGAGCCTCGTCGAAACGGCCGTTTCAAAAGCGTCGTGCAATCAGCGAAAAGGAAGGGCCGGACGCACGTGCCCCGGCAGCTGTTACCGCCTCTATCCGCGCAAAGATTACGAAACGCGTGAAATGTACACGACCGAAGAGATTTACCGCACCGATTTGAGCGAAGTCGTTTTGCGCATGGCCGAACTCGGCATTACGAATTTTTACGATTTCAACTTTCTCTCCCCGCCTTCCCGTGAAGGAATCGCAGGCGCGGTCGAAACGCTCGTCATGCTGAAAGCGATAACGAAAGACAATACGCTCTCTTCAGTCGGAAAACTCATGGTCGAATTTCCGCTCGAACCGAGGATAAGCCGCATCATCGTCGAAGCGATTATGAAATATCCATCCGTTCTCGAAGAAGCGCTCGTCGCAGCCTCTTTTCTTTCGGCCAATTCCCCCTTCGTACTTCCTCCCGGAGAAGAACTTGAAGCGAGACGAGCGCATCACGCGTTCCGCGACGTACAGGGTGACTTCGTTTCCTACCTGCACATCTTTCGCGCGTACCGCGGCGCTTCGAATAAAGCGCGCTTTTGCAAAAACAGTTTTCTTGACGAACGCGTTATGGCGGAAATCGAAAACATAGACATACAGCTTTCGCAGATCGTCACCGATATGCAGATCCCGATCACCGGAGGCGGAGCGATGAGCGATTATCTGTGCTGCATAGCCGCGGGTATGATGCAGTTCGTATGCGTGCGCGAAGGAAAAGACAATTACAAAACGCTGACGACCGAACACATCTGCATCCATCCGGGAAGCAGCATGTTCCGAACCGATCCGCTGTACATCGTCGCGGGGGAAATCGTACGCACATCGCGCATGTTTGCCATGAGCGTCTCTCCCTTGACGAGGACACTGCTCGACGCGATCGATCCCTCGCTGCGCGAAAAACTTGAAAAAAAATGCACGCGGAAAAGCAAAGCGTACGAAACGGATATCCTTTCCCCGAAACAAAAGGCGAAAGACGAAAACGGAAAACCGAAAAAAATTATTAAAGAGATAAAAGACGAAGAGTGCGTTTCGTTCGGCGGAAAAACGTTCGAACTGAAAAAAATCAAGGGCAAAAAAACCGCGCTTCTGCCCTACGAAAATTTTATCAAGGCGGCAAAAAGCGAAACCGACGAAAACCTTGTAAAACAGGTCGGATGACTCCGCTGCAAAATACTCTTTGAAAACGGCTATACGCTGCTCGACGGTGAAAAGCTCGAACTTGCTTTAAAGCTTGCAAAATCGATTTCGCTTTCTCCTATGCCGGAAAACAAATTCGACAAAAAACTCAACATAAGCCTTGCCGACGAAGGTGCATCCGCACGCCTTTCCGATGCGCTCGACATCGTGCTGGGAGTGGCGGTCGCAAAACAAAAGAGCAAAGAGTACGGCTTCGTGTGCCTCTTTACCGACGGTAACGGCACCTATTGGTTTAAAGTGTCGCGCGGCTTTGCCACGGCGCTCAACGAAAGCCTTTCATCGCTCGAACTCTTAAGCGACGACGTAAACGCCGACTTTACCGAAGCGCAAAAAGAAAAAGCGAACCGCGTATACCGCGCCCTCCACTCGCTGTATGAAGCCTAGCGGGGCTTCATGCTTCGCCGCATTTTTTCCAGCATGCTTGCAATATCGCCGTCTATGCATATCGATCGCCCGCGGATTTCTTCGGGACAGAACGCTTCGCCGTAATTGATGCACGCGTAAAGCGAACGCGGGTTGTCGGCGCACATGCGCCAAAACGGATATTTGATAATGCCGGGCGTATTCGAGCCGACGCCCAATTCCAAAAAGAGGATTTTTTCGTTTTTATGCGCCGCGATAAAGTTGCCGTAGCGTTCGGAGGCTTCGTGCCAACCCTCGTCTTCCACGAAAGTCGAATCGCTTCGAAGGTTCATCGACATCGGTTTTCCGCATCTCGGACAGTACGGAATCAAATCGGATGGAATGCGCATGTCTTTTTGCGTTTCGACCATTTTGCGGACGGCCTCTTCGTTGTTGTAGGTTTTGTCGTGGCAGGGAACGGAACACTGCCATAAGCCGTAATCGCCCTGCGTGTAAAAGAGCCGCGTCTTATCAAAGCCCGCTTTTTGAAAGCAGTGATCGACGTTCGTCGTCAGCACAAAGTAATTCTTACCGTCCGCCAGCTTGCGCAGATTTTCGTACACCGGTTTCGGCGTGTCGGTATAGCGGTTTATCATAATGTAGCGGCTCCAATACGCCCAAAATTCTTCGAGCGTTTTAAACGGATAAAATCCGCCCGAATACATATCGGTAAAGCCGTATTTTTTGCGGAAATCCGAAAAATGTTTTTCAAAGCGCTCGCCCGAATAGGTAAAGCCTGCCGATGTCGAAAGACCCGCGCCTGCCCCTATCAACACCGTATCCGCTTTCGTAAGCGCTTCGTTCAGCCGTTCAATGAGCGGTAAAGATTCATTTGTAAATTCCATAATCTTTTCCTGAATCTCTTTCTATAAAAAATTTAACAAGCCGGCATGCTGTTTTTTCACCTTTTCTTTTTTTCATTTTCATCGGATATATCAACGACAAGCTTTTTCATTCCGTGCAGTTTTGCGTCATTTTCCAGCAATGATACGATTTCCCGTCCCACGCCTTTTCCAGTCATTTCCGGTTTAATGAAATACATGCAATGTACTTTTTATATAAAAATAGCACAAAAATCTACTGTTTTCTACGGTATATACTTTAGCGATGTATTGTAGCGGTGTTATCAACGACAATAACCGCAAATCTCCGCGGACGACTGAAAAATAAACACGACTGCTTGCTGCCAATTGAACAATATACGGCGTATATGCTGCGCAGCATCATTACAAGTGTACTTTATTATCTAATGATTGACAGTTTGCCGCACGTTATGAGAGAATCGAATCGGTCAAAAGAGTATCGGAAAATTTGGGCAGCACATGAGCACTTTGCTCTAAGTTATATATTGAGAGAGTTGGATGAGACTGTGGCATCAAGATATGATCAGCGAATTGCCGCGCCAACAGCTGTTGGGACAACATAGGGAGTGTTGTGCCTTGCGCGGAAACGGCTGGGGCAGGCAGCATGCAACTGTCAATTATGTTTTTCGTTATTCACCCTATCTGCTTTATTGTTATCACCGACTCATTATGGCAGAGATGAATCGGCGAGGCTACAGGGTCAGTCCCGAGTGGTTGGACAAAGACTATCGCGGCAGGAGATGTCCGGCATATAATAATTTAGCGGTCATTGAAGTACCCAATCCCATATATACCGAACATGATGATTGCTATTATCGTGACTGTCTCAAGAATTTAGAAACCAAGGGAATTCATTTGGATTACTATTGTGGGACTCCATTATAAAAAGAAAGTCATTGTTCATCGTTTTTTTTCTCCGGATGTTTCCCTCACTGCGTTTGGGGCGGGCTGAAGAGCGGCTTGGGAGTTGTGATTATGGTAAGAGAAGCGGTTAAAGAAGATTTATATGAATTATTGAACCTATATCTGTTTTTACATGAAAAAGATATTCCGGAAAATTCAAGCCGTCTGGAAAACACATGGAAAACAATTATTGAAGATAAGAATCATCATATCATCGTCAATGAAATAAACGGTAAAATACTGTCGTCCTGTGTTTGTGTGATCATTCCGAATTTGACGAGGGATGTGCGCCCGTATGCGTTTATTGAAAATGTCGTTACGAATGAAGAATACTGCGGAAAAGGATATGCAACGGAATGTCTCAATTATGCAAAGGAGATAGCGATTAAAAACAATTGCTATAAGATGATGCTTTTGACGGGTACAAAAAAAGAAAGCACATTGAATTTCTATAAAAATGCAGGGTACAACAGCGAGGATAAAACGGCATTTATACAGTGGCTTGAGTAAGAAAATAGAAAAGTTTTTCGAAGCAGAGATCTTTATGGAGCAGCCGACTATCAGTGCAAAAACAATTACGGCGGTAAAGATATATTTCGGCTTTAATTTATAAAATCCGAATTTCGGATTTCCAACCGTTCAATTCCGCAATCAAGTCTGTTTCGGTTTGCACTTTTTTTTCGCGCTTATCGATGAGTATGTTGCTGTCGGAATCCAAAAAGCGGGTTCGGCGGCCGGCATTTTGCAGACAATAATTTGAATGTTCGGCAAACTGTTATTATGTTTTTTACTCCTGTAACAACCACGCTTCTTTCGATATACAGGTAAAGTGCTCCGTCCGCAGAACCCCTTTTAAAGCACAGGGAACGTTTTCTTTCGTATGATGATATCGGAAGCTGCATTTTTCCTGCGCCCGTTTCGATTTATCGTTTCCGTCAAAATATCCGCACCACAGTTTTTCGAGTTTCAAATCTTCGAAGCCGTGCCGCATCAGCTCGCGAACCGCCTCCGGAATAAGTCCTTGTCCCCAATACGGTACGCCGATCCAAAACCCTATTTCACCTTCCGTATCGGGAAGGCCGATATTGCTTAACTTGCCGATCATTAAGGCGATACTGCCTACAGGCTGTCCCGTCTCTTTGAGTACGACCGCGTATGACTCCGGTACGGAGAGGATATTACTGATGACGGTTCTGCTGTTTTCAACACTCGTATGGACAGCCCATCCGGCTGTCGGCCCCACGTCGGGATGACTTGCATAGTAAAACAGGTCTTGTGCATCCGATTCTCTCCACGGACTAAGCGTCAATCTCTTTGTTTCCAAAATCATCCGGCTGTTCCTTTTGTCAATTCGTCCGCTGTAAATATAGGCTGTAAATTGCAAAATCTTCGTCGTTGAATACGTTAAACACGACTTTCATCCCGCTTCCGGTTTGCTCGATGTATTTTCGGACGGTTGCTACCGCAATTTCCGCCGCGCGCCGATTCGGAAACATAAAGACTCCGGTCGAAATACAGCAAAAAGCGATACTTTTTACGTTGTGCGCTTCGGCAAGCTCAAGACAGGAACGGTAGCAGGACGCGAGTTCTTCTTCGTGTTTTCTTTGTAATCGCCCCTGCACAATAGGCCCTACGGTGTGGATCACATATTTGCACGGCAGGTTGAACGCGCTCGTGATTTTTGCGCTTCCCGTCGGTTCTTCGTGTCCCTGCTTTCGCATAATGTCGGCGCACACCGCGCGCAGCTGCACGCCTGCGAATGTATGGATGCAATTGTCAATACATAGGTGACAGGGCTGCCAGCAGCCGGTCATAGCGCTGTTTGCCGCGTTTACGATCGCGTCGACTTTGAGCCGTGTAATGTCGCCCTGCCACAGATAAAAAGTTCCGTTCCCTTGTGCGCCGAGAGGCTTTAACTGCGCAAGGTCGGTAATGCCGCTCTCTCGGATCGCTTCCCGTAAATACTCGTCCTGTATGCGCAGGAATTCTTCGCTCGTATCTTGCGGCGGTCGGACGTTCATGAGGGAACGGAGCAAATTCTTTTGTTCCCGCTCGTCATCCGGTATCCGCGCGGAGCGATAACCGGGGTTTTCCTTTAAAAGACAGTCTATTAAAAAAACGCGCCGTTCATTTTGTGTCATACATATTCCTCATTTAATCCGATCGATTATAACAAAAACAAGGCAATGCATAAACTGTTATCGTATACTTTATACTTTTAAAGTCAACAACCGTGAATAGCAACCGTCATTTAGATTATAGCACCTTATTTCAACAAGTCAAAAAATCGCTTGTCACCCGTCCTAAAAACGTTTACAATAGTACGACGATATTATAAGAATATGCAAATATAGGAGTCTTCTATGCACAGTTACAAAGAAATCGGACTGGTCAACACGAAAGTGCTGTTCCAGCAGGCGATGGCCGGACACTATGCGCTTCCGGCATACAATTTCAACAATATGGAACAGCTGCAGGCGATCATCCAAGCTTGCGTTGAAACCCGGTCGCCCGTTATTCTGCAGGTTTCAAAAGGCGCTCGCGCATACGCCGATAAATACATGCTCCGCCATCTTGCAGCAGGTGCGGTCGAATACGCGCACGAACTCGGCTGCGACATTCCGATCGTGCTCCACCTCGATCACGGTCCGTCGTTCGAAGTCGCAAAAGACTGTATCGAAAGCGGGTTTTCATCCGTAATGATCGACGGTTCCGCGCTTCCCTACGATGAAAACGTAAAATTAACAAAGCAAGTGTGCGATTTCGCACACGCACAAAAAGACTACGTCACCGTCGAAGGTGAGCTCGGCGTATTGGCCGGTGTCGAAGACGAAGTGAGCGCTGCCGAAAGCCACTATACGAAGCCCGAAGAAGTACAGGATTTCGTCGGCAAAACCGGTGTCGATTCGCTTGCCATTTCAATCGGTACGAGTCACGGCAGATGCAAATTCACGCCCGAACAGTGTACGCGCACTGCTGACGGTGTTTTGATTCCGCCGCCGCTCGCATTCGATGTACTCGAAGCGATTGAAAAAAAACTTCCCGGATTTCCGATCGTGCTTCACGGCGCATCGTCCGTTCCGGTGCAGTATGTCAAAGAGATCGAAAAATACGGCGGTAAGATTCCCGACTCCGTCGGCATTCCCGAAGAGCAGCTGCGCAAAGCGGCAAAATCCGCCGTATGCAAAATCAATATCGATTCGGACGGACGGCTTGCGATGACGGCGGCGGTCAGACGTGTGCTCGCCGAAGATCCTACAGTGTTCGATCCGCGCCTCTATCTCGGACCGGCACGCGACGAATTGAAAGCGATGTATGCCCACAAAAACAAAAACGTGCTCGGCAGCGCGGGACACGCGATCGAAGCGATGAATGCGATCAAAGCTGCACAATAATGTGACGGTAAAGAAAAATAATAATCGAGCGCCTCGAAAAATTTCAATCTTTTGAGGCTTCATTTGGATTATCAATTTTTGAAAAAAGGCGCGCAAAGCATAAAAGTTTTGCACGCCTTTTTCGTTATTTACGATGCCGACCGAATCTTACACACAAATCGCCGCCGACTATAGTTGTGACGGATGATTTTTTCGGCAAAAAAATCGAAACGGTTTTTTCCGGAAAATCGCCGTGCAAAAAGCGCACCGCTCCGCAAGCTGAAAAAAATACGTACAGGACAAAAAACGGCAGCCATGCGAAAAACGAAAACCCGACAAACCATGCCGTCTCGATCGCACTCGGTACAAAGAGAAAACCGATGAGCGTCGCCAGCAATGTTCGAAGCCTTTTTTCATCCGCACTCGTCCGATAAAGAAACGAAACGCAAACCGCCGACGAGGCAAGCATCGCCGTGTACAGCACGGGCTTGCAAAAAAGCTCGAACGCCGAATACGCCGAACGGCTGCCGGCGAGCACCGTATACGGCAAATAGACCGAAAAAAAAGCGCATAAAAGCGGAAAATAAGATTTTGCGAGGAACGCATTGTCGTCTTTCGAAATTACTAAAAAGATAAGATAGACGGCGGCAACGGGGATGAGCGTATAGGCGAGCAGAATATACGCGTAGTTTACGAAAAATCCCGCGCGCGGCGTACGGTATGAAAAAGAAAAAAACGCTTTGAATGCGCAAAACACAATCGCCGAAAGCGCACCGCCGAGCGCAACGGGGATAACCGCTTTATCTTTTTCATGTATAAGATACCATAAAAGCGATACGGACATAAACATAATCAAAAAAAGATACATGACGATAGCATACATCGTTTAAAAAAAATGCGCAACCGTACGGTACCGGTAAAAACGGCAATACGCTGTGGATCGCTTGGCTCGCTTTTCGGTGCGAGGACGTGGATCCGCGCTTTTCGGCATCCGATACGGCGCAATCGAGCACTAGACATTTCGATATAAATTATTATATAATAGTGCTTACATTACATGGTAGACGTGTTTTCAGACACAAGGAGGATAGTTGGCCTATACTAACAACAATAAGGGTTTACGGATTAACGAACAAATCCGCGTACGGGAAATCAGGTTAATAGATGATGAGGGTAATCAAAAAGGAATCGTACCTACGATTGATGCGCTCAGAATGGCTAGGGATGAGGACCTCGACCTTGTTGAAGTTTCGCCAAACGCGAATCCGCCGGTCTGCAAAATACTCGACTTCGGCAAATACCGGTTTGAAATGGAAAAAAAGCTCCGCGACTCCAAGAAAAACCAAAAGGTATTGAAGCTCAAGGAAATCCGTATGCAGCCGAAAATCGGCCCGGGTGACCTTGACACGAAAGCCAAGCATGTGCAGGAATTCCTCGACGAAGGCAATAAAGTCAAAATCACGATCCGCTTCCGCGGCCGCGAATTGGCTCATACCGAGCTCGGATACGGAGTCCTGCAGGAAGTTCTGAAAAGGCTTACTTCCGCATACGTCGTCGAAAAACCGGCCGCTATGGAAGGCAAGTTTATGTCGATGACCATTTCGGGAAAAGCCAAAACAACAAGTGAGGTAAAATCGAATGCCTAAGATGAAGACGAAAAAATCCGCCGCCAAGCGCTATTCGCTTACGGGCAGCGGAAAAGTCAAGTACAAAAAAATGAACCTCCGCCATATTCTCACCAAGCGTTCTTCAAAACGGAAACGCCAGCTCCGTGCTGCCGGAATTATGGCCGAAGACTCTGCAAAAAAAGTAAGAAAGCAGATGCTGCCGTACGGCTGATTTTCAGGAGTTAAAACATGTCAAGAGCAATAGACGGATCAAAACGTAAAAATCGCCGCATCAAAATCCTCAAGCTTGCAAAGGGTTTCAGAGGCGACAGAAAATCGAATTTCAAAGCCGCAAAAGACGCGGTCGTAAAAGCGCTGCGCCATGCCTACGTCGACAGACGCGACAGAAAGGGCAATTTCCGCGCGCTGTGGATTGCACGTATCAACGCGGCTGTCCGCGATGAAGGGCTTTCGTACTCCCGCTTTATCGACGGTTGTACCAAAGCCGGAGTTGCGCTCAACCGAAAAGCACTTGCAAATATGGCAATCGAAGATCCCGCGGCGTTCAAAGCCGTTGTGGACATCGCAAAGAACGCACTGAAGGCATAATATGATATCGCTCGATCAGATTCTTCTTCTTGAACGAAAAGTGGAAAGCGCTGTGGAAAAAATCTCACAGCTGCAGTCGGAAAACGATGCTCTGCGCACCAAGTGTACCGAGCTCACAAATGCGCTTGCCGACAAATCGGAGCGGCTTTCCTCTATCGAACAGGATCAGAGCAAGATCGAAAACGGCATATTAAAAGCGCTCGACCGGCTCAATTCCATCGAAAATTCCGTACTGAGAGCCGGAAGCGCAGCCTCCGCTGCAAAATCGCCGCAAAGTCCGAAAGCGCCCCAGAGCGCGCCCGTCCGTGCCGCCGAACCGAAAAAAGCGGAAGATGACGGACAGTTCGATATTTTCTAAATGGGTTCCCTTCAAATCGACTTGCTCGGTTCTTCTTTTGCAATCAAGGCGAACGAAGAATCGGCCTACCTTGAAAAACTGCTCGGCTATTATAAACGCATCACCGAAGAAATAAAAAAAACGGGCGGTTTGACGAAACCTGTCGAAATAGCGATTATGAGCGGCATCACGCTCGTCGATGAATTATATAAAGAAAAATCAAAAAACGCGAAACTCTTAAACGGCGGCGATTCGGCGGACGATGAAGAAGCCGAACGCCTTACGCTCCGCATGATAGACAGGATCGATAAGGCGCTCAAGTGAAAGTTGTGCGCGTGTGGGTGGATGCCGACTCCTGCCCTCGATCGGTACGCGATTACATCATAAAAAAAGCGGCATCTCTTTCGTTTGCCGTTACTTTCGTTGCGAACCGCACCGTTCCCGTCGATGAAAAATTATTAATTAATAAAAAATCGTCTTTCGAAATGCTCACTTGTGAAAACACGCCCGGAGCGGCCGACGATTGTATCGCTTCGCGTGCGGAACACGGCGACATGATCGTCACGCGAGACATTCCGCTTGCAGCAAAGCTTACCGAACGGGGCTTGTGCGTTTTAAACGACCGCGGTACGTGCTATACAAAAGAGAGTGCGAAAAAAAAACTTGCCGACAGGAATTTCAATATGCAGCTTGCAGAGGCGGGTCTTACGGGCAATAAAAAAAACGTCTACGGCAAAAAAGAATTCGCGCTCTTTGCCGCGTGCTTCGATAAAAAGATAATCGAATTGATCCGCGAACGATCGCACTCGCATCCGTAAACGATACGGCTCTTTCGCAAAGTATTTGCAAAAATGACATCTCATGCGTTTTGCAGCGGGCATTGTGTTCGATTTTACGGCGTTCCGCTGCCGGATATTTTCAAACCGATTTGCCGTGCTCTTCAGGACACGAGTCTTCGTCGGGATAAGCGAGCAGGATCGCAGAAATACGGCTTTTTACCTGTAAAAATGCGGCGACGATTTCGGGGTCGAACTGCGTGCCCGCTCCTTTTTCGATCTCTTCAAACGCTTTTTCGATCGGCCACGCGTCTTTATACGATCGGCGATGGCTGAGCGCATCGAACACGTCGGCGACGCTTATGATGCGCGCGGCGAGCGGGATCGCATCCCCTCCCAAAGCATCGGCAGGAAAAAGCGGTTCTCCGATTTTATACGCGTGGTAATCGATATTGCCGGGGTAACCCGCGCTCGATTTGTTCCACGCTTCGTGATGGTGCAGTGCAACGTCACGGCACATCAAGTCGAGCATGGATGAGCCGTCGCCGAAAATTTGCGCTCCGATGCACGTGTGCCCTTTCAATATGGCGCGGTTTTCGTCATCGGGGCCGTAGCGCTTCGGACTGTGGAGCACCGCATCGGGAATGCCGACTTTGCCGATGTCGTGAAATTTCGCGGCGATTTTTAAACAGTCACGGAAACGATGTTTTTCGTGTTCGGGAACATTGTGATTGAATGCCCAGCGGTCGTATATTTCGAGCGAGTTTTCCGCGACGCGCATAACGTGCGGATAGGTTTCTTTCGGATCGCGGAACTCCGCCATCTTAAGCATACGCTGCACCATCAAATTCGTCTGATACGTATTTTGCAGCGCTTGGCGAACGTTCGATGCAAAGTGCGTAATATAGAGCACTGCATCTTCATCGAAGCCGATGAGCTTTCCCGATTCGTCCTGTGCGTTTATGAGCTGCATGACGCCGAGCAGTTTTCCCGACTGCATTTTAAGGGGCAGCGTATAGATTGATTTTGTGTGATATCCGGTCGAAATATCGGTTTTTTTATTAAAGACGAAAGGTTTGTCGGAAGGAATTTGATAGGCATCCTGAATATTGACCGGCTCTCCCGACAGCGCAACGTAGCCGGAAATCGACTTTTCATTGATCGGAACGGAAAAGGAGAGATACGGAAGCTTTTCTCCCGGCTTGAGTTTTTTCAGCTGCGTATCGTTTTGCGCATATTTTATGCGCAGTTTATCGTCTTCGATTTCGTAGATGGAACCCGCGTCCGCTCGGACGATAGCGCGCGTTTCGGTGAGAATACGTTCGAGCAGCACATCGATATCTTGGATTTCTTCAAGTTTTTTTTCAAGCTCAAGAATTTTTTGCAGCTTTTGTTCTTTTTGCAAAACATTTTTCTTTGTCTTTTTCATGCACACTTTTTCCTAATACGGTATTGAATACAAGCCGCGTGCGGAACACGGAAACTGCTCAATTATACTATTGTTTGAGATAAAACACAATGTAAAAGCGCCTCGTTGAACAGAACTACGAAATTTGCTAAAATACGTCCCGTGTAAAAATATCGAGGTAACGCTATGTCCTTAACACTCACGGAAAAATTATTGCAGGCGCACATCATTCCCGACGCATGTCCCGACACGAGATTCGTACCGGGAGAGGCGATACGACGGGGAGACGATATCGCGATCCGCATCGATCAAACGCTGACGCAGGATGCGACGGGAACGATGACTTACCTCCAATTCGAAACGATCGGCGTTCCCCGCGTCAAAACGGAACTCTCCGTTTCCTACGTCGACCACAATACGCTGCAAACCGATTTTAAAAATATGGACGACCACCGCTACCTGCAGAGCGTCGCCGAAAAATACGGTCTTTATTTTTCACGGCCGGGAAACGGCATCTGCCATCAAGTACACCTGGAGCGTTTCGGAAAGCCGGGTAAAACGCTGCTCGGCAGCGACAGCCACACGCCGACCGGTGGCGGTATCGGCATGATAGCGATCGGAGCGGGCGGACTCGACGTCGCCGTCGCAATGGGGGGCGGCGCCTTTCACTTGGCGATGCCGAAAATCTTCGGCGTGCAGCTTACCGGATGCCTTCGAAAAGGAGTCAGCGCAAAAGACATCATCCTCGAAGTGCTGAGGCGGGAAACGGTAAAAGGAGGAGTCGGTGCGGTTTACGAATATTTCGGTTCGGGCGTCGAAACGCTCACCGTTCCGCAGCGCGCGACGATTACGAATATGGGCGCGGAACTCGGCGCAACTTGTTCCGTTTTTCCGTCGGACGCAAAGACGAAAACCTTTCTTGCATCGATGGGCAGAGCAAAAGATTGGACAAAGCTCGAAGCCGACATCGGCGCCGAATACGATAAAATCATCCAAATCGATTTGACAAAACTGTCCGCGCTCACCGCCCAGCCGCATTCTCCTGACGCCGTCGTTCCGGTAAAAAATCTTTCGGGAAAACCGGTAACGCAGGTCGTCATCGGTTCATGTACGAACAGCTCCCTCGATGATTTGGAAACGGTCGCAGCGATCGTCAAAGGCAAACATATAGCACCCGGAGTCGAAGCGGGCATAGCGCCGGGAAGCCGTGCGACGCTCATGATGGCTGAAAAAGCGGGTATTCTCGGTACGCTCATCGAAGCGGGCTTCCGCATCCTCGAAAGCGCGTGCGGTCCGTGCATCGGTATGGGATTTGCACCGAACAGCGGAGGCGTATCGCTTCGCACGTTCAACCGCAATTTTAAAGGCAGAAGCGGAACGGCCGATGCAAAGCTCTACCTTGTCTCCCCCGAAACCGCCGCCGCTTCCGCGGTTACAGGCGTGTTTACCGAAGCCGAAACGCTTTCATATACCGACCGCGCCTACGTGCACTCTCGCCGCGTAAGCCTTCTCGACGGAAACGACGCGCGGCTCGATGCAAAAATTATTAAAAAAGCGGCGAAAGACGAGGGGCTTCTCATCCCCCCGCTTCCTCAGGAACAAGCGGAAAAAGTCGAAGTGCTCCGCGGGCCGAACATAAAAAAATGTCCGCCCTGCCCTCCGTGCGCACCTTCTCTCAAATTGCCGGTGCTGCTGAAAGCGGGCGACAATATTTCGACCGACGACATCATGCCGGCGGGAACGAAAGTGCTTCCGTTCCGTTCGAATATCCCCGAGATAAGCAAATTCACTTTTTCGCGCATCGATGAAACTTTTTACGAGCGTGCCGAACGTATGCGTTTTTCCGGCTGCTTTATCGTCGCGGGCGAAAATTACGGACAGGGTTCTTCCCGCGAACACGCAGCCCTCGGCCCCATGTACCTCGGAGTGCGCGCGGTCATCGTAAAAAGCTTTGCGCGGATCCATAAAGCGAATCTCGTAAACTACGGTATCATTCCGATGGAATTTGCAAATCCCGCCGATTATGATATAATCAAACAGAGCGATACGCTTGAAATCGGAAATATCGCCGAAGCGCTGAAAACCGGCTGTCCGTTCGACATAGCCGTTAACGGAAAAAAAATCAACGGCGTAAACGATTTAAGCAAGCGCAGCCGCGCGATTCTGCTTTCGGGAGGACTTGCATCCTATACCCGTAAAGGCGGAAATTAATATTAATAAAATGAAATACGATTTTTAAAATACGGGAGAAATATGAAAGTTCACAACGTAATGGAAGAATTGATAACATCGCGCGTCAATCTCATGTACGAGCGGCTCAATGAAACGAAGCCGTCATGGCTTACCTGCGACTGCGAAGATTGCCGAATCGATGTCGTAAGCTATGTGCTCAACCGCATTCCTCCGCGCTACGTCGTTTCGGGACGCGGTATCGTACATACGATGAACATCCCGATGCCGCAGATAAAAGCCGATATCGACGCGCTCACTATCGAAGCCATGCGCGCAATCAATTCCGTAAAACGCCCGTATCACAAAGATCTTGTGCCGAACGCACGTTCGGAAAAGCCTGAGATTTCGTTCAATTTTCCCATTTTTTCGGGAATCGTTTTCGACGGCGCGTCTTTTGAGCCGCTTATCGATTGTACGATCACGCTCAAATACGAAGAGCGCAACGCCGATATGATCGACAAAACGTGGTCAAATCCGTGCAAAACATACGCGGCGACAAACGGATCGTATTCGTTTTGGGTCAAACCTTTTAAAGCAGACAAAGTCGGCGAAAGCAAATACTTTACGTTTACTGTGGAAGTAAGTGCAAACGGTTACACGCCTGCAAGTCACGCATTCAGCATTCCGCTCGTAAGCGAAGCCGAACAGCGCAACGAAGCAAGCACTTCGTATTCGCTGAAAATACAGGATCTCTTTTTATTTCGAAGCGACGTAAAAAATCCGATGGAGTGATCGGGAAACGCCGATGAAAGCGGGAGAACCCGTACCGCGCGTTTCCGCGTCTGTTTTGTCCGGTTCCGTTCGAAAGTTTTCGTTTCGGACAGAGCCTTGAACCTATCTGTTTTTTACCTGTCCGTAACCTTTGAATTTTTCGATCACCCGCTCCATTTCGTCGTCCGGCAGCACGAAGGGTTTTCCCGCACACATCGCTCGGTACTGCACTTCGGCGCAAAATTCCATGCCGCGCGCCAAACCGAAAGCGGCGGGCAAATCTTTTCCGACGGCGAGCATCCCGTGATTTGCCAAAAGAACCGCGTCGCTTTTTCCGATCGCGTCTTTTGCAGCTTTTGCCAATTCGATCGTACCGAAGGTTCGGTACGGAGCGCACGGAACTTCCGAAGTACCCGCGTCCGCGACGACATAGTGCACTGCGCGGATCGGCTCATGAAGACACGCAAGTACGGTGCAGTACATCGAATGCGTGTGCACGACAGCCCCCGCTTCGGGTTTCGCCTCGTACATTGCCGCATGCAGCGCCCATTCGCTCGACGGCTTTTTGTTCCCTTCGACGATTTTTCCGCCGAGGTCGACTACGACGATATCGCTTTCTTTCGTATCGAAATACGGAATACCCGACGGACTGATGATCATGAGTTTTTTTCCCGGATCGAAAATGCTTATATTCCCGCTCGTCCCCGATGTGAGATGCTCCGTAATCAAACGCTTACCGAAGTCGACGATGGCTTTGCGCTCTTTGTCATACATATCTGTCATACCTCCATAAATAATATATTTAATTAACTCAATCAGACGGATTGAGCTGATCTCTGTTTACCTTCCACGCTTCGTAATATCGCCGTATCGTTTCGGTATTGAAAGCAGCCGGATCGAAAACCGAAATGTCGTTTTTATCGTGTATATTTTCCGTGCCGAAATATTCATTGCACAATGCAACGCATCCGAGTACGGTCGCCTGTGCAAAGCCTTTGTGCAAAACCAATTTTTTTTCCGTCAGCCCCGAAATCATTCGTCGCAAAAGCTCGGAACGGAAACCTCCGCCGCAGCCGAGTATATAATCTTTTTTATGCGGAATTATTTCGCATAGGTTTCGGTATTGTTCGCAGATCGAACAGGCGATATCGGCAAGTACCGCATAGCATAAATCGATTTTATCCAAATGCGCATCGAAAGGCGCTCTCGATACGAAACCTCCTTTTTTCAGCGATCTTTTTTGAGAAAACGCCAGCGATGAAAACGAAGCCGTACACAAAAATTGCTTTTTCTCCGACATCAGTTCATCCAATTTCTCATACGAAAGTTCGGGGAACATCATATTTTTAAAACGTTGATAATTGTTGCCGGTAACGCCGGGATTCGTTTCGACTATGTACGTTTCACCGCCGAGATTCGCATTTGTCCAGCAGCGCTCTTTTTCATCGTGATATTTTTCCGCCGTCATCCGTATAATCGGCGACGTCGTTCCCGATACTATGCAGACATCGTCGGCGAAAATACCCGCCGCTTTTGCTGCGATCTGCGTATCCGCTCCTCCGACGATGAATTCGACATCGCAAGCAATGCCCAATTCCTTTTGTATCTTTTCGGAAACGGTACCGAGACTTGTTCCCGCAAAACGAATTTCCGGCAAAATCGATTTCGGAATTTTATAGAGCGCGCAAAGCTTTTCCGACCACCGCTTTTCGTCCAAATCATACAGCTGCGTTTCGCATGCCTGCGACGGTTCGATGAGGATTTTATCCGTAAAAATTTCGGCGATCCACTCGGAAACGCTTGTTATTTTTTTTATTCGGGCAAATACATCTTCGTGCATCTTTTTGACGCCCATGATCTTTGCCGCGGGAAAATCTTCCGTTACCCATCTTCCCGTTTTTTTATAAATATACGCTTTATCGGGTATTTCATCCATCCATTTACGGCCGCGATTGTCGATATTCGGCAAGCCCAAAAAAGCATTTGCGTTTTCATCGTAACATACGATGCTCTCTCTTGCACCCGACGACGATACGGCCGCTATAGTCAAATTATCGTGTTTTTTTAAAAGCGTTTTACATGCACCGAGTATATGCGCTTTCCATTCTGCGGGATTAAAATATCGTGCATCGTCATACAGGAGGTCTTTATAATACTTGTTCTCAAATGAAATTAAATCATAAATTGTTCCGTCTTGCGAGACAAGGGCGACTCGGGAATTCCCCGTACCGATATCGACGATTACATAATTTTTTTCCGGCATGGGCTATCCCTCTTTTTGCAAAACGCTTTTATTGAACACGATCCTGTTCAAATCTTCTTTTCGAAACCATTTGATAATTCTTTCGGTTATGATATCCGCTTGATGATCGGATACCTCATAGGTCGCTCCGCAGATATGCGGCGTCAGCAAAACGTTATCGAATGTTGCAAACTCGGGGATTTCGTCTCCGGGCGGTTCTTGCGCGAGTACATCGAGTATCGCTCCCCGTATTTTCTTTTCACGTAAAACGCATTTCAGCGCTTTTTCATCGACTACCGCACTCCGCGCCGTATTGACAAAGACGGCATTCGATTTCATTTCGGAAAACAATCGCGCGTCTATCATACCTTTAGTGCTGTCGAGAACAGGCAAATGAATCGATACGATATCCGAATTTGCAAATATCGCATCCAAATCGCATTTTGTATAATTTTGTTCGGCAGCATCGACATACGGATCGTAAAACGAAATATCGCAGCCGAAAGCTTCTAAAATTTTTGCGGCGCTTTTACCGACGGCACCGAAACCGACAAATCCTATTTTTTTTCCGCACAATTCGTTTCCCATCCACAGATAATACGGAGTCGTGCCTGTCATCCATTTTCCGTCTTTTATCCATTGAACCGACGGAATGATGTTTCGAAAATACGTAATCAGCAAACCGACAAGCATTTCGGCAACCGCTTGTGCGTTTCGGGCGGGTGTACAGATAACGGGTATTTTATGACGCGTACAAGCTTCGATATCCACATTTGCAGGAGATGCGCGGCAGTCGCCGATAAACGCAAGACCACCGTAACCGGTGAGCACTTTTTCGGTAATCCTGTCGAGCTCGGTTATAAGTGCATCCGGTTTTACGGACAAAAGCGTTTCCAGCATTTTATCTTCATAAAATCGTTCGCCGGTTTTTGTCCATGGATCGAGAACGATTTCATCGAAATACGCCCGCAGTTCATCGATTTTTTTTTGTGCAAACGGTACCCGTATTAGAATTTTCATATAAATCTCCCTGCTTCCGCCGACTGCGGCGCGCATTTTTACTAATCAATAATACTCATCCGTTTTCGTGTTGAAATAGTCGTTCAGCGTATAGGGCGTAAAGACGCCTTTATCGGTTACGACGCCGCTTATCAAATGCGGAGGCGTGATGTCGAACGAAGGGTAGATCCCTTTGACGCCCGAAAGCGTATTCGCCTTTCCGCCCGAACTCAGCACAAGGGACGGGTCTCTCTCTTCGATGACGATATCGCGCATCGTCATTTTATCCGCGTCCGGTATGCCCGTCACAAAATACGGAATGCCGAAGTGCTTTGCCAAAATCGCGATTTGAAACGTGCCGATTTTATTTGCAATGTGTCCGTCGCGAGCGATGGTGTCTGCCGCCGACGTAAAGACGTCGATGCCTTTTTTTTGCATCGCGTAGGCGACCATATTATCCGTGATGACCGTCGTATCGAAACCCATTTCATAACAGCAGCTCGACGTAAGGCGCGCACCCTGCAGGTAGGGCCGCGTTTCCGCACAGTAGAGTTTCAACTCATTGCCGCTTTTTTTCGCCGCACGCAGCATCATACCGACGATCGTTTCGCCGAAACACTGCGTAAGTACCGTTCCGCCTTTCGGAAAAAGAGAAGCGAGGTATTCGCCGACTTTTTCCATCGTGCCGTAGCGGCGCTCAAGCGAATCGATTGTCCGCTCGAAGATCGCCTCACACACGTTTTTTCCGCCCGCAAGAGCGCTTTCGGCCGCTTTGAGGCAGCCATCCGTGACGATACTCATCCTGTTTGCCGTCGTCGGTCTTGCATGCGATATGTCGTGCGCCGCTTGGCGCAAAAAATTGAGCTGAGAAGCGGCGTTTTTGTCTTTTACTTCGTAAGCCGCAAGCGCCATACCCATGCCGGCTGCCGTATAGGGGCCTGCGCTCTGCGTAACCATATCGGCGATCGCCTGTGCAACTTCCCGATACGAAGCGCATTCGACGAATTTTATTTCCGTAGGATAGATGCGTCTGTCCAATATGCGCACTTTTCCGTTTTCGTACCACGCGACGTTTTCGTATCTCAGCAAAAAGGGCAAATCGAAATCGCACCGCTTCATAGTTCACCTCGTTTCGCGCAGTTGAAGATATCGTTTGCCGCCTGCACAAGATCGCTTCCCGATTTCATATCGTCCGTCCGCTTTATAAAGGTTTTTCCGAGCAGGATGAGACTCCTTTCAAGAGGTACTTTCAGCGCGATATCCGTCACGGAAGTCACTTCCGACACTTTCGCGTCCCCGACGACTCTCCTGATGATCTCCGTTCCCGCATAGCCCGCCGAATCGGCAAGCAAGCTTTCCGTATACGTTTTTTTAAAGCGCTCGTTTTTATACAGAGGGAATTCGACAAGCTCATCGTATTTTTTTTCAAACTTCGTTTTAAACGAATCGAAAACGTCCGCAATCGTCTTTTGCAGCCACGACAAAAATTCCGCATTTTCAGGCTTCGTCCAATACGCGTTCGCATACGCGAAAAAGAGATTACCGATGACGTTTCCGACATCGTAACCCATGGGTCCGTAAAACGCAAATTCCGGATCGATTACTTTTATGCCGCCTTCATTTACGAAGATGGAACCGGAATGCAAGTCTCCGTGAACGAGCGCCTGCGCGTGATTCATAAAATCGTCCCTGAGGCGCGCGACGCACGCGTGCAGCGCTTTGTCCTCGTACAGCGCTTTTTCTACGAAATGCGCATTTTCCGGTATGACGACGTTACGCTTTTTATAATCCCAATACGGTTCGGTAAACACCAAATCTTCGGAAATATCGCAGAGCTCGGGATTCGTAAAAAGCTTGACGCGCTCTTTTTTTTCATCCCGTCCTATAACCAAATCCGTCGTCGGAAGGAGCGTATCCGCAAGAAAGGTCGAAAGCTCATCGCTCAATGCCGAAAAAATTTTCCCCGCGGCAAGCTCTTTGCGCAAATTCTTATACGCCGAAATATCTTCCATGGCTAGCGCGAACATCGCTTCGTCATAGTGATAGATTTCGGGCACGAAGCCGGGCGCAAGCGATTTTTCGATTTTCAAAATCTCCGCTTCGATTTTGTTCCGGTGCATATCGAGCGGACGGCCGGATGAGCGGAGCAGCGTGTCCGCCTGTTTTATGATGAGAGACTTGCCGCTCGTTTTTCCGAACACTTTGAACACGTAGTTGATATTGCCGTCACCGATTTCCGTGCAGCCGAGCTCTTCGTCCGCTTCAAAATAGTCGAGCACCTCTCGCGCATATTCGATTGCCGTCCGTACGTCGAGTAAAAAATGTTTTGCGTATTTTTCCGCCATTCGAACCTCTCATGCGCGTACTCTTTTATCCGAGCTCGCGCGTAAAACGCGAGGCGCATTTTCGAGAACGCCGATTAAAGCGAAAGCGCGTTTAACCAGCGTTTCAATCGCCTCGTAATGTTTTTATACCCTTTTCGCTTTCGGCTCTCCGATTCCGAGTATGATAAAGACGACGCCGAAAACAAACATCAACAGAGGATACCATGCAAACGGTATTATTGAAACCGGTGAAATACCCGCGATTGCACCGGCAGTAAGAAGCTGTCCCGCATACGGGGTAATACCGTTGCCTGCCGACGAAAAGATATCGAGAATACTCGCCGTCCGCTCGGGATGTATGTCGAATTTTTTCGATATGTCTTTTGCGATCGGTCCGCACGCGATGATGGAAATGGTATTGTTTGTCGTAGTTATGTCGACGAGCGTTACGAGAGCGGCGATACTCAATTCCCCGCCTTTTTTCGATTTCATGCTCTTTGAGAATTTATCGAGGAGCCAATCGATACCGCCCAAATATTTCATGATTTCGACGAGACCTCCGACAAAGACTGCGATGACGGCCATATCCTGCATCCACGTCATGCCCGTATGAACGATGCCGAAAGATTTGACGAACGTAAAATCTTTATGGAAGATACCGATGATAACGCCTGAAAGAACGGAAATGGTCATAGCCGGAGCGACATGCATTCCGGCGAGCGACAGCGCAATGATCAAAACGTAGGGGATAAGATTGATAACGTTGATTTTTCCCGGAACGGCGATGTTTGCCGCATCGATCGGATAAAGTGCCAAAGCGATGATCGTGATGATGACCGCCGGCAAAACCATGATGATATTCGCTTTGAATTTCGCACGCATCGGAACTTCCTGCGTGATCGTCGCCGCGATCGTCGTATCGGAGATGAACGAGAGGTTGTCACCGAACATGGCTCCTCCGACGACGATACCGCACACGAGAGGGATCGAAACGTCCGTCTTTTGGGCGATGTCGACACCGATCGGCATAAGAGCGGCCACCGTCCCCATAGAAGTACCCATCGCAAAACTTAAAATACAGCCGATAACGAAAAGACCCGGCAAAATCATCCGCGGCGGAAGAATCGAAATACCGATATTCGTTACGGTATCGGTCGCGTGCATGGCTCCTGCCACTCCGTAAAATGCACCGGCGAGCATATAGATGACGACCATCAAAATCAAAGTGCTTTCGCCGCCTCCTTTACAAAAGAGAAGCACTCTGTCCGCAAAGGACATCGGTTTTGCTGCGGGGCTCTTTAAGTACAACGCGATGGCGCTCGCGATAAAAATACCGATCATAAGCGGAAAATTGTCGAAACTCCCCGTTGCAATCCCCATGATAAAATACATCACGAGGAAAATTACGAGCGGCAGCAATCCGATAAAGCTGCCTTTCCTTTCCGAATTATCCATAAAGAAACCTCCTTTCATACAATCGTTTCCTGCGGCTGTATGTTGTTTTTTGTGGTAATTACATTATTAATTACCGCTTTTACCGATATTTTATATCCTAAATCACAAAATAGCAACAAAAATATTTTATTTTTTTTGATTTTATTGTTTTTTGTCGAAAAATAGCGATGTTATCCGATAAATGCCGCTCTTATCAAAAAAAATCGCACGTAAATTTGCTCCGATTTTATTGATTTGTATGGTTATATGTGGTATTATAGATATATGCTTGCTTTTGAACGAAAAGAAATAATAAAAGCCGAAATTCTGCAATCCGGTTCGATCCTCGTTTCCGAAATGAGCAAAAAACTGGACTGCAGCGAAGAAACGATACGGCGGGATCTGAAAGATTTGGAAACGGACGGTAAAATAAAAAGAATACACGGCGGCGCCTATCTTTCGTCGCTCGACGACAGAGGGCTTCCGATCCGCATCCGCCAAACTTTGCTTTTAAAAGAAAAGCAGGATATCGCCGACTATGCATTTTCGCATTTTATAAGTGAAAACGATACGATAATGCTCGACAGCAGCACAACCTGCGTTACATTTGCAAAAAAGCTTTTCGATGCCGATATGCCCGTAACGATCATAACGAATTCTCTCCTCATCTTCAGCGCTTATAACGAATATCCCAGTTTGGAAACCAAGCTTATCGGTATCGGCGGCAATTACCGAAAACGGGCGTGTTCGTTCGTCGGCTATGAAGCGACCGACTCCGTATCGCACTATCTCGCCGACAAATGCTTTATCAGCAGTTCCGCCGTCGATGCGCAGCACGGTCTTGTAGACAACAGCTCCAACGAATGCCAAGTACGCAAAATGTTCATCAAACAATCGCGTCTGCATTATCTTTTAGCCGATCATACGAAATTCTCGGACAGCGCGGACTATATCATAGCCGACCTCGCGAGTTTGAATGCGGTCGTCGCAGACGTGCCGCTTCCGAACGAATGGAAACAGATTTTGCAGTCGCATAATATCGACGTGCATTATTGCCGTACGACACAGTGATTTTCAGGATGCGAATATGATCGGTTTTGATTGGAAAAATCCTGCAAGGATGATTTTCGGCGAAACGAACGAAGAAAAAATGCTCTCTCTTTTGCATGAGTATCGAGTGACATCTCTTTTGCTCGTTTCGGGAGGAAGATTGCCGAAAGCGCTCGGCATATACGACATCGTCGAAAGCGCGTGCCGGAAAATCGGAGCTGAGCTTTTCGAATGTCCGCGTGTCGTGCCGAATCCGAAAATAGAGCTCGTAAGGGAATTTTCCGACTTCGGCAAAAAGCGCTCGATCGATTTTATACTCGCAGTAGGTGGAGGAAGCGCAATCGATACGGCAAAAGCGATCGCCCTCGGTATCCCGTATGACGGCGACTGCTGGGATTTTTTTTCAGGAAAAGCGCAGCCCGAAAAAGCGCTTCCGATAGGCGTCATTACGACTATTCCCGCAAGCGGTTCGGAAACGTCGAATGCCGCTATTTTGTCGAACGGCTTGTTGAAGCTTGGCGTCGAAAGCGACATACTCATACCGAAATTCGCTTTTATGAATCCCGAATACACCCTCGATCTTCCCCCCTTTCAAACAGCCGCAGGCTGTGCGGATATCCTTTCGCACCTCGTCGAACGGTATTTTACTTCCGTCGATCACGTCGATGCGACCGATTATATGATAGAAGGCGCTTTAAAAGCGTTGCTGCTGAATGCACGGCGGCTCGTAAAAAATCCGCACGACATACATGCACGAAGCGAAGTGCAGCTGCTTGCAAGCGTCGCTCACAACGGTTTTCTCGAACTCGGACGTCTGTCGGATTGGGCGTCGCACAGAATCGAACACGAGCTGAGCGCGCAGTACGATATTACGCACGGCGAAGGCATGGCGCTCGTATTGACGGCGTATATACGCTATATGGCGAAAAAAAAGCCCGAAAAACCGGCGCAGCTTGCTCAAAGGGTATTCGGCGTCGACCGCTATGATTACGATTCGACCGAAGCGGCGTATATATTAGCCGATGAATTTGAAGCGTTTTTCAAATCGATGAAACTCAGAACGAGATTGAGCGAATTCGATATAGGCGATACGCACTTTGAAGAGATGGCTCTTCGTGCAACAAAGGGCGATACGGTAAAAGTCGGACACTATACAGGGCTTGATGCGAAAGAATGTATCGAAGTGCTGAAGCTTGCCCTATAAAAAAACTGTCCGAAAACGGCAGATCTCGGATAGACCTAAACGGTCAGTGTTTGGACGATGAGGGATTCGGACCCCCGACACCCTGGGTGTAAACCAGGTACTCTAACCGGCTGAGCTAATCGTCCGCGTATTTTTCGAGTATAAAGAAATACGCACTTGCTGTCAACGGTAAAATCAGCCACTGACAGCCGTAGAAAATCAGCGGCATCTCGTCAATGAACTGCGTCCCATACAATCAGCCGTTGTCGGTAAATATCCGAGTCAAGTCGCTGCAAAGACACATACGGCAAGGAGATTGCACGTGATTTTTCAACATCGTAAGCGAAAATCCGAAGCGTTCCAAAAACGGCGCAACGCACAAATCCGTCACAGCGCCTTCTCTTCGATATGCGATTCGATTTCCGCAAAATAGCGCACGGTTTTCACTTTCAGCTCTTCGCCCGCTTCATCGTCGCAGACGATCACGGCATCTTTATGCAGCTGAAGCGCCGTTACCGCCCATTGGTGAGAAATCGCCCCTTCGACGCCCTGCGCGACCGCTGAAGCTTTTACCCTTCCCGTCGCCATGATGACGACTTCATCCGCATCGCAGATAGTTCCGACACCGACGCTCAGCGCCTGCGTCGGAACTTTCGAAAGATCACCGCCGAAAAACCGCGCGTTCGCACCGACCGTTTCTTTCGTCAGCGTCGCCACGTGCGTACGCGATGCGAGGGAGGAACCCGGTTCGTTAAACGCAATGTGTCCGTCGCTTCCGATACCGCCGAAAAAAAGACGTATACCGCCGGCAGCTTCGATCGCTTTTTCATAAGCGGCGCATTCGGCTTCTTTGTCCTGTGCCGTCCCGTTCAATATGTGAATATTTTTTTTATCGATATCGACGTGATTAAAAAAATTGTCGAACATAAAATAATGATAGCTTTGCGGATGTTTGTCGTCGAGACCGACGTATTCGTCCATATTGAACGTGACGACGTTTTTAAACGAAACCTTTCCCGCTTTATATAATTCGATAAGCGCCCGATAGGTTCCGATAGGCGTACTGCCCGTCGGAAGCCCGAGCACAAAGGGATTCGATTCGCTCGGATTATAATCGACAATGCGCCGCGCAATGTGCTGCGCAACCCACGCCGAACACGCATCGTAATCTTTTTTGATGATAACACGCATACTAAGCTCCTATTATTGATTATTAAAAATTAATACCTTAAAATACATTCTTTACCGTACGTCCCTGCACCATCACGAATCGCAGCGAAAAATCCTTATCGAAGACGATGACGTCGCTGTCGTAACCGGGAACGAGCATGCCTTTTTT
Source organism: Treponema socranskii subsp. socranskii VPI DR56BR1116 = ATCC 35536 (assembly GCF_000468115.1). Lineage (GTDB taxonomy): Bacteria > Spirochaetota > Spirochaetia > Treponematales > Treponemataceae > Treponema_D > Treponema_D socranskii. Next base: position 93,703 of record NZ_AVQI01000006.1, read on the forward strand.
TGCATACTTCATAATGCGTGCGGGATTCGTCGATGCGCACTTTACCGCATCACTCAAAGGAAAGCCGAAAGATACGAGGTTTTTCAACCCGCGTATCATCGTGAGCGCGGAACCGGCGATAACGTCGTCCGACTTTCGATGAAAGCAGCCGTCTTTGAAAACGACTTCTTCGCCGTTCGCCGTAAGATGCTCTCCCGTCTCTTCAGTCGGAGTGAGTGCGTCCGTAACGAGGACAATCTGATCGCTCGTTTTATCTTTTTGCAAAAGCTTAAAAAGGTCGGGGTGTACGTGCACGCCGTCGGCGATGATTTCGCATGTCATTTCCTGATGAATAAGCACCGCGCCGACCGCGCCCGGGTTCCGGTGATGCATTTGGCTCATTGCGTTGAAAAAATGCGTCGCGTGAAAAATACCCGCCTGCATACCTTCGACCATATTGCTGTAAGCGGCGTCGGTGTGTCCCGCTTGCAGCACGATCCCCTTGTCGATGCACATAAGCGCGAGGCGCCGCATATCTTTCAATTCCGGGGCGACGGTCATATTGACGATGTGCCCTTCGGACGCTTTCCACAAACGCTCCATCAAATCGAGGTCTACGCTCCTTACCGTTTCGGGACGCTGTACGCCGAGTTTATACGGCGAAATAAAGGGGCCTTCGAGATGGATACCCATAATCTTCGCGCCCCTTTCCTTTCCCATAGCGCGCACGATCGCTTTGATCGAGGAAATCATCGTCGCTTCGTCGGAAGGATACATCGTCGGATTAAAAGCGGTGACGCCGTAGTCTGCGAGGTCGTCCGACATACGGAGCATGCATTCGGTCGTACAATCGTCCGTACCGTGCCCTTTAAATCCGTGTATATGCGTGTCGATTAAACCGGGTGCGATGTACATGCCGTGCGCGTCGATAAGGGCGACGTCTTTATCGAATGTCTTTTGACGAAAACGGGTTTCGGAAAATATATCGGCGATCTTTCCGCCGTCGATTAAAACGGCGCAGTCGCCCATCTGCGAAATGCCGTTCAGCACCGTCGCATTGTGTATGCATAATTTCATAGTAAAACAACAATAGCACAAATCTCGCGTTTTGCAAACCGCGAGATCGAGACGTTTCGGACGATTTCACTTTAAAAGTAACCGACTTTTGAGACAGCCCCTGTGCTCTCGGACAAATCCGTGCTATACTCGCCGTCATGGAAAATGCACCCGCGACGCGCAGCTTTGAAAAGTGGCTCGATTCATTTATCAATTTCGAAAAACTTCCGCAAAAAAATATGTTTTGGCTCGACACCATGCATTTTTTTTGCGAACGTCTCGGCCATCCCGAAGCCTCATCCCCGTGCTTTCACATAGCCGGTTCAAAAGGTAAAGGCTCCGTTTCAAAGATGATCGCATGCATTTTGCAGGAAGCCGGCTTTTCCGTCGGCCTCTACACTTCTCCGCACGTGAGCGATTTCCGCGAACGCATCGCGACACCCGGCGGCTTTTTCGACGATGCCGTCTACAGTGACGCTGCAGCGGAACTGATGCATGCAGTGCAGTCGGCCGAACACGAAAAAAAAATCCCGCGTACCCTTACGTGGTTCGAACTTGCGACACTCTACGCGTTTTTGTGCTTTCGCCGTGCGCGCACCGATTGGAACGTATTTGAAGTCGGATTGGGCGGGAGGCTCGACGCGACAAACGTCGTCACGCCGAAACTCTGCTGCATTACGCCGATCGAACTCGAACACACCGAATATCTCGGTGACACGATTGAAAAAATCGCCGCCGAAAAAGCGGGCATCATAAAGCCGCGCATCCCCGTCATCGTTTCGCATCAAACGACGCATTCTGTCTACCGAGTGTTTCAAAAAACCGCTCAAAACATTGGTACATCGTGCACTTTTGTAGACGATATGATACGATTTCGAGAAATTTCGTACACGAATGATTACCGCATGAACCTATGTTTCGAAAGCCCGCTGTTTTCCCGCCCCGTGCAGACGACATTGCGCATGCTCGGTTCGGTACAGGCACAAAATGCGGCTCAAGCCGCTCTCGCGATGAAAACGGCACTGCCCGCCGTCGGCGAAGCGGCTATCGAAAAAGGGCTCGCAAACGCAAGCCTCCCCGCACGCTTTGAAATCCTCACTTACCGCAGTATGACCGTCGTCTTTGACGGAGCGCATACGGTTGCAAGTATGGAAAACACGATGCAAACCCTTATCGCTCTTTTTCCGTCCCGCCCCCGCCATCTGCTTTTTGCGCTTGCAGCCGACAAAAATGTCGAAGCGATCGCCGGCCTTTTCCGCGGCACATTTCATTCGATTACGTTGACAAAACCGGGATTTACAAAACACGGCGACATAGAGCGCGCAGAGGCCGCCTGTAAAAGCGCGCACCTTTCGTTCACTTGTGAAATCGATTTTGAAAAAGCGGTACAAAGCGCATTCGAAAAAGCCGAAGCCGCTTCCGCCGTCCTGCTCGTTTCAGGCTCTTTTTACCTTGCCGCCGATGCGAAGCGCGTTATGAATCTTTGTTAATGTTCCGCACCTCTTTGTAAAAACGCATGAGCACGCAAAACATCATTCATCTTTGTTTGGTATCCCCTGCCCTGCGATTTGTACCATTCGAGAACATCGGTATCGATCTGCAAATGAATTTCCGTTTTTTTTCGCTTCGCACCATTCGGGATGAACTTCATACCATGGACGAAATTTTGCGAGTTCCTCTTTAGTCTGCTTCGGGCAATCAGGATCGTCTTCTGCAGTACCGGCACGAACCTGCGCTGCTGCGCGGCGGATAACATTCTTTTCCTCTTCGGTAAGCGGATTTTTTTTCACTTCATCGAGTGTCATAGTTATTAAAGTATTCATCGATTTCCTCCTTTTCCGCAGGACGCGCAGAAATAATTCTGACTCTATTTTCATCCACTTCCGTATAAACAACAAGAAGAATATCATCAACCATACCGATTACATTCCATCGCTCTTCATCGAATGTTGAATGCTGTGAATCATATTTTTCAATACGTTTGTTGTCGGAAAAAACTTTAACCGCTATTCGGAATGAGATCCCGTTATGTTTTTCAATGTTGTGCTTTTCTTTATCCGGATCCCACTCAAATGATAACACCTTCCGCATCCTCCGCCGTTATCAGTATACACCATAATCGTGTACACAAACAAGATTTTCCGCGCTACACTTCTACGCGCGGCACGCGTTTTGCGATGCCCGTCAAAATCTCATACGAGATCGTGCCGGAAATTTTTGCGATGTCCGCTGCCGTCTGCAGCGCACCGGAATTTTCAGGGCCGAATATGACGGCTTTATCCCAACGATGCACGCCGTCGGAGCCGACATCGACCATACACTGATCCATGCAGATGCGTCCGACGACGGGATAATTTTTTCCGCTGATCGCGACGCACAGTCCGGGAAACAACCTCCGCGGCAATCCGTCGGCGTAGCCGATCGGAAGCGTTGCAAGGACGGTATCGCATTCGGCCGTCCACGTACGGTTATACGAAACCGCCTCCCCCTTTTTTATCGATTTGATTGCAACGACTTCGCTTTCAAGAGCCATCACGGGTTCGAGCGTACACGGCTTTCCCCGAGAGGCGCAGTAAGCGCCGTCAACGCTTCCGTCAAAATAGCCGTACATGAGGATCCCCGGCCGCACCATGTCGAGCTGCATTTCCGGCCGATCGAGCAATGCCGCAGACGCCGCACAGTGCCTGATGCCCGGATCGATGCCTTCGTCTTCGATCGATTTGACGGCGCGCATAAAATCCGAAAATTGCTCATCCGTATATCGTCGAGATACCTCATCCGTTTCATCGGCCGAAGAAAAATGCGTGCACACTCCTCCGAGTGCAAGGTGGGGCAAGTTTACGATGCGCTTTGCAAAGAGCGAAGCTTCATCGACGGAGCATCCTATGCGGCGCATGCCGGTATCGACTGCAATGTGCACGGAAAATTTTCCCGAAGCGTATTTTCCGCCGGCTGCGTTGAAAAGTTCCGCATACGCTTCATCGCACACGAGAGGGGTAAGCTTGTACAAAACGGCGTCTTTCATTTCGTCCGGCGTGCATAGACTCAAAAGCAAAATCGGAGAAGCGATACCGCTTTCACGGAGTTCGATCCCTTCGTCGACGGTCGCAACCGCACAAAACGATGCGCCTGAAGCGAGCGCCGTCTTTGCCGCAAACACCGCACCGGAGCCGTAGCCGTTCGCTTTGACCGCAGCGCAGATTTTCGTATTGCTGTCTTTAATAAACGATTGAATGACGGAAAGGTTGTGTATCAGATTGTTTTTATAGACGACCGCGCGCGTGCTTCTCATAGTATACTCATTGTAGATAGCCGGAACGTTTTAGGCAAGGGGACACTTTTAAAAATACGGTTGGATTTTACAAGATACAATGTGGATGCGATGCGATAAGATGCGAAACTTGAGATTTTTTCAAAAAAACGATATACTATACAGATGAATGACAAGTTTTGAAATTATCAGTTCATAATCGGCGATAGCCCGTCCGCTTGGTTGCGGTCAAGCTTTTTGAACGAAATTCTGTTTTCAGATATATTGTGCATTCGATTTTAAATTAATAATTTCAATAAGGAACCCTATGGTTATTTTAAAAAACAAGAGTTTCGCCGTTGCGGTGTTTTTTTCGGCGTTTTTATCGAGCGCACACGCATCGGCCAAATCCGTAAAAACGGCGGACAAACATTTTCCCGCACCGACCGCGCAAGAGGCGGAAACGCCGGATCCGGCCGATATCGAACAAAACGAATTTTTAACGAAAATTTCCGACATCGCTTTGAACGTCGTTTCTTTTCCCAAGCAAACCGTAAAACACTCCCCGTTTTCGTCGGCGTATACGCTCTTCGTAAAAGACGCCGCGGAAAAAGGAGTTTCCGGTATGCCGATTACGGTTTCATACCCCGCATCGCGTACGGACGATTCGATCGTCTACGATGAAATCGTTTTGACGACTGACGAAAACGGACACGTCGAATTTATGCCCGGCGTGCCGGCGTTTTCATTCGACGAAGCCGTAACCTTTTATCCGACGCCCGTCAATTCGAATCCCGAAACCGTCAAAGCCGCCCGTGCCGCGAGCGTTACGGCACCTTACAAAGTCCGAACCGATTTGGCAAAAAAAAGCGGCATTCTCTACGTGTTCGATTTCGACGATAAAGGCCGTGCGCTTACCAATTCGCGCTACATTCTGAGAGATTTTATCAATTCCGGCGTCCGATCGGGAAACTCTCCCATTTCCTCTCCGAATTACTTGAATCAAAACATCGCGTCTCTTTATAAAGCGACGCGCGCCATCGTCGGAAATACGGCAGGTTTTATGGTATCGGGTTCGATAAAATTCACCGCGCCTTCGGAACGTAAAGATGACGGCACATACGTGTGCACGCTCGTCGCGGACGTTGCGTGCATCGACATGCAAAACGGAGAGGTACTGTATAAAACGCAGCAGCGGGCGTCAGAAACCGGAGCATCGCAATCTCTCGCCGCGGAAGCGTGCCGTAAAAAAATCGCTTCGCAAACCGTGCATGCGATACTCTACGGAATGTGAAGGTAAAATCGATAGCGGGCAGTTCTAAAAACTTCATCGTTTAAAGATGCCCTATTATTAATTTTTATTCGGATGTTGAAACATCATGCAATTTTTTTATAGGAGATGGTATGCAGTACACTGATACGCGAGATACAAGCCTCAGAGTAGATTTTCGAACCGCCGTCATGAGCGGCATGAATCCCGTAACGGGCGGCCTCTATATGCCCGAAGCGTTTCCGCACATCGATCGGGCGCTTATCAATAAAACGCCCGCCCCGTGTTTCCGCGATATCGCATTCAATATGGCAAAACCCTACGTCGAAGGTGAAATTCCCGACGACGAGCTGCAAGGCATCATCGAAGATGCATATCCGTTTTCGCCGAAACTCGTCCCCCTCGATTCAATCACGTATGTCCTCGAACTCTTTCACGGACCGACATGCGCGTTTAAAGATTTCGGTGCGCGTTTTATGGCGCGCGTGATGTCGTTTTTTAATAAAACCGAAAACGGCGCGCTCCACATTCTCGTCGCGACTTCGGGCGATACGGGAAGCGCCGTCGGAAGCGCATTTCACAACGTAGTCGGCCTCGACGTGACGATTCTCTACCCCGAAGGAAAAGTGAGTGCTCTGCAGGAAAAACAGCTTTCGACTTTTACCGGAAACGTGCGCGCGCTCAAAGTGCACGGTACTTTCGACGATTGCCAAAAGCTCGTCAAAACAGCCTTTACCGATGCCGAATTGCGAAAAACATTTCGGCTCTCTTCGGCAAATTCTATAAACATCGCGCGCCTTTTGCCGCAGAGTTTTTATTATATGTACGCCTCGCTTGCCGCACGCGATAGGGCGAAGCTTGACAACAAAATCGATGACCCTGCCGTCATCGTCTCCGTTCCGTCGGGCAATTTTGGAAATCTCACGTCAGGTCTTATCGCACGCGAAATGGGAGCGCCGATTACCGGTTTCGTCGCTGCGACGAATACGAATCACACGATTCCCGACTGGATTGCCACCGGCGAGTACCACGCACGAGCGTCCGTCGAAACGTACGCAAACGCGATGGACGTCGGCGCTCCGAGCAATTACGAGCGCATCGCCGCAATGTATCCGCTCGAAGAAGTGCGCCGCCTCTTTGCGTCCTACTGGCTCGATAACGACGGTATTATGAACGCTATCCGCTCATGCCATGCGAAAACGGGTTACATCACCGATCCGCACGGAGCTATCGCATGGAAAGCGTGGGATGACATTAGAAGCGGCTCCATGAAAAATCTCATGGGCGGCCTCAAAGGCTCGAGCGAAAAGCCCGGCCTCACGCCGAACGTCCCCGATTGGGCGCGCTTCGTTGCGGAAAAAAAGAGTGTCGGCATCGTCCTCGAAACCGCCGATCCCGCAAAGTTCAGCGAAACCGTCGCCAAAGCCTGCGGCAGGGAGCCGCCCATGCCCGACAGGCTCATGCAAGTGATGCAGCTCCCCGACAACGCCGTCCCGATGGAAAACGATTACGAAGCGTTCAAATCGTGGCTTACGTCTCATTTGGCGTAAGCGCAGCGTTTTGACAGCCGCGAGTACAGACGAAAAGTTGTCGTGCAGAATCGGAGGCGATTCGACACACATAAACACGCGCCGTTGACACGATCCGCCGTTTTCGATATAGTGGTATCACTTTTGCGGTAGTCGTATAACGGCTCATTACCCCAGCCTTCCAAGCTGGAGACGAGGGTTCGACTCCCTTCTACCGCTGAAGAAAAGAGTTTGCGAGTTGCAGACTCTTTTTTGTTTTAAATATAATGTACGTTTTTTAGATAAGGGAGTCGAAGCGAATGAGCGCCGAGCAAGGCGCGAAGAACTCGCAAATCCGAGCAGTGCACAGGATTTGCGAGTTCCATTATGCAAGAAAAACGCTTGTAGCGTTTTTCACCTTCCGACTTCCAGCGGCAGGTGCCGCGAAAAGACGGCAGGGATGCCGCCGAAAGCGAATGAGCCGGCCTGTAGGGAGCGTGCAGGAGGCACGCGACCGGAAGGCGACTCCCTTCTACCGCTTAGAGAACCGATTTACACATAACAAACCGGCTTTTATTTGCGACTGGGCAATCAAGTGCTTAAAAAAGGCGCTGAAAAAATACAGAGAAAAATGAAATACCCTGCGACCGGATTTTCAGGAACAGCAAATGCACTTTGTTCAAGCAAAAGGAATTTTATCGGCTAAAAACGGAATGAACTTATACCGCGGCTGTACGCACGGGTGTATTTATTGCGATTCGCGAAGCGAATGCTATACGCGGTGTAAAGCAAACGGCATCGAAATGAATCCCGATAAAATATTTTCGCATTTGTTGGCTTTTGAAAATAAACAAACAAGCGCACAGTTGATGCTGTTTTAACATCGCGCGGCGTTCGCACGTTCCGCTCCTCGTCGCTTTATTTTACGATGACACGGATGATCCTCTTTTTGCCCGCTTTCAAAATAAACTCGCCGTCCTCATCCGCTTCTTTCATCGTGATGACCGTATGAATGTCTTTTACGACTCGTCCGTTTACCTGCGCGCCCCCCTGCTCGACGAGGCGGCGGTTGTCGCTCTTCGACGTACTGGGCTGTGCGATTGCAAAGAGATCTACAATTCCGATCCCCTCTTCGATCGCCTGCTTTGCGATTTCCGCCGTCGGCATGTGCGCTTTATCGCCTTCACCTCCGAATGCGGCCTTTGCGCCTGAAAGCGCTTTGTCGGCTTCGGCTTTGCCGTGAATTACGGCGGTCGCTTCGTATGCGAGCCGCTCCTTCGCTTCGTTGATATTGCCTGCGCAGATTTTATCGATTTCTTCGATACTCAAAAACGTAAACAGCAAAAGGAATTTGCGCACGTCCGCATCGGCGACATTCCGCCAATATTGGAAAAAATCGTACACGCTCGTGAGCGAAGCGTCGAGGAATACCGCGCCGTGTTCGCTCTTGCCCATCTTTTGTCCGTCCGCACGCATGATGAGCGGAAAGGTCAAACCGAAGCATTCGTGCTCGATATTTTTTTCCGTCGTGCCGCCGAGCTTTCTCCTGATCAAATCGACACCCGCAGTGATATTGCCCCACTGGTCATCGCCTCCGATCTGCAAAATACAGCCGTGCCGTTTGTGCAGCATGAGAAAGTCGTAACTCTGCAAAAGCTGATAATTGAATTCGATAAACGAAAGCCCCCGCTCGAGCCGCATTTTGTAGGCTTCGAACGACAGCATTTTGTTGACGGAAAAACAGGAACCGATATCGCGTAAAAAATCGATATAGTTCAAATCCGCAAGCCAATTTTTATTGTTGTCCGAAAACGCCGTCTTGCCGTCGAAACCGATAAAGGCGTCGAGCTGCTTTTCTATGCGCGCGACGTTTTTGTCGAGCTCTTCATACGAAAGCATTTTACGCATTTCCGTTTTGCCGCTCGGATCCCCTATGCGCGCAGTCCCGCCACCGATGAGAGCGATGCCGATATTTCCCGCAGAACGCAAATGCCGCAGCGCAAAAAACGGAACCATGTGCCCGATGTGGAGACTCGGCCCCGTCGGATCGCAGCCGACGTAAAAAGTAATGGGACTTGAGTCCATGCGGGAAGAAAGAGAATCGATATCGGTACATTGAGAATAAAATCCCCGCGCTTTCAATTCGGCAAGCGTGCTGTTCATACGTCATCCTTAATTATTAAAATCATATTTTCAAAAATACGTTTTCGATTTTATATGATTGAGGGTGTTAAGACAAGAGCGAAAAAATCCGAGCAGTGCGCAGGATTTTTT
>NZ_AVQI01000007.1 GCF_000468115.1 Treponema socranskii subsp. socranskii VPI DR56BR1116 = ATCC 35536
CAGAAAACACTGTACTCGTCTTTACGGCCTCTCCTGCTGCGGGTTACAAGGTGGAAGAGTGGACGGTAAACGGCACGGCCGTTCCGGGCAATACCTCAAACACCTACGAACACACCGTAACACAGCCGGCGGATATACGGGTAACTTTTATATCTTCCGTAACGATTCCCGATACTTTTACGCTCTCAGACGGTGCAGAGTATAAAGTAGTCGACAAAGCGCAGAAACTGGTGATAATAACAAAGCGGGGAGACAATACTGGCAGCAATATTGTCTATACCGTCAATGTAAAGCCCGAATATTCGGGTATTACGTACACCCTCACCGGTTTCAGCAAACAATGTATAAGCGACTTCGGCGGTTGGGGGCCGTTAAAAGCTTTTGCGTTAAGCGGTCCGAGTAACTTTTTAAGCGTAGAAGGCGGGGTTTTATTCGATAAGCATAAAACAAAGCTGATCCGCTATCCGACCGGTAAGGCAGGCACTCCGTATACGGTGCCTGCTTCCGTCAAAGTATTGGGGGAGAGCTCTTTTTACCACAGTGACAATCTTACTTCCCTTATTTTGCCGGACGGTCTTACAACGGTAGAAGATTCCGGTTTGCACTTTTGCACGAATTTACAAACTGTCTATATTCCTTCATCGCTTACTTCCATAGGGGAAAGATTCCTTGCCTTCAGCAAGGTTGAAGATGTT
>NZ_AVQI01000008.1 GCF_000468115.1 Treponema socranskii subsp. socranskii VPI DR56BR1116 = ATCC 35536
TTTTGCTCGCTCTTGACGTACTGTCTCCGAATTTGCTATAGTTTTCGGGCATTGCAAATGCGCTACGGTGCCTGTAGTTCAGTGGTAGAGCGCCAGATTGTGGATCTGGTTGTCGTGGGTTCAATCCCCACCAGGCACCCGCTTTTATAAAAATTAATAAAAAAGACGCCGCCGATTGCCTGAACGCTCGCGGCTTCGAAATCCTTCCGAAAGCGTTTATAGCTCAACTGGATAGAGCAACGGACTTCGAATCCGTAGGTTGCGTGTTCGAGTCACGCTAAACGCAATTTTTCCACCCTGCACTGTCTTCGTCGCTTCCCGTCGCATTCGAGTGCCTGCAAAAAATCGCATAACGTACTTGCCATTTTATTTTATTTTTGCTATAGTTATAACATTCAGCCACTGTCGTGGATTGAGTACGGGCCATTAGCTCAGCTGGTAGAGCAACAGACTCTTAATCTGTGGGTCGTCGGTTCGAAGCCGGCATGGCTCAAGCCTTGTGTGAGATGAGAAGGCACGCACTCTTTATGCGAGAGTGGTGAAACGGCAGACACGCCGGATTTAGGTTCCGGTGCCTTACGGCGTAAGGGTTCAAGTCCCTTCTCTCGCAATTCCGATGCCTGAGGTGTTGCGACATACAGATTTGCGGGAATAGCTCAGTGGTAGAGCGCCACCTTGCCAAGGTGGATGTCGCGGGTCCAACTCCCGTTTCCCGCTCGAGTACCGAAGCTTACAGCGCCGGAAAACGCAAAGAATTATTTGCGGGAATAGCTCAGTGGTAGAGCGCCACCTTGCCAAGGTGGATGTCGCGGGTCCAACTCCCGTTTCCCGCTTAAAAGTAAAAGCGATTCGGAGCAATCTGAATCGCTTTTTTTATTCGTACGGAGATTACTGGTAAGGAGCGAAGCGTGGAACTCAAAAAAGAATTCACCGACCTTGAAAAATCGGCGGTAAAACTCACCGTCACCGTTTCACAAAAAGACGTCGCGGCCGCATACGCGGAAACGCTCGGCAAATATCTAAAGCAGGCGCAGATTCCTGGCTTCAGAAAAGGCCACGTGCCGGCGAATATTCTCGAACGCAAATTCGGAGAGGGCATCAAAGCCGATACGGTAAGCGATATAATCGACAAAGCGCTCAACGAAATCTTTGAAGACGATGCGGAAAAGGCAAACCGTCCGCTCCCCTACGCTCAGCCCGTCATGGAAAAAATGCCGGAACTCGACGCTGCCGAAGATTTAAGCTTTTCTCTCACCTATGACGTGTATCCCAAAGTCGACGTCAAAAACTTTTCGGGCATTACGATAAAAGAGCCGCAGGTCGTAATCGGCGACAAAGAGATCAATGAAGAGCTCAAAGCCGTGCAGGAGCGCAATGCGGTCGTCATCGACAAAAAAGACGACGAAAAAGTCGAAAAGGACAATATCGTTACGATCAATTATGCCGAACTCGACGAAAACGGAAACGAAATCGCAGGGACAAAGCGCGAAGATTTCGTCTTTACGGCGGGATCGAACGGTACGTTGTACCGCATCGACGACGACGTCATCGGCATGAAAAAAGGCGAAACGAAAACGATTACGAAAACCTACGCAAAAGACGACAAAGACAAAACGCTTGCGGGCACGACGAAAAAAATCGGCGTAACGGTTACCGCAATCAAAATACGCAACCTTCCCGCACTCGACGACGAACTTGCGCAGGACGTGAGCGAAAAATACAAAACGCTCGACGACTTAAAAAAAGCCATCATAAAAAATATGGAAAGCGCGAAGGAACGGCGTATCGGAGAAATTAAAAACAACGAACTGCTTTCCCGGCTTGTCGAAAAAAATCCCTTCGATATCCCTTCTTCCATGCTCGACACGGAACTCGAAAACCGCTGGTATTCGATGGCGCAGCAGTTTCAGACGACGCCGGAACAGCTTGAAAAGATGTTTTCGTCGGCAAAACAGACGAAAGCCGATATACTCAAAGAGTGGGCGCCCGCAAGCGAAAAAATGCTTAAAAGCAGAATTATCGTAGACAATTTGATCCGCGCGCGCAATATTTCCGTTACGCCCGAAGATGTCGAAGCGCGCTATAAAGAAATCGCCGACAAGGGCGGCATAAGCGTCGACGAAGTGAAAAAGCACTACGAAGACGCAAAAGCAAAAGAATACCTCATCGACGACACAAAAGAGCAAAAACTCTACGACGAACTGTATAAAGAGGTGAAAACGGTAAAGGGAGATGCGATATCGTTCGCCGATTTGTTTAAAGGGGAAAGCAACTGAACCCACGCCGCCTCGTTTTTTTAGTATATTGTAGTAATACAGGATGTGACTATGAATGAACGGATGAACACGCTCGTCCCCTCCGTCATCGAGCGGAGCGGAAACGTCGAGAGATCCTATGATATTTTTTCACGGCTGCTCAAAGACAGAATTATCTTTATCGACGGGGAGATAAACGACGTTACGGCGGACTTGGTCGTCGCGCAGATTCTCTTTCTCGAATCGGAAAATCCCGATAAAGACATCAGCATATACATAAACAGTCCCGGAGGATCGGTTACCTCAGGTCTTGCGATCTACGATACGATGCAGTACGTCAAGTGCCAAATCCAGACGATCTGCATGGGACAGGCTGCAAGCATGGGCGCAATCCTCCTTGCAGGCGGTACTGCGGGAAAAAGGTTCGCCCTTCCCTCTTCGCGCGTTATGATCCACCAGCCGTGGGGCGGAGTGCAGGGACAGGAAAGCGACATTTCGATTCAGGCAAAAGAAATCGTGCGTTTAAAAAAATTGACGATCGATTATTTTGCGCATCACACGAAAAAAACGCCCGAACAGGTTGCTTCCGATATGGAACGCGATTTTTATATGTCGGCCGAAGACGCGCTTGCGTACGGCATCGTCGATCACGTTATGCCGGGGAGAAAAAAGCAATGAAACGATTCGGAAGCGACGCGCAGTTTTGTTCGTTTTGCGGCAAACCCGCAGACGCATCGCGTCATCTCGTAGGAGCGCCTTCAGGCAATATCCACATCTGCAATCAGTGCGTCGCCGTCTGCCAAAGCATGCTCGATCAGGAAGAAGGAGAAGTCGCGCCGATTACGATGAACGACGTCCCTACTCCGAAAGAATTCAAAGAATATCTCGATCAATATGTCGTCGGACAGGACGAAGCAAAAAAAACGCTTTCCGTCGCCGTTTACAACCACTATAAGCGCATGTCGGTTCCAAAAAGCATGCGCAAAGACGACGACGTGCTCATCGAAAAATCGAACATACTGCTCATGGGGCCGACCGGAAGCGGAAAGACGCTGCTTGCGAAAACGCTCGCGCAAAAACTCAAAGTACCCTTCGCCATCGCCGATGCGACGACACTCACCGAAGCGGGTTATGTCGGAGAAGACGTCGAAAACGTGCTTTTAAAATTGATAAACGCCGCAAACGGCAACATCAAAGCCGCCGAGCGCGGTATCATCTTTATCGACGAAATCGACAAAATTTCGCGCAAAAGCGAAAATACGTCGATCACGCGCGACGTGTCGGGCGAAGGCGTACAGCAGGCGCTTTTAAAAATCATCGAAGGTACGCACGCGAGCGTTCCGCCGCAGGGAGGACGCAAGCACCCGAATCAGGAGATGATCGATATCGACACGACAAACGTCCTCTTTATCTTGGGCGGCGCTTTCGTCGGTCTTGAAAAGATCATCGAACAGCGCACTGCAGAGCGCGCAATGGGCTTCGGCAGCAACGTCGGTATGATGAACGAAGAAGACCGCATGAACCTGCTCAACCGCTGCACTCCCGACGACCTCGTCAAATTCGGCATCATCCCCGAACTGATCGGACGGATGCCTATCACCGTCGCACTCAAAGAGCTCACGCGGGACGATTTGGTGCGCATCCTCACCGAACCGAAAAACGCGATCACAAAGCAGTTTCAAGCATCTTTCGCCCTCGACAACGTCAAACTCGAATTTACTGATGAAGCGATCGGGGAAATCGCCGACGAAGCCGTCCGCCAAAAAACCGGCGCGCGCGGACTTCGCAGCATCGTCGAAAAAATGCTGCAGGATATCATGTACGAACTCCCGTCGATCAAAGACCGCGAGCAAAAAAAGCTCGTCGTTTCGAAAGATATCGTGCAAAATAAAACCCATCTCGACGTAGGATCTCTTTTGACGGCGTAGATGTAAAGCGCAGACGATCGCATCGCCTGGAAAGCGCAGACGATTTATCGCATTATCCGCGACTCGCATTTCATCATATTGTCCGCGAATCGTACTGCGTTTTCATATACGAAAATCGCATATATCTTTTACAATTTTCATTTCTATCTTGACATAATTAGCGGTTTTTGTCAGAATAAAAAAACCGCACGAACGCCGATTTTGCGGACGGTATATCCGCTGCGGCGCGATGATTATTTTACGGAGTAAACCCGATGAACACGAGTAAAACGATTGAAAAGATCAAATCACTTTTTGAAAAAGATGCGGCGGAAAAGCTGCCGCATAATATACCGCTTTTGCTTCGCTCCCGTGCCGAAGCCTATCCCGACTATACGTTGCAAATCGTTAAAAACGAAGTCGGCGAATACGAGCACTACAGCTACAAGCGCGTTTACAACCGCGTCGTCGAAACGGCGTGCGCGCTGCAAAAGATCGGCGTAACGCGCGGAGCCTTTGTCGGTCTCATGTGCGACAACCGGCGCGAATGGTTTATCCTCGATCACGCGATTTTGTCTCTCGGCGCAACCGATATTCCCCGCGGACTTGATTCGACGGGAACCGAAATGGCCTTCATATTGAATTTCATCAAATGCGAAATCTGTATTTTTGAAAATCAAAAGCAGCTGCAAAAGCTCTTCGACTGCGGAGTTGACGTGCCGACGCTGAAGACGGTTATCCTCATCGATTCGCCTACGGACGATGAGATAAAAAAACAGGCGAAAGCGCGCGAAATCAAAATTTGGAAATACATCGATCTTGAGGACAAAGGACGCCACGCTTCCGAAAAAGAGCGAAAAGCGGTTGAAGCTGAAATGGATAAAACGGGCGCCGACGAAACGGCGACGATCATCTTTACGTCGGGAACGACAGGAACTCCCAAAGGCGTTATGCTTACGCACGACAACTATATCGCGCAGTGCGAAGTGGTAAAGCTCGCCCTTCCGACGACGAAAGACGAAGATATCTGGCTGTCGGTGCTTCCCGTATGGCACAGTTTCGAGCGCGCGTTTCAATATTTTATCGTCGCGCTCAAAAGCAGCATCGCGTATTCGAAACCGTCGGCCGCTATCATGCTTTCCGATATGGCGAAAGTTCATCCGACGTGGATGTGCGGTGTCCCCCGCCTGTGGGAATCGCTTGCAAACGGTATTTTCCGCCAGATGAAAAAAGAAAACAGCGTTACGCAGTTTTCGTTCAACCTTGCGATCAAAATCGGAAAAGCGTTTTCGTGGGCGAGCGACCGTGTGAGGGGCCGTGTGTGCCGCTACAGAAACGGCACGCGCATCTTCGACGTTTTATACGGCATCGTTCCGTTTATCCTGCTCGCCCCGTGGTACGGTATCTGCAAAGTCGTCGTCTTTAAAAAGATCCGCGCAGTGCTCGGCGGTCACATGGTCGCGGCGATCTCCGGAGGAGGAGCGCTGCAAAGCGATATCGATTCGTTCTATCACGCGATCGGTTTCAATCTGCTCGAAGGCTACGGCATTACCGAAGCGGCTCCCGTCCTTTCGGTGCGCAATCCTTTAAAGCCGCGCTCCGGCTGCGTCGGCGTCGTATTCCCTGCGGCCGAAGTGCGCGTCGTTTCGCTCAACGAAGACGGCTCGCTCGGTACCGAAGCGCTTCCGCCCGGCAAAAAAGGCATCGTCGAAGCGAGAGGCCGCCAAATCATGAAAGGCTACTACGAGCGTCCCGATTTGACGGCTCAGGTTATCGATAAAGACGGCTGGCTCAACACGGGCGACATCGGCATGATGACGCAGGACAACGAAATCAAAATCACGGGGCGCGCAAAGGATACGATCGTATTGCTCGGCGGAGAAAATATCGAACCCGCGGTTATCGAAGCCTCTCTTTTGAACAGCCCCTACATCGAACGCGTCATGATCGTGGGGCAGGATAAAAAATATATCGCAGCCCTCATCGTTCCGGCAAAAGACGTGCTCACCGAGTGGGCGAACACCTCTCTTGTCATGTACAGTTCGTGGGAGAGCCTGCTTGAATCGAACGAAGTGCAGATGTTTTTCCGCGAAGAGATCGAGCGCCGCGTAAACGAAAAGACGGGCTTCCGCACCTGCGAGCGCATCAACCGTTTTGCGCTGCTTCCGAACAGCTTTGAAGCCGGAAAAGAAGTCAATGCAAAAGGCGAAATGATGCGCTATAAGATCACGAAGATCTACGCAAAGGAAATCAAATCCCTTTTTGCGTAAAACGACTGCCGCCTACAAAATATCTTTTGCCGCCTGAGCTCCGGCGATTCTTCCGAAAATGAGGGCTGCGGAAAAATTTGCGCTCGTATCGGTGACTTCGCCAGCAGCATAAGCACCGGGAATAATCGCGCCGCCGGCATCGAGGCACTGCGCGTTTTCATTGCACACGACGCCGCCCTTTGTCATGTGAATGGCGGATTTGATATTCAGCGCATAGTACGGACCTGCAGCATTAAACGGACGCGAGGGTTGTTTTTTGCGCAGCGCGTCTTCAATTTCGCCGGCGGCGGCTCTATTGTAGTCGTTCACCGTTTTAACAAAATTACCTTTGTTTACGCCGATTTTTTCAGCCAGCGCTTCCATCGTATCGGCTTTGACGCCGAGTCCTTTTTTAATATGATCGCCGATACGGAACGAAAAATCGACCATCCCCTGATCGAAAATCATCCAGCAATTTTTACCCTCTTGTTTGAAAATATCCAGTCCTCGCGCAAGACCGTAGGCAACGAGTTCGTTTGTAAAACGCTCACCGTTTTTATTTACCAAAATATAATCGTATTTTTGCGGCGCAACGCGCTCACCGGTAAGTTCGCGACCGTGACTGATCATAAAGCCGAACACAACGGTTTTATCCATGTGACCGAGCTGAAAACCGTGTTTTTCAAAAAGCGGAACCATATCGCCGGTTGCGCCGATCTGATTGGATGAACGAAGCTTTGCCGTACCCACCGGAGTATATTTTTCGAGCAATGCGGGATTTTGGCAAAAACCGCCCGTCGCGATGATAACCGCATCGGCCGTGATATCGTAGTATTCGTTTTTATGTTTTACTTTCATGCCTGCAAGGCGATTTCCTTTCATAATAAAATCGTATGCCGCCGTCTCCGTCCGCGTTTCGATGCCGAGAGAGGCGATGCGTTTTTCAAGACCGTCGAGTATTTCTTCGCCCGCATACGCATTCGATTCTGCCATGTGGTCGCGATACTCAAACACGTAATTCAAATCGATGCCCATCTTGCGGTACCAGTCGTCCATTTTCACCGTCATATTCGTTTCGGCCGCGAGTCGCGCTTCGGAATCCCACGCCGTCTTTTTGCGGGTTTCGAGAAGCTTTGCAGCGCTGTCTTCCCGCCCGATTTTTTTCTGTGCAAGGCTCGCCGCATGATAAAAAAGCACCATATCGAATTTGCCGTTACCGCCGGTGATTCCCTCTTTTTCGATTATTAAAATATCCTTTGCTGCGACGCCGCTTTCCACAGCGGAAATCGCCGCAGCTTCGCCTGCGGGGCCGGATCCGACGATGAGTATTTTTTTATGCACGGCCGGGAGGTCTTTGCGTTTTCCCGTATCGCCGCTTTTAAAAGCGACGGGGCCCACATCGGTGCCGGCTTTTTTCAGCGCAGCGGCGACTGCCGATTTAATCGAATACGAACTGAAACTCGCCGCGCTGACGCTGTCTACCTGCGGCGTTTGCGCTTTTAGGATACGGGATATGATTATCGGAAACGCACGCTTTTTGACGGGCGACGATTCGTGGTCGGAAACGATACGGATCGCGTCAATTGTTTTTTTCCCCGTAATATCGACTTCGACGACCATATCGCCGTTATACCCGTGCACGGTTTCGGTATACGTTACCGATCCGTCCTTTTTGCCGCCGCTTGCACCGAGCAGTATCAACGCCGCCAATGCAATCGGCACAACCGCATTCTTTTTCATCTTCTTCCTCCTTAATATCATACATATATACCGCATTTAACAGTAGCACATATTTCCGATATGTCAAGAATTTTCTAACGGTACGTTCAACCGAATTCTTTTTCGGTTTTCGCTTTAATCGATGTCGCATACTCCGTCGGCGACATGCCCGTTTCATTTTTAAACTGGCGTGAAAAATAATGGATCGACGAATAACCGAAATGAGATGCGAGTTCCGAAACGTTCATAACCGAATTGCGTATGAGCGTCTTTATCTCATCGATGCGCATACGCGTAAAGTATTTCATCGGGCCGCAGCCGAACCTTTTGGAAAAAATGCTTTTGAGCAGATCGTAGCTGACGTGTACGGTATCGCAGACTTCGTCGGAACGGAGCATCCGAAACATATTTTTCATAAAATAATCGAGCGTCGCTTTGACGATTTCGTCTTCGTACGATAAGCGCGCGTAAGAGCTCACGTGCGTCTGTTTGGCAGGCTCCCGTTCGATGTGCGTTCGATAGAGCGACAGCAAAAGCAGTTCGAGGTTGCTTACGATAAGCTGCGCTTCCCACGGAAAAGCCGCAGTCCGCGCTTCCATTTTCGGAACATAGGGATCATCGAGCGGAGTGGCGAACAGGCTCCGCGCGTGAGCGATGATTTCGGCGAGCAGCGACTGTTCCTTTTGCGTATACGAAAGCGTTTTATCTCTAAAAAAATCGATCGCACAAGACGCGCAGATAAACGAAATGACGATGACGTTCGGGGAGTCGATGCCGTTCGCTTTCAGCGCGTGGAATTCGTTCGGCTTGTGAAATTTGATCTGTCCGCGGCGAAGAAGCGACCAAGCTTTTCCGTTGTATATTTCGATTTCTCCTTTGTCGACGCAGACGAGTTCCCAAAAATCGTGACGTTCTCCCGCAAATGAAAACGTATTTCGGTATTCAAAATAATGGACAGTTACGATCGCATCGACGGAAATCAATTTTTGAGGATAAAACGGCGTATAGTATGCAGTGTTGTCGATATCCATAGTTCGATTATACATCGATTTTTCTAAAATAACAAATTTTACACCGTATTGTGCAAATACAACCGAAAATTCACATGATACACTTTTACAACTACGGTATTATCGAAAATTATATTTTCCGTTATACTGCATTTTGAGGTTTTCAGCATTTTCAACTAGGGGGATATATGAAAAAATCGGTTACAGCGGTATGTGCGGTTTTTATGTGCGCAGCGCTTTTTATAAGCTGCGGCGGCAAAAAAAACGAAAAGCTTGTATATTGGAGCATGTGGAACGAAGCGGAGCCGCAGGGTAAAGTCATTGCTGAAGCGGCTCGGGAATTCGAAAAAGAAACGGGTATCAAAATCGAAGTCAATTTCAACGGCAGAGAAATCAGGAAAACGCTTCAGCCGGCGCTCGATGCAGGGGAAACGATCGATATCTTCGACGAGGATATCGAACGGGTCGCCAAGACATGGGGAAAATACCTTTTGCCGCTCGATTCGTTTATCGATAAAAGCTATCCGACGACGGACGGTAAAGCGTACAAAGACGTCGTAAATACTCTGCTGCTTTCCGTTGCTCGTGAATTAGGCGACGGAACGGTAAAAAATATTCCGTACCAGCCTTCGACCTTTGTCACTATGTACAACAAAGACCTCTTTGCAAAGGCCGGCATCGCTTCTCCTCCCGCGACATGGGATGAAATGCTCGACGCGTGCGCAAAGCTGAAAGCGATCGGAGTATACGGTATCACCGTCGACGACGCATATATGGCAGCTCTGTTCGGCTACTGCATGGATCGCCTCGTCGGTAAAGACGCCGCGCTTGCAATGGTAAAAAACAACGATTTCACCGGACCGCAAGTGCTTGAGTTCGGAAAGATTTGGGAAAACATGGCGAAAAAGGGCTATATTATCCCAAAAGCCGCATCGAATATTTTTCCTGCGGGACAGGTTGAAGATATTGCGACGGGAAAGGCTGCGATGTATCTCAACGGAACGTGGCTTCCGAATGAAATCAAAGGGAATGCACCCGATATGAACTGGGGAGAATTTGCGTGGCCGGCCATCGCGTCAGCGGGCGACGGTATCGAAGCCAATCACTTCGGTTCGCAGAGTTTCGGCATCAATAAAGATTCAAAGCACGCCGAAGAAGCGTTTCGCTTTATCGTCTATATGACGACCGGCAAATGGGATGAAACTCTTGCATCCGAAAGCATCGGTATTCCCGTCGCAAACGATTCGGAGTGGCCGATGCAGCTTGCCGATGCAAAACTTATCGTCGATTCGACAACGAAGCGGCTTCCGTATGCGTGCGGCATGGAAGACAATTCCGACGTAAACGCAAAGATAAAAGAAAATTTTGCAAAGCTCATCGTCGGCACGCATACGGCGCAGTCGTTTGCGGATGCGATGACAAAATAATATCGGATATTTCCAGCATGCGGGAAGGCGTCGGCGATTCTGAAAGGGATAATCGACGCCGGCCTCAAAGTCTTTTTAGCCAGGATAATTTGCGATGCTCAAAAAAAATAAAACGATGATCGCCGTATTTTTAACTCCGGCGCTTATATGCTATGTGCTTTTCTTTTTATATCCGACAATCAGAACCTTCGTCATGAGTTTTTTCCGTATCGAAAGTATTTCCGATCCCGTTTCAACATGGAAATTTTTCGGTTTCGGTAATTATAAAAAGCTGTTTTCGACCCCTATTTTTTTGCAGTCGATGTACAATATCGCGCGCATTTGGTGTATCGGCGGGCTCGGTACGATGTTCATGAGTTTGCTCTTCGCTTTTATCCTGTCGAGCGGCATACGCGCAAAATCGTTTTTCAGAAGCGCCATATATCTTCCGAATGTCGTGAGCGCAGTCGCGATGGGAACGATGTGGATCAATTACATCTACAATCCGGATTACGGTTTACTGTACACGGTGCTGCACAAAATCGGCATTTTGGATGGAGCGGAAAAGATATTGTGGACGGGACCGGGAAACTTGTTTTGGAGTATGCTCGTCGCATACTGTTTCGGTATGGTCGGCTATCACATGCTCATCTTTATGAGCGGTATCGAGCAGATTCCGCGCGATTATTACGAAGCGGCGCTGCTCGACGGATGCAACGGCTGGCAGCGTTTTCTCCATATAACCGTTCCGTTTTTGCGCGGAGTCGCGCGCACGAACCTCGTCATGTGGACGGTGTATACCGTCGGCTTTTTCGTGTGGGGACAGCTGTTCAGTCCGGTAAATCTTTCGAACGATACCGTCGCTCCGATGAATTATATGTACGAACTCGTGTTCGGCTCTTCATCTTCGGCGAATACGGCACGCGATACGGGAGCGGGAGCCGCAATCGGCATTATCATGATGCTCATCGTTATCGTCGTGTTTTTGTTGACAAGCCGCATCGTTAAAAACGACGACACGGAAGTATAAGGGGAGGCGATACGATGTCCGAAGTTAATACATTGCATACGGGTAAATCGAATGTCGGAAAACGGTATTCCGTTGCTGCAGGGTATACGCTGGTAGGGCTTTGGGTTTTGTTTACGTTTATCCTTATCAGCTGGGTAGTTTTTGCATCGTTTTCGACGTCGCAGGAGATTTTCTCCGATCACATGTTCAAATTCGTAAGCGGTTTTCATTTCGACAATTACGTAAAAGCGTGGAGCACGCAAAGGGTTTCGGTGTTTTTTATGAACTCGCTTTTGTATACGCTCGCATCCTGTACGGCGATCGTCGTCATTTCCGCACCCGCAGCCTATGTGCTTTCCCGTTTTAAATTCAAAGGAAACGCACTGCTGCAGAATATGTTCGCTACGGGGCTCGGCATACCGCTCATAATGGTTATCATGCCGCTGTTCGGGCTCGTGTCGCAGCTGCATTTGACCAATAACCGAATCCTTATCATTTTTTTGTATACGGCGATGAATATTCCGTTCGGTGTGTTTTATCTTTCCGCCTTTTTCAGAAATTTGAGCCCCTCGTACGAAGAGGCTGCGGCTATAGACGGCTGCAATCCGATAGCGGCGTTTTGGATCATCATCTTTCCGCTTGCCCAGCCGGGCATCGTTACGGTGAGCATCTTTAATTTTATCACCGTATGGAACGAATATTTTATGTCGCTCATATTCGCAAACAGAACCGCCGTACGTCCCGTCGCCGTCGGTTTGTACAGTATGATTCAGTCGATGCGCTACACGGGAGACTGGGGCGGTATGTTTGCAAGCGTCGTCATCGTATTTTTGCCGACGTTTATTTTGTACCTGTTCCTCTCCGAACGGGTTATCGCCGGAGTTACGAGCGGCGCGATTAAAGGCTGATCGGTAAGGGGCTTATCGCTATGATATACGCTTCGACCGAAAAAATCTCTGCCGCGCTTTTACAGGGGGAAAATCCGCTGCCGCATTTCCGTTCGCGCGAACACGATATGCGCGTCGAGTTTTGCAAAGGAACGCCGCCCTTTTGTTTGAGCGGAGCGGGTTTTTCATGCGGTTATCGGATTTTACCGTATACGGTGCAGGACAGATACGACCGTAACAGAAAGGAATGCGATATCCGCACGATCGTCATGGAAAACGATTTTATCAAAGCGGAATTTCTTCCCGATTGGGGAGGACGGCTTTGGTCGCTCGTCGACAAAACGGAGGGGCGCGAGCTTTTGTACAAAAACGAAGTGCTCCAGCCGGCAAATCTCGCCATACGCAATGCGTGGTTTTCAGGCGGCATCGAATGGAATGTGGGACAGTACGGGCACGCGTTTACAACCTGTTCGACCGTCGGCTTTGCGTCGGTGCGCGCATCGGACGGTGAAGAATTTCTGCGCATGTATTCGTATGAGCGGTGCAAAGATTTTTTTTGGCAAATCGATTTTCATCTTCCCTCATCCTCGCATTTTTTGTACGCGCATCCGGTTATCTTCAACATAAACGACGAGCCGCTTTCCGTTTATTATTGGACGAATATCGCAGTGCCGCAGACGGACTCGTCCCGCGTATTCGCTTCTTCCCGTCATGCTCTGTATAAAACGCCGGATGATCATAACGGCAGACCGACTTTCGGTTACGGCAGTATGCCGTTTTTTCCCATAGCTCCCGACATCGACCTGTCCTATCCTGCGCGCATACCTTTTTCGAGCGAATACTTTTTTAACTGTACCGACGAATCCCATCCGTGGGAAGCAGCCCTCGAAAAAGACGGCTCAGGTTTGTTCGACGTTTCGACCGGAGAGCTTTCCTACCGTAAAATGTTTTGCTGGGGAAACTGCCGCGGCGGCAGGCATTGGGGGAGTTTTCTCGCAGGGGAAGCCGAAACGTCGCTTGGCGCACGCGAAGGGGAAGAGGAAAGTGCCGACTGCCGCTACTTTGAAATACAGGCGGGGCTTTCGCAGACGCAGCTCCACGGCGTCAGTATGCCCCCGCGCGACAGGTGGGAGTGGACGCAGGCTTTCGGACTTCTTTGCGTATCGGCAAGCGATGCCGCATCGAACGATTGGAACCTCGCCGCGAGCGCCGTCGAGCGCAGCGTACGCGATTCGATCGATACGTCAAAGCTCGATTTGCTCGACGCATCCTATGCGGCTGAAGCCGATCTTCCGATTTCAAAAACGCTTTCCGATGCGGGAGAATGGGGTGCGCTCGAAAAAGAGCGGCGGATGATGCAGGGCGAAAGCGATATACCGCCGTCTGCGGCCTTTTGTTTTTCGGACGGGCAAAACCCATGGCGGCTTTTGCTTACGGAAGGAAGCTTTCCGTATCGCGCCCCCGAAGACGGTCCGGGTCAATTTATGACAGGGAGAAAATGGCAGGAACTGCTCGAAGCATACATAGCCGCTTCAAAAGAGATGCCCCCGTGGAATGCATTCTATCACTTGGGCCTTATGAAAATGGAAAACGGCGATGAAAAAGGTGCCGCATCGTGTTGGTTCAATGCCGAAAAAGCGTGCAGCACCGCGTGGACGCAGAGAAATCTTGCGCAGCTTGCGCTTTTCAAAAACGATATTACCGGAGCGCTTTCGCATTATGAGCGCGCGGTGCAGGCTGCAGGATTTTACGCGGACGTCTCCGTCGCCGAAGAATACGCAGCCCTCCTCGTACAAACGGAACGCTATGAAAGAGCGATCGAACTCTATAGCTCGCTTCCCGATGCGTGGAAAAACAGCGACTCTCTTGTCATCGCGTACGGCAGGGCATGCGCATCGCTCGGAAAAAAAGATGAAGCGTACAAAACGCTTTCCCGCAACTTTGCGAATATCCGTGAAAGCGAATCCCCTCTCGCCGATATTTGGAGCAGAATGCACGCTTCGCCGCCGCCCTTTTGCCTCGATTTCAGCATGAAATCTTCCGGCGGATCAAACGATCGAAAGGAGGTACGATAAAAAGCGCCGTCTGAAATATCGCCGTCGCTTTTTATCTCGAGTTTGCACGGATGTTTGCAGAAGAAGTGTATGTGTATCGTTTTGATAAAAACAGAATAGATATGATATACCGTATTTCGCAAACTCGACTATTCAACGTGTGCGCTTACGCGCACGGCTAAAAACTTTTTCGGATGTCGAAACATCCTGCAAAAGTTTTTATGGGAGTCCTTATGACCGGCGAAAAAGCGAATACGGAAATACGCGATATCCTCTCATCCTATCCGTTTTCCGGAGTCTGCCGCTCGTGCGTCCGCTTCGGAAGCGGCCACATCAACGACACTTTTTTTGCAACCTATGACAACGGCGGAAAAGAAAATCGTTATATCATGCAGCGTATCAATACCGACGTATTCAAAGACGTTGACGCGCTCATGGACAATATCTGGCGCGTTACTTCGTTCCTTGCAGAAAAAATTATTAAAAACGGAGGAGACGCGTCGCGTGAAGCGATGACCTTTATTAAAAATAAAGAGGGTGCTCTCTATACCCGAAGCAAAAAAGGCGCGTGCTGGAGGGCGTATCGTTTTATCGAAGACGCGCTGAGTATAGACGCCGCGCAAAGCGAAGCCGATTTTTACAACGCCTCTTATGCGTTCGGCACATTTCAATATCTTCTCTCCGATTTTCCGGCATCTTCTCTGCATGAAACGATTCCCGCTTTTCACGACACGCCGAAACGCTACCGCGATTTTATCGATACGGTAAAGCGCGACGCGTGCGGCAGAGCGGCATCCGTTCGGGACGAAATCGATTTTTATATTTCGCACGAACGCGATATGCGCGTATACGCCGACGCATACAGCGCAGGCGTCCTTCCCCTCCGCGTGACGCACAACGATGCGAAGCTCAATAACGTGCTCCTCGACAAGGAGACGCGTAAAGGTTTATGCGTTATCGATTTGGATACGGTGATGCCGGGTTTTGCCGGTTTCGATTTCGGAGATGCGATACGTTTCGGCGCGAGCACGGGTGCCGAAGACGAAAGGGATCTGTCGAAGGTGTGCCTTGACGAAGGTCTCTTTCGCGCCGGTGCGGAGGGATATATCGCAGGCTCGCGCGGTACGCTCACCGAAAGCGAGCTTCGCCTGCTTCCTGTAGGAGCAAAGATTATGACGCTCGAATGCGGCATGCGCTTTCTCGCCGACTATATCGAAGGCGACCGCTATTTTAAGACAGACCGTGAATCTCACAACCTCGACCGCGCCCGCACACAGATAAAACTCGTCCGCGAATTCGAAACGCGGAAGGATTCGCTCGAAGCGATTGTGCGCTCCGTAGCCTGCATCTACTGATTATACGGCGGCTTTAAGCTTAAGCGCGTTTACGGTTTCGATCATAAAGTCGGCGATATTCGCGCCGGCTTTGCCTTCGTACATCCACGCGGTCTCTTTCGCTTCTCTGCGTGCTGCGGCGAGAGAAGGGCTGTCGCTCGCGTTCTGAATGACGTCTTTGATCGCCGGAAAATCCGCTTCTTCAAGTTTGATGCCGATCTTTTTCAACATTGCAAACTGCCACAACTCTTTTTGCAGATCGTAGGCGTCGTAGGGACGCAGATCGATATCGGCGTTGACGTACATGACCGGTTTATCGCATAAAAATGCATAATCGAATATGATACCTGAAAAATCGGAAATCATGATATCGGCCTTTTTCATCGCGTAGATATTGTCGCGATTGTAATCCCACTCGACGTTTTTGCTGTCTTTGTAGCGCTTTTCGAGACGGTCGAGCATATCGGCTTCAGACTTTTTCGACTGCGGGTGCGGACGCACGATAATACGCCATCCCGTCGCGGCAAGCGGATCGAGGAGGCGTTCGCCGTATTTTTTCAAAACGCCGACATCTCCCCACGACGGAGAGACGAGCACCGTAAAGACGTGATGTTCTTCTTCGGGAATCGCTTTGATCTTTTGCGCAAGCACGTCGAGATAGGTACAGCCGACGGTGGCGAGCTCTTTTTTTGCGATGCCGCGCTGAGCTTCGAGCGTACGGATGTCCGCTTTTTGATAATCGCCGGTGAGCAGCACGGAATCGAAGTAGTCGAGGCCGAAGAGGCGGTACGTTGTCGCGTCGTTCGGCATGTGGAGCACATGCGAATAGTGACCTACATTTTTGCTGCGCTTGAGCTGATACACGTTGAGACCGGGCGTCGTCATCAAAACAATGCCTGCGCTTAAGAGATTGAGGCGTGCAAATGCGGCGTTTCCTTCGCCGATATATTCCGCTTTAACAAATTGATACTGCTGTTCGAAAACAGGATCGTCTTCGGCCGATGTGTAGTAAACGAGGGGAAGCCGCCGTTTTTCGAATTCGTCCGCGACGGGTTTAAAGACGTTCCAATATTGCTTTCCTTCGCAGTAGACGACGTACTGTTTATACGACGCATCGGCGGTTTGCACACCCTTGCCGCGTTTTCCCGAAAAAAACAATTTCAGTTTTAAAAGCGCCGCTTTGCCGAGAAAAAAAAGCGTCGCAGCCGCTCCGATGAGGATCGAAAAGAGCATACTGCCCGTTCCCGGATCTATATATAAAAATAAAGTCGTCTGCATAATTACTCCCATAAAAACTTTTTTGTGCGGATAAGTATTATTTTATCACGGATCGCCGTTTCAATCAATAAAATATCCGTCATTTACAAATTTTTTCTCTGTTATAAATTTAACATATCACAATAATAAATCGCTTCCTTGACAGTATGCTGCGAACCTGTTAAAATATATTATTATATTCGATACTTATAATCGTTTGGGCGGTTAACTCAGGGGTAGAGTGCTACCTTCACACGGTAGAAGCCATTGGTTCAAATCCAATACCGCCTATATGCAGGCCACTACGCTTTCCGTCACTTTTCCGTCAGGCAAAACACTGTGTGTGCCTTCCGGTACGCCGCTCAATACGCTGCTTCCGCACTTTTCCGAAAACGTGGAGCACATTCTTGCCGTAAAAGTGAACAACGGAATCGAGCCCTTCGACAAACCGCTCGAAATCAATTCCTATCTCGAACCCGTCCTCGACTCGAGCAAAGACGGTGCGCAAGTGTACCGCCGATCGCTGTGTCTCCTGCTGGCAGCCGCGGCGCACAAGCTTTTTCCGCTGTCACGCCTTTTATGCGGCCACAGTCTCGGAAGCGGCTATTACTATACGCTCGAAACGGGAAAGCCTATAAACAAAGAACAGATCGAAGCGCTTGAAAAAGAGATGCGCCTCCTCGTCGCAAAAAATCTTCCGATAACCGTACAGTTCCTTTCCTACACGGATGCGGTTTCGCTTTTTGAAGCGCTCGGGCGCGTCGAAACGCGACTGCAGCTGAACTATTTTTGTCCGCCGCGCGTCAAAATCAATTCCCTCGACAATTTTTCCGATCTCTATTTCGGTCCCCTTGTTCCGTCGACGGGCTTTTTAAAAACGTTCGGTCTCCTACCCTACGGCAAAGGTTTTTTGCTGCGCTTTCCTCAGCCGTCGGCCCCCGACGAACTTCCCGAATTCGTCGACCAGCCGCAGCTTTTCGAAATCTACAGCCGCTACAAAGAGTGGGGAAAACGCATCGGCGTGACATCGGCGGCAACTTTAAATAAACTCGTCAACGAACGCAAGATAAACGATTTTATCGATATCGCGGAAACCTTTCAGCAGCGGCAGTTTGCCGACGTCGCCGATCAGATCGCAAAGCGCGAGCGGGTGCGCGCCGTACTCATTGCAGGCCCGTCGAGTTCCGGAAAAACGACATCTGCAAAAAAACTCGCGCTCGAACTCGAAGCTATCGGCTACCTGCCGCACGTGCTCAGCCTCGACAGCTATTATGTCGGACGCGATAAAAATCCGAAAGACGAAAACGGCGATTACGATTACGAATGCCTCGAAGCCCTCGACATCGATTTGCTCAACGACAATCTGCTCGACCTCTTTGCCGGAAAAGAAATACGCATCCCGTCGTACAACTTTCAGCGCGGCGAACGCTATTACGAAGATAAAAATACGATGAAGCTCGCCGACAACGAAATTTTAATAATCGAAGGCATCCACGGCTTAAACGATAAACTGACCTCTCGTATTCCGCACGAGCTCAAATTTAAAATCTACCTGTCCGCGCTCACGCAGCTCAACCTCGACGACCACAACCGCATTTCGACGAGCGATAACCGCCTCATCCGTAGAATCGTGCGCGACTCGCAGTTCCGCGGCAAAAGCGCCGCCGAAACGATTTCGATGTGGCCGAGCGTGCAAGCGGGAGAGCAAAAACACATCTTCCCGTTTCAAATCAATGCCGACGCGATGCTCAACACCGCTCTCGACTACGAACTCGCAGTCCTCAAAGTCTACGCCGACCCGCTTTTGCGCTGCGTCAAGCCGACGCAAAAAGAATACGGAGAAGCGTGCCGCCTTTTGAGTTTTTTATACAACTTTTCGCCCGTTCCACCGACGGCCGTTCCGGCGCGCTCGATCATGCGCGAATTTATCGGCGGCAGCGCATTCCATTATTAATTAACCACTTTCCCTCGCCGCGCGCGCGTTTGTCACGTCGTCGGCGATATCGTTCGCTTCGTTCATCTCCGCATCTTTGTACGCTTTGAACTGCCGATCGCGCAGCTTACGGAGGCCTTCGGTTTTTTGCATCGCTTCCTGCATTTCTTTGCGCCTTTGCTCGGAAACGAGCTTCGCTTCGGCAAGCTTTTCCAAAAGATAAGTTTTTTGCTGGTCGAGGAACGCATAAAAATCGTTTGCCCGCGCTATGGCGTTGAAATCGATCGAACCGCGCATCTTTTCGGCGAGAGAAGCATATTGAGAAGCGACTTCGTCGATGCGCATTTGAATATCGTGTTCGACCGCCATCGCTTTACCGAGCGCGAGTTCCGCTTCGTTTTGCAGATACTCGCGGTATTTCATCACGTCTTCGAGAGGAAACGCAAATTTTTTCATTCGGATTCTTCGGCAATTTGGGCTGCGCCGAGGGAAGGAACGACGGGAGCTTCTCCGTATTCTTCAATCGGAATTGCAACCCCTGAAAGCTCGGAAAGTTTTTTGAGCGTTTCGTCAAGCGGGCACTTTTCGTATTCTTCCTGCATTAAAAAATCTTCGATACCGGTATGCTTTTCGATTGCGGCATCGATTTCAGCCGAATTTCCTTTTTGATAGATACCCGTCGTGATCATCATTTCGTTGTTCGCATAAGAAGCCATAAGCGTACGCAGTATGCCGACGGCTTTTTGCGTTTCGCGCCCGGTAACGCGTTTGGAAAGGCGGCTTATCGACTGCAGCACGTCGATCGCGGGGTAATGATAGGCTTGAGCGAGACGGCGGTTTAAAATGATGTGCCCGTCGAGCGTTCCGCGCACTTTGTCGGTAATCGGCTCGTTGAGATCGTCTCCGTCGACGAGCACGGTGTAAAACGCCGTAATCGATCCCTTATCGTTTGTGCCGGCTCTTTCAAGCAGCTTCGGGATCATATCGAATACGCTCGGCGGATAACCGCGCTGAGCAGGCGGTTCGCCGTTTGCAAGTCCTATTTCGCGCTGAGCTTGCGCAAATCGCGTTACGGAATCGAACATGAGCATGACGTCTTTGCCTTTGTCACGGAAATATTCGGCGACCGCGGTCGTCACATAGGCTGCGCGCAGGCGGCAGATCGACGGCTGATCGCTTGTCGCCATAACGACGACCGAACGGGCCAAGCCTTCTTTTCCCAAATCGCGGTTTATAAAATCGAGCACTTCGCGGCCGCGCTCTCCGATCAAACCGATAACGTTGATGTCGGCGTCGGTATTGCGCGCTATCATGCTGATGAGCGTCGATTTTCCGACGCCGCTTCCGGCAAAGATACCGAGCCGCTGCCCCTTACCGACGGTGAGCATCGCATCGATCGCACGCACCCCTGTCGCTACCCGGCGCACGACGGGAAGACGCTTCATAGGATCGGGAGGAGAAGCGACTGCAGGATAATACATTTCCGGCACGATTTCGCCGAGCCCG
Source organism: Treponema socranskii subsp. socranskii VPI DR56BR1116 = ATCC 35536 (assembly GCF_000468115.1). GTDB lineage: Bacteria > Spirochaetota > Spirochaetia > Treponematales > Treponemataceae > Treponema_D > Treponema_D socranskii. Next base: position 20,527 of record NZ_AVQI01000008.1, read on the forward strand.
TCGCAGGGTTTTCCCGTCGCATCGATGACACGGCCCAAAAGGGATGAACCGACGGGAACGCGCAGCACGGAACCCGAAGCGACGACTTCACAGCCGACTTCGAGCCCCTTCGTGTCTCCGTATGCGGTGAGCTTTACCGTCGTACCGTCAAGGGCGACGACTTCGGCCGCAAGCGTTTCATTTGAATCCGGCATGCGGATCGTACACATTTCGCCGATGACCGAACGCGGACCGCGGCTTTCGATTTCGAGACCGTTGACCGCCGTCACGTGTCCGATGTATAAAATCGGATCGATCGTTTCAGCCGTTTTGAGGTATTTTGAAAAATCGAATTCTCCCGTATACGATGAACGCATGTCCCCACCCGCGCCGATTTTATTAATCTAAGAAGACGGTTCGATCACGTCGGATTTTGCAAGCGTCTTTACCGGTGAGATTTCCATGACGCGATTTTCGAGTTCGCTGAGCTGGCTCGAAATGCGCGCGTCGATAGCGCCGAAGTCGGTTTCGACGATGCAACCGCCCTTTTCCACCGTCGAATCTTCGACGACCGTAATGCCGCGTATGTTTTCGACCCGCTTGATAAAATCGTCTATGTGCTCCGTCGTGAGTTTGACGTCTTCGAGGTTGACGCGAAGCGTCACTTCGCATCTGCCTTTTACCTTTTTCAGAGCAGCGAGTACATTGCTCATGATGACGCTCTTTTGATTTTCGGAAATGATTTTGACGACTTTGCGCGTCATCAAGATGACGAGTTCTACGATCTGCGTTTCGGTATCGCGCAAAATCTCTTCGCGGCGGTGCATAACGGCTTCGAGCATCGCGTGCATGCGCTCGATGAGACGGTTCGCTTCGGCTTCTCCGTCGCGGTAGCCGCTTTCGTGTCCTTCGTCGAAGCCTTTTTTATGCGCGTCCGATTCGACTTTTTGCTGCTGCGCCGTCGCATCGCGGATCAATTCCTGCGCCGATTCCTGCGCTTTTTTTACGATCTCTTCCGCATTTTTTTGTGCATCGGCTTTAATAATATTCGCTTCGTCGGTTTGACGCTTTACTTCGGCAAAGGCCGCCTGTTCCGCCTTCCGGACGATTTCATCCGCCGATGCCTGCGCTTCGTCGAGCATCCGCTTTTTTTCCGCTTCCCAATTTTTTTTATACTCTTCCGCTTCGCGCCGCAAATCATCGGCCGTCGGTCCTTCGTATTCGGGCGCTTTTTCGACTTTTTTTTCTTCGGCCGGCTTAAAGTCGTGGACGAGCTTCAGCATGACTTCGCCCTTTTGCGATTTGACTTCATTCGGGCGGAAAACGGTTTTTGCCATCTGCTTCCTCTATGCTAAATCAAGTTACGAGTTCGTCTTCACCGGAACGCGCGATGACGATTTCACCGGAATCTTCAAGGCGGCGAATAGTCGAAACGATTTTTTGCTGCGATTCTTCGACATCTTTAAGGCGTACCGGCCCCATGAACTCCATATCCTCTTTTAACATGCTCGCCGCGCGCTTGGACATATTGCGGAAAATTTTATCCTGTACTTCCGTATCGACGGATTTGAGCGCTTTTGCGAGTTCCTGCGTATCGACTTCGCGCAGCACTTTTTGAATGGCGCGGTCGTCGAGCATAACGATATCTTCGAAGACGAACATTTTCTTTTTGATCTCTTCGGCCAAATCGGGATCTTCTTCTTCAAGCGATTCGATGATTGCCTTTTCGGAAGAGCGGTCGACGAGGTTCAAAATTTCTACGATGCTGTCGACACCGCCGGCTGCAGTGTAATCTTCGCTTGAAAGCGTCGAAAGCTTTTTTTCGAGCACGCGTTCGACTTCGCGCAAAACATCGGGGGAAGTTCTGTCCATCGTCGCAAGGCGCTTCGAAACTTCCGGCTGCATTTCTTCCGGCAGATTCTGGAGTATGACGGCGGCTTTGCCCGGTTCGAGATACGCGAGGATGAGCGCGATCGTCTGCGGGTATTCCTGCTGAATAAAGTTCAGCAAGTGCGCAGGGTCGGTTCTCCGTATAAAATCGAAGGGGCGCACTTGGAGCGAACTCGTGAGGCGGTTGATGATGTCGATCGCTTTTTGGCTTCCGAGCGATTTTTCGAGGAGTTCGCGCGCATAGTCAATACCGCCGGTCGTGATGAAATTCTGCGCGTTCATCAACTCTTGGAATTCTTCAAGAACGGCGTCTTTAAATTCCGCATCGATCGTTTCCAAACGCGCTATTTCAAACGTCAGCGTTTCGACTTCGTCTTCGCGAAGATGCTTCATGATTTCGGCGGAAACGTCGCTGCCGAGCGATACGAGGAAGATTGCGGCCTTTTGCCGGCCGGTTAAACTCTTGTAATCTTTTATGCCTTTTTTGCCGCCTACCGACGTCGGCGTTTTTAAGCTGCCGGGCTTCGGAATCGGCTTCGGATTGTTCGATTTTGCACCTGCGCCCTTCGCTTCTTCTGCCATACTGTCACTCCTCCATCAGCCACGTGCGTATGAGCATCGCGACGTCTTCCGGATGTTCTTTTGCCATCGCGATCGCGTTTTCCTGAAGCTCCGCCATCCGCGACTCTTCGACGGACATCGTAACGCCCATACCATCCTCTTTCGCGTCCCACAGCGCCTGCTCGCGGGCAGCCTGCTGCTGGCGCAAAAGCTCTTCTTCGCGAAGACGGCGCCGCCGTTCGATTTCCCGCATAATGAGGCGGATGACGATGAACAGCACGAGCACGAGCGCAACTGCGCCGAGAGAAATCATAATCGCAAGACGCCGCCTGATGCCCGCAAAATACGCTTCGTCTTCTGCGGCAAACTGCGCGGTTCTGTCGTACGGAATATTCGTCACCGTTACGATATAATTTTTGCTCACGTCGTAGCCGACAGCTCCTTGAATATAGTTCGCCGTCTGCACGAGCGTATCCGTCGGAACGGGCGTATACACGCGCTGGATCCTGCCCGTTTCCGGATCTATAACCGGCTGATGGGTTTTCGGATCGAGCTGCGTCGTCCACGTACCGTCGACGTTCGCCGCAACCGAAACGCGGTCTATCTGCGGACTCGTCTCTTTGTGCTCCTGAGTAGTGTTGACGACGTTGTTTTGCGTAACGCCCGTTTCGGTAGAACGCCCGATGACGTTCGACATATCGGAATACACGGGCGGCGTCTGACCTTCGGTGCCCGCAGGTCCTTCGGGATTAAAACCCGTACCCTGCCACTCTTTCGTAACGGTCTGCTGCGAAATCGTCAGCGAATCGCGGAGCTCCGAATCGTCGTAGGGAGTGCGCGGATTGTCGGCGCGGATTTGAATCGGCGTGTAGATCGTAGAATCGCTCGTACGCTTCGACATATCCATATCGATTTTGATATTCAAATCGCGCATGCGGTCTTCGGTATACGTACTCTGAAGCGATTTTAAAATCTGCGCACGGTAGTAGGCTTCGAGCTTTTGAATCTCGCGCTGCTGGCGCGCAACGAGATTGACGGTATCGATCGCATCCATCGCGGCGAAATCGTTTAAGACATTGCCGTCGGCGTCGGTGATCGTAATGTTTTCGGGACGCAATCCTTCGACCGCCGTCTGCACGAGGCTTTGGATGCCGCGTATGCGCCTGGGATCTTGCAGCAGAGAACTCATAGGCTTTACGCGCAAAATGATGCTTGCAGTTACCGGATTTTGTTCGGAAATAAACAGAGAGTTGTCCGGCAAAACGATGTTGACGTCGGCCTTCGTTATGTCGTCGATCGCTTCGAGGTGCTGCTTTACCGTCTGCGTGATTGCGTTTTTAAGGCGCACGTTTTGTTCGGCGTCCGTCGTCGACCAGCTTCGATTGTAAAACGAAGCGAACGGATCGATATTCGACGGAACAAGCCCCTCGCCGATAAGTACATCCCTCATGCGCCGCGCGGTGCGTTCGTCTCCGACGGAAATATAACCGTCGTCGGTCACGTACGCTTCGACGTTTTGTTCGCTCAATTTGTCGAGGATTCTCGTCCGCGCCGTCTCGTCGGTAACCGGTGAATTGAAAAGCCGCACCGTCGTCGGACGCGACGAAAGAGATGCCGCGAGCACGATTGCAACGATGACGAGCGCAACAAGGGCAAAGAGCACGACCTTTTGTACGACCGTTCCTTTTGCCCACAAATTTCGTATAGATTCAGTAAGCCTTTTGAGCCATTCGTTCATCTACCCCTCCCGTGAACGAATACGTAAAACGGCAAATCGCACCGTTAAAGTATAGGGAATTATACCATATTATTATATTTTTGAAAAGAGAAAATTTTATAAACGCTCATCGCCGCCTCATGCCGTGCACGCAGGTACATGAAGCGAACCCTTACCGCGTCGTTGTGATTTCGTTCCAACCGGAAACGATACGATCGATCACGTTTTGCGCAAGGCCGAGCGACATCCGCGCTTTCGCCATCGCGATCGTCACGTCCTGCGGATCGACCGATTCGGGTTCGGTGAGAATCTTTTGTTCGAGCGCGTTGACGTCGAGCTGCTCGGCATTCATCGACTTTACCGCGTCGATGAGGTAGGATTCGAAATCGATTCGCTTTTTTTCAAGCGCATTTTTTGCAGCGGACGGAATGCCGTTCAGCGGAGCGCCCGCTATATCCGAAAGATTTGCGCGGCCCGTGTGAGCGGAGAGCGTGCGGTTCATCTGCAATGTGCCGAATTCCGGTATTTTCATAATTTTCCCCTGCGCTCAAATCGTCCGAGCGCTTTTACCCGCTGTCATTATAGCGCTTTTACCGTCCTATTTCCAGTGCGGAAGCAAACATATCTTTTGCGCCTTCGATGACCGTCGAATTGGCTTCATAGGCGCGCGAAGCTGCGATCAAGTCGACCATTTCGTTGACGATGTTGACGTTCGGATATTCGACGTATCCCTTGTTCGGTCCCGACTGTATCGCGTCGGGATGCGTCGGATCGTAGACGAGGCGGCCTTCGGTATCGGTATCTTTTACGATCTGTAAAACGCGTACGCCCTTTCCCGGACCCTCGTCCAAGTCTTCGGGACAAAACGGCATACGCCACTGCACCGATTTTTCGCCGATCGCTTGGAGTATGACGCGCGAACGTTTAAAGGGGCCTCCTTCCTGCGTCCTCGTCGTAGAAGCGTTCGCGATATTGTTTGCGATGACATCGCTTCGAAGACGTTCGGCTGCCATCCCCGTCGCGGCAACGTTTATACTTGAAAAAAGTCCCATACAATACTCCCGTAAAGTGCGCGCCTCTTACGCGCAGTTTAAGCTATAGTTTAGAAGTGCCTATCACCCTTTTTGCATCGCAGTGTTCACTTGCGAAAATTCGAAATTGATAAGAGAAGCCATCATGCGATACTGCATCTGCGACTGCAAAACGATCATCGCTTCGGTTTCCGCATCGACGTTGTTGCCGTTCGGCTTCGCAGTCGTCGTATAATCGAGGACGCGCCTCGGCTCGACGTCGCGGTAATCATAGGGCTCGTTGAGCGCCAAATGCCTCTCGTCGGTTCGTGTCAGCTGAAAACCGTTTTTCGCCTTTTCTTCCGATTCGAACGCGCGTTTGAGTTCGCTTTCAAAATTGACGACGCTGCGTTTGAAATTCGGCACGCCGCTTGCGGCCATATTGTTTGCCGACACTTGATAGCGCAGCGTATTGACATCCATACCGCGGTGCAGTAAATCGACCGCCCTCGTAAAGGTACTCATACTACAAATTTCGGCAGATAGCGGAAAGGGGTTTAGCGGAAAATAAGGGAGAATCGGCGGGGCGTATAAAAGAGGATTCCCGCCGAAAAGATATTTCGGCGGAAAACTCGCTGTACAGCCTTAGAGTATATAGCGCGACATATCGCCGTCGGTGACGATATCTTTGAGCTTGTCGTCGACGTATGCCGCATCGATATCGATCGTTTCGCCTGCATGTTCATCCGCGGTAAACGAAATATCGTCGAGCACTTTTTCCATGATCGTGTGAAGCCGCCTCGCGCCGATGTTTTCGCTCTTTGCGTTTACGTCTTCGGCGAGAAAGCTCATACGGTCGATCGCATCCTCGGCAAAACGTACCGTCACTCCTTCCGTTTCGAGGAGCGCAACGTACTGTTTTGTAAGCGCGTTTTTCGGCTCGGTGAGGATTTTTTTGAAATCGTCTTTTTTGAGCGCATCGAGTTCCACGCGCAGCGGAAAGCGTCCCTGCAGTTCGGGAATCAAATCGCTCGGAGCCGAAACGCTGAACGCTCCGGCCGCGATAAACAAAATATGAGAGGTATCGACGACGCCGTACTTCGTATTTACATTGCTGCCTTCGACGATCGGAAGGATGTCGCGCTGCACGCCTTCGCGGGAAACGTCCTGCCCGCGCGATTCTCCGTTTTTCGTCGCGATCTTATCGATTTCGTCGATAAAGATGATGCCGTTTTGTTCGACCCGTTTTTTCGCTTCGGATGCGACTTTATCGCGGTCGATCATCGTGTCGAGCACTTCTCCGCTTATGATTTTCCGCGCTTCGTGGATCGTCACGGTTCTCCGCTTCGCTTTGTTTCCGCCCGAAAACATACCGGCGATGCTCTGCATACTGCTTTCGAGATCTTCCATATTGCCGCCGGCGATGATTTCCATACTCGGCATTTGAAACTGAGGATGCACCGTAAGCTCCACTTCCCTCTCTTCGAGCTTTCCTTCGCGCAGCATCGTGCGGAACTTTTCCCGCGTCGAGCTTTCTTTTTGCCGGCTTTCACTCTGCGCTTCCGCATCGGATGCCCCACACCCCTCCGATACCGCATCGTATGAAGCGGATCTTTCCGATGACGCATTCTGCGCATCATCTTTTTCCGAAGCTCCGCCCGATTGATCGGGAAGATACACCGCCTTTGATTCCGCACCGCTTCCTTTTATGAACGTAAAAATATTTCCGAGGACAGCCGCATCTTTTTTTTCGTTCGCTTTTGCAGCCCTGTCTTTTTCGGCGGAACCGGGGAGCAGGAGATCGAGAAGCCGGTCTTCGACGAGGGGCACGCTTTTTTCGCGCAAACGTTCTTCCATTTCCGCTTTGACGTCGTTGAAACCGACCGCCATCAAATCGCGTATCATCGATTCGACGTCGCGCCCGACGTAGCCGACTTCGGTGTACTTCGTCGCTTCGACTTTTAAAAAGGGCGCCGAACACAGCTTTGCAAGCCGCCGCGCGATTTCCGTTTTGCCGACGCCGGTCGGTCCTATCATGAGGATATTTTTCGGCGCAACTTCGTCGCGGATATCTTCGGGGAGTTTCAAACGGCGGTAGCGGTTACGCAGCGCAACGGCGACCGCGCGCTTCGCCTTTTCCTGTCCGATGATGTATTGATCGAGCCTGAGGACTATTTCCTTCGGCGTCAAATCCGTGTGTACTTCTGCCGGTACGTCGCTCATGCGTTTATGCCTCCTCTACCGTCAAATTGCCGTTCGTATAGATGCAGATTTTGCCCGCAATTTCAAGACTCTTTTCCGCAATTTCCGAAGCGCTCATATCGGAGCTTTCGAGATACGCGAGAGCCGCCGAATACGCATAGTTTCCGCCGCTTCCGATCGCGCACACGTCGTTTTCCGGTTCGATGACGTTGCCGTCGCCTGAAATGAGCAGTATCTTCGTTCCGTCGGCGACGAGAAGCTCGGCTTCGAGCTTTTGCAGCGAACGCTCGGTACGCCACATTTTGGCAAGCGCGACGGCGCTGCGCATGATGTCGCCCGAATACTCTTTCAATTTTTCTTCGAATTTATCGAACAGCGTAAACGCGTCCGCAACCGAACCTGCGAATCCGGTGAGCACTTTTCCGTCGTATATTTTGCGCACTTTGCGCGCGTTGCCCTTTACGACCGTATTGCCTGCGGTCACCTGTCCGTCACCCGCCATAGCAACCTTTCCGTTCCGGCGGACGGCGATAACCGTCGTACTGTGAATTTTTCTCGCAGCCATATACACTCCAACAAAAACAAAAAAATAAACGGCACGGCCGTTTTACACCGGCGCATTTACCGCCGCTTCGCAATCGATTCGATTCCACACACAATTAACAATCACACATTATTAATTTTCTTTTATCGTTTTCCGTGCGGATGCGCTTTTTCATACAATTCGATAAGGCGCTCCGTCGTGATATGCGTATAGCGCTGCGTCGTCGAAATGCTTGCGTGTCCCAAAAGCTCCTGCACGACACGCACGTCCGCACCTTGTGAAATCATCGCAGTCGCAAACGTATGCCGAAGCGCGTGCGGCGAAATATGGCGAGCCGTCCCTTCCGCACCCGAATAGCGCGACAGTATCCAGCGGATGCCGTGCGCACCGAGAGCGGTGCCTCTCCTGTTGACGAATATTTCGCTCACGTTGTCCGTCATGCGTTTTTTTGCAAAAAACTTTTTCCTGTCGGCAAGATACGCTTTGAACGCTTTTTGCGCATCTTCTCCGAAATACACGCGGCGGTCTTTACTGCCCTTTCCGGTGACGAGAGCGGAAGAAAAATCTTCCGACATATCGCTTAAGCGGACGGAAGCGAGCTCCGAAACGCGGCACCCCGACGAATAGAGCATTTCCAAAATAGCGCTGTCACGAGACGCCCACAGGATTTCTTTTTCTTTCGGTACGGCGCACAGCTCGTCGACTTCCGCGCCGGTTAAAAAGCGCGGCACGTGATGCGGCATCTTTACCGTTTTGATTTCCTCTGCGGGATCTGTATTAATATACTCAAATTTTTTGCAATAGGCAAAAAAAGTTCTGCACGCAGCGATAAAGCGGTTTACGGTTGCGCTTGATTTTTTTTCTTTTGAAAGAACTCCGATGCAGCTTCTGATATCTTCGGCGGACGCTTCCTTCACGTCTTTTTCCGCGCCCAAAAAAGCCGAAAGGCGGCGCAAATCGTTTCGGTACGCACAAACGGAATTGAGCGAAAGTCCGCGCACGGCTTCGAGGTAGAGCAAAAATTCGTCTATCGCATCCGAAAGGCGCATCGGTTTACCCTGCGCTATTGCCGAGACTCGGGAGCGCCTTCCGACTCTTTTTCAAAAGCCGCAGCATCGTCGGCGGAGTGCAAAAAGGTACAGTCGGGATTGATGCACGATTTATACGTGCCGTTCTTTTTATCGTATTTTTCAACGAGGAACCATCCGCACTTCGGACAATACTGATCGATCGGTTTGAAATGCGAAATAAAATTGCACTTCGGGTAATTCGTACAGCCGTAGAATTCTTTGCCCCTTCCCTTCGTTTTCCGTGCGACGATCTCTCCGTCGCAGCCGGGCATCGGGCACTTCGCAAGCGGGATCGAACGCGTGTTGCGGCATTCGGGAAATCCCGAACAGGCGAGAAAGTATCCGAAGCGGCCGAGTTTTTTGACCATGGGCTTTCCGCACTTTTCGCACACGATATCGGTTTTTTCGTCGAGAAAGCCTTTGACGCTTTCCTGCGTTTCCATCACGTCGTCGACGCGTTTTTTGAACGGGCCGTAAAAATCTTTTATCATTCCGTTCCACACGAGAGCGCCCTGCTCCACTTTGTCGAGATCGTTTTCGACTTCCGCGGTAAAATGTTCGTTGATGACGTTCGGAAATGATTCGACGAGGATTTTGCATATCATGCGGCCGAGGACAGTCGGCACGAGCTGACGGTTCGTCCGCGTTACATAATAGCGGTCGAGCAAAACCGAAATGATCGGCGCATAAGTCGAAGGTCTGCCTATCCCCTTTTCTTCGAGCGTTCGAACGATGGACGCATCGGTGTAGCGCGCGGGCCCTTGAGTAAAGTGCTGTTCGGGATAAAATTTTTCGCACGCGATTTTTTCGCCTTCTTTCAGCGAAGGGAGATTTCCGGTTTTATCCTCTTTCGACGAAAGGAGTTTGATGACATGATAAAAACCCTTGTCGACTATTTTGCTTGCGGATGCGCGGAAAATCGCATCGCCCGAAGCGATTTCAACGCTCGTCGTCCGCGTCTTCGCGTTGTTCATCTGACTCGAAACGAAGCGCTCCCAAATGATCGAATAGAGGCGAAGCTGATCGCGCGTCAAATATTCTTTTATCGAATCGGGCGTATACGACACGTAGGTCGGGCGGATGCCTTCGTGCGCGTCCTGAGCCGCTTTTCCGACTTCATACTTTACAGGTTCGGCAGGCAAGTCGTCGGGATAATTTTTTGAAAGCCACGAGCGCACTTCGTCGAGGGCGGTTTGCGAAATGCGCACGGAATCGGTGCGCATATACGTGATGAGACCTACGCGGCTTTCACCGACGTTGACGCCTTCGTAGAGCTGCTGCGCGATCTGCATGGTTTTCCTCGACGTGTAACCGAGGCGGTTTGCGGCCGCCTGCTGCAATTTCGACGTCGTAAACGGCGCTTTCGGTTTTACCGTTTTGTCGGTCGTCTTTACGCTTACGACCGTGCAGTCGGAATTTTTTATCAAGTCGATGATTTTATTGACTTCGGCTTCGTTTTTCAATTCAGCCTTTTCACCCTTGTACGAAACGAGCTGAGCGGTAAACGTCGTTTTGCCTTTTACAAAATCCGCATCGAGCGTCCAATATTCTTCGGGCAGAAAATTTTCCACTTCTTCTTCGCGCTCGCAGATGAGACGAAGCGCGACCGACTGCACGCGGCCGGCCGAAAGACCGTTTTTCACTTTACTCCACAAAAGCGGACTTAAATTGTAGCCGACGAGACGGTCGAGCACGCGCCGCGCTTTTTGCGCGTTCACTTTGCTTTCGACGATTTCGTCGGGATGCTTGACCGCTTCTTTGATCGCAATCGGCGTGATTTCGTTGAACACGATGCGGCTGATCGGAGCGCTCGTCTTTTCTTTTAGCGCCTTATTCAAATGCCACGCGATTGCTTCTCCTTCGCGGTCGTTATCGCTTGCGAGCAGGACGGACGTCGATTTTTTCGCATCCTTTTGCAGCTCTTTTAATAATTTTGCCCTGCCTCTCACGGTGATGTATTCGGGCTGAAAATCGTGATCGACATCGATCGCAAGGCGCGATTTCGGTAAATCGATCAAGTGTCCCATGGACGCTTTTACCGTATAGCCCGGGCCGAGATATTTTTCGATCGTATGCGCTTTTGCCGGAGATTCGACAATCACGAGCGTCGATTCTTTTGTTTTTGAAGCACGTTTTTTTGCTGCATCAGCCATAGCCTTCTCCCATAAAAATTTTAACGCGAGAGTGCGGCGTTCCGCGCCGCACCCGTAGTACAATTAAGGAAACTGTCCAAAAACTTCAGTTTTTGGACAGCCACGTATAAGGGCATCTTAAAAAACTTGCCCTCAGCGATTTTTTCAAAATTTTCGCCCCTCTTAAAAAAGAGAGGGCTCGCCGCTTCGCGCACCGGGGGATTCCGAGCGGCAGCGGCGGTAATCGGCATAATCTTTTATAACCGGAGCGCCGTCGACGACGTATTTTTCCGCCGTACGTTCGGCCTTTCCTTTTGCGGCCTCTCCCCTCTCGATCTTTTTTTCGAGCTCGCACTTCGCTTGCCGCGAAACCGCCTTTGCAGAAGCGGAAAACGCCGCTTCGTGAATCATCACGTCGCGGTTATAATCGAGGGCGTACTGCGCCGTAATGAGCGCGCCGCTTCCCGGGGGCGATTCGACGACGACGGTCGCAGGCGACAGAGCCGCGATGATGCGGTTTCTGTGCACAAATCTCCACGCTTCGGCAGGGACTCCCGGAAGATATTCGCTTACGAGAACCCCGCCCGTTTTAATAATTTTTTCCGCAAGCCTTTTATGCGAAGACGGAACGATCATATCCGCTCCGCACGGAAGGATCGCCGCGGTCTTTCCGCAATTTTTTTCAGTTCCCGCTTCCATCGCATCGAAACAGGCATCGACGGCTCCCGCGTGAGCCGAAGCGTCGATTCCGTACGCGAGACCCGACACGACCGTAACTCCGTTTCGAGCGGCATCGCACGCAAACGAAAACGCCGCTTCTTTTCCTTCTCTCGTCATGCGCCGCGTTCCGACGACGGAAACCGTTTCGCCTAAAAGACAGGATGCGTTTCCGCGGCAAAACAACATAAAAGGCGCATTTTCCGCTTCCGAAAGGAGGGCGGGATACAAAGCATCCCCGTTTAAAATCGTTTCGATGCCGAACGCTTTAATAATCCGCTCGGCCTTTTCCGCTTCGCGTACGCACGAAGGGCCGTTCCACACCGCGGCTCGAAAAGTTCTTCCGACAAGCGTTGCGATATCGTCTATAGACAGTAGCGCAAGGGCGGCTGCGCTGTCAAGGTTCTCGAGTAAAATATTTTTTTCGCGCAGCGTCAAAAACGATACACCCGCGAGACACAAAGAAAGAAAATAGTTTTCCTTTTCAACGCCCATAGGCCGCATCCAAAGCGATTTTTTTATTTGCTTCCGCGAGCGCCTTTTTTTCTTTATCCTTTGTCGTTTTAATAATGGAATCGTACATAGCTGCCGACGCTTGAAAATCTCCGGTACGGAAATACGCGTTCGCAAGAACGGATTTTGCATCGGTGTGTCCCGTGTCGATAGTCAAAAGCGTTTTAAGATAGGGAATCGCTTTTTCGCTTTCGTCGAGTTCGAACACATAGAGTACGCCGAGCCCGTAGAGCGCACGGACATAGCGGCTTTCGATCGCGATCGCGCGGAGATATGCCGACTCCGACAATTTCAAATAATTATATTTTTTTGTCGTACTGCCCGTCGCATCGTAATCGAGCGCCGAATGCGCCATATAACCCGCGCACACACCGACGTAGTAATAGAGGTTTTGATTTGTCGGATAATACTCGATCGCCTTTTGATAACACGAAAGCGCTTCGCCCCACATTTTCAAATCGATATAGCGCGAGCCGAGTATCTTATACCAAATGCCGATTTGCTCGTTCGCAAGCGTTATATCCGCAACGCGCTTTTCGTATTTTGCGATAGCCTCTTTGTATTCGTCGATCGTCGTCGGAGACGAAACGCCTTCTTCCGTCTGCTGCAGACGTTTGACGGCTGCATTCGACGATCCGCATGAAACGAACATTAAAATTAATAATAATAAACTTACCGTTATATGTATTTTTTTCATAGCAACCTCGATTTTCGAATCTTTCCGTATCAATATAACAATATATAATAAAATTGCAAGAACAAGGCAATCGAAAGGCAAAGACGACGCACATCGCGCACGGATACGTTTTATTTTTGCCGAACGCCCGCACTCCCGGCAGCAGTGCGGCAGCAGCACATTAGGGCGCGGATACGTCGCCTTTTGCCGCATGACCCGGAAAATATTTTTCGTGATTTTTCCGAAGCTGCTCGTCATCGACGTGCGTATAAATCTGTGTCGTCGAAAGATCCGCATGCCCGAGCAATTCCTGAACGGAGCGCAGATCAGCCCCTCCTGCGAGCAAGTGCGTCGCAAACGAATGGCGCAGCGTGTGCACTTTTGCACGAACGCCGCTTTTCGCTTCATACCCGCAAAATCGCTTCCACAAACCTTTTCGCGAAAGAGGATCGCCGCGGTAATTGACGAAAACTTCGGCGACCGTTTTTTTTCCGACAAGAAGCGGCCGAGACTCGGAAAGGTATGCGGAAAGTTTTACCTTCGCCGCATCTCCGAAGGGCACGATACGCTCTTTATCGCCCTTACCTCGCACGAGGATTATGCGTTCGTTCAAATGCACGTTTTGCATGAGAAGAGAAGCCGCTTCGCTCGCGCGAAGCCCGCACGAATAGATAAGTTCGAACAGCGCCGCATCGCGAAGCCCCAAAGGCTCCGACGTATCGATGGACGAAAGAAAAGACTCGATCTGAGAGACTGAAAGGACGCGCGGCAGCGGACGGGCGGCTTTCGGCCGGTCGAGCGCGAGGGCAAAATTTTCGCTCCATATACCGAGCCTCGTGAGATAAGATCCGAAAGCGCGCAGCGCTGAAATATCTTTTGCGATCGTAAGCTCCGTACAGCCTTTCGTTTTTTTCCAAACGAGATAATACGTGAGTTCGCGAAAATCGATATCGTGCAGCTTTATTTTTTTTTCGACGCACCACGACAAAAACTCGCTCGCAGAAAGCCGATAGGTTTCCGCCGTTTTCTGCGAGCGCCGCAACACAAGCACGATATCCGTGTAAAAACGCGAGAGTATGACCGGAATCGTCAATTTTTCAGCCATACGGATTCCGTATTAATCCTGCAGTCTGATCGTCCGCGACAATTCTCCGCGGCCGCTCGCCCGCCAGCACGCCGGCTGAGAGATGTCGTTGCCGCCGGTAAATCCCGCAGGCGGTTTTATACCGCTCGGCGAATAGCGGGGGACGGAAGCCGAAAGCGCTTTTCCGAGCGAGCCGATTTTTTGATTTACCTGTTCGCGGACGGAAGGAGCGCCGACCGCAACGGGAACTTTTTCGGCATCCGAGTCGACGGAATCGAAAAGGCTCGTTTCCGCGGCGGATGAAAGCTTTTGCCGCATACTCTCGAAACCGCGGCCCCCGAGTATGTCCGAAAATTCGTCGCTCGTGACGACGGACGAATCGTGTACGGCGGAAGAAGACGAAAGCGCATCTTCCGAAGCTCCTCTTTCAAAGCTTGCATGAAATCCCGTCGCGATAACGGTAACGCTGACGTTTTCACCGAGTGAGGGATCGATGGCTTGTCCCCACAAAATATTTGCGTCGGGATCGATCGAAGCTCTGACGACTTTCATGATTTCCGACACTTCGAGCATGGAAATATCGCCGCTCGAGCAGATATTTATGAGAACACTCTTCGCTCCGTCTATGCTCGTATCTTCGAGCAGCGGATTTTTAATCGCCTTCGTCGCAGCGTCCACGGCGCGGTTTTCACCGCTCGCATGACCAACGCCGAGAATCGCTTCTCCCTGTCCGAGCATAGTGTTTTTGACATCGGTAAAATCGCGGTTGACGTCTCCCGGTTTTGTGATGATATTCGAAATGCCTTCGACGCCTTGCCGCAAAACGTCGTCCGCGACGAGGAAAGCTTGGCGTATGGGCATATTTTTATCGACGACTTTTAAAAGCTGCTGATTCGGAATGACGATGAGCGAATCGACGTTTTCGTGCAAACGGTTGATGCCTTCGCGCGCTTGACGCATGCGTACCGGCCCTTCGAATTCGAAGGGAGTCGTAACGACGCCGACGGTGAGTACGCCGAGACTGCGCGCGATGCGTGCGACAACGGGAGCCGATCCCGTACCCGTGCCGCCGCCCATACCGGCCGTGATAAAGATCATGTCGGTGCCTTCGAGCAAATTGGCGATCGCCTCTTTGTCTTCTTCGGCGGCTTCTTCCCCCACTTTCGGATTGCCTCCGGCGCCGAGTCCCTTTGCAACCTTTCGTCCGATAGCCAGCCGCGTCTCGGCTTTCGATCGGTTCAAATCCTGCACATCGGTATTCAACACGATAAAGTCGACGTTCGCGATATCCGCATCGATCATTCGGTTTACCGCATTCGAGCCGCCGCCCCCGCAGCCGATGACTTTAATAACCGCAGGGCTCACCGCATCGAGGGCAGTGCCGCTTTCATTGATCACCGAAAAATCCATCATGTTTTCCTCCCAACCCTTTTTCCCCTCAGAAAAACGATTTTTTTAACCTTGTCAACAGATTCTCTTTTTTCCCGCTCTCTTCCGACGAAAAAAGTTTTTTATTTTTACGGCTGTTCTTTTCCTGAACAGCATTTTTATTCGCAATCACGAGCCCTATCACCGTAGCGAATTCGGGGCGCCGGTATTCGGCTTCCGCGCCTCCGAGTTTTTCAGGCGTGCCGATCCGCACCGCACTCGTTCCGAAAACCGCCTGCGCGCATTCGACCACGCCTTCCATCTGCGCGCCTCCTCCGGTCAGGATGATATTGCCGGAAAGACGGCGGATATTCGAATTACTGATGACGGCGCTCCGCACCATCGAAAAAATTTCTTCGACGCGCGGCTGAATGATAGTGCACAGTTCGGTCTGCGTCGTAAGCTCGGGATCCCTTCCGCCGACACCGGGGATTATCACTTCGCGGTCGATTTCGATATTGTCGATAAAACAGCATCCCGATTCGATTTTGATCTTTTCCGCAGCCGATACCGGTATGCCCTTTACGATCGCGATATCGTTTGTGACGAGGTTGCCGCCGACGGGGATGGACACCGTGCATACGGGCGCCCCTCCCAAAAGCACGAGTACGTCGGTCGTTCCCGCACCCATATCGATGAGGATCGAACCGAGATCCATTTCGTCGTCGTGGACGACTGCCTGCGTCGCAGCGAGCGTTTTCAACATAATGCCCGACGCTTCGTAGCCTGCGCGGCTCACACAGCGTTTGATGTTTTGTATCGTCGTCTTCGACGCGGTGATCACGTGGACATCCGCTTCAAGGCGGGCGCACATCATATTCGTCGGATCTTTAATATTTTTCAAACCGTCGACGGTAAAAGTCTGTGCGACGACGTGCAGCAATTCTCTGTCTTGAGGAATAAAAACCGCGCGCGCATTGTCGATCGCCCGCTCTATGTCGCCCCTCGTCACTTCTCTCGGAGGCCGACCCGGTTCGGTCACAGGCGTTATGCCCCTCTGATTCAAACCTTCGATCTGCGTGCCTCCGATGCCGATCGCACACTTGGTCACTTCGGCTCCGGCCGTTTGTTCGGCGCTTTCGACCGCTTCTTTAATCGCGGCGGCGGCATCTTCGATATTGACGATGACTCCGTTTCGAAGCCCCGCCGACTTTCTCGAAGCCGTCCCTGCGATTTCTATGCCGCCCGAATCGTTCAGTTCTCCGATCGCGACGCGTATATGGTTCGTACCGATATCAAGACCGACAATCATACCTGCTCATCCTCGCTTCAGCGCGTCCGGTAAGAAACGGAGCCGTAACGCAGATCGATTTCCGATACGTCAGGCTCGATCGAATTGACGACGTCGAGCACAACCATCATATACTGTAACGCGTCTTCGTTCAATGCGCGGTCGGTCAGCACGCGCATCCTCGTGTGCGCAGGGATAAGCGCGAGTTCGTAGTTTCCGTATTCTTTCGGAACGACGCAGATTTCCGCGAGAGCGGCGAAATAGCGCCTGTCGCGGTTTTGAATTTCCGAAATCTGTTCGATGAGCGTGCGGTACTTTGCGGGAATCCGCATGCCTTCAGACAAGTGTTCTATCGGCAAACCTGAGATGATCGGAACGGCGCCGCTTTTTCTGTCGACTTCCGCATCGTCGAAGAGTACGCCGTTTTTATCGATACACACGGGAATGCTCCTTCCTGCAGATGAAACGAAAGTCATCGCAACGCTTTCGCGTTCTGCGATGCGCACGAATATTTTATCGGGAAAGCGCTTCGATACGGTAACCGAATCGATCGCCGGCACCGACGATAAAATCGAAACGGCTTCTTCGGCGTTGAATGAAAACCAGTTCGCACCGTGCATCGGCTGCAACAGAGAAAGCACTTGTTCGTCGGAGAGCGAGCGTTCCCCGCCGATGACGATCTTCGGAGCATGCATGCTCGGAAGGGCAAATTTATAGACGGCGATTTCGATCAAAAAAATTACGCAAAAAACAAAAAAGAGTGTGACGACGATCTTCGTCTTTACATCGCTTTTCGTTTCGGTCTTTTCGGCGGCAAAGCTCGCCATGCTCACATCACTCATCCTTTCCCTCATAGACGGTATCTTCAAATTCGTTTTCGTCTTCTTCCGTCGTACAACGCGACGCGTTGACGATAAAGCCGCACATACAAAGCGTTACGATTATCGACGAACCGCCGAGCGAAAAAAACGGCAGCGGTATGCCGGTTGCCGGAAGCGCCCCGCAGACGACGGCGCAGTTCATCAGCGACTGCAGCGTTACGGCGGAAATGCAGCCGAAGGACGCGTAGGCGGCAAAACGGTTTTTGCAGACGAACGCCGACCTCAATCCCCGCCATGCGAAAGCTGCGAGCATGACAAAGTACAAAAGCACGCCGAAAAAGCCCATCGCTTCCGCCCAGCCGGCGAATATGTAGTCCGCCTGCACTTCGGGAATACTGTTTATCCAAACGAGACCGCTTCCGATGCCGCTGCCCCAAAATCCGCCGGAACTGATCGCGCGCTTTGCCGCAATGCTTTGATAATTGTACGTGCGCACGTGTTCTTCCGGCCGCAAAAATCCGATAATGCGTTCGATCCGATACGGCTCCTGCAAAATCATAAAGACGACTGCGGGAACGATAAGAAGGAGCGCAGGCGGCAGCCACGTGAGCTTTGCGCCCGACGCAAAAAACATGAGAAGGCCGACGCAAAAAATAAAAACGCTCGTCGAAAAATCGCGTTGGAAAAACACGAGGAGCGAAACGAAAGTCAAACCGATGACGGCCGGCAGCACCGACTTTTCGTCGGGATTTTCGATACGCGCCTGCTTGTCGAAAAAATTTGCAAGAAAGAGGATGAGCGCAAATTTTGCGAATTCGGACGGCTGCAGCGTAAACGCAAAGGGCATGCGTATCCAGCGATGAGCGCCGTTCCTTTCAACGGCGATGCCGGGAACAAAGGTCAAAAGACAGAGTACGATCACACCGAGCACGAAGATCGGCAAAAAATTTTTAATAATTTTTATACGCATGCTTGCAAACAAAAAAAATCCTGCAAGCGCGGCGACGATACTTACGAGCTGGCGCTTTACAAAATAAAACGGATTGCCGAACATGCGTTCGGCGTAATTTTGCGAGCATACGAAAAGCGCAAAGATACCGAGTCCGCACAAAAGGATGACGCACGCGATAAAAGCCGAATCGCTTTTTCGGTACGACGAAACGGGCTTGTCGGCGAGAAAAAGATAATCACGCATCGCACCCCTCCGCCGTAATAAGAGGAACGATCCGCTCGAGCGCCATACCGCGAGAACCTTTCAACAGGAGCAAATCCCCGTCGGAAGCGTTTGCAAGGATGAAGTCCGCCGCGCAGCTCATCGCTTTTGAGGAAGAGCCGGCAATATACAGCGCGCCCGTAAAGCCCGAAGCGAGGGCGGCATCGTAAGCGTATTTCATCTCCGTGCCGATAAATACGATTTTATACGCATTCGCTTTACACGCATCTCTGCCCGCTTTTTCATGTACGTCGCGGGATACGTCTCCGAGTTCGAGCATATCGCCGAGTACGTATATTTTCCGCTCGACGTCTTTTGCAGACGCGCAAAACGACAGGACGCTCGCAGTCGATTCGGCATTCGCGTTGTAACAGTCTTTGACGAGCGTGACGCGCTTACCGTTTTTCAATGCGATATGTCCGCTTTCGCTCCTTCCCGAAACGCCGCCGAAAGACGAAAGCGCCGTTTTGATTTCGGCATCGCTTACGCCGAAATATTTTCCGACGGCGACGGCTGCAAGAGCGTTTTCATAATTGTACATGCCCGGAAGCTTGAAATGTACGCGCTCCCCTCCGACGGAAAAAACCGTCCCTGCAAGGCCGTCGTCGGACACGAGAGAGGCGCCGCTTTTTTCGGCGACATCGTTTCCGAAATAGACGATTTGTCCTTTGCAGTTTTCGATTAAAAACGGTGCGAATGCGTCCGATGCGGGAACAAAGGCCGCACCGCTTGAAGGAACATAATCGAATATTTTCCGCTTTTCGGCGGCGATATTTTTTTTGCTGCCGAGTATGCCTATGTGCGCGCTTCCGATATTCGTGATGAGGGCGTACTGCGGTTTTAAAACGCGCGCGATTTCCCCGATTTCGTTCGGCCGATTCATGCCCATTTCGAATACGCCGATTTCATCCGTATCCCTGATTTTAAAAACGGAAAGCGGCAGCCCCGTTTCGGAATTGAAATTGCCGTCGCTCGAAACGACTCGATATTTTTGTTTTAAAACCGCAGCGACGAGTTCTTTTGTCGTCGTCTTTCCGCTCGAACCCGTAATGCCGATTTTTTTTAAGCGCGGAAATTTCGCAACATAGGCGGCAGCGGCATCCTGCAGTGCATACAGCGTATCGGAGACGATTACAAAAAAGGCCAGAGGATATTTTTCCGCCAAAAGCAAATAAAAGCGCTCGTCGCTTGAATATTCGCTTTCGTTAATGAAGACAACAGATGCTCCCTTTGCAAGAGACTCGGAAATATAAGCGTGCCCGTTTTGCACGGTGCCGACGAGCGGTACAAAGAGACTGCCCGGGACGACGAGGCGGCTGTCGGTCGTAACTGAGGAAAAACAAAATCGGCTTTCGGCTGCACTGTGCCCGACACCTTTACCGCGGACGGCAGCGACGAGCTCACTTCGCTCCATCAGACTTTGCACTGCCCTTCCCCTTCATCTCCACACGGACGATATCGTCCGTCTGCGCTTTATGCATGCCGAGTTCGTTTTCGGCTATCTTTTCGATGCGCTCCGTACTCGCCAAAAGACTGATATCCGTAACGAGTTTTTTATTTTCTTCGACGAGCGATTCCTGCTTTTTTTCAAGCGCCGTAACTTCGTCCGACAGATCTTCGTATTTTCTCGACTGCATGCCGGCTGCAAGCAATAAAAGCGGAATTGAAAGCGCGATAAGGCAGACGACAAGCGTTTCGCGCATACGGCTATATTTTCGTTTCATACCCACTCCCATAAAACTTTTGCAGAAAATTGCAATTTCCGAAAAAGTTTTCACTCGTGCGTAAGTGCGCACATATTTACCGGCTCCCGATTACACGGCAGTGCTTAAGCACCGCGCATCTTCGGCATCGCGCAGTTTTCGTACGACGCGAAGCTTCGCGCTCCGCGACGGCGAATTGCCTGAAACCTCGTCCGCCGAGGGACTTACGGGTTTTTTCGTAAGCACTTCGGCGCACGGCGTCCCTCCGCAGCGGCAAGCCGGAACCTCGGGCGGACAGACGCAGGACTTTCCGAGATTTCGGAAATAATTTTTTACGATGCGGTCTTCGAGCGAATGGAACGTAATCACGCCCATCTTTCCGCCCGCCTTCAAATCGTTGAACGCATCGTGCAGCGAGCGCGGAAGCCGCGCAAGCTCTCCGTTTACCGCAATGCGGAGCGCTTGAAACGTACGCGTCGCCGGATGTATCAATCCGTGCCGGTACTGAAGAGGCACCGCATCGTAAATAATATCGGCGAGCGCTTTCGACGAACGGATTTCCCCGCTCGCCCTCGCCTTCACTATCGCACGCGCTATGCTGCGGCTCAGTTTTTCTTCGCCCCAGCGGTATATCAAATCGGCAAGCGCCCCTTCTTCCGTACCGTTTACGATATCGGCGGCGCTTTTTCCTCCCGACGGCGTAAGGCGCATATCGAGCGCTTCGTCGTGTCGAAACGAAAATCCCCTGCCCGACAGTTCGTAGTGGTACATCGATATGCCCAAATCGAACAGTATGATATCGGGCTTCGGAAAATCCGCAGGGTACGACGCGTAAAAATCGTCGAACCAACCGTTGTAAAACATCGTCCGTTCGGCAAAGCATTCGAGCCGCTCTTTTGCACGCGCTAAAATGCCCGCATCGGCGTCGATGCCGATTACCTTAATATTCGGGAATTGCGAAAGAAATGCGAATGAATGGCCGCCTTCGCCGAGCGTCGAGTCGCACATGACCGCTTCGGCGCCGCACGGGGCAAGCAGTTCAAGACATTCCTGCAGCAAAACAGGCGTATGAATCGCTTCCATGCGCTTTCCTCCCCTGCGCTAAAAAAAGATCGAGCCGAGCTCTTCCGCAGCCCCGCGGAACGACGCTTCGCTTTCCTCGATATAGTGCCGATAGCTTTCCGCGTCCCACAGCTCGATGTATTTACTGACGCCGAGCAAAACGCAGTCTTTGGAAAGCGCGGCATATTCGCGCAGACTTTGGGGGATCGAAAGCCGCCCCGATTTATCGAACTCAAGTTCCTGCGCCGGCGCGACAAACCTCCTGAGCACGAGGCGGTTTTTTTCGCTGAACGGAGACGCGGCTTCCATGAGTTTCGAAGAAACGGTTTTCCATTCTTCGGGAGTAAAAAGCCATAGGCAGCGGTCAAGAGCCTGCGTCACGATGAGCACATTTCCGGCAAGTTCGGAACGCAGTTTGGCGGGAAAGAGAATTCTTCCCTTTTCGTCAAGCGTATTCCGAAATTCTCCTGTCAGCATACTCATGCCACTGCCTACCACTTTTCCCCAGTAATTCCCACTTAGCAACTATTTTATAATAAAAACACCGAATGTCAACGGATAAAACGCCATTTTTTACAAAGAAATTTGCAATATTCGCCGATTAGCTATATAATTGTATTGTGGAATTCAAAAAATAATGATAAATACGCTCAACGAAAGCTCTCTCCACCGCTCTTTGAAATCGCTCTATGCGCTCGAAAAAGGATGTATGACGGAAGTGAATATCGACGGAAAAATTTACGATGTCGTCGACGCCTTCGGAAATATCACCGAAATACAGACGAAAAACCTTTCGTCGCTGCTCGTAAAAACACTCCGTGCGATGAAAAGCGGGCATAGCGTTAAAATCGTCTATCCCGTCGCGAGAGTCAAATACATCGAAGTCTATGATGAAACAGGTGCGCTCGTGTCAAAGCGCAAAAGTCCCGTCCGCGCTTCGATCTACAGCATATTCCGCGAACTCACCGGCCTCTATCCCGTGCTTTTAAAAAAGCGCTTTTCGCTCGACGTGCTCGAAATCGCGATGAGCGAAATCCGCACGCAAAGCGAAACGCCGGTACAGTCTCCGAACGGCCGCCGCCGCTTTTTAAAAAACTGGAACAAAACCGACAAAAGGCTCGAAACGATATTCGAAACGCACACGTTTACAAAAGCGGCCGACTACCTTTCGCTCATCCCCGAATCCTGCCTTCCCCGTTTTTGCGCCCGAGACATTGCTTCTTCCCTCGCCGAAAACAAGGCTCTTCCCGCTTCCGCAAAAGCGCAAGCCAATCTCATGCTGTGGGTGCTTTCACACATGAACCTCATCGAAGCCGAAAACGACGTTTCCCGCCCGAGATATTATAGGATCAGATAAAAAAAGCGGCACCCCCGCAAGATGCCGCCGTATAAAAATCGGAATTTATTGCACGCGAAAGCGCTTACCAGTTATCGGACATATCGTCTTCATCGCGGTACTGCAAATCGTACAAGTCGGTGACGACGCGGAGCGCATCGAAATATACATAGTATGAACCGCGAGCGAGCATCGGATTACAGTCGATTCTGAAGCCGACGATGCGTAAGCCCGGGCGGCTGTTGTAAAACGCGCTTTGCTGTACGATGCCGTGCTCCCCGTCGGGAGAAGGCGGAACGACCGCAGTCATTTTTTTCCAACCGCCGAAACCGAGCGAACCCATGTACAGTTCGTAATTGCGTCCGAACATATCCTGTACGAGCACCCACAGATTGTGATCCTGATTTCGTCCGCACACCCACACGCTGATCGTCTTTGCAATGCCTTCGACGGGCAGCGGGCGCACCGACGTGATGTAAAAGGAATTGACGCCGCGGCGGAAGAATTCGACTTTGACGCCGAAAACGAACGTGTCTTCGTCTTCTTTGCCCTTATCCTCTTCGAGCGCGTCTTTCATCGCGGGATTTCCGTCAAAAAGGCGCGACGTGATAAAACCGTAATCCGAAGAAATCGTAACGTCCCACGAACCTTCGCGCTCGAATTTGTCGACGTTTATTTCGCGGAGCGCCATAGCGGCGGAATCGGCTCCTATCGTTTCGGGCGTCGGTTCCAAGAGGCTCGAATTCTGAGCAAAAGCCAAACTGCCGGCAAGCACGGCACAAATCGTCAATATGCTTTTTTTCATTTATTTGCCCTCCGAATTGCCGAAGTCCGCTTCTTTCAGTTCGTAACCGTCAAAGATATTCGCAAGCGCCCTCGTAACGTATTTCATTTGATCGAAAAAAATCGTATACGAATCGACGAACTCTTCGGGGCTCGTACGGATTCTAAAACCGATAAACGACATCGCATCCCGGCCGCTGCTCGACCTCGAATGCTGTCGTATCCAGCCGGGCACCGACACAACGACATTTTTCCATCCGTCGAATGCAAGATTGCCCGCAGGAAGCACGTGAACGCGTCCGTCGGCATCTCTGACAATCACGTCGAGAAAATACATATAATGCGCCCCCCACACCCAAAAATCGATCTGCGTCACCGTTCCGACAAAGGGGATTTCATACGCTTTTCCGTCTTTTACCGGATATACTTCAAACCAGTTGTCGCCCTTTCGCTTAAACGCGATCTGCACGCCGAGCACTTTTTGATTGTCCTTGCCGTCTTTGAGCAAGTATTTCAGCGAATTCGGAATACCGTCGAAGTACCCCGTCTTCGGATAACCGTCGGCAACATAGCGGCTCGCACTGACGTCCCACGTCCATGCGTTTCCGCTTTCGTTGTTGAAATTGTCGATCATAAACGACTCGGTACTCTTTTGCGTCTGCATCGCTTCTTGACTAAAAGCCGGCGACGAAAACAGCAAAAGCAGCCCAAAACACATACAGACCACTAAGCCCTTTTTCATGCAAAACTCCTATAAAAACTTTTGCAGAAAGCATCAGCTTTCGAAAAAGTTTTTAGTCGTGCGCGAGAGCGCACACGTTAAATACACGAGTTTGCAACGCAAACTCGAAATACGAAACGACGGCGCTATTTCAGCCGGCGTTTCGTAACAACTCCTATAAAAACTTTTGCAGAAAGCATCAGCTTTCGAAAAAGTCGGAAATTGTCTGACCATACAGACTACCATACTCTATTATCGGACGATTTTGTAAATTTAATTACACCGAACGATATTATATTTTGAGATACGCGCTTTGTCAAATCGATCGCGCGGCGCCGATTGTCAAATCATTTCGGCAAACCTGAACGGCAAAATCAAAAAGCCCCTTATATTGCAAAGCTTTCGCCCGGCACCTTCAGTTCCGCGGTTTTATAAACGAAAAAAAGCGATGCGATGCGGAATCGCGGGCTTGATTCCACGGTTTTTTGTACTTCTTTAATTTGTCATGTTCAGGCGGATATGCCGTCAGTATGAGATTGCCGTTCACATATTCTCCCAAAAACACATCGCTGTATTTATCCAATCCCTGTTTTTTAATTTCTTCAAGCAGCCATTCCTCATCCTTGCCTATCACGTCCAGAATATCCTCTTGCAGCTGCCCGTCCGTTATCAGCGGGAACTTCGGGTTGGCTTCTCCGTGATGTATAACGATCAATTGACCGTTTTGCTCCACAAAAGCTCTTTTTACGTCTTTTGTCGAATAAACATTCTTTGTTCGAAGTTTAAAAGAAATATCATGAGCGGATAAACCCGCCTTTTCACAATTTTCAATATTAATTTTACCGTCATCGATAATTATTAATGCTTTTCCGTCTATGACCTGTTTCGCTTTTACATTATGCGTTTTGATCCATTTCAAAGTCAATATAAGCACACACCAAATACATAAAACACCTATATAATCCAATAATCGAATATTATTATTATAAATCACGCCGCCGATAATACCGCCGAGCACGTAATTTTGCACTTGATCACTGGCAGATGAAGGTGCTAAATTTCCCTTGCCCGAAATATTTATTATCATAATTAAAGCAAAAAAACCGATTAATAATTTTATTGCCACTAAAAAAAATCCGTTCATAATTTCCTCGTCGGTATCCGTATTTTTTCTCCGAACCGCACTGTATCACAATCGCTGCTTTTTTTCCAGCACGCTTGCAATGTCGCCGTCTATGGGAATCCTCTATGCGAACAAAGTTGCAGGCAAAATCGATGTTTCGCCAAAGAGTTCGTGATCATGGCGATAGGCGCGGATTCGCTGACGGTGAGCCACGCAAACGATTCGTTCTTTTGGGTCGTTTCACTGTTTGTACATTAATAATTGCTACGATGAAGGATCCGTCGAAAAAGTAACCGGCTTTGAGACTGCCCCTTCCGTGCAGATCTTATCGCAGCGCGTCGATATTCGCTTTGCCCGGCAAAACGAAGGGCAGCACGTCTTCCGCAGAATCGATTTCGATGCGCACTAAAAACGGTTTTCGTTCCCGCTTCGGGGAAAACGCTTTTTCGTACCACTTTTCATCTTCGGCCGCATCGACGGCATCGATGCCGAAACCTCGTGCGATCTCAACGAAATCGACGCGGCGGGAAAATTCACTCGCAGCGTAAGTTCCGCCGAAGAGGTATTTTTGCTGCTGATATACCATGCCGAGCGTACCGTTGTCGAAAACGATCACCGTCACTGCAAGATTTTGCTCGGAAAGAGTTGCAAGCTCCTGAATGTTCATGAGGATGGAACCGTCGCCCGAAACGCACACGACGCGGCATTCAGGGTGCGCGAGAGAGGCTCCGATTGCGGCGGGCAGTCCGAATCCCATCGTACCGAGCGAGCCCGACGTAAGAAATGTTCTCGGCTTTTCGACGGGATAATACTGAGCCGTCCACATTTGATGCTGACCGACATCCGTCGTAACGATGAGTTTGTCGCGCCTCATACCCGCTTTTTCAGCGAAAAGCGGAATCGAAGCGATAAGCTCGCGGGGATTGCCGTAGGACGATTTTTTTGCCGCACCGCAAAGGGGTGAAAACGTTTCCGTTTTTAGCTTTATGATCTTTTCAAGCCACACGGCGCGCGCTTCCGCATTTTGCCAATTCGATGCGAAAAGCTCCTGCTTTCGGGACGCAAGCTGCACGAGGATCGGAAAGACGGATCCGACATCGGCGACAACCGAAATATCGGCGTCGATGATTTTATCGACTTCAGCCGCATCGACGTCGATGTGCACGACGCGCGCTTTCGGACAAAACTTCGACACGACGCCCGTCGCCCTGTCGTCAAATCGGACGCCTGCGGCGATAACGAGATCGGCATCGTGCATAGCGACGTTTGCCGCGTAAGAACCGTGCATGCCGACCATACCGGCAAACATTTCAAACGAAAACGGCACGCAGCCTATCCCCATGAGGCTCGTCACGACGGGAAGACGGTAAGTTTTTAGGAATTTTTGCAATTCCTTTGCAGCCCCTTCCGAATTACAGCCTCCGCCGCAAAAGAGCACCGGTCGCTTCGCTTCGGCAAGCGCATCGGTTATGCGATCCATGCTCGAAGCGTATTCTGACGGCGGCGTATGAAAGCGTATATCGTGTATCGTAACGGACGCGATATCCGGCCACGAATCGAATTCGCAAGAAGAAAGCTGTACGTCGCGCGGCACGTCGACGAGTACCGGCCCCGGCCGCCCGTTCGCCGCGATTGCAAAGGCTTGGGGAATAGCGCGAAGCAGCTCTTCGGGAGATTTTACCATGATGCTGTGCTTTGCGATCGGAAAGGAAAGGCCGAAGGTGTCAGCTTCTTGAAACGCATCGGTGCCGATAAGGGATGTGTTCACTTGCCCCGTAATCGCAACGATCGGAACGGAATCGCTTCGTGCGTCGGCGACCGCGGTAAGGAGATTCATCGCGCCCGGCCCGCTCGTCGCAAAACAAACGGCGACCTTTCCTGTGCTCCGCGCCATACCCTGTGCAATAAAACCCGCCCCCTGTTCATGACGGGCGAGCACGTGACGGATCGAACTTTTCGCAAGCGCATCGTACAGCGGCAAAACGGAACCGCCGGGAATGCCGGAGACAACGGTGATTCCTTCCATTTCGAGCAGCTTGACGATTATTTCGCTTCCCGTCTTTTTCATAAACATCGATTACAGTTCAAACTGATCGATCTGCGAGCCGATCTTTTGTATGGCATCTTTCATCCGCGACGAAATATTTTCCAATGCGGAACCGACTTCGTTTATCTGTCGTGCACCCGTCGCCATCTCGCTTATGCCTTCTTTCATACCGGACGCACTGTTTTGCAATTTATTAATTTCGGTAAGAATCGATTTGTTGCCGGTCGCCATTTCGCGCGATGCATCCTGTACGCTCGACGTATTATCGTTTACGACGCGCAGCGACGCATCTATCTGTTTCGATCCTTCGTTCTGTTCGTCCATCGCCTGCTTGATGTACAAAACGAATCTATTAGTGACGTTTAATTCGTCGGAAAGCGATTTAAACACTTCGCTCAATTCTGCCGATGCGCCGACAACGCTGACGATCGACTGATTGACATTGCTCAGCTCTTCTCCGATACGCTTCGACTGCACGGCCGACGATTTTGAAAGCTTACGGATCTCATCCGCGACGACGGCAAAACCTTTTCCCGCTTTGCCCGCATGCGCGGCTTCGATGGACGCGTTCATCGCAAGCAGGTTTGTCCTCGTTGCGATATCCGCAATTATCGTATTGGCTTCCTGCAGCATATTGGATTGACTTTCGATCTGTTTGATGCGCGCGTTGACGTCAGTCTGTTTAATAAAACCGTCCTGCGCTTTATCGCGCAGCATTGAAAAAGATGTGACCATTTTGTCAACCGATTGATTGACCGACGCAATACTGACGATCATCTCTTCTATCGCAGCCGACGCTTGCGTCACGCTGCTCGATTGATTTTGAATCATCCGTTCAAGCGAGTCGATATTCGATGCGATTTCATTGACGGCGCCAACTGTTTGCGTAACGCCCGTCTCCTGCTCATCCATCTGAGTGTGTATACTTTCGATATTTGCGATGATCTCCGTGATGGCGCTCGACGTATCGTCGGCGCTGCCGGTCATATCTTCTCCGGCCGTGACAAGGGTCGCCTTGCTTTCTTTTACGTCTTTAACAATCGCATGCAGCTTTTGAATAAATTTATTAAAGCCTGCGACGAGCATACCGATCTCATCGTTCGACGGAACATCGATTTTGACAGCGAGGTTTGCATTTCCTTCCGACAGTGCGATAAAGGACTGCGACACTTTTTGAAGCGGCCGCATAATCAAACCGAACACGCGGTGGGCGATAATCGAAACGAGGATGACAAGCAATACGACAACCGCCGCGAGGATTTCAAGCATTCTGATACCGATCGTTTTTCCGAGCTCCGCTCTCGCAGCGGAAAAATTGCTTGCGAGCGCCCACATACCCGCAGGCTTACCTGCAACGTCGAAAACCGGCCAATAGACGACATAGTACCGGCTCTTTCCGATTGTATCCATTTTAGCATAGCTTTCACCCCGCGCGAGCACCGCTTCGGCACAATCGTCGCTGACCGCAGCTGCGAGCATTTCGTTTTTTTCATCTGCGATCGTCGAAGCGACCGCTTCCGTACCGTCGTAAAGCATAACATCGCAGCCGAATGTTTTGTACGCCTTTTCCAAAAAACCGGCGGACGAAACGTTGAAACCCGAAACAACTGCGCCGATAATCCGCCGTTCGCTGTCGTATACGGGACATCCCGCTCTGATCGCAAAACGGACAAGCACCGCCTTTTCATATGAATACGTCGCGCGTCCCCGAACCGCTTCCCTGACGGCTTTTTGATTGATGATGTTATCTCCGAAACGTTCCGAATGCCCGCGCGCGATGATGTTGCCGCTCGTATCGGTTAAAACAATAAAATCGACGCGCATCTGCTTATTGAGTTCGGCAAGAATTTTATATGCGTCGGCATGACTGCGGCTGCGAGCGGCCTGCACGACATCGGGACGACCGGCGATCGACGCGGCAGCTCCTTCCGCACGTGAGCCGAAGTCGTCGAGTAAAAGTTGAAATCCCGTCACGCTCGCCTTTGTCGATTGCTCATGTTGAGCCGTCAGTATGCGGTAAAAGAAAACGGCGAGTGCAAGACCGCAGACGATTACCGTAAAAAATACCGTAACCCTGTTGACGCTGCTCAATTTCCGAACAAGAGACGATCGTTTACCGATTGCAGAAAATTGTTCGGAAAAACTGTTTTGTTTCATGTATACTTGCTCCTCTGTATTTTCTCTTCGTTTTAATATCTTCACGCATTGTACCTGTTTTGTCAATTATAACGGTGACGATTTGCGGCACTCATAATTCTGTTTATTAAATTATTACATTTCGATACGCGAGAGGTAATTGAGCCGTCGCTTTTGCCTCGCTGCGAAAAAAAGTACAAGCGCCGCATAAAAAAGCGGAACGAGTATAAAGGCGACGACGAGCGTTTTTTTCCTCGCGGCGGAAAAAGATGCGGCGTCGGGCGTTTTGTATAAAGTGCGCACGCTTCCTTTGTTTTGCAGTTCGGCAAGTCCTTCATCGCCCGTAAGTTTTAAAACGACGTGCGTCAAAAAATCGAGATTGCGATAATCGCCCGTTTCTCCTCCGATATACGAAAGCGGAAGGCTTGCCGCAAAATATTGATCGGCAACGACGGCGATGCGCGACGCTTCTTTTTTTTCGGGAACATACATACCCGAAAGCTCGCCGTCAAAATATGCACCGGCGGCATAGGATTGTAGCCTATCCGGTGCGACTTTTTGCAGCGAAAAAGGATTCGTTTTAAATAACGGGCCGCCTGAAAGATTTTCGCGGACAACCCACGACGACGGACTTGAAACCAAAAGCGGTTTTGCGGATGCGTTTTCGATTTTGACGGGGCTCGCCCAAAAGAGCGTGAGTCCCCTCTTCGCTTCGTCCTGAGACGAAATCGATATCCAAAGCGGATAGCCGATACTCTCGAACTGCCCTGTTCCCTGCCCTGCCACTCCGCTTGCAAGCGTAATGTGCGCGCATGCGGTCGACGAAACGAGGGCGGATTCGAACGATATGCCCCAAAACGAAAGCAAATCGATGAGCGCGGTATTTTCCGGCCGCTCTATACTCCACGTCGATTTGATATCGGCATCGTAAGGTGAAACGGCAAAAAGCGCACTCCCGCCTGAAAGCACAAAGGCTTCGATCGCCGCAGCATCTTTATCCGAAAGTTTCGACGCGCCGAATACGATGAGGATATCGCCGCCTGCATAATCGGAAAGCGTTCGAGCTTCGATTTCGATACAGTCAAATCCCTGCAGTGAAAGCCACGGCACAACGTATGAATAATCTTCCGAAAGCGTCATTCCGTTTCCCGTAAGGATGAGTACGCGAGGACGGGATCCGTCGACAAAATTTTTGATGCAGCGAGTCAAATCGTATTCGATTCTGTCTGCAGAAACGATAAAGGGTATCGTTTGAATCTTCCCTTCGTATTCGAAAACGAGGGCGGAAAAAAGCGAAACTTCATCCCCTTTTCCCGAACGGAAAGTTTGCGGCAAAATTCCGAAGCGATTTAAAACATCGGAAACGCCGGACGCATCGGGATCTTTTGCGGCGACGTTTACCGCGGAGTTTTCACGCGCATACATTTTGACGTATTCGTATACGTCGCGGGAAGAAGGATAGACGCTTGCAATGCGCGGAGATCGGTAATAGGTGATCGTAAGCGGAGACGTAAGACGGGAAAGCGTTTTTTTCCCGTAATCGGAAAGGCTGAAAGTTTTATTTTTCGTTAAATCGATCCGCGCATAATATCTTTTTCCGTTCAAAGACGCAAAGACAATAATTAATAATATAACGACATGCATGCATCGCTCGTTCCGAGGAAAAAAAATCCTGCGTTTTTTTTCCGACGCGATAAAGGCTGCGAACAAAAAAAACGCCGAAACCGTACAAAAAAAGACGATATCGCGCGTATCGACGATACCCTTTGCCGCAGCATCCGCACGGTATGCAAAACTCAAAGGACGAAGCGTCTCCGAAAGGGACGCAAAACCGGCAAAGGCAAAAAACGCGGCGGAGACGATAAAAGCTCGGTGCGGAGAAAATACCGTGTAAAAAAATACCGAAAGCGATACGGCGGCCGCTCCGTAAAAAAGAGAGATCGCAAAGCCCGCTATGATTCCGCTTGTATCGATATCGCCGAAAAAGCCGGTGCACAGCGGCACGAGCACAAGCGGCAGCAAAATAAGCACAAAGCGCACAAAGGGAAGAATAAAATCGAAAAACGTGCGGGCGAAAGGCGAAAGCGGCAGAGCATCGACAAAGCTTTTATCGCCGAACGGAAAACACAAAAGAGGGATAACGACGATGGAAACATAGGGAAAGGCGGCGAAAAAAAAGCGGATATCGGGAACGGCGTTTCCTGAAAAAAAAACTGAGACAAAAAAATAATAAAACGAGCACGCCGCAGCAAATAAAACCGCACACAAAAAAAAGATCGGGCTGCAGACGGAACGTTCGAGCGAGCGGCAAAAATGCACAGCCGTCCGCCCCGTCATTCGACGTAGGGAATGTCGAAGTGCATACGGTCTTTTGTAAGTTCCGCGGCGGGAAAGATCGTGCGCGCTTCATCGAGCAAAACGGAAAGCTCCCTGTCGGTATAACGCGGGCTGTAGTGAATCATCGCCATGCGTTTGACACCGGCGTCGCGAGCGATCGTCGCGGCCTGTTTTGCCGTCATGTGTTTTTTTTCTCTCGCCTGATCGATGAGCGCTTCTTCGAACATACCTTCACAGATCAAAAGATCGCTTCCGCGCACTTCATCTGCAATCGACGGTTTATAGAGCGTGTCGGTCACATAACTGAACTTTCTTCCGCTCCGAGAAGGACCGAGCACTCGGTCGGGCGTAACGGTTTTTCCGTCGGAAGCCGTAACGCTCTCGCCTTTTTGCAGTTTGCCCCACAGCGGCCCCATCGGCACTTTGAGCGCTTTCGCTTTTTCGGGACTGAACTCACCCGGCCGGTCGAGTTCTTCAAGCGTATAGCCGACGCAGGTTTTCGTGTGCGCGAGCGGAAAGGCGCGGATATAAAATCCCTCCCCTCCGTGCACGACGCAGGGAGCCGTAATCTCTTTTACGACAACGGGATAATTGATAAACATGTCGAGCACTTTGCGGCTCGTTTCGATATATTCGGCGATCTTCGGGGGGCCGTAGATATACAGCGGTTCGGTGCGGTCTACTTGCGAAGAGAGCATCATGATACCGGGCAGACCCGTTACGTGATCGGCGTGGGTGTGCGAAACGAAAATCGCATTTATCTTTTTCCATTTGAGGTTGAGACGCCTGAGCGACACTTGCGTTCCCTCTCCTCCGTCGAATAAAAAGAGCTCTCCTTCGCGGCGCAAAAGCACCGACGTGAGGTGGCGGTACGGGAGAGGCATCATTCCGCCGCAGCCCAAAACAAAAGCTTCCATATTCATAAGGCACGACCTGCAAGAATTTTTTTGATTCGTTTATGATAAAACGCTCTCGCGCTTTCGGCAAACGCATAGGGCGCATAGAGCGGCGAAAGCGGAAAATCGAGGGATCCCGGCCGATGCACGATGCGTCCGCCGAATCCCGTTTTAAAAAGATAGAGACCGTACATCGGATGATTTTTATCGTCGGACGGCGGCATACCGTAAAAATCGTAGACGGCCGAACCGTAAGATTTCGCATCGCATATCGCAGTCCACTGCAAAAGATAGGCGGGCATGAGGTTTCGTTTGGCGTTTGAAGAAGCGCCGTAGAGATAGACCGCTTCGCTTTTAGAAAAGAGCGTGATGATCGACGCGAGGTTTTCCCCTTCGTGCGATGCGATATAGACCGTGATGAGCGGGGCGTCTTTATGTGCCGCACTCAAAGCGAAAAGGTCTTCATAGTATTTTTTTGCGTGGATCGCAATGCCGTCGCGGCTTGCCGTCGTCTTATAGAGTTCGTAAAAAATATCGAGAGCACGCGAGGCGTCGGAATCGAGCGAAGAATTGTCCGCCTTATCGGTTCGCGCGCGGTATGCACGGACGACAACGCCTTTTTTTTGTGCAAGACGGATATTGTAACGCCATTTGCTCCGCATCGCAGAAAGGAGTTCATCTTCCGATTTTGTCAAATCGATAAGCGTCGTATCGGGCGGCTGAATATCGGTTTTCGTTTTAACGATCGCCAGTTTTTCCGAAGCGGCCGCTTGCTTCAGCTCTGCGACAAAAAAATCGCGCGAAGATATCGAATAAAAATCGAGTGAGGAATCAAAGCGTATGCAAAGCGTGTACTTGGGGAGAAAGTCTTTGAGAGACTCTGAAAACTCCGCCAAAAACTGCGCATACGAGGCGGCATCCTCCTGCCGCACAACGCTTCCGTTTTCTTTTTCATCGGCTTTTGTCGAGAGGTTTTGCAATGTACCGTCGTCACTGCCGGTGTCGCCGTAAAAAAAAGACGGCATCATCGGAATATACGCGATGGAAAAATATTTTGCAAAGCGCCGCACGAGAACCGAAACGGTAAAAGCACCGCCCCCTTCCGATCGGACATCGAAAAAGAGCGATTTCCAGCCGTGCAGGGATTTAAACGCCGCCCAAAACGGCGACTGCAAAAAACGCTCTCCTCCGTCGGCAAGAAAGCGCGGAGAGAGCGGCGCAATCGTAAAAGCAAACACTTGTTATGCTACTCCGCCGTTTACGGTTTTTTCCGTCGTAAGCGCTTTTCCGTCCGCCGTGAGTTTTTTATCCTGAATGACGACCTCTCGGTCATGCACTTTTATTTCGATTTGAAAAAACACGTCCGCGCTTATCTCTTTTTCTTTTTGCACCGAAGGATCTTCTCCTTCAAGCACGACGGGAGTACCGGGAGCCGCCCACGGAGCCGTTACGAGTTCGACGCATTCTTTGCCCGCTTCATCGGTGTAATCCGCCGCAAGGAGCATACCGCGGCTTTCAATTCCGCGCATTTTCCGCGGAGCGAGGTTATCGACGAGGATGATGTGCTTTCCGAGCAGTTCGTCTTCTTTTAAATACGGCACGAGTCCGCTTTGAATGACGCGCTCAGTACCGCTTCCGTCGTCGAGGTGTTCTATATAGAGCTTATCGGATTCGGGATTGCGTTCGACGGAAACGATCTTTGCGACTTTGAGCGAAACGAATTTATTAAAATGTGCGCACATATCGGCTGCGAGGGCAGGCTCTTTTTTTTCAACCTTTGCCTTTTGCGCATTCGGCTTTCCGAGCGTCCCTTCTTCGCGCGATTTTTGATTGCCCGAAAAACGCTCTTTAAAAGCTTTCATCGTCTTATCGTCCATCGGCGTAAAGTATACGCTCGTCGCACCGATCTCCGAAAGACCCTCCGTTTTTCCGAGATCGCTCCACCTAAGCGCACCTTCCGGATCGTCCGCTCCGATACGCTTTTCGGTAATCGTTTTGCCGAAAAACGAAGCGACTTTTTGCGCATACTGCGGGAGATAGGGTGCCGTCAATATCATCAAATCTTTTATGACATAGCACAAATTGTGTATGAGCTTTGCCGCTTTTTCAGGATCGGTGTTGCGCGTTTTCCACGGCTCGGCCGCTTGGAACGCTTTGTTTCCGATATCGCTTATCGCAAAGATTTCGCGGAATGCGTCTTTGAGATTCGCCCATTCGAGCAGTTCGGTAATTCTCCGCTCCCGCACTTTTACTTCCGCCCACAGCGCTTCGTCTTCAGGAGCGTCGGGGATTTTGCCGCCGTAGTATTTGTTGACGAACAGCAGCGTACGGTTTACGAGATTGCCGAGATTTCCGATAAGTTCCGCATTGTATTTTTCCTGAAAATCCTTCCATGTAAATTGATAATCGGATTTTTCCGGACGGTTGTAAAAGATGTAAAACCGCCACGCATCCGCGGGAATACCGCTTTCCTTCGCATCCGTTCCGAATACGCCGACGCCCTTCGACTTCGAAAATTTGCCGTCTTCGTAATTTAAAAATTCGGTCGAACTCATGTGAAAGAGCTTTGTCCAATCGCGTCCGCTTCCGAGCAGACTCGACGGAAAGACGACCGTGTGAAAGGGGATATTGTCTTTGCCTATAAATTGAAAAAGCTCGACGGGCATTTTGGCCGCCGCTTCATCGGATTCGGACGGAAGCCACCAGCTTTTATAGTCAAAGGATTTTTTTCCCGCCGCAGCGAGTTCGTTTGCGAGCTGGAGCGTTATCGAAATATAGCCGATCGGCGCGTCGAACCACACGTAAAAGACTTTGTCTTCGTAGCCTTCTTTCGGCACGGGTATGCCCCATTTCAAATCGCGCGTGATCGCACGTTCATTTAAGCCGTCTCTTATCCACGCCTTTGTCATTTGAATCGCGTTTGCGCTCCACTTTCCTTCGACGCTTGCCTTTTCCATCCACGCTTCAAGACGCCCCTCAATCGCAGGCAAATCGATGTACAAGTGCTTCGTCTCCCGCACTTCGGGGGAAGAACCGCAGGTAGCGCATTTCGCTTGTACCAAATCGGTCGGATCGAGGAGGCTGCCGCAGGTTTCGCACTGATCGCCTCTCGCGTCTTCGCTCCCGCATTTGGGACAGGTGCCGCGCACATAACGGTCGGCCAAAAACATATTGCAGTGCGGACAAAAGAGCTGCTTTGTCACGTGCTCTTTGATAAAGCCGTTCGCATCGAGATCGTTAAAAATTTCCTGCGTAACGTCTTTTATCTCTTCGTTCGACGTGCGTCCGAATTTGTCGAAAGCGATGTGAAACCAATCGTATATTTCCGTGTGCAGTTTATAATAGTGATCGCAGAGTTCGCGCGGCGTTTTGCCCTCTTCGAGCGCTTTCGTCTCGGTCGCCGTGCCGTATTCGTCGGTACCGCAGATGTACAGCGTATCGTAGCCCCTGCTTCTGCAAAAGCGTGCAAAGACGTCGGCTGAAAGCATTTGAATGAGATTTCCGAGGTGAGGAACGTTGTTGACGTACGGAAGCGCCGATGTGATGAGTTTTCTGTTCATAAGTTTTTATTATAGCCGGAACGGAAGATTTTGTACATTGGGCATAAAGCGTTGTAAAGCGTTCTCGCCGCTAAAGATGCGAACGCCATCTAAAAACTGCGGCTTTCAGATAGCGTTCCAAATGCCTTACCGCCCTTTCAAAAGTTCCGATATCGATGCGAGCGCACCTGTGTCGGGAGAAGAAGCCGCTTTGTTTTCTTTTTGAATCGCTTTGAACACTTCTTCGCGGAACACTTTGACGCTTTTCGGCGCTTCGATTCCGACTTTGACTTGATCGCCGCGGACTTCGATGATCGTAATCGTTATATTGTCACCGATTTTAATCTGTTCGTCGACTTTACGCGAAAGGATAAGCATGTCACTTTCCTCCGCGTTTTTTTAGCGCATCGAGTATCGCGTGTTTTGTCGTCCAGCGGCCGTCGCTCAAAATCACTTGCACGCACAGGTTGTTTTTTTTGTTGATAACGATCGGCCCCTGCAGGTTTGCGGTAACGGCGCTCCCGTCGGACGGAACGGTGACGACCGCCATAACGATAAGGTCTTCGGGAGAGCGCACATCGATTTTTTTTAAACTTTCGTCGTCGATGTCCGCTTCGTAATCGTCGCAAATCAAAAACGGATCGATGAGCAAAAACGCAAGGCGCTCGTCGTCGAGGGACTGCAGCCAGATGAGCGGCGCCCATTCCGATTCCATCGTCGCGTATTTTTTATATTCTTCAAAACCGAAAAGCCCTTCGGGAAAGGTAACGATGTGATTTTCTTCGACGCTCTTTACGCCCATCGCCTTTGTCTTAACGTCCATCGAAGCTTACCTCAAATAATCGAGCAGCGTACTCGAATACAAACGCGCGGCCGTGCTCAGCGTCGCCTGATGCGTAAAATCCATCATCTTCATATCGGATGCGGCTTTCGTCAAATCGAGATCGCCCTCGCTTGAGATGCGCTGCGTTACGTTGAGCGCGGTTCCCGAATTGCGCTTTACGTTGAGTTCCGCCCGCTCGTATTCGGAACCCGACTTTGCGATTCTTGTGGTCAAATTGTTAAGTCCCTGATCGATCGAACCGAGCACGCGGCCTCCGATCGCTTCGTGGTCGCCCGCCAAAAGCGCATTGCGGAGAGAGATAACCGCATCGAACATGGAACCGCCGGAAGCGCGCACGCCGGCTGCGAGATTGTACGGCGGCTTTTGACTTGCGTCTTTGATAATGCCGAGATCGGCGAGTGCGGAACCCGAAACGTCTTCGAGCCACAGCTGCCGCGCATCCGTTGCGGTAAAGTTCAAAGCGCGAGTTACGGGATCGAGCGTCGCCTTTACCGCAGCTTCGCTGTCGTTTATCTTTGCGATAAGCGAATACACGTTGTCGCCTGCGTTGATTTTGATTTCCGCACCGTCTACGGCGATAACCGAATCTTCCCCCGCTCTCCAGCCGGTCGCATCCCTTGCGCCGAAAATCTGCTGCGGCTCCGCCCAAAAAGTGCGCACGCCCGCGTTGTCCGTCGTCAAATATTTATGCTCGTCGATTTCGACCTGCGTTTCCGAAATGTTTCCGTTATAACGCACGCCTTCGATAAGCGGCACGCCCGAACCTGCGACGTTTCCCATTTCGACGTCGAAGGCTCTCACTTTCGTTTCGGTACCGGCAAAGAGCGAGTTTCCGTCTTCGCCGATCGCGTTCGCATTTTGCACGAGCTCTTTTAAAAGTTCGTCGACTTCCGCCGCCATGTTTTTCATATCGTCGCCCGTGTAGATGCCGTTCGCACCGGTAACGGCGAGTTCTCTCACGCGGTGCATCACGTCGAGCGAATTCGTCATATAGCCTTCACGCTGCATAAAAAGCTCGGAAAGCGTTTTGGCGTTTTTTTCGAAGTTTTCGATGCGCGCCGCATAGGACTGATAGCGCACCAAGTGCCCCGCAGCGATCGGATCGTCGCGCAGTTCCTGAATACGGCGCTGGCTGCCGATTTGATTATTGATTTTATTGAGACGGGATTCCTGCAGCCGCAGATTCGACTGCACATCCATATTATTCATCTGTGAACTCACCCTGCGCATATCGCACCTCCGTATTCGGCTTCACCCGATTTTATGCTCTGATTCTGTTTATAATCGTATCGACGAGATTGTCCCACGTACTGATAAACGAAGCGGCGGCATTGTAGCCGTGTTGAAATTTAATAATATCCGCAAGCTCTTCGTCTATGTTTACGCCGCTGACGGACTCCCGCAGCGTGCGCAAATCTCCCATGATTTTATTTTGATTTGCCGTTTGAGTTGCCGCCTGCTCTCCTTTCAAACCGACGTTCGTCACGCTGTCGGCAAAATAATCGTCGAAAGTACGCTTGTGTCCGATCATCACCTGCGTGTTTCTGATCAAAGCGATTTCGATCGCAGCCCGTCCGTCGCCCGACGCGAGAGCGCCGCGCGTATCGGCAAAGCCCGCAGCGACGCTTTTGACGTCTCCTCTGATAAGCGGATTTACCGCGATATACGCGGACGGATTTACCTGCGGCGTCACCGCAAATTGGGCGCCGTCGGCAAGACCGTCGACCGCGTCCGCGCGAAGATAATCGTATGCGCCTTCTTCTCCGCTTTCGCGCAAAATGCCCGCATAGCCGGTCAAAAACATTCCGCTGTCTTCGACGTGCCGTATGACAAAATCGGGATTCGATTGCGAAAGAGCCGTCGTCGCTTTCAGCACGAGATTGTTGTTTCTGTCGAGATAAGCTTTTACTTCTCCGTTCGAATCGTTGATCCGGTCGATGACATCGGCAACCGTATCGGTAGCGTTGTATGCGACTTCGACCGTACCTTCGGGCGCGGAAAAGGTCATCGTACCGGCAAGTCCTATTTGCTCCTGCGGGTTCAATGTATGTCGTCCAGTAAAGCGGAAAATATAGGATCTGTCCATCCGCCCGTCCGCATCGTAATCGTAATTACCGCGCACGTTTTCGACAAAGGGATGAGACGTAAAAAAGTCGAGACCCGTCGTACCGTTCATGCCGGTTGCGTTACGGTGCACGTCGTTTACCAAATCGGAAAAGTTCATCGTCATCGTGTTGAGCGACTGCATTTCGCTTCTGATATCGACGTCGCGCAGTTCGATAAGTGCGCCGAGTCTCCCGCCTTTTACGACAGCATCGTTTTTCGTATCGCCCCAGATGAGACGCGGATTTCCGTTATTGTCGATAACCGTACGGAGGTCGAAGCTGCGCGGAATGCTGCCCTGAACGAGCACGCGCCCGTCGACGTGTACCATGAATTCGTCTTTATCGCGGTCGCTCGCCGTACAATTGACAAGCTCGGAAAGCTTATCGACGAGGAGATCCCGCTGGTCGAGCAAATCGTTCGGATTGTCTCCCATACCGCGCGAGCGCACGATCTCTCCGTTGAGAGCGGCAATCTGTTCGGCATAATTGTTGATCTGCTTTACCGTCGCGTCGATATCGCCGTTTATGAGCGTGTTCACTCCCTGCAAACTTTCGTAGCGCTGATTTATCGTATCGGTAAGCGAAATACCGCGCGTGACGATCGCCTGACGGGATGCGATGTTTTCCGGATGAATCGAAAGCTCCTGCCACGCTTCCCAGAATTTATCCATAGTGCTACGAATCGAAACGTCGTCGGGTTCGTTGTAAATCTGTTCGAGCATCGTATAGTATTTGCTGCGCGTATCCCAATACGCTTCCTGATTCGCCTGTTCGACGATGCGCCGATCGAGCAGTTCGTCGCGGATCCGCCGTATGCTGGACGCGATAACGCCTTGACCGATCATGCCCGGCTCTTCGGGGCGTTCGAGTTCCGGAAGATACAGCGGATCGAATTCCTTAAACGCGACGCGCTGGCGCGAATAGCCTTCCGTATTCGCATTCGAAATATTGTGACCGGCGGTCGTGATCGCCGTCGTATGCGCCATGATACTGCGCTTACCGAGCTCTATTCCAGAAAATGTCGAACCCATATATCACCTCACAAAATACTTAATTAATGAACGGAACGGTTGGAAAAATCAATACAGCGTATTGACGACGACGCTCGACGGCTTTGCTCTCATGATCTTTCCCGCCTTCGAATACACCATCGCCCCGCTTTGAGGAAAGGCTTCGTCGAGCACACTTTGAATAAAATCCCTCGCAACCGCTATGTAATTGCCGAGCGTTTTGTTTGCCGTCTTCGATTTGACGAGCTTTCCGCGCACTTGCGTCAAAAGCGGCAACGATGCCTTTTTCGCTTCGTCGCTCCGGGCAGCCGAAAGCGCGTTTCTCGCCTTTTCGGTTTCTTCGAAAGCTTCGGTAAGCTTCGTGATCGCGGAGATCGATTCGAGCACGCCGTCCCATTTTTTTTGCAGTACCGCCGCACGCAGCGCCGATTGCCGTTCAAGCAGACGATCAAGAATTTCGTTTTCACGCAAAAGCAGCCGTTCCATTTCGCTTATGTCCGCCATATACAGATTACCTCATGTTGATTATCGGTACGGAAAAACGACGACTTTACGAAAATTATTTTGAACGATATCGATTTGACATCGTTACATTTTTATTATAGAATAAACGGAAAATCTCTATGATAATCGATGAATTTCTTCGCTATTACAAACAAAATTTTCACCGTACCAGCTCGTTTCTCGTAGGGCTTGTTTTAATGTTTGTCGATGCCGTCGCTCTCATGCTCAGCATCGGTACAAGTTTTTTTATCATCAACGCGATCAACAATTCGTTTATCAATTTTCGATCGTTTGTGACCTACAGCGTTTATTTGCCGCTCATACTCGTCGTTTTTTATGCGGCGGGTCTCTATCCGGGCATTATGATCTCCCCCGTCGAAGAGGTAAAACGCTTCAGCATCTGTACGTTTTTCAGCTTTATCGGCATCGCGATCAGCATTTTCGTCGACGTCGACAACGAACGTATTGCCGTCGCACTTGCGCTCATGCTCGCCGTTCCGATCGCGACGATTTTTTTACCGATCGTACGGCAAATCGCGCGTTTTGCGTTCGGTACCTATCACTGGTGGGGACTGCCGGCTGTCATCTACTGTACCGGTTCAAGCGGAGACGCGGTCATCAACCGGATGCTCGAACGTTCCGATTTAGGCTATAAGCCCGCCGTCATCATAAACAGCGGCGCCATTGCAAGCAATACGTACGGCAGCATACCCGTCTTTCATCCGAGCAAAGAACTGCTCGACACGATCCGCACGCTCAAAATAAAAGCGGCGATCCTGTGCGATTACGATGAAACCGACGTATCGGACATCATGCAGGCATACCGCTATACGATCACGGTTTCAAAGCACCAAAACAGATCGATATCGGGCTCTCCGCAGATAAAAGATATCGGCGGCATCGTCGGTTTTGCATCGACGCACAACCTTACAAAAAAAACGAACCGATTTGCAAAGCGCGCTATCGACATCGCCCTCCTCGTCATTTCGTTTCCGCTTGTGCTGCCTCTGTGCATCGTCGTTGCGATCATCATCAAAATCACCTCTCCGGGTCCCGTTTTTTACGGACATCCGAGAGTCGGCAAAAACGGCAAACCGCTCAAATGCTGGAAATTCCGTTCCATGTGCAAAGACGCCGATAAAAAGCTCGACGCGCTTCTTGCACAAAATCCCAAAATGCGCGAACAATGGGAGCGTGAACGAAAATTCGTCGACGATCCGCGCGTTACGCCTTTCGGAAAATTTATCAGAAAGACGAGCATCGACGAGCTGCCGCAGTTTTGGAATATCCTTGCGGGTGAAATGAGTTTTATCGGCCCGCGTCCCGTCACTAAGGGAGAACTTGTCAAGTACGGTTCTCAAGCCGATTATATCCTTTCGGTAATGCCCGGACTTTCGGGTATGTGGCAAACATCGGGCAGAAGCGATACGGAATACGAAGAGCGCATTACACTCGACACCTACTATATTCAAAACTGGTCGGTGTGGCTCGATATATGGCTCATCATCAAAACCGTGTGGGTTGTCTTTAAAAGAAAAGGTGCGTACTAATGAAAAAGTATTATACCGCTTTGGCGGTGTCGGTTGCACTGCTCCTTTCGGCATTTCCTTCGTCATACCGAATCAATTCCGTACGCTATATCATTGACGGTATGACAAAAGAAACAAGCGTCGAGCGCGAAGTAAAAATCGATAAAACGATTATTTTT
Organism: Treponema socranskii subsp. socranskii VPI DR56BR1116 = ATCC 35536; assembly: GCF_000468115.1. Taxonomy (GTDB): domain Bacteria; phylum Spirochaetota; class Spirochaetia; order Treponematales; family Treponemataceae; genus Treponema_D; species Treponema_D socranskii. The sequence goes on from NZ_AVQI01000008.1 coordinate 63,169, forward strand.
CCCGATGAAATATCGTTTGCAAAATACATCGACGACTATCGCCAGCGGCTTTTGAATACGCGACTCTTTGACGAAGTTTCCGTCGAGTATTCGACGCGCCTTTTCGACGAACAAACCGATTTATATATCGCGGATTTGACGGTACGCCTCGACGACTCCTTTCACTTTATCGGCATGCCCTATCCGAAATACGACTCGAACAGCGGCCTTACGCTGAAGTTGAAATTAAAAGATACGAACTTTTTCGGAACGATGAAAGATATGTCGGCCGATATCAATTTTTCGCTCGAACGCGATGAAGACGATACCGAAATGAAACACATCGTCGACGACATGGGCATCGCGATGGGCGTCAATCTTTCATTCGACATCCCTTTCAAACTTGCCAAACTCAATGCAACGTGGACAAACAGCTACGGCATATCCTATACGATCGGACACGTTTCTCCCGAATGGGATACGTCGACGGGAATCGATTTTTCAGTACCTTTCGGGTACAGAACATCGCTCGACTTTTCATTCGCTCAAGGATTTACACGGAACTTCGACTACAAAAAATATGACGATGATATCTACTTTACAGAAAAAGGTATCGTATCGCTTCCGATCGTGCTGCAGCGGATCGAAAATTGGGGTACGGTAGATTATACGCCTTATGTAAGCGCCATCTATTATTGGGATTTCGACGGCATCAGCGATTCGAACGAAGATCTCGTAGGTCCTCGTCTCGCGCTCGGACAGACGATCGGTACTTCCCGCATCGACTGGAAAAACAATCTGCGTACCGGCTTATCCGTTTCGACGACGCAGTCGTTTACATATATCGTGCAGAACGAAAAACTACAGCCGAAATTTTCCGTCGAATTCAAAGGATTTAAAGGATTTAAGCGGATCGGTATCGCAAGCGATCTGTATTTTTTTCTGATGATGAACGGTACGGAAAACATCGGCCCCCGACTGCGCGGTATCCGCGACAAACAGTATTTCAGTTCAGCGTCGGGATACGGCGACGTTTATGCGTGCAAAACATCCGGTGCGCTCGCGGTCAATATCGACTTCCCCATCAGAGTGTTTTCCACTCGTTTTGAAAAAAACAGAGTGTTGCGTAAACTCAATTTCGAAGTGCAAGTTTCGCCTTTTATCGATTTTGCGCTCGTAAACAACAAAGCGACCGGTACGAGTTTTTCCGTCAAAGACGGTTTTTATGCAGGCGGTATGGAAGTTATCGTTTTCCCCGAAAGCTGGAAAAGCATACAGTTTCGCGTGAGTTTCGGAATCGATGCGGGGCGTTACTTCCTCAAACGCTTTATCAATACGGACTGGAGAAGAGGCGTATCGAAATACGAACTGTCGATCGGTATCGGACTGCATTATTAAAAGTTGAACATTGTTATCAGTACGTCAAATATCGGAGGTAAAATATGATTGACGACAACGAAGTACACGGTATAGTTTTGTATGAAGACGACGACCACAAATTCATTTGGCTCGGTTCCGAAAGTAAATACCGAAAAGGCGCAGTACAGACGATGCAGTACCTTATCATCGATCACGGCAAAGGCGTTTTGCTCGATCCGGGCGGGGTACACCTGTTTTCGCGCGTCGTAACAGCCGTCAGCCGTTTTATATCGGTCGAAAAAATCGATACTATATTTTTTTCGCATCAGGATCCCGACGTATCTTCGGGCATTGCGCTGTGGCTCGGCATTACGCATGCAAAAGTATATATTTCCAATCTGTGGATACGCTTTCTACCCCACTTCGGCATCGTCGATACGAACCGCATCATCGGCATTCCCGACAGCGGTATGGATATCATGCTTGCTCCCGATTCCCGCATGCACTGCGTTCCGTCGCATTTTATGCATTCGCCCGGACACTTCGGCCTGTTCGATGAACGCTCGGGTATTTTGTTTACCGGCGACATAGGAGCCGCGGTGTTTGACGAAACGAACGAAACGGTGTATGTCGGCGATTTCAACGAACACATCCCGCTCATTAAAGATTTTCACGTACGCTATATGGCGGCAAATAAAATCGTCCGCCGCTGGGTGGAACAGGTACGCCTCTTAAATCCGGCTATGCTCGCTCCTCAGCACGGGGCCATCTACAAAGATGAAAACGTGGGCAATTTTTTGAATTGGCTCGGCAACCTGCAGTGCGGTATCGATCTTATCGATACGCTTTTTTAACTGAGGGTGGTGTATAATGAGCGAAAACAGAGAAAGCGAAATTATCCAAAACTTTACCGACATCGTCGATAAAACGGTCGTGCGCTTTAATAAAAGCATAGTGCTGGACTTTGTGACGATGCATTCTTTTGAAATCATCGATGAGGCGGTAGTACAGCTGCAAAAAGGTTTTGATACGATCGTCGCTGCCTTTGAAGAAATTCAAGCAAGCGGTACCGCATCGTCTTCAAATACCGGACGAGTCAACACGATGATGTCCGATATTTTAAACAACAATAAAAAGCTGCAATCGGAAATAAACGAGCGCGTGAGCGAAATCGAAGAAGCGTCGGTGAATGCGAAAAACGCCGCTTCAAATTTCGAACTGCTCAAAGAAAAAACATCCGATGTCGCCGGCATGCTCGCAGGTATTCAAGACGTTTCGGTGAAAACGGGCATCCTCGCGATCAATGCGTCCATTGAAGCGGCTCGTGCGGGAAAAGTCGGAAGCGGCTTCAGAATCATCGCAAACGAAGTACGCACTTTGGCGACGCAGACGGGAGAGGCTACAAAAAAGATCGAAGCGAAGCTCTCCGAATTCCGCGAAACGGTCGATGAAATCAATAAAGACATGACGCTGTTCATCGAACTCTTTTCACGCTTTCAACAGTCGTTTACCGAAGTTTTAAATAATTTCAATCAAAACGCATCGACGCTCGACCGAGCGGGCAATTCGCTCAGCGAAATCGCGGGTGCGGTACAGGAACAGGCCGGCGCGATGAAAGACGGTTTGGATTCGCTTGAAAAGGTAAACGGATCGCTGCACGACACCCATGCAATCCTCGACGTCATTCAGACGAGCTATTCCTTTTTGGATACACTTTTGGGGCAAAAGCAGTAGGGCATCTCTAAAAACTCGGTTGGATTTTCAGAGGTTCCCGGTAAAAATCTTCGAAACGCATCCGCCCTGCCGATAAATTTTTACGGTTGCTTTTCCCCAGTCGTAATCGAGTATTGCTCGACAGCTTTTGCAAGTTTTAGCGCCGAGCGCTTTTTCCAATAATCGTCGGGGGCGGAGTTTGCAAGCGCCGCATAGAGATCGAATGCAAACCGTTCGTTTCCCGCTTTCCGCATGCAGTCGGCAAAATCCGAAAACGCTTTCCAAATACCTTGAGACGACGCCCAATCGACGATGTCGGAAAATCGGGCAATTTCCGTAAAAAGAAGACCGAGATTTTGATATTCGAATTCGGGATCCCGCGCTTTTACGGTATTGTACATTTTCGTAAAGGCGGTAAGAGTTCCGAGCGCGAACGCTTTCAGCGCTTTATCGGAAAAACCGCGCTCTTCGTAGTACGCTGCGAGTTTAAAATAAGATGCGAGCGCCGTATAATCTTCGGAGCGAAAAAGCGTAAAAAATTTTTCCATCGATCCCGCTTCCCTGTTTTGCACGATGAACGTGAACGCATCTTCGAACGCTTTATTTTTTAATAAACTGTCGTTTTTTACGATGAGCAGCAAATCTTTTTCGTAGTCGTCAAAATCTTTTTCGATAAATGCGATGTCGGAAAGCTCGTACAAAATATCGTAGCGTTCGTCGGGAACATCGAGGAGGGCTGCGTTCTTCCACGCATTCATAAGGTATTGTTTTGAAAGCGCATATTCGCCTTCCAAAATGTAAATACGGCCGATAAGGCGATCGGCTTCGGGAAGAGAAAAACGCGTCGAAACGTAGGAGACGAGGGCGGGCGCGGAATTATTAAAAAACGCGCTCGTTTTTTTCCCGATATAGCGCTCGACGATTTCAACGGCGTCGTAGTCTTCACGCTTTTTGAGAACGGCGAGCACGTCGGAAAGTACGCCGTTCGCCTTTTGCACTTCGCGCGGTTTTAAAGCATAAGAGAGCGTATCGGCTTCCCATGCGACGATCTCGCGCCGGGCTGTTTTCGCGTCGTTTGCAAGACGGAGCGCTTCTCCGTAGTTTCCGTTATCGAATTCAATGAGAGCGCGACGAAGCAGTTTTACATCGCCTGCAAGATCGCGCGGTTTTTTAGGACGCACTTGCGCGCCGAGCGCCGAATACGCCATGAGCAATACGGAAAAAATAATTACAATCTTTTTCATAAGTCAACCGGTTCCGGAATTGAGAAAAACGGTTAAACGAAACACTGAAACAGCGTGTTTCGTTTAACGACCGCTCAGTCGGTACAACCGATACGTTTTACAGCGTGTCCAATTCTTCTCTGAATACTTTATCGGCATCTTTTGCGTCGACGGTTCGCACTATTTTTCCTTTTTTAAATATGACGACTTTATTGCCTGACCCCGCTATCCCCAAGTCAGCGTGCTTTCCCTCTCCCGGGCCGTTTACGACGCAGCCCATAACAGCGACGCTTATGTTTTTATCGAGCGATAAAAGTTCTCTTTGCCATTTTTCGACAAAGGCGTGCACGTCGAATCCGATCCTCCCGCACCTCGGACACGAAATGAGCTTTACGCCTCCCTCTCTTTTTCCGCATTCTACAAGTATTTCGCGGCCGGCTATCACTTCGTTTTCGGGGGACGATGAAAGGCTTACGCGAATCGTATCTCCGATGCCTTTTGAAAGCAGGGCGCCGAAAGCGAGCGTGCTCTTTACGATGCCGGTGATGAGAGGACCTGCTTCCGTCACTCCGATGTGAAGGGGTATATCGTATTTTTTTGCAAATACTTCGTTCGCTTCGATCGTTTCACTTACCGAAGACGCTTTCATGCTGACGACAAACTGCGTAAAACCGAGTTCGTCGAATACGGCGGCTTCGCGCGATGCCGTTTCGGAAAGCGCTTCCGCTCTCGACATGGAAGCGGCCTCGACTTTCGCCGCAAGGTCTTTCGGAAAGCTGCCCGCATTGACGCCGATTCTGATCGCGGCGTTTTTTTCGCGGCACGAAGCGACGACCTTTTCGACGTTTTCACGAGAACCGATATTGCCGGGGTTGATGCGGATCGCGGCGACGTTGCCGCGAAGACATTCGAGGGCGAGCCGGTAGTCGAAGTGGATATCGGCAACGAGGGGTACCGTGCATTCGGCGGCTATCGCGCAGAGTGCGCGCGCGCTTTCCATATCGGGAACGGCAAAACGCACGATATCGCAGCCTATCCCTTTGAGTGCGTGTATTTCTTCTACGAGCGCTTTTCGCTTTTCCGAATCGGCGTCCAAACCGACGATGGATTTTTTCCACATCGTCTGTACCGAAACGGGCTCTCCGCCGCCGACGGCAATGCGCTCCGTTTTACCGTTTCCGCCGAGATAGACTTTTTTCGTCATGCACGCTTTTTGAAAGAACGCTTATCGACAAAAACCGATGCCGAAAGCCATGACAAAGAGAGCGACGGTTTCGCAAAGACCGACGACCATGATATAGCTCGCAAAGCCTTTGCCCGTTTCCCCGAGCGCATCCGAACCGGCTGCTCCCGCCTGTCCCTGAGCGACGGCAGATGCGCCCATCGCGAGTCCTGCGGCAACGCCGAGTCCGAGTAAAAACAGCGGATTTTGACCCGAATCGAGGATGCTCCTCGTCAAAAGAAATCCGTAAATCGTCTGCGTCAGCGGCGCGCCTGCAAAGACGGTGAGGATAAAAGGCGCGGGCTTATTGTTTACGTAACAGCGTTTCCATGCACCGATCGCGCCTTGACCTGCGATACCGATTCCGAACGCGCTTCCGATAGCGGCGAGCCCCATCACGACACCTGCACCAAGCATTCCCAAATTCATAACAACTCCTATTATTCCTATAACGCCGCTTCTCTGAACGGCTCATATTTATATCCCGACCACGACATACCGAGGTGGCTCGAAAATTCAAGCGTATTCAAACGCACTCCGTGAACGATAACCGAAAGCACGTTCAATGCGACGTTGAGTCCGTGCCCCGTTACGAGCAGGACGAGGGCGACGACAAAGAAAATCGCGTGTCCCAAAAGCGGGCCCGCCATCGTGTTGACCGTACTCGAAATCGCGCTGCCGGCCAAAGCAACCGCCCACAGGCGGATATACGACACGATATCCGAAAACACGTTTACGACACCGAGCACTACCGAAATGATGTTTTTACAGCTTTCGAGCACCGCCCTTCCGACGCTGCCGTCGTAATTCGAAAACACAAAGCTCATCAAAAAGCCGCCTCCGACGAGCGCAAGAGAAACGCTGCCGACGGGAACGCCGTACACGACTTTATCGAGCGAAAAGATTTCACCGCTGATGACGAGCATGAGCACGATGTAAAACATACCCCACAGCATGAGCATGGAACCCAAGTCTCCTATGCACTTCGGAGAGCGTATGTCGTTTATAAAGCACTTGATGTGAGCGACCGTCAGCTGCACGAGCGCGAGCGTAAAGCAAAACACTTGCAGATTTTGATCGGTCGTAAGGAGACTCTGCACGCCGTCGTAGCGGGAAGCGTATGCCGAAGAAATCGGCGGAATCGAAAGAGAAGTGAGCCACGAGGGAAGCTTGTCGGCTGCAATGCCGAACCACGTACACGTGAGCGTTCCCCACACGACCGTCGAAAAAGAAAGGAGCGCAAGGAGACTCATCATCGGATTCGTTTTTTTGCCCGCAGCCTTCGATTTGACCGTTACGGCGAGCGCAAGAGCGAGCATAATGAGCCCGTAGCCCGCATCTCCGAAAATCATGCCGAAAAAGATCGTAAAGAAAAACAAAAACCATCCTGAAATATCGAATTCGCGGTAGCCCGGAACGGTGCCGAGAAAATCGGTGAGCGGATAGATGATGCTTACGAGCGGATTGTTTTTAAGCTTTGTCGGCGGATCGTCGGTCTCTTCGACTTCGCTCGAAGAAATCGCCCAGCCGTTTTGTTTTGCCGCCTCTTCCAAAGCGGAAAAGCCGTCGGACGGAACATAGCCTGAAAGCCACGCGAGATCGCTCTCTTTGCCTTCATCTTCTTTTCCCATACCCGCATACACGTTTTCGAATTCGATTTCTTTTGCGAGCTTTTTCGCATACGAATCGATCTGACGGCCATACACCACCTGTGCCGAAAGTTCGGTTTCTATTTCACGGATGCGTTTTATATTGCCTTCGATTTGCTCGGAAAGTTTTTCCGTAGCGATTTTCGGAAGCGGCACTTCAAAAGCTTCAGGCGGAAGATTTTCAGGCCGCTCTTTTCCGATAAGCAAAAATCGTACGTCGCGCTTTCCGGTATTGACGAGCACCGTATCGATGGAATCGTCTAAAGCGGTGTATAAATCGGCCGGCATTTCGTACATCGAAAGCGCTATTCCTTTTTCGGAAAGATAAGCGAAATCGTCCGGATCGACGCGGCCCCACTTTGCAAAGCGTTCGAGTTCGACGGTGTCGGCTCCGAGCGCATCGATGAGCGATTTTTTTTCGTCGAAAAGAGATGTAACCGTTTTGCTTTTTTCGGCGATTCCGGTTTCATCGAGGTTTTCGGCACGGGAGGTTTTCGGCGCTTTTATCTCGGAAAGGATCGCGTATGCGTTTTGCGCGCATGAAAAACTTTCTTTCAAAGCGGAAAGCTTTTCGCTTTCACCTTCAAGGCTTTCCAAGTGCATGACGCCGAGCTTACGCAATTTTTCGAGCGCGTCTTTTTTTTCTTTTTCGAGAATGACGACGGAAACTTTTTTCATCGTTACGATCATTTCGCTTCAGCCTCCAGTTTCCGCTTCGATATCTTACTGCGCACGACTGCGGCGACTCTTTCATCGCCGAGGAACACGGATATCTTTCTGATATTTTCTTTCGCTTCGGGAATCTTCACTTTTTCGAAAAGGTTTACGCGCTGCGTCGTCGTGCGAAGCTCTTTCGAAAGGAGACGCACTTGTTCGTCGAGCACTTCCGCTTCCAAATCGAGTTCGAGCGCTCTTTCCATGCGATCGGCCGCCATATCGATCCACACGGGCGTTTCGTAGAGATCGTACTCGGCTCTCGTAAAATCGGCGCCTTCGTAAATCGGAATCTTCACGCCCGCGATATTGCCCGTGCCTTTTCGTATATTGCTCACACGCACCGTATCGCGTCCGAAGGATTCGGCATCGGCGAACACGGCGATCCATTCGTCGAATTCCTTTTCGAGCGCTTTACGCGCATCGCGCACTTCACGCGCTTTTGCATCGATGGCGCGGATTTCGGTTTGGAGCTGCTGCTTTTTGAGCGTAAGCGTCGGAAGATAGCGCTGATACATTTTCAGCGCATCTTTTTGAATCTTTTGCTCGTTTTTCGTCAGCTTGATCTTCGCCATACGTCAATCCCTTTTCGGCCAATACTTATCGAGCAGTCCCGTTTTTATACCCGTTTCCTCTTTGTCGAAACAGTCGGCGAGAATCTTCCAGCCCGAATCGAGGGCGTCTTCGAGCGATATGTTTTTCGACAGATCCATCATTTCGTCTTCGAATTCTTTGCCGTATTTGATAAGCTTGTTGTCCCATGCGCTCATCATAAAGCCCATCGATTTTTTTTCAAGCGTATCTTTATACGAGGAATACAGGCGTATCATGCCGTCCATGAGAGCGCGATGATCGTCCCTCGTCTTTCCGTTGACGTTTTGCTTTAAGCGCGAAAGACTTCCGAACGGTTCGATGCGGCCGCCCTTGAGATAATACTGCCCTTCGGTGATATAGCCCGTATTGTCGGGCACGGGATGCGTTACGTCGTCTCCGGGCATCGTCGTCACGGCGAGGACGGTAACCGACCCCGCGCCCTCGAAGTCGACGGCTTTTTCGTAGCGGGAAGCGAGCTGACTGTACAAGTCGCCTGGATAACCGCGGTTCGACGGAACCTGCTCCTGCGTGATCGCGATCTCTTTCATCGCGTCGGCGAAGTTCGTCATATCGGTCAAAAGGACGAGCACGTCTTTGCCCTGCAGCGCAAACTGTTCGGCGACGGCAAGGCTCAAATCGGGCACTTTCATGCATTCGACCGTCGGGTCGGCTGCCGTGTGGATAAACATAACGGTGCGGCTCATCGCTCCGCCGTTTTCGAGCGTGTTTTTAAAGTACAGGTAATCGTCGTACTTTAAGCCCATACCGCCGAGCACGATGACGTCGACTTCCGCCTGCATCGCAATGCGCGCGAGCAGCTGGTTGTACGGTTCTCCCGAAATGCTGAATATCGGCAGCTTTTGCGAAACGACGAGCGTATTGAACATGTCGATCATCGGGATACCCGTGCGGATCATGCGGTTTGCCATAATGCGCTTGGAAGGATTGACCGAAGGCCCGCCTATCGTTACGAGGTTGTCCGTAAGAGCAGGTCCCGCGTCGCGGGGAAATGCGGAGCCGTTGAAAATGCGGCCGAGCAGATTTTCACTGAAACTCACTTCCATCCGGTGACCGAGAAATTTAACGTGATCGCCCGTAGAAATGCCGCGGCCGCCGGCGAAAACCTGCAGCGACACGACTTCTCCGTCGATTTTATTGACTTCCGCAAGCGATTTTCCGAACCTCGTTTCGATTTCCGCGAGTTCTCCGTAACGGACATTGTCGGCTTTTACCGTGATGACGTTGCCGGTGATCGATTCGATTCGCGAATATATTTTATTCATATCATTCACCGTCCTTGAGCAGCGCCGCCGCTTCTTTTTGCAGTTTGCCGTTTTTTTGCGCGTAGAGTTCGTCGATCTTTTTTTCGATATCGGTAAACGAGTCGTCCTTCCACGTCGAATAGTTCCAGTCGATAAAGAGCTGGCGCAGAGAATTGAAATAAGAGCGCGCATCGTCTTTCGAATTCAAATCGAAATCGGATCCGAGTATGCGAAGCACTTTTTCGAGCGTATACGTTTGGCGTTCGACGCTGACCGAATTGTCGACTTCGTCGAAAGAGTTTTGCTGAAAATACACCGAATCGAGAAAATCGCTTTTGAGGTATTCGATATAATCTTCGGTCGTCGTTCCCTCTTCGCCGACGACTTTCATCATCTGATTGACTTCCTGTCCGCTTCTGAAAAGAGCGCGTGCGAAATCAACCCAGTCTTCGCGGATAACGCTTTTGTATTTCGACCACGAATTGAGCGGGTCGATCGCGGGGTATTTTCGGGCGTCGCTCCGCTCGCGCGCGAGTCCGTGGAAAGCGCCGACGACTTTGAGCGTCGCCTGCGTAACCGGTTCGTCGAAGTTGCCGCCGGCGGGAGAAACCGTACCGCCGATCGTAACCGAACCCGTTTTGCCGTCGCGCAGGCGCACGATACCGGCGCGTTCGTAAAAGGCTGCGATATAGGATTCGAGATAGGCGGGGAACGCTTCTTCGCCCGGAATCTCTTCGAGGCGGCCGCTCATTTCGCGCAGAGCCTGCGCCCAGCGAGAAGTGGAATCGGCAAGCAAAAGCACGTTGAGTCCCATCTGTCGATAGTATTCGGCAAGGGTAACGCTCGTGTAGACGGACGCTTCGCGAGAGGCGACGGGCATGGACGACGTATTGCAGATGATGATCGTCCGCTTCATAAGCGACTCTCCGGTGCGCGGATCGATGAGCTTCGGAAAATCTTTTATCGTTTCGACGACTTCGCCCGCACGCTCGCCGCAGGCTGCGATGATGACGATATCGACTTCGGCGTTGCGGCTCGTCGTATGCTGGATAACCGTTTTACCCGCGCCGAAGGGGCCGGGTATGCAATAGGTTCCGCCGAGCGCAACGGGAAAAAACGTATCGATGAGACGTATCTTCGTAACCATCGCGTCAGACGGCGCGAGGCGTTCGGCATAGCAGTCGACGGCGCGTTTTACCGGCCACTTGAACGTCATAGTAATCGTATGTGATTCACCCTTTTCGTCTTCGAGGACGGCGATTTCATCTTGAATCGTGTACGATCCCGCAGGTGCGATTTTCTTTACGGTATAAGAGCCGTACATATCGAAGGGTACGAGAATTTTATGCGTAAAGGGGCCTTCGGGAACCGAGCCGACGGCATCTCCGCGGTATACGGCGTCTCCGACTTTTGCCGACGGCGTAAAATCCCACTTCGTCGCTTTGGAAAGAGGCGCGACGTAGACGCCCCGCTCGAGAAAAAATCCCGCCTGTTCCGCGACGAGCGGCAGCGGATTTTGCAAACCGTCGTACACTTGACCGAGCAAACCGGGACCGAGTTCGGCGCACAAAAGGTCGCCGTCGAATTCGACGGTATCGCCCGAACGTATGCCGTTCGTCAGTTCGTAAATCTGCATTTGAGCGCCGTCGCCGCGAACACGGATGACTTCGCCTTTGAGCCGTTTGCCTTCGACGTTTACGTAGCCGACTTCGTTCATCGAAACGTTGCCGTCAAAGGCTATCGAAACCATGTTGCCGTTGACGCCGACTACTTTCGCTTTAGTACCCGTCATATTGTTTCTCCCAGTATAGAATCGTACATAGTGCGGTATGCCAGAGTACCCGCTTCTTTATTGAATTTTTTCATGCGCGCAGTGAGCAAAAGCCGTATGCCGTACTCGTAGACGGCATCGACGGAAAAGATATCCAAGGGACGCAGGTTGTCGAGCACTCCGGTGCGGTATTCGTATAAAAACTTTTCCGCGGAAAGAGGACTGTCCATACCGACTGCGGTGCGGGCAGCCTGCATGATGTCGGCCGTACACGACGGCGGCACTTGCGGTGCGTCGCGCTTCATCTTTTGCGCGCGGACTTGCGCGAGAGCAAAGCGGAGACTCCGCTCCCTGTCGTACCACGCATCGAGAAATTTTGAACCGGTCGGAGACGGCTCTCGCGGCGGAACGAGCGAAAGAGCGTTTAAAATTTCGACTTCCGCTTTCGAAAGGAAGCGCGAACACAGATCGCGGTAATAAGTTTCCGTTATCGCAAGCGATCGCTCGGCGTTTGAAATGTCGGGCAGCTGCGAAACGAGATAATATTGCTTCACTCGTTTATCCCTTGAACGGCGCCTTTTAAGATGGCTGCAGTGCGCGGATTGACATAGGCTGCGAACAATTCGGCAAGGGAATCCGAAGAATAATCGTAAAATGCCCTGCCCTCTTTAACTCCGATTCTAAAACCGGCCGCGAGCGTTTTATCGCTTTTGAGCACGAGCCCCTTTGCGATTTCGTCTTTGAGCGCGGACGTAAGAGCCGATTCGAGTTCTTTCAAATCCTTTTCGGAAAGCAAAACGGAAAGCTCTTCCGCGTCGGCGTGCTTTGTCCACGCTTTTACCGTTTCGGGGATAAGATTTACGAGCAGATCTTTCGAATACGCTTTCGCCGTTTCCGTCTTAATAATCCTGTCGAGCTCGGCGATAAGGGAATCGCGGAACGATAAAATCATATTGCGTCCCGCCTGCGCGATCGCGTCTTCACTCGCTTTTTCCATGCGCTCGGTTTCGGTTTTCGCATTTTTGATGATGCCTTCGGCTTTTTGCTCCGCATCGGAAATGACGGCTCGCGCTTTTTTTTCAGCGTCGGCGAGTATCTGCTGGGCAGCTGCTTCCGCGCTCGCCACTCCGTCTTTTTTTATTTTGTCGATCAATTCCTGCAACTGGACATCCATACAACCCTCGCTGTCTCGGTAAAATAAACGATAATACAATCATAACGCCAAACGCAATTTAATACAATGCCCCGCATTGCGGTCAGAGCGCAATCGCCGAATTATTTTATAAGGCAATTGCGGCCGGCTTTAATACCCTTTTCCTAATACCGAAAGGTCAGGCGCTGAATCGGAGACGGGCCGATGTCGCGGCAAATCCGCCTGTGCTCTGCGGTCGGATAACCTTTGTGCCGCGCATATCCGTAGGCGGGATATAGTTTATCCATTTCGATCATAATCGTGTCCCTACAGGTTTTTGCAAGTATGCTCGCCGCCATGACGGAAGCGTATTTTGCATCCGCTTTCACTTCGGAGCGGCACTCGCATTCGATATCGGGGCAAAACGTTCCGTCCGCGACGGCGCATATCGTTTTTGCCGAAACTCCCGCAGCCTTCCGCCATCCGTCGAACTTCGCCGAAAGCGCTTCATACGCTTCTTTCATCGCAAGCAGGCTCGCTTCAAGGATATTGATTTTGTCGATAACCGTATGAGAGACAATGCCGATACCCCAGCACGCTTTTTCTTTAATAATTTTTTCGGCGAGCTCCCGCTTTTTTACGGAAAGTTTTTTCGAATCGTTTAAAATCGCTCGAGGAAAATCGTCCGGCAAAATCACTGCGGATGCAACGACGGGGCCTGCAAGCGGTCCTCTTCCCGCTTCGTCGAGCCCGCACAAAAGAAAAGCCCCATCTTCTCTGGCGGAAGTCGCCCGCATCATCGAACAGCCTGCAAAACCCGGCATTTGCGCATCGCTCAGTAACCGCTTTCGGTATTGCCGCCGTATTCGAGGGAAATATTTTTCGCATCGGTGTAAACCGCATCGAGCGATGCTCCCGAATAACGCAGATCGGCGGCGAAAGAATTTCCGGTTATTTTGCTTTTTCCGCCGAAGAGTTCGGTCGCTCTGCCGTAACTTCCGGTAACGCGGCACGAAGACGAGCGCAGTTCGAATTCGCCGTCCTGCACGGAAAAATTGACCGCAGTCTGCGCGATCGTCGAAATACGCGAATCGATTATTTTCAGTTTGGAAGCGACTGCTGATATGCACGACGAATAGCGCTCCGCAGAAGACGTAATGCCGCAGCCGTTTATCGTAACGACCGACGTATCCGCACTTATAACGCTGCCGCTTTCCGCAAAGGACGCCCCTATTTCACAGTCTTCCGACACGAGCACCGAGTGTTCCAAGCGTATGAGCGGATTATTAATTTTTCTTTTCACGCCGGTATCGTCTCGCCTGACAATGAGATTCAAAAGTGCAAGGCTTGCGCTCCGCACGGTAATAAACGAACCTACACCGAAGACGAGGCGAGCGTCACCGTCACCGCGAAGAACGCAGTTTGAAGCGATCACCGTCTCCTCTTCGGATACAGCGAGCGTACCCGAAATCGTGATGTTCGCGAATCGATTATCCCCGACGGCGGCAAGGCAGTCGGCAAGAGAGACATAGGGATCGTCCCGCGTTCCGTCGGCACAGTTTTTATCGGCCGACGCATCGATATAATAATCGTATTTATCGACGACGACATCGTACAGGGTATACGCGCTTTTGTTACCGCTTCGATCTGCGGCATAGGCGCAGATTTTATAATAAACGGCATCTTCGGATGGCGAATCAAGCGTAAGCGGAGAAGTGAACGGCACAAAGTCGTCCGCCTCGACGACATCGATAAGGGACGCCGCATCTTTTTTTGTCATTGTGCCTGAGAACATCACCGGATTGCTCACGGCGATAAAAAGATCGGATTGTCCGTCTCCCGTAAGCGAGAGCTTCACCGCCCTTCTCGAATAAAAAGACTCGGCCGATGAAAGGAAAACAGGAACCGAAGGAGAACGCCGGTCGATAGAGTACGGAACGGAAAGCGTCCCCTGATAGACGCCGTCGTAATAGACGCCCGCCGTAAAGACACCCGACACTTCGTCACCGAAAAACGTATCGAGTTCCGCCGTTTCGAAAAGCACCGTCCCCTGCCCTTTTTCGGGTTCGATACCGAATCGGAAGCCTGCCCCGCCGCTCAGTACTATTGTCTCGGAACCGTCTTCACGCCGTTCGACGTCAACCTCCGGTTTCGGCGGAAGCACAAAAAAGCTGATAGGATTTCCGGGAGCGACCGCGACGCTCTGCCACGAAATCGTGTGCGATATCGTTCTGTCAAGCGCGACGCGCTCTTTTCCGCTCGTCCAATAGGCGTTATCAACCCGATAAATGAACGCATCGTTCGTAAACGACAGGGTATTCCAATCGGTGATTTGAAACGGAACGTCGCGCATACCGAACGAACCGGACAAAGCGGGTTTTGTTTTTATAATAAAACGCCACTTCCCCGTACCGTCGGTAAGAACGCATGGAATACATCGCGAGAGGATGCAGCCGGCGCCGTACGAAATCGCGCGCCCCTTCTGAAACGATTCGGGTACGCCGCCGAGACTGTAATCGAGTTCGGGAGGCAGCGAAAGCACATCCCCCGCCGTATAGTCGAGGATGCCGCTTGCAACAGCGTCTCCGACCGCGCTCATCGAGTAAGATGCGGGAAAAGGAACCGGCGCAACGGTATACGAAACGCGGTATTCGCGGAAAACGCCGCTTGCATCGACGGAAGCGATGCGGACTTCGACATCGCCTGAAACATCGAGAGCTACCGGACCGTCGTAGGCAAAACCCGATTCGCGCGGATCGGAACCGTTGAGCGAATAATACGCGCTTTCGCCTTCCGAAAGCTCGAGCACGAGCGACTGTTTGTTTGCCCATACGCCCTTTACGGGATTAATAATTTTTACATCCGCCGAAACGACCGCAAAAACCAAAGCCGTCAGAACGATAAAGCATACGCATTTTTTCATCGCGATTTTCCTAAAGGGTTAAACTTTCCCCAAAATCGGTTCAAGCACGGGACGCAGTTCGGGATCGTCTTTAAAATAATACTCTTCGAGTTCATCCTTTGAAAGCCCGACGAGTTCATGGCTCAAATAGTGAATCCACCGGTCGTCTTCCGGTTTTGTTATTTCCAAAAGCCTGCACCAATAGTCGGGCTGAATGGACTGCTGTTCTTTGTGATAGGTAAAGCGCTTATAATCGTGCACGACGATTTTGATATTGCTGCGGGGAACCCCATGCTTTAAAAATATTTCGACAAGCGAATTGATCGTACGGCCGGAATCGAAGATATCGTCGACAAGCATGACCTTGTCGCCGGGCCGAAGATATTCGGGCGCATACGTCCATCCGTCGACGTACACTTTTTCGTGCTGTTGAACGTCGGTATACGAGCGGGCGACGACCGATGCGTACAAAACGGGATGATAATCCTTGCGCACAAGTTTGTAATATTCGCTGATAACGTTCGCCATATACGCTCCTCCGCGCAGCGAACAATAGATCACATCCGGCACAAATCCGTCGGAGTACATTTTATGCGCTATTTTAAGCGCACCGTTTCGCACAACGTCGAACGGAAGGAATTCCTTTATCATCGCTATAACCTCGTTCGCGTCATTATAATCGTAATCGGCAGGATGCACAACACGATAAGCGTTTTTCGAGCAAAACTCTTCGCACCCGTGCACGGGTAGTGAATGCAGCACTGCTCTATAGGCTTATTAATTTTCATCGATAATTCATAAAAATGCAAAACGAGAGTGGAATTCCTTTGTTAATAAAG
>NZ_AVQI01000009.1 GCF_000468115.1 Treponema socranskii subsp. socranskii VPI DR56BR1116 = ATCC 35536
CCAATGCGGCATTTTCGAAAATCGACATTTTCTGCAATGCCGCATTTTATGGTAGGTTAAAAGCGCCGCTGAAATAGCGCGATGCTTTTAACATGGAATGATTAATAAATATGTTTAAAAAATATTTTTATAGGAGTGTTTTATGAAAAAAACATTGTTTGTGTTGGCGGCTTTGGCGGTCGTCCTTATCGGGTTCAGCGCATGCAGCAACGGCTCGTCGGATGACAACGGTGGTGGTGGGGCACCGTCCGATCAGCATAGCGATCTGTACGGCTCGTATTGGGGAACGTTGACGATGGTGGGTAAAGACTTCCCTCTGTGCCTCGTCATAGAAGCCGATAAAGTTGCGCTGCACAGCGATGTGATGGGGATGGCCTATCCGCTCGTAACATATAAAGACGAGGGTAACGGAACATGGACGATCAGCTGCTATGATAAGGGAGAAGATACGACGAAACCTACGACCCACACAACTGTTTCAGTCGACACGAAAGCATCTCCGTTCATCGCTAAGGCGACCATCATACCGATGAGTTGCACAACAGCGCCCTTAAAGAAGGGAAAAGCTTACAACAACGAATACGCACACTGAAATAAAAGAAGCTGTGCAAGATATGTAAATACGTTTGCTGCAAAATTGCGGGAGGCGTTGTAAAACTCCCGTGTTTGTAATATACGCATAAGCCGCCTGAAAAAACGTTCGCTTTTTCAGGCGGTATTTTTAATTATTAGGCCAATTCGTTACTACCGCATTAATTAATAATTATACCGCACTTTCATACGCGGCACATGACGCGCCTTTTTTGACGACCGCTTCGTAGACGACGCGCTGCAGGAGAACGTCTTCGAAAAGCGCGCCGCTTGAGCGGATTTCCATGTCGGCGGCCGCGATACCGGCGAGGATCGCCGCAGTCTGTCCCGCCGTCCAAATCGAAGAGGCGCGGCTGTACTGGGCTTTCGCTTTTTTGCTCGAAAAGCCGTGCGTCTTTAACGTAAAATCATCGCTTTGTCCCGACGACGCGAGTGCGTGCCACAGCGCAAGTCGGCGGAAACACGAAGCGAGCCCCGCGAGTATCATCACCGGAGAAGAATCTTTTGAAAGGCGGATTTTTTGCAGTACATCGAGGGAAAGTTCGAGCCTTCGCGATGCGCTCTCACTTGATGCCATCGCTGCAAACAGCGTAAAGGCGCTTTCGGCTCTGTTGTGCGAAAGTACCGCTTCGACGTCGGCGGATGTGATTTCGTGCGATTTCGGAAAGAGCAAAAAAAATCGTGCGCATTCGGAGCGGAGCGCCTGCGTGTTGTTTTCGATCATGTCGAGGATATCTTCGGCGGCTTCTTCGCCTATGCGGTATCCGTTTTTGCCGAAAAAGTTTATGAGCCACGGCACTTTCCGGTCTTCGAACATTTCCCAAAATATTTTTTTGTGCACGGCCGGTACGACTTTTTCGAGCTTTGCGTCGACTGCGATTTCATCCGACACGAGGACGAGCGCGCTCGTCCCTTCCCCGGCCGTCTTTACCCATGCGGATATCGCGCCGACGTCTTCCTTTTTTTTGATCGATTCCGCGGAACGCACGACGACGCACGTTGCATTTGTAAAGAGGGAGCCGCTTTGCAAAATCGTCACTATCTCCGAAACGGGCGTTTCGTTCGCATAAAAAAGATATTCGTCGAGCGCACCGTGCGCTTTGCGCATCGCTTCTTTTACGGCAAAAACCGCGTCGTTCCGTTCGCCGAATTCGGGACCCGTGTAGAGATAAATCGGAGCATCCATATCAATACGTGCGGACGATATTCGATAAGATGCCGACGACGCGGACATCCTGACTGTAGATCGCTTTGAATGCGGGGTTTTCCGGCTGCAATCGGATGCGATTTTTTTCTTTATAATACCGTTTTAAAGTGATCGCTTCATCGATGACGGCGACGACGATCTGTCCGTTTTCCGCATCCGACGTCTGTTCGACGACCGCCAAATCGCCTTCGAGAATACCCGCGTCGATCATGCTCTGCCCGCGCACGCGAAGCGCAAAATACCGCTTTCCCGGATGTACGAACGGTTCGGTTAAATTGACATAACCGTCGAGATTTTCCGCTGCGAGAAGCGGCTTTCCCGCGGCGACCGTTCCGAGTAGCGGCACTTTGTCGATGTAGGGTCGCGAGGCTTTAAGCTCGCCGTCGACGAGTACGCGGATCGAGCGCGAGCGTTTTTCACACAGCGATAAAAATCCTTTGCGCTGCAATGCGGCGATGTGATCCTGCACGGCGCGCAGCCCTATGCCGAAGTGATCGCTTATTTCGCGTACGGTCGGCGGATACGAATTCTCTTCCGTAAAACCTGAGATAAACGCTAAAACCTGCTTTTGTCTGTCGGTGATTTCCTTCATGTTATTCTTCCGCAAATTTCGAATCGAACAGCGCTTCGATCGCCTGCGCCGCTTCTTTTTCGTCGGAGCCGTCCGCTTTCAGCGTAATGCCCGTATTGTAACCCGCCGCCATCGTGATGACGCCCATAATCGATTTTGCATTCACTTCCGTATCGCCGAGAATGAGTGTGAGCTCGCAGTTGAATTTGTTCGCGGTCTGCGCGATGAGCGCCGCCGGACGCGCGTGAATGCCCGCTCTATTTTTTACGATCAGCGTTTTTTCAATCATATTGTCATCCTTTAATAAAAACAAAATTAATAATTAATAGGAATCATCGCTGCTGTTGTACGCAGTCTGCGCTTCTCCCGTTTCGATCCATTTGAGTACGTTTTGATTGAAGTCGCGCGCGGAATTGTAGCCCATGCGTTTTAAGCGTTCGTTCATCGCCGCCGCTTCGATGATGATCGGCAGATTTCGCCCCGGGCGCACCGGTATTTCGAGCACCGGGATTTTGACGCCGAGGATGTCCATGTATTTTTGATCCGTGCCGAGTCGATCGTACACTTTATCGGGATCCCAATCTTCGAGTTCGACGACGAGCTGCACTTCTTTTTGATCGCGGATGGCACCGACACCGTAGAGCTGCGATACGTTGATAATGCCGAGCCCTCGTATTTCCATGTGGTGGCTGATAAATCGATTTGCGCCCTGTCCGAGCAGGATGTTGCCGTTGACGCACCGCAGTTCGATAATGTCGTCCGCGACGAGGCGATGACTCCGTTCGATGAG
The DNA here is from genome assembly GCF_000468115.1 of Treponema socranskii subsp. socranskii VPI DR56BR1116 = ATCC 35536. Lineage (GTDB taxonomy): Bacteria > Spirochaetota > Spirochaetia > Treponematales > Treponemataceae > Treponema_D > Treponema_D socranskii. Next base: position 3,160 of record NZ_AVQI01000009.1, read on the forward strand.
TTCGAGCGCCGTTTCGCTTTTGCCGACGCCGGAGTGTCCGACGAGCAGAATGCCGATACCGTACACTTCGACGAGAACGCCGTGCATCGTTTTTTTCGGCGCGAACGTGTTCGATAAGACACGGATGAGACGGCTTGAAAATTCCGTCGATTCGAGCGACGTCTGCAAAACGGGGCAAAAGGCTTCTTCCGCTATCGAAAGAAAATCGTCGGGCGGCTGTATACCGTACGAAAAGACGCAGCATGGAATATCGTATTCGAAAATCGCTTTTAGCGATGAAAGATTATGTTCCGTATGGAGCTTTTGCAAATACGCACTTTCACCGCGGCCGAAAAGCTGTACGCGCTGATAGGCGAAGGATTCGTAAAAGCCGGTAAGCGCAAGACCCGGCCGGTTGATGTCGGGGGCCGTCATCGCGCGGGGCAAACCGCGCCTTCCGGCGATGCACGTCAGATACAGCGCATCGTGTCCGGGCAGATCAAGTTCAAGCAAATCAAGAACGGTGAATTTCTTATCGGCCATGATTATACTATACACATATATCGATGAAAGGGCAAGGTTAAAAACGGCTGGGCAGGGGCAGCCGGATCTGCCCGTATGGTTGTTGTGCTCTGTTCGGTTTGTCTTTTGCCCGGGTCGGTATCGTAGACAAAGACAGGAGCATCGCTATACAATCTATAAGCGAGGTAAGAGATGAATCATAAGGTAAAGTTATCGAACGGTGCGGTTGTGCCGGCGATCGGGCAGGGTACGTGGTATATCGGAGAGACGCCATCGAAACGCGCACAGGAGATCGATGCGATACGTGCGGGCATAGAAGCGGGTATGACGCTCGTTGATACGGCGGAAATGTACGGCAGCGGTTTAAGCGAAAAACTCGTCGGAGAAGCGATTTCTTCGACGGATCGGAAAAAACTTTTTATCGTATCGAAAGTGTTGCCGTCGAATGCCGGCAAAAAAAATATGGAGCACTCGTGCGATGCGACGCTCGAGCGGCTCGGTACGGATTATCTCGATCTGTATCTCTATCATTGGCGGGGGAGCGTGCCGCTTGCAGAAACGGTCGCATGCTTGGAAGAACTGAAAGCGAAAGGAAAAATCCGCGCGTGGGGCGTTTCGAATTTCGACACGAGCGATATGGAAGAACTTTTTGCGCTTCCGTCGGGGAAAAATTGCGCCGTCAATCAAGTGCTCTATCACTTGGGTTCGCGCGGCATCGAATTCGATTTATTGCCGTGGATGCGGCGGCACGGCGTCGCGCTTATGGCGTATTGCCCGCTTGCACAGGCAGGAACTTTGCGCCGCGGTTTATTTGAAAACGAAACGGTCGCCGCCGTTGCGGAAAAACACGACTGCGATGTGACGCAGGTACTGCTCTCATGGTGCATCCGCGACGGCAGCACGATCGCGATTCCGCGCAGTTCGAAAAAAGAACACACGCTTTTAAACGCGGGAGCGGACGCACTGATGCTTGACGAAGAAGATTTTATTAATTTGGATAAAGCTTTTCCGCCGCCTTCACACAAAATGCCGCTCGACGTAGAATAAGCTATTCGGTATACGAAAGCATCGCCGCAAACTTGTCGTGCGAACGTGCGTCGGCGTTATTTGCAGTATTTTTTTTCTATGTCCGAAATCATCCGCACGCGCTCGGCGTGCCGGCCGCCTTCGAACTTCGCATCGAAAAAAGAGTCGACGATCATCTTTGCCAATTCCGACCCGACGACGCGCGCGCCCATCGCGATGATATTCGCGTCGTTGTGCTCGACGGTGAGCTTTGCCGTGTACGGTTCGCTGCACACCGCGGCTCTGATGCCCGGCACTTTGTTTGCCGCAAGCGAAATGCCGACGCCCGTTCCGCAGACGAGCACGCCTTTTTCGATTTCATTCGATTTTATCGCTTCGGCAACTTTCAAACCGAAGTCGGGATAATTCACTCTGACATTCGGATCGGACGCGCCGTAATCGACGCATTCGAATCCTCGCTTTTGCAAGTGTTCCATTAAAATACGTTTCAATTCGATCGCCGTGTGATCGCATCCGAAACCGACTTTCATATACGCCTCCTTTTGGGCATGTATTGATAACAACTTACCCCGATGCTTGCGTCGGGGTAAGTTGATTATAGCGGAACGGATCCGCTCGTACAATAAATTTACTTCAAAAACGATTTGACATTATCTTTCGTAATCAAAACCGATTCGACGGGCGTTTTCGCAGGGATTTTGCCGACGACGCCTTTCGTACCGTTTTGTACCGCTTTTACGAGCAGGTTAAAACTCGTCGCGCCGATCTGAGCCGAGTCTTGTGCGACGGTCGCACTCAGCTGTCCGTTTGCAACCGAACGCACGGCTTCGCTGTCGCCGTCCGTTCCGACGACCATGATTTTGCCGAGCTTATTTGCGTTTATGACAGCCTGCACGACGCCGAGCGCCATACCGTCGTTGCACGCGTAGATGCCGGCGAGGTCGGGGTTTTGCTGGATATACGTCGTTGCGACATCGAGCGCCGTCTGGCGATCCCAATCGGCCGCTTGGCTTCCGACGATATTCAATTTGCCTGCGGTAAACGCCGCACGAGCACCGTTCTTTCTGTCTTCGCTCGATTGGTTTCCCGATTTGCCTTCGATGATCAGCACTTTCGCGCCGGCAGGAACGTTTTTGACGATATATTCCGCGCCCTTTTTTCCGACCGCGACGTTGTCCGTTGCGACGTATGCGACACAGGCGCCTTTGTTGTTGGCGAGTTCTTTTTCATTGAACATTTCGTCGATATTTACGATCGTGATACCCTTTGCCGTCGCTTTGCCGATGCCCGACAATACGTTTACGCCGGAAAGCGGGGCTATGCCTATGCCCTTGTATCCGCGGTTGATGCACTGTTCGAGGATCGAAAGCTGACCTTCCAGATCGTCTTCCGACTGCGCCGAGTACAGATCGACTTTTATGCCGAGCTTTGCGGATTCGGCTTCCACGCCCTTCCACATCTTTACCCAAAAGTCGCTCGCTTGCGTTTTAAGGATGACCGCGTAATCGGCGCGTTCCTGATTTTCGTTCGAGCCGGCTGCGGCCGCAAACGACACGGCGATCAGAGCCGCCGCAAAAAAAGCCGTTAATTTTTTCATATAACATCCTAACTGCATTTCGAGATACACGGCAGCGGCGATATTCCCGACATTGCCGTATATCACATTTTATATTTTTAAAGTTCACACGAACTTTAAATTACTCTTTAATTTTTCAAACGCAAGAAGCGCGCCTCCTCTTACGCCGCTTTCCTGCGTATGCTCAGGGTAAATAAATTCGATATTGTCATGCGGATACGGAGCACGTATATGCCGGCGCATAAAGGTCATGAGCGTTTCCATCGGAAACCCCTGCATCGCAAGCACACCGCCTGAAAGGATCACGTAATCGGGATCGATGATATTGATTTCCGTTGCGATGACATACGCAAGCGTTTTTAGAAAATCCTGCACGAGCGGGTGAGCATTTCGCTTAACAAAAATTTCTTTTATATCGATTTCGGGGAAATTCTCTTTGCACATTTTTTCAAGGTATCGTCCCGATGCGACCGTTTCCGAACAGCCGATATTTCCGCAGCCGCAGACGGCCTGCGATCCGAGCATCGGAATATGTCCCAATTCTCCCGCGACGCCGTTTTTTCCCGTGTAAAATCCGCCGTTGATATACAGCGCGTTTCCGATGCCGGTTCCGACATAGATACCGATAATGTTTTTTTCTTTTGCTTCGTCAAGCTTGTATTCCCGGATGTCGTTGTTCAAGAGGTAATTTACGTCCCTGTCGATAAACACGGGAAGCCGTAAACGCTCGTGCAAAATCCCGCCCAAATCGATATTATTTAAGCCCGGTAAATTCGGCGTCGAATAGATAAAGCTTTTGTTTTTGCTGACCGAAGACGGTACGCCGATCGCGACGGCGCGGCAGCTTTTTTGCAAATCGTGCTGCCGTATATATGCGGCGATTTTTTGTTCCAAGTCGGAAACGATATCTTCTTTTACGACCGCACCGATGAATTTTTTTTCGAATCCGAAAATCGTTCCCGCTTCATCGACGTACCCGATCCGTAAATTCGTTCCGCCTATATCGATGCCGATGACCGTATCCATTTACGCTTTGCACCCCGTCTCTTTATAAAAAGCATCCGTCATGATATCCCACGCTTTTGCCAAATCGGGATCGTTGTTGAAAAGCCCCGATGAGCCGACGATGTATACTTCCGCGCCCGCGTCGTACAGCCGTTTAAAAGTTTTTGCATTGCACGAACCGTCTACTTCTATGAGATACGAATATCCCTTTTCGGCTTTTAAATTTTTAAGTTCCGTTATTTTGGGAAGCACTTCGGGAATAAACGGCTGTCCGGCAAATCCCGGATCGACGCTCATCACCGTGATTTTATCGAGCCGGTGAATGTAGGGCAGCAGCACGGAAACGGGAGTCGCGGGATTGATCGCAACACCCGCCTTGCACTTATGCGAATGAATCATGTCGATGATCCGAAACGCTTGAGCGTTAATCGTTTCCGCATGCGGCACGATGTAGTCGGCTCCGGCTTTTGCAAGAGCGGCGACGAAGTCTTCGGGGTTCGTTACCATGAGATGACAGTCGATCGGCAGTTTGCACGCTGCACGGATCGATTCCACGAAAAAGGGAGAGAGCGTAATATTTTTTACGTAGTGTCCGTCCATGATATCGACATGAACCAAATCCGCTTTTTCGTTGATGATTTCAAGCTGCGCTTTCAATTCCATGAGATTCATACACATGAGCGACGGATTGAATAAGACTTTCATATTTCCTCCAAATCGAATAAGAATTGTATGCTGCCGGTTCTCTTTATATTTTTGCAGCCGTGCTTTCCGACCGTTTTGCGGTCTATCGGTTGTTTTTCGCGCCGACAAAATGATCTATCGTCACCGCGATGATGATCAGCATGCCCATGACGATTTTTTGATAGCTGCTCGGAATCGTCAGCGCTGTCATTCCGTAATTGATCACACCGATGATCAAACCGCCGATCACGACGCCGAGCACTTTTCCCTTGCCGCCGAAAAAACTCGTTCCGCCGATAATCGCCGCGGCGATCGCGTAGGTTTCGTATCCCGTTCCGGCCGTCGGAGCTGCAGCGCCGAGCCTTCCGAGCAGTACGATACCCGCAATGCCGGAGCAGGTGCCGGAAATCATAAATACGATGAGACGGTGCAGATCGACGTTGACGCCTGAAAACCATGCGCTCTGTATGTCGCCGCCGAGCGCGTAAATATTTCTGCCGGCTTTCGTCTTTGTCGTAAAAAACCAGCAAAAAAGCGCAACGACGAGCGCGATGACGACCGGCACCGGTACGAAGAGGAGGCTCGCATTCATCAGCGTGCTGAAAGAAGCCGGAAAACCGAACACGTTTCTCGAATTCGATACGACGAGCATGATACCGAAAAAGATCGATTGCGTGCCGAGCGTGATGATAAACGGATGCAGCCCCGTTTTATTGACGAGCGTACCGTTGATCCATCCGATCGCAGTCCCTGCAAGTATGCACACGAAGATCGCCGCTCCTACGGGGATCCCTGCGACCATGAGCTTCGCCGCGATCATGCCTGTCAATCCCGCAACCGCGCCGACCGACAGATCGATGCCCGCGATCAAAATCGCAAAAAATTCTCCGAGACTTAATAATATGTTTACCGCGCTTTGCCGCAAAATCTGTACGATACTCGACGGAGTAAATACTGCGCTCGGTTTTATAATCGTCAGGATTATAATCAAAAGCAAAAATATTCCGATCGTGCCGTACCGCTGCCACAGCATTTTAAAATGCTGCAAAGACTTTTCGTTTTTCGTATTGTCTTTCATATTGTATGCTCCCTTATGCACCTTGTATTATTCGCCCGTCGCGACCTTCATGATATTTTCCTGCGTCGCATCTTTGTTTGTAAACTCTTTTCGTATCTTCCCGGCGCGGAACACGCAGATCCGGTCGCACACGGAAAGCAGCTCCGTCAAATCCGAAGAAACCATGATGACGCCTTTGCCTTCTTCGGCAAGCCGGCGCATGAGGATATAGATTTCGCTTTTGCTCCCGACGTCGATACCCTTTGTCGGTTCGTCGAATATGAGCGCTTTCGAATCGGCGGCCATCCATTTTCCCAAAATAACTTTTTGCTGATTGCCGCCTGAAAGCTCGGTGATGTTTTCGTGTATGCTGCTGCATTTTATCGAAAGCTTTTCTTTTTGCACGGCCGCATCGTCAAGTTCGCGTTTCAAATCGATTAAGCCCCAGAGCCCGCGCAGTTCCGACGTCTTTATAAACGGCACGATGGAAATATTTTGTTTTATGTCGAAGTTGTGCATAAAACCCGTTTCCCGTCTGTTTTCCGTAACCATCGCAAGCCCGTTTTTTATCGAGTCGTAAGGAGTCCGGATCGAAACCTCTTTTCCGTTGATAAAAATTTCCCCCGATTCGCGCTTATCCGCTCCGAAAATCGCATTCATCAATTCGCTTCTGCCCGAACCGATGAGACCGAAAAAACCGAGTATTTCTTTTTTGTGAACTTGAAACGACACGTCGTCCGCTTTTTTGTCTTTCCGCGAAATGTGACGCGCTTCAAAGACGACCGGCTCTTTCGATAAATCCGTACCGCTTTTATCCAAGTATGTGCCGTATATTTCCCTGCCGACCATCATTTTAATAAGATCGTCGACGGTAACGTCTTCGACGCTGCGCGTACCGACCGATTTTCCGTCTTTTAAAACCGTAACGCGGTCGCCGATCTGTTTGATTTCTTCCATCTTGTGAGAGATGTAGACGATGCCTTTGCCTTGTTTTTTCAAATTGCGGACGATATCGAAAAGTTTTGCCGTTTCGGATAATGTCAGCGATGTCGTCGGCTCGTCCATGATGATGACGCGGGAATCGGCGACGATCGCTTTTGCGATTTCGCACTGCTGTTTTTCCGAAATGCTTAAATTTTCAACATATTCTTTCGGGCTTCGGTTTAACCCGACCGTCGCAAGCGCTTCGGAAGCTTTTTTGAGCATGAGTTCGTAATCGACGACCGGTACGCCGAATTTTTTTATCGTAGGAAGCTTTCCGACGAACATGTTTTCCATAATGGAAAGCTCGCCTATAAGACTCAGTTCCTGATAGATGATGCTGATTCCCAAATCCTGCGATTCTTTCGGCGTCAGCTTTTCATAGGATTTTCCGTCGATATCGATTTTGCCGCTCGTCGGCTGAAATACGCCGCTCAATATTTTCATGAGCGTCGATTTACCCGCGCCGTTTTCTCCGAGCAGAACGTGTACTTCACCGGCACGGATGTCAAAAGTTATATCGCTCAGCGCTTTGACACCCGGAAAAATTTTTGTAACGTGCTCGATTTGAACTAGCGTTTCCATATTGTCCGTCCTGTATAATTTCTCATACGTCCTCCTCGTGTGCGGCGGCAAAATGCGCTATGTCGTCTTCCGTCTTTCCAGCGTGACGGGAATCAATATATGCGTATTTTTAATAAATTTACGGTGCAGCTTATCTATGATAAGCGCGCCTGCCGTGTATGCGATCGCGTGCGAATCCTGCGTTATCGTCGTTATCGGCGGGTTGCAGAATTTGCTGAGGGAAACGTTATCGAAGCCGACAATCTTTACGTCGTCGGGAACACGATAGCCGGTTTCCTGCAATGCGTTGACGCAGCCGAGCGCTATCATATCGGTTGAGCAAAAGATGCCGTCGAAGTCGAGTGCTTTTGCCGTAAGCCGCTTTTTCAGCGACCTGCGTGCCGCCTCGTATTCGGGAGATGTATACAGTTCCATCGTTGGTACATACGGAACGCCGTATTCGCCGAGCGCTTTTAAATAGCCCTCCCTCCGTTCGACGACGATCGAAACGTCCCTCCTGTCGCGTGCAAAAAGAATTTTTTTACAGCCTTTATCCAAAAGCTCTTTCGTTGCAAGGTAGCCGCCGCTTACGTTATCCGATTGCACTAAGACTGCCGCATTTTTCGGACAGCGGTCTATGTATACGATGAACGGACACGAAGATGCATTTATTTTCGGAATACGGTCTTGCCCCGAAATATAGATGATCGCATCGACGTTCCTCGAAATCAAATTTCGCAATTGCGTTTGTTCTTTTTTTTCGTCTTCGTTCGTATCGCAGATAAGCAGCGTATATTTTTGCGTAACGAAAAAATCATCCAATTCGCGGATGAGCCGCGCAAAATATTCGTTCGTTATGTCCGGCACGATGACGCCGATGCACATACTTTTGTGCGTGCGAAGCGAAACGGCGTTGAGGTTAGGGGAATAACCGGATTCTCGTATGGCTTTTAAAACTTTTTGTTTTGTCTTTTCGCTGTATCCTTCGGTGCGATTGATGACGCGGGATACGGTAGCGATCGAAACATTTGTCCGCTTTGCGATTTCAACGATGGAGTTTTTCTTTTCAGCCATTTAGTATCCCGCTCGAAATGCCGCCGTATCGTTTTCCCGGACGTACGCAAGAGAAAATCCACCGTTCAAAGCATTCGGGTGATATGCCTACGTAAACGTTTACGTAAGTGCTACAATCCAAAACTTTATTTATGCATTTTACTATATATGTAAGTATACAACATTTTGAGCATCTGTCAACAAATTTTTTTTGATGATTTTTCGGCAAGCAAAAATACGAAACGATTTAAAACAGCAAGCCGAATCAACATGAGGTTGACGAAAAAACGAATTTTAACAATTTATTAGATAAAGCGCAGTGTCAGCTTCAGCCACGTCGTCACCGCAATATCCGCTTTGTGTCTGTCGTTTTGCGCGATATGACCGAGTATCGAAATGCCGCTGTTTACCGTCGAATGCTTAAACATACGGCGGAATACGCGGGCGGTTCCTGCCATACCGCTCCCTTCATGCGTACAAAACGGAATGATCATCTTGCCGTCCATATCGTGCTCTTCGATAAACGTATACACGACCGGCGGCAAATCACCCCACCAAATCGGATAGCCGATAAAGATCGTATCGTACGGAGAGATGTCGATGCCACCCTTATACGCCGGACGTACGTTTTTCCGTTGCTCTTCTTTCACGTAGGCGATGCAGCTTGCATAATCGGCGGGATACGGTTTTTCCGGTACGATTTCGAATATGTCGGCATGCATTTTTTGTGCGATGAGCTTTGCGATGATCGCGGTATTGCCTTCGGCGACGTAGCCGACTTTGGAATTTTCATCCGCGCGGGAAAAATAGACGACGAGCGATTTGCGTTCTTTCGGCTGCGCCTGTATGCCTGCCGCCGCAAAGACGAGCACAAAAGCGGCGATGATTTTTATTTTATTCATACCGTACTCCCGAATGCGATGCGCGTGCATCGATTCTGTTCACATATCCCGCTTCAGTAGGGAAAACGACGTATAAAGGATACCGACTATCGGGACATTACACAAGCGATGAACTTGAAACAAAACGGGAATACGACGGGTATTTTTGCAGCATAAAAGGCGCGGTTATAATCGTGATTTATCCAAGCTGCCTTTGAACGGTATTATGTTCCGCGCTCTTATGAGTCCTCATGAGTTATTACCGCTTTTAAGTAAAACTTGATTTCCGTGTATACGGTATACTTTCCATTGTCACGCTTCCGTTTTTGCGTTACAGTAGCGTGCAAGCGGGGTGTTCATGGTTGAGCTGATTACGGGGCCGATGTTTTCGGGAAAGTCGACGCTATTGTTTCAAAAGATGGAGCGTTACGTATACGCGCATAAAAAAATCATCCTCGTCCGTCCCGACCGCGATACGCGGAGTTTTTTTTCGCATTCGCCGCTCGAAAACGGCTTGCGCCGGCTCGCAGAATCGAAAAAGATCGACACAGTTTCGCTTTCCTCGTTTGACGGCGGCACGCGTTTCGATGAATACGACGCCGTGTTCGTCGACGAATATTTTATGATAAAAAACTGCACCGCGCTTGCGATCGAGTGCCGAAAAGATCAAGACATTTATTTCGCCGGCTTGCTCGCGACATCGGAATGTACGCTTTTTACCGAAGCGGCACAGCTCTTGCCGTATTGCGATTCGATCATCAAATTGAACGGCGTGTGCACGCAGTGCGCGAGCCAAGTCGGCAACTATTCGTATTATATGCAGGGCGCAAAGACAAGCGATATCGTCGTCGGCGACAGCGAATACACGTGCCTTTGCCGCGACTGCTATTTGAAAAATCAAAAAGAAAAAGAAACGCAGCTCACGCTGGAATAAGGCGTTTTATCTCGCAGCTCATGCCGGAGTAGGGCGAACCGCTTGCAATGCATTGTACGCGCCGCAGACGGATGTGCCGGCCTTACAGGTTTTAGAGGTAAGCTATTGAATGCTTTGTATGCTCTCCCACGTACCCTTGCCCCATTTCGCTTCGAACATCGGCGGGATGGTTTTCAGCGTTGCGACCCGAAAGCTTTCGACATCGGGCGTGATAATCGTAATGCCCTGCAATTTTAGCGTCGCGATCAATTCGTTTTCCTGTTTGATGATTTCGTCATTTTGCCATTCGATGTTTTTTGCGAGCGACGCTTGGACGATTTCCCTGTCGGCCGGATCGAGCTTTTGCCACGTGTTTTCGTTGATAACGATGAGCAGCGGCGTCATAACGTGCCCGGTGAGGATGACGTATTTTTGCACTTCTTGAAATTTTGCGGATGCAAACGTCGGCAGCGGGTTTTCCTGTGCATCGACGATATTGTACTGCAGGGCGATGTAGAGTTCGCTGAACGTAATCGGCCGTGAATTCGAGCCCCATGAGTGCGCCATCGCGACGAAGATATCGTTTTCCGGGACACGGATTTTCATGCCCGCGCAGTCGGCGACCGAATGCACCGCTTTCGTAGACGTCGACAGATGGCGTGTTCCGTAATACATTGCACCGAGCAATCGCATACCGCTGCCCGCGAGTTCTTCGCTTATTTTTTGTCCGAACGGGCCGTTGAGCGCTTTTTCGAAATGGTCGATATTACGCCAAATATACGGCGCTTCGGCGATCGTCACCGACGGCGCATAGAGCCCGAAGTTTGCGGCTCCTTCGCTGACCATGTCGATGCTGCCGGCCTGCGTACCGCGAATCAAATCCATACTCGCACCGAGCTGAGCGGCGGGAAATCCTTTGATTTCTACGCGACCGTTTGTCTGCTCCGATACTTCTTCTGCGATCCGCGCCATCATTTGCGATGCGGGATGAGCGGTCGGGTGAACCGACGCCCACCGTATCGTTACGGTTTTACCGTTTGCAAGTTTTTTGGAACCGTTTTTGTTTTTGTTTATTTTTGCCGCTGCGAGTGTACAAAGCAACAAAACCGATACTACCGTAGAGACTACTTTTTTCATGTCGTTTCCCCAATTTGAAATATTGTTTTGTATATAATTTTTATCAGTATAGTAGCACGAGTTTTTAGAGCTGTCAAATTTTTTTTGATGATTTTTTTCGATAATTTTTTACTTAAGAACAACATACCCCGATGTTTTGTATCGGGGTATGTCGATTCCGCTGCGGTTATCCGACCGCTTGCACCTGACCTTATTTATACATCGGGCCGTACGCTTTGCACGCGCGGTAATCCTGTCCTTCTTTGTCCATGCCGTACGCATTCCAGCACGCCGGACGGAAGATTTTGCTTTCGTCGACGTTGTGCATGCACACGGGGATGCGCAGTATGGAGCAGAGCGTGATTATATCCGCGCCGATGTGTCCGTACGAAATCGCGCCGTGATTTGCGCCCCAGTTGTTCATAACGTCGTATGCGTTTGTAAACGGAGCGCTGCCCGTCGGACGCGGAGCGAACCACGTGCACGGCCACGTGTAGTCGGTGCGTTTCCAAATCGCATCGGCAACGTCGTCCGGCAGTTTTATCGACCAGCCTTCGACGAGCTGCAGTACGGGACCGATTCCTTTGACGATATTGATTCGAGCCATCGTCATAGGCATTTCGGCTTTTGTGATAAAGCGGGAGGAAAATCCGCCGCCGCGGAAATACCCCTGATCGGACGTACACCATTCGGTCGCTTTGAGACACGCGTCGATGTCTGCTTCGGTCATTTCCCAAAACGGCTTCATAACCGCGTTTCCGTTTTTATCTTTGACTTCGCCGCACGCATCGATCGTACACGCGCCGCTGTTTATCAAGTGGATAAAACCGCCGGCATCTTTTGCCTTTCCTTCGAGCGCATAGCCCGTTTCGTTTTTGACGCTTTCGCCTGTCCAGCACGTGCGCACGTCCGCAAACATTTGAGAGCGGTTCGTGAGCAGTTTTAAAAGCAGCATCGTCGCTCCGTTCAACGTATCGTTTTCCGTTGCGAAGACGTAGGGTTCGCGCGCGCCGTTCCAATCGAAGGGCGTGTTCAAAATCGCTTCGGGGAAATCGGTGTCGGGGAATATATCCGTCCATTGGCGCTGTCCTTGAAAGCCCGCCGCGATCGCGTTGTGTCCGAGCGCTTCTTCGCTCCAGCCGATTTCTCTGAGCTTCGGATTGCCGTTCATCAAATCTTTGATGATAAGCGCGCACTTGACGGTAAACTCCCAATCCGCGTCGATCTGCGCGGGAGTCTTTTGCGCTTCTTTCGGATTTTTATCGAATCCCGTCGGACAATTTTTGCGCGTCCATTCGAGCGCACGCTTGTATTCGTCTTTGTCGTAGATCTCTTTTTCAATGCGGCGGTACACTTCGACTTCATCGACGGACTCGACTCTCATACCGAGATACTCTTCAAAAAAGTCGGGATCGATTTGCGAACCGGATATCCCCATGCACGTCGCTCCGATCTGCAGATAGGATTTGCCGCGCATCGTGGCTGCGGCTACGGATGCTTTTCCGAAACGTATCAATTTTTCTTTTACGTCGTCGGGGATCGTTTTGTCGTCGAATTTCTGTACGGTACTGCCGTAGATGCCGAACGCAGGGAGACCTTTGCGCGCGTAGCCGGCGAGCACGCTTGCAAGGTATACGGCGCCCGGGCGTTCCGTCGCGTTTAAGCCCCACACGCCTTTTATCGTCATGGGATCGTTATCCATCGTTTCGGAACCGTAGCACCAGCACGGTGAAACCGACAGCGTGATATCGACACCGGCTTTTTTGAATTTTTCCGCACATGCGGCCGATTCGGCGACGCGCCCGATCGTGCTGTCCGCGATGAGCACTTTTACCGGCTCTCCGTTTGTGTAGAACACGTTTTGTTCGAGCAGCTCTTTTGCCTGATGCGCCATGCGCATCGTCAGTTCTTCCAGCGAAGCGCGGACGTTGAGCATGCCTTCTCTCGCGTCGATGATGGGGCGGATACCGATGATCGGATACTCGCCGATTAACCTTGATTTTGCCATTGCATAATCCTCCTGATCGATACGATCATATATTAATTGTAACCTCTGTTTTGTTCGCCGCAAATATTTCCACGTTGCGTTTCGATGCGGCGATGTGTTCGTTCATCGCGACGACGGCGTCGGTCGTATTGTGCGCTTCGAGAGCGTGCAATATTTTTTTGTGCCGTGTAATCGCATCGTCTATGCCGCCTGCGACGAGGACGCCTTTTCCCATGTAATCGGTAAGCAGCGAAATCAGCACGTCGTTGAATATTTCAAGCAAGGCGTTGCCGGACGCTTTCGCTATGAGATTGTGAAAGCTGCAGTCCAATGTGACACGCTCTTTCGGCGAAAGCGTTTTGTCCGAAAACTCTTCGATGTTGCTCCGCAGCGCTTCCAGTATGTCGTCGGTGATATTCGCGGCTGCAAGGCGCGCGGCGTTTACTTCGAGCATGGCGCGCATCTGCGTCAGATCGTCGTCGGAGATATTGTTCATCTGCATGATTCTGCTTACCGCGGAAAACACCGTTGAATTTTTCGGCTTTGTGACAAAAGCGCCGAGTCCGTTTTTCAATGCGACGAGCCCGCGTTCCTGCAAAACTTTCAGCGCTTCACGGACTACGGGACGGGACACGCGATACTGCTCGGCGAGCTGCTGTTCCGACGGAAGTTTTTCGTTTACGGGAAACGCATCCGAATTAACAATAGTGTCTTCCAAGCGATCGGCAATCTGTACGCTTAAGTTGTCTCTTACCAAGGTGAAACTATTGTCAGTCATATTGCATTATCCTGCAAGACCGAGTTCCGCGCGGATGTCTTTTTCCATGCGGATAAGGCTTTCGATTTCGTGCCGCGCATTTTCGTTCAATACGGAAACGTCTTTGCTCCTCGTCACAAGCGACATGGGAAGGCCGGTAAGACTGTAGTGGAACTTCGCATTTACGGGATACGCGCGCGCTTCCGATACCGCCGCGACCGTTAAAAAGTCGCTGATTTTGCGCGCCTTTTCCGGCTCGGTTTTAAAGTGATCGTACATCCATTTGTAGATGTCGATGTGGAAATTCGCCATGACGCCGTTGTAGCCGTCGTAGCCCGCGATGAGTGAATCGAGCAGCGTCGACGTATTTGCGTTGAACAGCGAAAGCTTTGTGCCGGCGGTAAGTTTGACGCGGCGCGCTTCTATTTCGTTCGAACAACTTACGTCTTTTAAAAAGACGAGTTTGCCCGTGCGCGCGCAGTCGGCGAGGAAGTCGTCGGTAAGCAGGCGCAAGTACGGATACGGACACTCGTAGAGACCGAGCGTAACGCCCGAAAGCTGGCGGAAAATATCTTCGGCATTTTTGTTGAAGACGGCTTCTTCTTCGTTTTGTTTTGCCATGCGGTTTGCGACGAGAACGACCGCATCGACGCCCGTCTTCGCCATGGCACCGAGTTCGTCGATTTGTTCCGCATGGTCGTCAGACGTGTGTCCCGACGCGATCACTTTGATCCTGCCGGCGTTGGCGTCGACGACGGCTTTCGCTATGTCGAGCTTTTCCTGCTTTGAAAGAAAAAACATTTCGCTCGATTGGCAGACGGCAAAAATTCCGTCGGCGCCGTGAGCGATATACCATTCGACGAGTTTTTTAATCGCGTCGAAATCGACCGTATTGTTTTCCGTAAACGGCGTAATCATCGTGGGCCAGCAGCCGTGATATTCTTTCATATAATTCCTCTTTATTAATTAATAATCGGATTACACATATGCCGCTTGTAATAAACAAGAGCATACCGAAAGGCGGTGTGGAAAGTCCGATCATCATGTTGAACGTTACGACCTCATAGCGTTATATGCGCCGGCAGCATACGCGCCGGTTTGTTTCCACAGTTTACAATTCCGGCCCGAACAGCAGGTTCGGAATCCACGTCGTGATGCCCGGGATGAGCGTAATCAAAAGTAAAACCGCGATGAGCGGGATGAGAAACGGAATCGTCGCTTTTGTAACGCGTTCGAACGAAACTTTTGCGACATTTGAAACGACGTACAAAACGATTCCGACCGGCGGTGTCAATAATCCGATCATCAAATTCAAGATCATCATGATGCCGAACTGCGTCGGGCTGACGCCGAGCGCGTGCATGAGCGGAATAAAGATCGGCGTGAGGATCATGATGGCGGCATTCGCTTCCATGAACATGCCGACGAAAAGCAGGAACGCGTTGATGAGCAGCAAAATGACGACGGGATGATTCGAAACGGACATGATACCCGATGCGAGGATCTGCGGCACGTTTGCGACCGAAAGCGACCAGCCGAACATAACCGCCGTCATGACGAGCGCGAGGACGACACCGTTCGTTTCCACCGTCGCAAGGATGATGCGCGGTAAATCTTTAATACTGAATTCCTTGTAGACAAAGAGACCGAGGATGAGCGAATAGAACGCCGCAAATACGGCCGCTTCAGTCGGCGTAAATACTCCCGACACGATGCCGCCGAACAGCAGCACCGGCGCCATGAGCGCCCAAAATGCGTCTTTAAACGCCTGCCACAAAACTTTTTTTGTCGGGCGCGGAGAACGCGGATAGTCTCTGCGCTTTGCGTACCAAAAGACCATAATCATGAGCGTTCCCGCCATTATGACGCCCGGCAAAAGCCCGCCCATAAAGAGCCGGCCGACGGACGCTTCGGCGAGAACCGCGTACAATACCATCGGTAGGCTCGGCGGAATGATCGGTCCGATCGTCGAAGAAGCACCGGTAACTGCGCACGAAAAGTCATCGTCAAATCCGGCGTCGCGCATCGCTTTGATTTCGATTGTACCCAAGCCCGCCGCGTCCGCAACCGCAGTGCCGCTCATGCCTGCAAACAAAACCGATGCGACGATGTTCGCGTGACCGAGACCGCCGGGCATGTGTCCGACGAGCACGTTTGCGAAGTTGAACATGCGTTTCGTCACGCCCGACGTATTCATGATATTGCCCATGATAATAAAAAACGGCGCGGCCAGCAGCGGAAACGAATTCGCAGCCATCGTTATGCGCTGCACGACGGTAAGCGGTGTAAATCCGTTTGTCAGGCAGTAGAGCAGGGAGCAGATTCCGAGATTGACGTAGATATTCGTTCCGACGATGAGCAGGACGATAAACAGAATGAAGATAATGCCCATGTTCATACGGCAGCCCCTTTGTCCGCATCGCGTTTCCATACGCTGTTTTTGAGATGCAGCAGCTCGTATATGATGACGAGCGTATTGGTAAACGGCACGACCGCGTACACAAAGCTTATCGTAATCGGAATGGTGATCGCCGGAAGCATCGTGCTCGCTTTCGTCATCTGAACGCCGTATACGATCATATATGCCGAAAACACGATGAGGATAAGGCTGTTGAGCGTATCGATCATCTTGTGCAGTATTTTCGGAAGCAGGTTGACGATAATCGTAATCTGTATGTGGCTTCTGTTTCTTGTGCCGAGAACCCAGCCGAGATAACAGATCCACACAAATGCGTATCGTATTAATTCTTCAGACCAGACGAGCGGCTTGTTCAAAACGTAGCGCATACATATTTGACACAGCGCTAAAATAAATATGATTAAAAAGAGAACGACGGAAAGCCAATCGACACATTTGTTGACGGCAGCCGTTACTTTTTTCTCTACGCGATTCATTTCTTCTCCCATGTTTTTGCAAACATCCGGCGAACATCGGGACTGTCGGCTTTTCGGACAGCCCCGATAGTTCGGTTAATCGGCGATCCCTCGTTATTTAATGTTTTGGATGCTGTCCCACATACCCTTACCCCATTTCGCTTCGAACATCGGCGGTACGACTTTCAGCGTTGCCTGCCGGAAGCTTTCGACATCGGGCGTGATGACCGTGACGCCCTGCGATTGGAGTTTTGCGATCAAATCTTTTTCCTGCTTGATGATTTCGCCGTTTTGCCATTTGATGTTTTTTGCGATCGACGCTTTGACGATTTCCTGATCGGCCGGAGCGATTTTCTGCCATACCTTTTCGTTGATGACGATGAGCATCGGCGTCATAATGTGTCCGGTGAGGATGATATATTTTTGCACTTCCTGGAATTTTGCGGACGAAAAAGTCGGCAGCGGGTTTTCCTGACCGTCGACGATATTTTGCTGAAGCGCGAGATACAGTTCGTTGAACGTGATAGGCGTAGGATTCGATCCCCACGAGCGCGCCATTGCGACGAAAACGTCGTTTTCCGGAACGCGGATTTTCATGCCCGCGCAGTCCGAAACTTTGCGCACTTCTTTTTTCGACGTCGAAAGGTGGCGCGTTCCGTAGTACATCGCGCCGAGCAAACGCATGCCGCTGCCCTTGATCAGCTCTTCGTTGATCTTTTGCCCGAATGCACCGTCGATCGCTTTTTCAAGATGTTCGACGTTACGCCAAATATACGGGGCTTCGGCGATCGTCACCGACGGCACATACTGTCCGAAGTTCGCCGCTCCTTCGCTGACCATATCGACGATGCCGGTTTGCGTACCTTGAATCAAATCCATGCTGCCGCCGAGCTGTCCGCCGGGGAAACCTTTGATTTCCACGCGGCCGTTCGTCTGCTTCGATACTTCTTCCGCGACGCGCATCATCGTTTGAGATGCCGGATGTGCCGGCGGATGAACCGATGCCCATTTTATCGTTACTTTTTGACCGCCCGCGGTATTGCCCCCTTCACTGCTTCCCGCCGCCGTCGCAAGTCCGCAGAGCAGCAAAATCGCCGTTAACGTGCAAATCAGTTTTTTCATAAAAACACCTCGTTTAAGATATTACCTGTCAAACAGGTTGATAGGTAATATGGTAGCACGAGTTTTTAGCGCTGTCAAATTTTTTTTGCAAAAAACCGAGCCGATTTTTTCAATTATTTTGCGCATCTATTACATGGCTGCATGGCGAACCTTGCTCATAAATAACAGTATGCGGTGACGAAGTACCGGCTGTACGTTTACATTGCGAGCTTAAACACGATTTTTCGCACGGTTTCCGGATTTTTAGCCGAAATGCAGGGTTCGTGGCCTTCTCCGGGAAACAAAACGATGAATTTTCCGGGTTTGGCGATATAAGTTGTTGCCAATTCGCCGTCAAAAAATTGAATATCGCTTTCGGCATCGTATTCGCTCTGCGCTTTCATGCCGGTATTTTCGCATACATCGATGATCTCTTCTCCCGACACGATGAACTGCACGTCAGCCGCATGCCGGTGCGTTTCGTAGCCTTTCGTGCCTTTTGTCCGCGTTTGATATTCGCTTACGGAATAGCGCACCGATGCGTCGTCCGTCGTATACGAACCTGTCATAGCCGTTTCCGCTTTTCCCGAGCGGAGCACTGCGGCCACCGTTTTGAGCTGCGGAAAGGCGGCTGCATACTTTTCGATGTTTTCAATCGTATCGATAATCATAATTAATTCCTCGCTATTCTATTAGGTGCAATTTTATTTAATGCTTTCCGAACTCGGTATTCGACCTATTACCGTACGATGCCTTTACGCAGGATGATGTTTGCGTACAGCGCTTTTTCGCCCGTCGCGATGATCGCATAACACGATTCGGTGCGCTTGTAAAATTCGTTCCGCTCGATAAGCGAGTACCGCGTATATGCGGCGTCACCCGCGCGGCATATCGCGTCGAATTCCTGCCAAATAGGCGTTTCGACGGGGTCATTTTTTGCCACTTCCATGAGCAGCGCGTTTTCCTGCATACGGTCGAGCGGAAAAAGCGAAAGGACGGCTTTCAGCACTTCGCATACGCCATGCCCGTCCATGCGGATAAGCCTGCGCGCACGCGCCGCCGCGGGGTAGTTTCCGTCGACGATCGCGATTTCATCGCCGTGCCCCATTTCCATCAACGTTTTCAACAGATCCGGTCCGATAATCGAAGGGATATTTTTTAACATACGCGTTTTCATAAAAAACGACGGCGACAGTTCTATCGCAGACGGCGCTTTTTATCGTACCTCCTTTTGTAAAATTTTTCATCCGTTTCAAGCTATTTATAATAGAATGTCGGGTATGGCTTGTCAAATAAAATCGCTGAAAAAAGCCATAAAATTTTTCATTTTCCCTGTAGCAAATCTTTTGAAAATTTGTTATATTTTTGCGATTATTGATATGAAATGCACGTGCATCAAACGATGTACGTGATGACGCGAAACTTTTTCGGAAACCAGGAGTTTACTTTGAAAATGCGTTGCACATTCCTACAAAAGTTTTATATGAATTTTACACAAGGAACGGAAGCATCGTATGACACCGATGATTAATAACATTCTCACCTATATCGTGGTGGATGTCCTCTGTATTGCATTTTCAGTGTTTATCATTAGAAAGTTAACGACGGATATAGGCAGCGAACTCGAAATACACCTTTTAAAAAAGATGTTGTGTATTTTCCTTACATATTCGTTCGTCGATGTTGTATGGATATTGGGTGAATACGACTATATGCCGTACTATAAACGCATCGTAAACGGCATCGTTTGTTTTTTGTCAATTTTTTTAATATCCGTGCTTGCCTTTATGACCTTTATCTATACGGAAATCAGATTAAAAACGGCGTTTACGAAAAAACGCGAACTATGGATTGTCTCTGCGATACCGCTGGCATTTTCGCTGTTTATGTGCATCGCATCGTATTATACGGGATGGATTTATTACATAACTCCTGACAATAAATACGAGCGCGGATCGTATTATTGTTGGCAGCTGGCAATCGTGTTTTTTTATTTTGCCGTCGCCGCATTTCGTGCGCTGTACTGCGGTTCGAAAGAACGCTTGCCGATGCGCCGGCACGCTACATTCAGCCTTGCGTTTTCCATTGTTATTGCGGTTCTTATCGGTTCGCTTCAGATTTTTATACGGGGAACGCCGCTTATCGGAATTGCAATTTTTTCGGCATTTTTCATTACCTTTATCAATTTTCAGCAGGCGCAAATTTTCAGCGATGCCCTTACCGATTTGAATAACCGACGGCGTGCGAATCAATACCTCGAAACGAAATTCAACAGTCCGCTGACCGAGTGGCCGTTGTACCTGTTTATGTTCGATATCGATGCATTTAAAGAGATAAACGATACGTACGGCCATATCGAAGGGGACAAAGTGCTGCGTACCGTCGCACAGGCGCTGAGGATGACGAGCCAAAAATACAGCGCTTTTGTCGCGAGGTTCGGCGGCGATGAATTTTTGCTGGTCGGAGAATCCTTGTACGTGTCGAATCCCGACGAGTTGATAAATCATTTTAATAAAGCGCTTGAAACGGAAGTCACGGCGCGAAGGCTTCCGTATAACATTACGCTGAGTATCGGCTATGCAAAAACCGACGGCGAAGAAATCGATGCGATTGAACTTATTAAAAATGCCGATAATATGCTCTATAAAAACAAGCGCCGTTCGCAGTCCGTCCGTTACCCCCCCCCCCCC
>NZ_AVQI01000010.1 GCF_000468115.1 Treponema socranskii subsp. socranskii VPI DR56BR1116 = ATCC 35536
AAAAAGCCCGGCAGCTGCCTACTTTCCCGCTTGATAAGCAGTATCATCGGCGCAAGGGAGCTTGACTTCCGTGTTCGGAATGGGAACGGGTATTTCCTCCCCGCCATGGCCACCGGGCAATAATTGCCGTAAAAAAAGAAACAGGAAGAAGGGGCAGACGTACAACAAAGCGCCTGCCGTCGTTTCATACGAGCTTTTATGTGCTCGTATGTCTATTGTACCGCGCTATAGCACGGGAACGATAATATGGTCAAGCCTCACGACCTATTAGTACTGCTCGGCTATGCACGTCGCCGTGCCTGCACCTGCAGCCTATCAACCGGATAGTGTCTCCGGGGTCTTTAGGAGGGTTATACCCTCAGGGATGTCTCATCTTGAGGCGGGCTTCCCGCTTAGATGCTTTCAGCGGTTATCCCTTCCGAACGTAGCCACCCGGCACTTACCCTTGGCAGGATAACCGGTATACCAGAGGTTCGTCCGCTTCGGTCCTCTCGTACTAAAAGCAGCTCCTCTCAAACATCCTCCGCCCGTAACAGATAGGGACCGAACTGTCTCGCGACGTTCTGAACCCAGCTCACGTACCGCTTTAATTGGCGAACAGCCAAACCCTTGGGACCTGCTCCAGCCCCAGGATGCGATGAGCCGACATCGAGGTGCCAAACTTTCCCGTCGATGTGAACTCTTGGGGAAAATCAGCCTGTTATCCCCGGAGTACCTTTTGTCCGTTAAGTGACGGCGCTTCCACTTGCCGCCGCCAGATCACTAAGACCTGCTTTCGCACCTGCTCGTGATGTCTCACTCGCAGTCAAGCCTCCTTGTGCCTTTACACTCGTACGATGATTTCCAACCACCGCGAGGAGACCTTCGCGCGCCTCCGTTACCCTTTAGGAGGCGACCGCCCCAGTCAAACCGCCCGCCAATCACTGTCCCCCTTCCGGCTTCACGGACCGGAGTTAGAAATCCCATCCGCCAGGGCCGGTATTTCACCAGCGGCTCCACGCACGCTGACGCGCACGCTTCAGTGCCTCCCGGCTATCCTACACATGGCGGATAGAATCCCAGTGATAAGCTGCGGTGAAGGTTCACGGGGTCTTTCCGTCTAATTACGGGTATCCGGCTTCTTTACCGGAATATAAGTTTCACCGAGTCCCGCGTTGAGACAGCGCCCAGAATCGTTACACCATTCGTGCGGGTCGGAACTTACCCGACAAGGAATTTCGCTACCTTAGGACCGTTATAGTTACGGCCGCCGTTTGCCGGGGCTTCGGTTCGGAGCTTCGCCTTTCGGCTTACCCCTCCCCTTAACCTTCCGGTACCGGGCAGGTGTCACCACCTATACGTCCCATTACTGGTTCGCAGATGGCTGTGTTTTTGGTAAACAGTCGCCTGGGCCTGCTTTCTGCCGCTCACATCCTTATCAGCGTGAGCCACACTTCTTCCGAAGTTACGTGTGCTTTTTGCCGAGTTCCTTAACGCGGGGTCGCTCGTGCGCCTTAGATTGCTCATCCTGCCTGCGTGTGTCCGTTTCCGGTACGGTCCAACTCAGCCTATCTTTAGACAGTATTTCCCGGCACCTTGATTACATCCGCTTCGCTTCGCCTGCGCTCCGCTCCCCGTAACGGCTCAGCTCAAGGGCTCTTTTAACCGCCCTCTCAACACCTTACCGCTTGGACAGAAACTACCGTTCTTCTGCCGGATTTCACCTCATGCGTCCTGCCTTCAAAACTGAATCGGGTATCGGATTGTGAACCGATTTCCCATCGACTACGACTTTCGTCCTCGCCTTAGGGGCCGACTTACCCCGGGCAGATTGCCTTTACCCGGGAATCCTCAGGCTTTCGGCGGACGGGAATCTCACCCGTCTTTTCGTTACTTGTGCCTGCATTCTCTCTTCCGCTTCCTCCAGCGCCCCTCACAGGTACGCCTTCTCCGGTTAGCGCAATGCTCCCCTACCGCCCGCATCACTAGATGCGGACCCGCGGCTTCGGTATAACGCTTAGCCCCGTTACATTGTCTGCGCACGCCTGCTCGACCAGTGAGCTGTTACGCACTCTTTTAAGGAATGGCTGCTTCTGAGCCAACCTCCTGGCTGTCTGTGCAAGCGCACCTCATTTCACACTGAGCGTTATTTCGGGACCTTTGCCGTCGGTCCGGGCTGTTTCCCTCTCGACTATGAACCTTGGAGCACACAGTCTCACTCCCATGCGTTGGCGGATGGCATTCTGAGTTCGATTGGTGTCGGTAGACTGTGACGCCCCCTATCCCATCCGGTGCTTTACCTCCTTCCGCTTTGCATGAGGCTGTCCCTAAAGGCATTTCGGGGAGAGCCAGCTATTTCCAGGTTTGTTTAGCCTTTCACTCCTAATCACAGGTCATCACTACCTTTTTTAACAGATTACTGTTCGGCCCTCCAACAGGTTTCACCCTGCCTTCAGCCTGCCCATAATTAGATCACCTTGGCTTCGGGTCTGCGACACGCGACTTCTCGCACTTCTCACACTCGCTTTCGCTCCGGCTCCGGATCTCCCAACCCTTAGCCTCGCCGCGCATCGCAACTCGCAGGTTTATTCTACAAAAGACACGCCACAACGCTCACGCGCCGTGACATCTTGTCGGTTTGCGGTTTCAGGTTCTCTTTCACTCCCCTCACCGGGGTTCTTTTCGCCGTTCCCTCACGGTACTCTTCGCTGTCGGTAGCTGTCTCGTATTTAGCCTTGGATCGTGGTCGACCCGGATTCAAACAGGGTTTCTCGTGCCCCGCTCTACTTAGGTACCGCACCATGGAGTCCGATATCTTTCGCATACGCGGCTTTCACGCTGTCTCGCGCGCCTTTCCAGACGCTTCCGCTAAATATCGGTTTTCTCACCAACTCCACGGGTCATCCCCGTGCGGCCCTGCAACACCCCTTAAAGGGTTTAGGCTCCTGCGCGTTCGCTCGCCGCTACTTGCGCAATCTCTTTTGATTTCTCTTCCCGCGTTACTTAGATGGTTCACTTCACGCAGTATCGCTCCGCCGCAGTATCTTCTTCCCGCGCGCGGTGTATGCCTTGCGACATACGGGTTACCCCATTCGGCTATCTGCGGATCTCAGGATGTGTGCTCCTCCCCGCAGCTTTTCGCAGCTTACCGCGGCCTTCTTCGCCGGACAGCTCCTAGGCATCCGCCGCAAACCTATGCTCGCTTGACCATATTCTCTTTCCCGCGCTCTAAGCTTCC
>NZ_AVQI01000011.1 GCF_000468115.1 Treponema socranskii subsp. socranskii VPI DR56BR1116 = ATCC 35536
TTCTTGAGGGGTTTCGATATAGAATGTGAAAAAGGGGTATTTCTATGTCGTACACAGAGGCAGACTATGAAAAGGCGGTAATCGCGGTGTTCCGCGATATATTGGGTTACAACTATGTTTACGGTCCCGATATCGAACGCAACTATGCCGACCCTTTATATGTAGACGAGCTTATGCCCGCTTTACGGCGCATAAATCCCAGATTGCCTGAAAATGCCCTTGGCGAAGCGGTTTATAAGCTGCGGAGTCTTGAAAGCGGTACGATAGTACAAAAAAATATACGATTTATGGACTACCTCCAAAACGGCGTAAGCGTAAATTACTTCCATGAAGGCGAACGGCTATCCGCTTTAGTACATCTTGTCGATTACGAAAATGAGAATCGCAACGCTTTTACCGTCGCCAATCAGTGGACAATCACCGAAAACAGCGAAAAAAGGCCGGATGTTATCGTATTTTTGAACGGTTTACCCGTTGTAGTATTCGAGTTGAAGTCACCCAGTCGAGAAGAAACCGACGCTTCGGAAGCATTTCGGCAACTTCGCAATTACATGAACGAAATACCGTGCTTGTTCGCCTATAATGCCTTTTGTGTAATGAGCGACCTTGCAACGTCAAAAGCAGGGACAATCACCGCCGACGAAGATCGCTTTATGGAGTGGAAAACAAAAGACGGCAGCTACGAAAACACCCGATATGCCCAATTCGACACTTTTATTGAAGGAATATTCGATAAGACACGCCTGTCGGATATCATTAAAAACTTTATTTGCTTTTCAGGCGACAGAAAAATCCTCGGAGCCTACCATCAATATTTTGCCGTAAAAAAGGCTGTCATCTCTACCGACAAAGCAATCAAAACGGACGGACGCGCCGGTGTGTTTTGGCATACTCAAGGCAGTGGAAAATCTTTATCGATGGTATTTTATGCACACTTGCTGCAAGAATCTTTAAAATCGCCGACGATCGTAGTGCTTACCGATCGCAACGACTTGGACAATCAACTTTTCGGGCAGTTTGCCAAATGTTCCGATTTTTTACGCCAGAAGCCCGAACAGGCTGAAAGCCGCAAACATCTGAAAAACCTGCTTGCTGCACGGGCTGCAAACGGCATTATCTTTACCACAATGCAGAAGTTTGAAGAATCTTCCGAACCTCTTTCCGTGCGCCGCAACATTATTGTAATGGCTGATGAAGCTCACCGCGGTCAGTACGGCTTGGAAGAAAAAATCGATACAACAACAGGCCGAATTATCCGCGGTACCGCACGGATAATCCGCAACAGTCTGCCTAATGCGACTTATATAGGCTTTACGGGAACGCCTATATCCGCTAAAGACCGTTCCACTATCGAAGTATTCGGCAACTACATTGATGTCTACGATATGACTCAAGCCGTAGAAGACGGTGCGACCCGTCCTGTCTATTATGAAAGCCGCGTTATCCATTTAAAACTGGACGAAGATGTTCTGCACCTTATCGATGCGGAATACGAAATCATGTCCGAACATGCCGAACCGTATGCCATCGAAAAGAGCAAAAAAGAACTCGGCAGAATGGACAGCATTCTCGGTGCGGAGCAGACCGTTACCGCTTTATGCGAAGATATTGTTAAACACTATGAGGAAAACCGGCAGCACGAACTTACGGGTAAAGCAATGATTGTCGCTTATTCTCGCCCGATTGCGATACGTATTTACCGAAAACTGCTTGAAATACGTCCCGAATGGATCGAAAAACTCGGCATAGTGATGACTTCGAGCAATAACGATCCTGAACAATGGCACGAACTAATCGGAAACAAACGTCATAAAGATGAGATGGCGAAAAAGTTCAAAGACGATAATGATCCTTTCAAAATTGTCATCGTGGTGGACATGTGGCTGACCGGCTTTGATGTGCCGTCTCTTGCTACGATGTACGTCTATAAACCGATGGCAGGGCACAATCTTATGCAGGCAATCGCTCGTGTCAACCGGGTTTACAAAAATAAAGAGGGCGGCCTGGTAGTCGATTACGTCGGTATTGCAGGGGCCTTAAAACAGGCAATGAATGACTATACCAATCGCGACAAGCAAAATTACGGCGAACAGGATATTGCAAAAACCGCATTGCCCAAATTTATCGAAAAGCTCGAGATTTGTCGTGACCTTTTTCACGGTTTTGACTATTCCGGCTTTATAAAGGAATCCGCAACCGACCTCACCCGCGCAAAATTGATCAGCGGTGGAGTAAACTTTTTGACCGCTGTAAATATTCCTTTGCATCCCGCCGAGTTGAATGAAGACGGCCGTAAAGCGGCTTTAATGGTTGCTGAGCCCCCAATCGCTTACGGCAATGTAACGAATCGCAAAGATACTTTTATCAAAGAGGCAATGCTCATCCGACAAGCTTTATCACTTTGCCGATCGCTTCTTACGTCTTCACAGCGGTTTGAAGCAGCTTACTTTGAAGCGGTGCGTACCTTACTCACCCGTATCACCGGAGAAAATACACCTCTATCTCTAAAAGAAATAAATGCCCGCATCAACGAACTATTAAAGGCAAGTATTCGGAGTGAAGGTGTTATCAATTTGTTTTCGGGCGCCGATACGGATTTTTCTCTCTTTGATCCCAAATTCCTTGAAGAAATCGCCAAAATGAAAGAAAAAAATCTCGCTGTCGAGATTTTGAAAAAACTGCTGGCCGAGCAAGTATCTCTCTACCGCAAAACGAATCTCGTCAAAAGTGAAAAGTTCTCCGAGATGCTCTCGCGCGCGATGAAAGCGTACCTCAACGGAATGCTCTCAAACGAAGAAGTTATAGCCGAACTGATGCAAATGGCGAAAGAGATGGCGGAAGCTTCGGCCGAAGGGAAAGCAATGGGGCTGACCGAAGAAGAGTCGGCGTTTTATGATGCCCTGACCCGCCCCGAAGCGGTTAAAGATTTCTATGCCAACGAAGAACTCGTTGCGATGACCCGCGAACTTACGGATATGCTCCGTAAAAACCGCACTATCGACTGGCAGAAAAAAGAATCCGCACGCGCCGGTATGCGCCGGATGGTAAAAAAATTATTAAAAAAATATAAATATCCGCCCGAAGGCATGGAAGATGCAATCGCAACCGTTATCGGCCAATGCGAACTGTGGGCGGATAATTAAGGGAGAATTGAACAATGAATGCTTTTAAAAGCACTATCTACAAATATCTTTTTAAGGGTTGACGGATCAAAAACTTAACACCGAAGAAATTGATTTTCGATATCTTCAAGACTTTCTTTGATAAGAATGTTTGCATTAATATAGTTTAATTTACGGGAGGGCTTTTTCCCGAGCAGCAGGTAATCCGAAATAAGCTGCATACTCAAATAACCTTGTGCCTGAGGATTTTGAAATATGCTGAAGACGATACTGTTTTCCAACAAGCCTTTTTTTACAATATCGGATAAATCGTATGTTATTACTTTGAATTGAAATTTTTCTTGTTCTTCAAGTACGGCTTTAAGTCCTCCCGAACTTGCACCGGACGCGTAGATGACGCAGGATATGGACATTTGTTCTGCGAATACTTCTTTACAACGCAGATATGCTTCGATATCGTCCGACGGAAGCTCTATCACATCGGCAATGTTAAGTGCGGGACTTTGTGCGTGTAAAAGCTCGATCATACTCGACAAGCGTATCTGGTTGCCTTTCATGATTTGGTTCGGCTCAAAAACCAAAATATTTCCGCTACCACCCGTAACGATACTTATAAGACCGCTTGCGATATGTCCCGAATAGCGATAATTGCATCCGACAAAAGCCGAATATTCGGCATCTATAAACGAAGTTAATAATATTACAGGAAAACCGTCGTTTGATAATTGAGTTACATAAGCAGCGATATTCGGATCGTTTATCGGAAGGAGGATTATACCGTCGGCATTGTCGACTTCGACGGCTTCGTGCAATAATGCCAGCTGTGCTTTTGAATCAAAATCTTTGCAGGGTTTAATGATTAATGAAATCCCTGCCGGAAAAAATTCATCTGTAGCTTTTTGTATGCCTGTACAGAGCATTTCGATGAACGGATTATTGATTACGTGTTGAATAAAAACGATTTTAAATTGTTTTCGTTTATTCGATAACGACTTTGCAAATTTATTCGGCTTGTAATGAAGATCATCGGCAGCTTTAAGAATCCGTTCCGCAATTTCCCGTTTAATTCTTCCTCTGTTGTGTATCGCTCTGTCAACTGTTCCCGGAGAAACACCGACGATTTTTGCTATATCTTTTATAGTAACTGCCACTTTTTACCTCTATAGCCCGCCATTATAGCATATTTGAATAGTAAAATGTAACATTATTCAACGTGTTTCAAAAAGAATAGCGTGCGCGAACACGGAAATTATTTTCATATGATACTTTATATCCGGTTTTAGTCTCTTATTTTCAAGTATTTTAATTAAAATTTAGAGATTTTGTAGTTTTGTTATATAATAAACCTGTATATTTTGGAAAATATAGTAATATCAATAAAAATTTGTTGACAGATCTGATATCACGATATACACTTTATTTGCGTGTTCGAACACGCAAGAAGGGTTTTATTATTTCTAAAACGAGGAGGAATATCATGGCGGAAAAGGTAAAAACATCTTCCGACGGACAATTTGCATCGCAAGCCGTTCCGATGGATAAGCGGATGAAAACCGTAACTCTTTTCGGATCTCTATCGGGTTTTGTCTTTATGACAACTTCTTTGCAAGCCGGAGCAGGTATGGGCTTTGCAGCAGATTTTATGACTGTCATCAAGGCGATCGCAGTCGGGTGTATTTTCTTGGCTGCGCTCGCCTGTGTGATGGCTGCAGCGGCATCCAAAACGGGACTTACGTTTGGACAGCTGTGCGCGTATGCGTACGGTAAAATCGGCTCTAAAATTATCGGCTTTTTTATCGCCTTTTCTCTGTTAGGCTGGACAGCGGTAGATGCCGGTTTAATGGCGAGTGCCATTAACGCAATCGTTCCCGCCGTGCCGTACTTTCCCATAAGTTTAGTCTGTTGCGTATTGTTTACGCTCACCGCAGCGTTCGGTATGAAAGTTATGAGCAAACTCGGCTCTCTGTGTGTTCCAATCATCGGCATTTTCGGTCTCGTTTCTATGATTCTCGGTGCGCGAAGCGTCGGAGGAATGGAGGGGCTTTTGGCGTATGTACCTTTACCCGGCAGTCAGGCGAAATTCGGAGCTTTGGTAGGTATGGCTATCGGTTCGTGGATAGGTTGTGCCTGTTCTCTGCTTCCCGATTTTATCCGCTTTGCAAAAAGCACAAAAGCTGCCGTCGGTTTGTCGTTGCTGTTTATGCTTATTATTAATCCGCTCATGCTTATCATAGGCGCTATCGGTGCCATTGCCACCAGCAAAGGTGATTTACCGTACGTATTGGCCGCGCAAGGTTTGGCAATTCCCGGTTTGCTGATCGGCATTTTCGGTAATTGGGGCCCGGCACAAGGAAATGAATATTCCTGTGCTTTGACATGGGGAAATATATTCAAACTCGAACATAAAAAAATGACGTTTATCTGCGGTGCCATTGCATTGATTTTGACGGCTTTTAATTTCTTTGCATACTTCGGAAGTTTTATTATCTTCCTCTCCAATTGCGTACCCGCGATTATCGGCGTATTTGTAGCGGACTTTTTGTATACCTATCGCAAAGGTTATCCACCGGCAGAGCAATTACAATTTAATTTCGATTGGCGCGGATTGGCAGCTGTTGCCGTCGGCATTGTCCTGGCCTTTGCTCCGTTGCCCGGTATTTCACAAATTTGGTGCGTCGGTGGTGCAATCGCCGTTCGTCTGATTTTATCTGTGGTCGGAAAAAATTCTCCCGCAAAAATCTACGTTGCCTGAGTTGGATATGTTTTTACTGCATTTGTTACGGTAACAAATAAAAGAAATATACAATAGGAGGAATTGTTATGGGTAAACGTTATTGGGAATGGGAATCGCCATTCGAAATCGTACCGAAAGAAACGGCGCTTATTATCGTTGATATGCAAAAGGGCTTTGTAGACGAAGGATTTTGTTTTTATACAGCGCAGGCGAAAGAACAAATTCCGTTGATCGCCGATTTTAAAGATTTTTGTCATAAAAAGGGTATCCCCGTATTTATGTCTGTTTTTGCACAGTCTCCCGATTATCATAATGATTTTTACTGGGTGAGGAATAAAGAAAGAGGTTTGCTCAACGAAGACGGAACATGCAAGTTACGGCTCGGCACTCCCGATTGTGAGATGACGGCTGCTCTTGCTCCTGTAGGCGACGATGTCGTATTTACGAAATACACATATTCCTGTTTCGCGCACACCGAACTCGAAACGTGGCTGAAAAAAAGGCAAATTCGCACCGTGATTATCTGCGGAACGGTTACCGATTGGTGCGTCGACAGTACTGTTCGGGATGCATATCACAGGGATTATAACGTTGTCGTTTTGGCAGACGGAGTAAGCGCATATCCGCATGCCGGCGCTGATATCGAAACGTGGAACAAGATAGAACTTGATTTGTGGGCAGAAGGCTTTGCAAAAGTTATAACTACCGAACAGGCAAAAGCGGAAATTAATAAAGCATAAAATTAAATAAAATATTACAAGGAATGCATCTATGGGGAACAACACGATTGATAATGAGTACAGCACAGGCTCGGTACCTCTGTCGCAGCGGCGAGGATTTTTTTCTCTCGTTTTTACGTGGATAGGCTACGTATTTACCGTTACGATTATGAGTGCCGGAGGACAGTTGGCAAAAGGTGCGGTCGGTTTTCAACAGGCAATACTCGCCGTATATGTCGGGTATCTTATCTGCTTTGTGATTGCAATGTGTACGTCAATGTTGTCAATGAAAACGGGGCTTTCATTCGGCCTTTTAAGCCGCTATGCATTCGGAAATATCGGCGCAAAACTTATCTCATTCTTTACAGTGCTTACATTGTGCGGCTGGTTTTCCATTAACTGTTATCTGATTGGGAGCATTACCAATGTGCTGTTCCCCGTTATTCCGCGATGGATTGCGACGATTATCTTCGGTACATTGATGATATTTTCAGCATTGAAAGGGCAAAAACTGATGAATATCATTGGACTCTTTGCAACGGTTGCCGTTTTTGCTGTGGGGATTCTTGCTGTTGTTATAGGTATTAAAGATTCTTATAACGTATATGAAGGCGGAATTTTAGCTATTCGCAATTCAAGCAATTTAATGACAATGTCGGAATTGATTACGATATCGGTCGGATCGATTATTTGCGGCTGCTGTTCATGGGCTCCCGACATAATGCGATTTTCTAAAGGCAAAAAAACGACGCTAAGCGTTATGTTGGTCGGTCTCGGGATTTGCGGTCCTTTTATGCTGTTAATCGGTATTGTCGGGATGCTGGTTTACGGAGTGTATGATATTGCATATATCCTGCAAAAGCAAGGATTTTTGGCTTTTGCATTTATCGGATTGGTTGCCAATATATGGTCGACCGCGCAGGGAAACGCGTATTCCAGTTCATTGAATTTGGCATCAATTTTTACAAAAATCAGCCGTGAAAAACTGCTGGTAATTTTCGGTGTCGTCGGTACCGTTGCGGGATTGTTCGGTTTGTATCAATATTTCGGCGTATGGCTCGGATTTTTAGCGACTGCATTTCCCCCGATGGCCGGTGTTGTAATCAGCGATTACTTTGTCAGCTGGCGCACAAATGTACCCTCGTTGGAAAAAGTTCAATTACCTGCATGGAATATCGGCAGTTTTGTATGTTATTGCATCGGTGTTTCCAGTAAATGGTGGTTTCCGAAAACAGGCATTCCCTCGGTAAATGCGTTTTTTGTAACTTTGATTCTTGAAGCGGCCTGCGGATTCTTGTGGCTTCGAAAACGTGCCGATAAGATAAAAAATATGATAAAATAGTATGTAATCGATTTTATATCTGTTTTTCGACTCAACCATATGAGAGTGCATATCGTCGAACAGGCGTTCATGCTGCAAGACGAAGAATAAATTTATCGAATTTTCAGATAATGTCCTCGATACCCGATTCCCCCTTCGTTGACAAAGCCTCCTTTCGGTGATAGTGTTTTTATCCGGTGAGATACGGTAAACGGCGGCGCCGAGAGGCTGTCGTCGCTTTTATCAAAGCTTGCGATTTTCCGCAAAAATTACAGAGGCTTAGTATGAAAAAAGATTTAGGCGTTCATCCCTATGTGTTTCCCATGCCGGTGCTTATGGTTGCGACGTACAACGAAGACGACAGCGTCGACGTTATGAATATGGCGTGGGGCGGCATGTGCGCGGAAAATATGGTCGCGCTCAATCTCGACGAATCGCACAAAACGTCCGAAAATATTAAAAAGAGAAACGCCTTTACGTTGAGCGTGGCGGATCTCGACAACATCGAAGCGGCCGATTTTTTCGGCATCGCGTCGTGCAATACGATGCCCGACAAATTCGAACGTACGGGACTGCACGCGTATAAAAGCCGAAAAGTGGACGCGCCCGTCGTCGAAGAATTTCCGCTCACGCTCGAATGCAAAGTTGCGGCGATCGAACACGGTGTCGGCGGTTTTCGCGTCGTCGGTGAAATCGTCAACGTCATCGCAGACGAAAAAATTCTCGACGCAAAAGATAAAATCGATCCTGAAAAAATCAACGCGTTCGTATTCGACCAATTCCAAAACGGCTATTACCGCATCGGTGAAAAAGTCGGGCAGGCGTGGAAAAGCGGTGCCGATCTGATGAAAAAATAAACGCGGTTTCGGAAGCGCGTGCCCGTTCGGAGTCCGCGATCCCGATCGCCCGGGACAAAACACGATTACCAATTAATAATTATTAATCGTTAGGGCGTGTCCCTCGCTCCGCTCGGGCCGGGCTTTTCGGCGTTCCGCGCTCATGCGCTCCATTCCTCCGCTCGCTCATCGCTCGCTTCGGAACGGCTTCGCCGCGCCTCCAATCCCTCACGCACGCCAAGCGAAAGCGGCGTCGGCTTTCGTGTCCGCTGCGTTTCGTTTACTTTGAAACGGCTTTATCGCACTGCACATCCCGTTCATTATCGGCATCGCTGCATTGATTTTGCTCTTCGTTACGCAGCGTTTTGACGCCGAAAACGAAATAGACGATGTGGCATATCCACACTACGGCGAGACAAATCCTTCCGACAGGAACCCGCTTCATCATGATAAAGCCCGTAAGCATTACCGCCGTCACCGTAGCGATAACCGAAATTTTCGTTTTCAGCGTCATCGCTTTATGCTCGACAAAACTTTCCAAATGCTTTTTATACAGCGATGTGCCTATAAACCAGTCGTGCAATCTCTTCGAACTTTTGGCAAAGCAAAAAACGGTTGCCAAATAAAACGGTACGGTCGGAAGAATCGGCAGCGCGATGCCGACGGTGCCTAATCCCAGTGAGATAAAACCGAGTATTATCCACAAGATGCGAATCGGGTTTTTCATTTCAACTCCTATCAACTATCAACTCTTATAAAAATTTTTCCATTTCAAAAACGGTATGTGCGATATTCAGCGTCGACATTCGATGCGATACGATGACGACGGTTTTACGTTTTGATTTTTCGTTGAGCGATTTTAAGATGATGCCTTCGTTCAGCGAATCGAGGTTGCTCGTCGGTTCGTCCAAAAACATGATCGGCGCATCGTGCAAAAAGGCGCGGGCAAGTCCTATGCGCTGCCGCTCTCCGCCTGACAACGTGCTCCCCAGTTCGCCGACTTCCGTGTCGTATCCGTCGGGAAGCGAAGAGACGAATTCGTCGAGCGACGCTTTTTTCGCCGCATCGATTATCTCTTTTCGAGACGCGCCGATTTTGCCGATTGCGATATTGTTTGCGATCGTGTCGCGGAAGAGGGACGTTTCCTGCGTTACGTAGGATTCTGCTCGGCGGAGAGATGCCGTATCGATCGTCCGTATGTCTTTTTTCGAAAGTGAAATGCTTCCCGACTGCAGATCCCAAAAGCGCATGAGCAATTTTAAAAGCGTCGATTTGCCGCAGCCGGACGGCCCGTGAATGCCGAATATTTTCCGTCCGGGAATTTTGAGCGAAAAATTCGTCAGTATGTTTTCCGCGCCGTAAGAAAAATCGGCGTTTGCAATATCGATGCCGTTTACGGCAAAAGCTTTTTCGGCGGTTTCGTCGTTCATACTGCCGCTTGTCACTTCTTCGACGACAGGCTTTTCATCGAGCAGGGAGAGGACTCTTTCTCCGCTTGCAAGCGTCTGCATCAAATTGTTTGAAAGATTCGACAGGGCGACGACCGGCCCGAACGAACTCATCAAAGCGGTCGTCGTTACGACGACGCTTCCGAGTGAAACGCTGCCGGCAAAAAAAGAGCGGAGCATCAGGTAAAAAACCGCGGCGTCAAAGGCAAGTATGACGAAATTGGTAATGGCGCGCTGATAGGATTCAAGCGCTGAAAGTTTTTTTTGCGTAGCTGTCAGTTTCTGCGATTTCATTTCCAATTCGGATAAGCGTTTTTTGCCGCAGCCGTATTGTATCGTTTCGTCGAGGCCGCGAAGCGAATCGAGCACGAAGGCGCTCAAATTTCCGAACGCGTTTCGAAACTTGAGACCCTCCGCACCTCCGAGCTTTGCGTTTGCGAGCGGGATGACGGCGCCGACCGTTATATACGCACATAAAGCGATGATGCCGGCCGCGGCGCTTCCGTGCCATATAAAGACGGTCATGCACGCAGACACGATGAGCGCGATCGCGACCGGAGAAATCGTGTGCGCGTAAAAGACTTCGAGCAGTTCGATGTCGGATGTTATTATCGAAATGAGATTGCCTTTGTCTCTGCCTTCGAGCTTTGCGGGGCAGAGTTCGCGGAGTTTTGCAAAGATGCGGTGCCTGATGACCGCGAGCAGTTTGAATGCGATAAGATGATTGCAGTACTGTTCCGCATAATGGAAGATACCGCGGCACACTGCAAACGCGATCAAAAAGTACGGCAAAATCCGAAGCGGCAGCAAGGGCGCGCTTTGCCCGGCGATGCCCGCGATTCCGGAAGCCGCCGATACCGTTACGGCGATCGCGCACAAGTGTCCGATGCTGCCGAAAAAAATCGCAAGCAGCATGACGGGGATGAGCGTGCGTATGAGGACGATGAGGCGCGCCATAATTAAAAATGCGTTTTTCTTTTCGACTTTTCGCTGCGCTGTATTGCACTTCATCGTTTTGCCTCCTCCGCATAGGTTTCGAGTTTATGCTGTGCGTTGTACATGGCAGCATAGTTACCCTTCACTTTTATCAATTCGTCATGCGTACCCGATTCAATGACATGTCCGCCGTCGAGCATGTATATGCACGAAGCGCCGGTGATATTCGACAGCTTGTGCGAAATGACGATAACGGTTTTCTTTTTTGCCAAAGCTTTGACGACGTCCATGATCATCGCTTCGCTTTCCGCATCGACATTCGAAGTGGCTTCATCGAATACGTAGACGGCGCTGTCGTGAAGCAATGCGCGGGCGAGCGCAAGCCGCTGGCACTGTCCGCCCGAAAGATTGCTGCCTTTTTCCGCAAGCTTCGTTTCGAGCCCATTTTGCGTTTGCAAAAAATTCCACAAATTGACTTTTTGCAATGCGCGCTGCATATCCTTTTCCGAAGCATCCGCGTTTCCCATGCGGAGGTTATATTCGACAGTTCCCTTAAACAGATAACTTTCATGAGTGACGAGCGTCGCCGCGTTCATAACGGCGTCTTCGCGTATCGAAGCGAGTTCCGTTTTATTAAAGCTGATGCTGCCGGAATACCCCTTGTTCCGCGTCATGATGAGAGAAGCGATCGTGCTTTTGCCGCATCCCGATTTTCCGACGATCGCCGTGAGCGACTTCGGTTTGCATGAAAGCGAAACATCTTTCAATATGTTCCGCTCGGGAGAATATGCGAACGAAACGTCCGAAAACTCGACGGCAACGGAAGGGCCTGAAAGGACGGCGGGACCTTCCTCTTTTTCCGGCAGATCGAGCAGCGCGAATATTTTATCGGATGCCGCCATACCGTTCATCGCAACGTGAAAAAAAGAGCCGAGCAGTCTCAACGGAATAAAAAATTCCGCAGCGAGCAATACGATCATAAGGCAGCCGCCGAGCGTAACTTCTCCGCGCGCGAATTCGCCGAGAGCGATGATCATGCCGATTGCCGCTCCGCCGTACGCCATAATGTCCATAACGCTCGTGCTGTTCAGCTGCATGGAAAGCACTTTCATCGTAATCCGTCGGAAGTTTTCGGCCTCCCTGTCCATTTCTGCCGCCTTTTGTTCATCTGCGCGGTAGATTTTTAAAGTGGTCAGTCCCTGCAGGTTTTCCAAAAAGCCGTCGCCGAGCTTTGCATAGAGCGCCCAGTATTTTCGCAAAAGGAATTTTGCGATCTTCATGATGAGTACGATCGAAAGGGGAATAAGCGGTACGCACAGCAAAAGGACGGCGCACGCTTTTATACTCACGAACGACAAAAAGGCAAACAGCGTTAAAGGTGCAAGCAGACTGTATGCAAACTGTGAAAGATATTTTCCGAAATAGATTTCAAGCTGTTCGACGCCGTCGGAAGCGAGCTGTACGATTTCCGCAGTAGGCGCGGAGCTCCGGTATGAGGCGCCCAAGCGCAGGAGTTTTTCGTACATGTGCTTGCGCAGCGTTATTTTGACATCGGCACTCGCATTGTACGATGCGGCGACGTAGAAGCGGTCGGATACGAATCGTACGGCAAAGCAGCACAGTGCCGCGCCGGCGTACAGCGGGGCGAGAGGGGCGATCGACTCATGAACGAATAGTTTCTGCACGATATCGCTTATAAAAAAGACGATCGCTGTTTGGCAGAGCAGCGAAACCCATTGGCAAAGCACTTGCAAAAGTACGAATTTTTTTGCGTGCGACAGTAATCGTATCAATCGAATTTTAATCATGCGTTTTCCTTAGTTTGCATACCGACGATTATATGCTTTATAACGAGGATCGGATGATATAAAAGCATCCGCGGTCCTGAAAAGCGCATAACCGTTTTGATTTTATTTCCCATTTCCTGTCCGTAGCAATGAACTTTACATGCCGAGCAAAACGTTTTTTCTTTCATAAACGGACACTTGTCGATTTTTCCGAGCGCATACGCATAAAGCGCGGCGCACTCGGCGCACAGCGAGTTTTTCATGCCGTGCTTTTTCCGGCAGTACAGCCGTATCATCTCGCCGACGATTTTCTTTTCGTGCGCCGTCTTCGCTTCGATGGAGTTATCCATTGCTAACGATACTAGCGGATAAACGTTTCCGCGTCAATCAATATTTCCTATTGACATATCCCGATTTAAATAATAGCATAAGCTAACTATGATTAGTATGTGATAACCGTATAGATTTTTTATCTTCTGCCGTTATGTTTATTTGAAACCGCTATGAAATATCTGTTTGACGAAATACTTGCATCTTTCAAAGAAAAGGGGATGCGCATAACGAATCAGCGCAAACGGCTGCTTTCGATCATACTGCAAAACCCCGATGTATCGCCGAAAGAGATATTATACATCGCGCATAAAAAAGATACTTCAATCGGGCGGGCGACCGTATACAGAATGGTACGTTCGCTGCAAGAGCTCGGATATGTTCGGCAGCAGTATGTTAAAATAATACCGAAACGGCGAAGCGCAGATACTCAGATCGCCGTATCGAGCTCTCCTTAAAACGCAGTGTACATAAGCAAATTTAACAATAAGGAATATCAGGTAGCAGTATGAGATTGATTGAATTTATTAATTTGGGCGGGCCTATCAATTGGGTACTCGCCGTGATCTTGTGCTTTTGTTTTTGCCAATGCCTTGAACGCGGCATGTATTTTTTTCAAACGCGAAAGGGTTCGAAAAACGATGTGCTCAAGCGCCTGCAGGAAAAGGCGGCGGCAGTCGCCGCATTGCCGGAGGGGCAGCGCCGTACCGAACTTACAAAGGAAAGCACGCTTTTGTATTACGAAATGAACCGCGGACTGTGGCTGCTCAATTTTATCAGCGCGGTGTCGCCTTCGATAGGGCTGCTCGGTACGGTTACCGGTCTTATCGGTTCGTTTTCCAAGATGGCGGAAGTGGGCGCTGCGGTGAATATTCAGGATCTGTCCGGCGGCATTTGGGAAGCGATGCTCACGACGGCGTTCGGCATGATCATTTCGATACCCGCGCTTTTGTGTTATCGCACGTTTAAGCGCATTATCGAAAAGCGCATGATGTTTATGCAGCTGTACGGCGAAGAAACCGATCGGAAAACGTCGGAGGGTAAATAATGTTCGCTCCCGATTCTTTTTCCCGTTACGACGAAGAGCTTGTCGTAAACATCACGTCGCTCATCGACGTCATCTTTATTTTGCTCATTTTTTTTATGGTATCGACCCAATTTAAAAGAAGCTCGCTTCCGCTCGACTTGCCGAGAAGCGAAGACGCGACGCAGGAGCGCAATACGACGAAGGTGCTTGCCGTCACTGCCGACAGGATGGAATTGGACGGAGACGCCGTAACGCTTGAAGCGCTCGAGGATACGCTTTCGTCCATGTATGCGCGGGAACCGGAGCTTGCGCTTTCGCTCGAATGCGAGCGGACGGTCGAGTTCGAACGGATCGTGCAGATATTGACAAAAGTGCAGGCCGCGGGGATCAGCCGCATAGGTATCGTGCATGAGCCGCTGGATTAGCTCCGCCCTGTGTACGCTCGCAATCGTCGCAGTGCTGTTTTGCCTGCCCTTTTGGGGTATACGGAGCGCTTCGTCGTCTCAAGCGTCGATCGTATCGGATACGACGGTGTCGAACGTGCGCATCGTACAGCGGCCGGCAAAAAAAGCGCCGGCCGCCGTGCACAATAAAAGCGTTCCCGCAGTTCCGGCAAAACCCGCCGAAACGATCCCTTCTCCGAAACCGGAAACGCCGGCCGAAGAACTCGAGCAAACCGAAGCGCCGGAAGAACCGTCCGCCGAAGCGGTCGATGAAAGCCCGTCGGCGGATGCGAGTGAAAGTACGGTAAGTGACACGGCGAATGCGGGCGGCACAGTCGATTCGTTTTCTCATACGCAGGGAGCGAAGGCGGCAGCAACGTATAAATCCTATGTGCTCGGGCGTATCGCATCGAAAAAGACATACCCCTACGCCGCCCGTTCAAGCGGCTTGGAAGGCAAAGTGCGTGCGCGCATCGTCATCAATCCCGACGGAACGCTTGCGGAAGCCGTCATTCTCGAGCCGTCGGAATACGAGCTTTTAAACAGTGCATGTCTCGCCGCGATAAAAAAATCGGCTCCGTTCAGAAAAATGACGAGCGGGGCGAGCGCGATGACGCTCTCATTCGTTATGGATTTTTCGCTGCACTGAGTGCAAGCGGAACGAGCGGTAAATTTTATTAAAAGCATGCCTTATTGATATTTTTTCTCAATAAGGTCGAAATTTTATTGCATAAAATAAGAAAATCCTTTACATAGTGGGTTAGCTACATCTAACTAAAATCGAGGCATATTTTTGAAACGGTATATTTTTTTCTGCATCATACTCTTTTCGGCACAGCTTTTGTTTTCACAGGAAACGGAAGACGATGTTATCGTCGTCGATGCGGAAAAGATCGAACAGACTATCGACGACGCCGTCGAACAAAAAAAGACAATCACCGGAGAAGACATACGGAAGTCCGGTTCGAAGACCGTCGGCGAAGCTTTGAAAACGCTTCCCGATGTTGCAGTGAGCACCGCTACGGCGGGCAACGCCAACGAATCCGTCACGATGCAGGGGCTCGGAAACGGTTATGTGAAGATCATGATAGACGGTGTGAGCGTTTCGACCGATATATCGGGATCCACGCCGATCTTTCAGATTCCCGTCGAAAACATCGAACGAATCGAAGTCATCAAGGGCGCGGATTCCGTTTTGTACGGAAGCGATGCGATGGGCGGCGTCATCAACATCGTAACGAAGCGGGGGGCGGCGGATTCGGAAAAGGAAGACACGCAGGGTACGGAAAAAACGAAGCTTAAAATCGGCGGCGGCGTAACCGAAGAAGTCGGGTTCATGCCGCTGATACTGGGATGGAAAAATTATGCGGCGGGGAATCTCACCGTTTCGGGAAAGCATCTTTCGAATACGCTGATCGGCAGTTTCGATTTTAATCCGGGCAAGGAAAGGATGACGGAGGACGCTCTTGCCGGAAAAATCAAGTATTACGAAAATACAAAAAAAATACTCGGCTTTGTGCGGGATACGTTTGCGTGGAACGATGCGTGGGGTTCCGTCGGCACATACGGGCTGTATACGATTTCGCATCAAATAAGCAATTATACGAAAACGGGGCTCGATAAAGGCGCGGATATGACGTACACCGCTCACCGCGGGGAATTCGGTTTTACGGGAAAATATATCTGCAGCGAAAAGTTCTACGTCGACGGCTTCCTTGCGGGAAAACTGTATTTTATGGATACCGTTTACAACGTAAAGGCCGGTGCACACTCTTCGTCGACGGGGACGCATTCGAATTCTTTCGACGTGGAAAGCGATACGAGGGCGCACTGGAAGCCGAATACGATAAACGATATCACGTTGGGTGCAAACGCAGACCTCGAATCGATGAGCGGTACGTCGTTCGAAAAGCGAAAATATGCTTTGGAAACCGCGCTCTTCGCACAGGACAGCATTGCACTTTTCGACGCAAAGCTGACGCTCGTTCCCGGCGTCCGCTTCGACGTTTCACCGAGCGTTCAGGGAAGCAGCGCGCTTTTTATGGCGACGCCGAAGTTCGGCATAAAATATAATCCGACCGAAAAGACGGCGCTCCGTTTCAGCTACGGCATGGGATATAAAATTCCTTCACTGAAAGAAAAACACTGGATTTTCAAACACAGCTACGCACCCGGCGCCGGAAACTTTATCCTCTACGGAAATCCGAATCTCGTTCCGGAAAAATCGCACAGTTTCAATATCGGCGTCGAACAGAATGTCAAAAATCTTTTTAAAGTTTCCGCCGGCGGCTATTTCAACTACATACTCGACCTCATCGACAGCGTCGTCACCGATGCGTCTTCGTCTCCGCAGAAACGCGAATATCGAAACGTGGATAAGGCGATGACTTACGGAGGCGATATTTCAATAAGCTCGGATATGGACAGGCTCAACGTAAAAGTCGGCTACGCATACACCGGAGCGAAGTTTTTTGATAAAGATACCGCCGGATGGGAAAACCTCGCGCTGCGCGTTCCGCACCGCCTCACCGCACACGTCGCCTACCGCATTCCCGTCATCGAAACGACGGCCGCTTTGAACGTGCAGTGGAATTCGCCGCAGCTTTTGACGGCGAAAAGCGGTTACTACACGCCCGATTACTGTATGGTCGGCTTTGACGTTTCGAAAAAGTTTTTGGATGAAAAACTCGAAGTATATGTCGGCGTGGACAATATGCTGAACAATATTCACTTTGTAAAGGGGACGAACGGAGAAACGCAAAAAAAATATTACGGGCTTGCCGACGGTATCGGTGTGCGTATCGGCGGTAAATATAATTTCGGGAAGTGAGGTAAGCGTCGCTTGTCGATTTCCTGCAAAAGTTTTTATAGGAGGTTTTATGAAAAAAAACATGCGATATTTTTTTAAGGGATGGGCTGCGGCGATTTCGGCGGCGCTGATTTTGCTGTCGGTTTCCTGCTCGCAAAACGAGGACGAGCTTAAAGATCACGACATCAGCGAGCTGTACGGTTATACGTACCACGGAAGCATTACCGCTTCAGGCGGCAATACTTTAATACCGTCGCTTATTTTATATAACGATAAGCGGGCCGATTGGAATATGAGCATCAACGGAATGAATGTCGTTCCGTTTTATTATTATACCGTTAAGAATTCCAAAAGCAACTACACGATGTATTGGTTCGGCGGCTCGGATCTGGCGGCGGCGGAATCTCACGACAAGTCAAAAGCTGCGATGACCGTTCAGCTCGGCATAAACTCTTTGGATGAAGTGGTCATTTTGCTTACCGGCGACGCTCTTACCGGCATCGGAGCGATGCAGGGTGTTCGCGTTACCATGAAAAAGCAAAAGAATATTCCGCACAATACCGATGCGCCTACAATAGCGTTTGATCCGAATATTAAAGATGAACCGGTTATTGAGGTTCCGTCCGGTGCACTGCAAGCGGACTGGAACGGGACAACTTCGTATACCGGAACGTTCGACTATTTGGTCGGGCCGGGGGGAAATGTCGCACGCGGGCACGGAACCTGCGGCGACGGAAGTAAGCCGACAATTACCGTTAAGCCGGGTGCCGCCAGTACGTATACGGTAACGCTCGGCATGCACCGCTTTGCCAACGGGGCAGTGATGACGATCGAAGCTTATGATATTCCCGACGTGCAAGTGTTTAAAGACGGGAGCGATTATTATCTCAAGTACGATGCGCCTGATCCCGAACCTAAGCCCGAAGAGGGCGGAGGTCTTCCTGTAAAGAAGGCCGACGGAACGATT
This sequence comes from Treponema socranskii subsp. socranskii VPI DR56BR1116 = ATCC 35536, assembly GCF_000468115.1. Lineage (GTDB taxonomy): Bacteria > Spirochaetota > Spirochaetia > Treponematales > Treponemataceae > Treponema_D > Treponema_D socranskii. The sequence goes on from NZ_AVQI01000011.1 coordinate 18,480, forward strand.
ATCAAATTGATGAAGCTGTCGGTCCGCGGAAAACTTACAGGCGGAAAACTGATGCTGCGCGTTTCGTTTAATCCGGGAGCGATGCCGCTTCCCGTTATTGAAAGATTTAAAAGCGAATGATGCTTACCGTACAAGGAATCGGGCGGGCGGACTTTCCGTTTGCATAATCGTATAAGAACTTCATAAAAAGTGAAAGGAGGTTTTTATGAAAAAAACATTGTTTGTGTTGGCGGCTTTAGCGGCCGTCTTTATCGGGTTCAGCGCATGCAGCAACGGCTCGTCGGACGACAACAATACGCCGACTGTCGTTCAAGAGAGCGATCTGTACGGTACGTACTGGGGCTATTTAGAGGTCTCAGGGGGAAAATTCGATATGTGTATGGAGATAAAAAAAGACTTTGCCGGTATACACAGCGATCAAATGGGTTTTCCGTACTACGTGATAACTTTTACGGACAACAAAGACGGAACATGGCTTGTCGGCTGTTATAACACAGGCGAAGACACGTCACAGCCGTCAAAGCATGTACGTATTACCGTCGATACGACAAAGAATCCTTTTTCCTGTAAACCGTACGTCGTGCCGATGGGGGATTTTACGAAATTCAGCGACTGCATAAAAGGCAAACCGTATAATAACGAATTTCAATTTTAACCCAATAGCATACTATAAATAGGAGAAAAACAATGAAGACAGCTATTTTGAGACGGAAAGCGATTGCTTTCCTTGGAGCGGCTGCGGTTTTGTTTGCAGCTGCGGCCTTTACGACGGGCTGCAATGCGAATGCAGGCGGAGACAGCGGCGGCGATATACCGCCTGCGGAGTACACGAAGGTTGCTTTCGGCACAAACGGCGAGGGCTTAAAAAACTACCTCGAAACGAAGGCATCGGCTGCCGGCATAAACTACTTGGAAGTAACCGGTCTGTCTGCAGCAGATGTAAATATAATGCTAACGGGTGAAGCTCTGCTCGGCAAAATACTGAACGGCAGCGAAACAAAAAAAGTTGCGTTCAAATTCGGCAGCGACCTCACCGGTGTTACGGATATGAGCGGCTGCTTTTTCGGGTGCCCAGGTCTTGTGCAGGTGTCCGGAATACCGGCCGGTGTTCAGACTATGATGGGTGTCTTTTACGGCTGCAAAAATCTTGTAGAAGCTCCGGAGATACCAAGCAGCGTTACGAATATGGATCGCTGCTTTGCTGACTGCCAAAAGCTTGTAAAAGCTCCTAAAATACCAGAGAGCGTTACTAATCTCGAGAACTGCTTTGACGGCTGCAAAAGCCTTACGCAGGCACCCGTGATACCGGAGGGCGTTACGAGTATGGACGAGTGCTTTAAAGGCTGTAAAAGCCTTACGCAGGCGCCTAAGATACCGGCAAGCGTTAAGGGCATCGGGGGCATAGACAGTTGCTTTGAAGACTGCACGAGTCTTACGCACGCTCCTGAGATACTGGCAAACGTTGAGCAGATGAAGGCCACCTTTAAAAACTGCACAAGCTTGACTCAAGCGCCTGTGATACCGGCCAGCGTTGAGGCTATGGAGAATACTTTCCTCGGCTGCACAAGCTTGACTCAGGCGCCGGTGCTGCCGACAAACGTTACTATGGTAGGCGGCACTTTTGAAGGCTGCACAAGCCTGACTCAAGCTCCTGAGATACCGGCAACCGTTACGAGTATGATCGGCTGCTTTAAAGGATGTACAAAGCTTACGCAAGCTCCGGTAATACCGGCAAACGTTATATATATGGGTAGTTGCTTTGAAGGCTGTACAAGCCTGACTCAGGCGCCGGTACTGCCGACAAAGGTTGAGCACATAATAGGCTGTTTTAAAGGCTGCACAAGCCTGACACAGGCTCCTGTAATACCGGCAAAGGTTACGACGATGCCCAGCTGCTTTGAAGGCTGCACAAGCCTGACACAGGCTCCTGAGATACCGGCAAGCATTACGGAGATGCCTGGCTGCTTTGAAGGCTGCACAAAGCTTACAGCTGCAACGCTCAAGTGCAATTACAATCCTGCAGTGCTGTATGGGGATGTAACAGCTTTTAAAGACGTGTTCAAAGGCTGTACAAGCTTAAAAAACAACAGCGTAAAAGTTCCTGCGGCACAGGTGGCTGCGTATAAAGCCGGTGCAGGAACGATGGGTGCGAACGAGAACTGGTTTGCAGCGGAATAAGTAGGTTAAAAGCGCCGCTAAAATAGCGCGGCGGCTTTTAACTTCGAGTTTTCAAAAGAAAACTCGCGGATGCACGTGTGCGCTCGCTTGAAACGTCGGAGCGAAGCTCCTCGTTGCGAGAAGCGCGCACCAATGCGGCATTTTCGAAAATCGACATTTTCTGCAATGCCGCATTTTAAGGTAGGTTAAAAGCACCGCT
>NZ_AVQI01000012.1 GCF_000468115.1 Treponema socranskii subsp. socranskii VPI DR56BR1116 = ATCC 35536
GAGCATTTGCGCGGTGATTTCTGTAAAAACTGTACGGCATTGCAAAGCGTTACCTGTATGGCAGCAACTCCTCCCGCACTGGGAGGCGGAGCTTTTAGCGGCGTAGTCTTAGCCGGCGTAACATTAAAAGTGCCCGCCGCCTCGGTCAGCGCGTACGAAGGTGCCCCGATATGGAAGGACTTCGGCACGATTACGGCAATAACGCCGTAAGGAATTGGTAATGCGCTAATGGGTAATTGGTAATTGTTTTGTACTCCGCCTCAGGATGGCGGTGGTACAAACTTGAAAGTTTTAGACGAAGACTAAAACTTTAAGCTGAAAAATGTACTCTGGATGTATATTTTTCAGCAGTTTTTTTGTGTGCGTGGAAGCGCTTTCTACTTTTAAATTTACATCGCGCCCTTTTAAAGTCCTTTAATCTGTGATATAATATGACAAGTGAGAGGGCAGTTATGAGTACTTCAAACAGAAAATATAAAGACTCCGTTTTTGTCGACCTTTTCAGTGAAGACGAAAAAGCAAAAGAGAATTTTTTGTCGCTTTATAATGCTTTGCACGGTACAAATCTACCAATGTCTTGTCCGGTCGAAAATATAAAACTCGATAATGTTATGTACATGAACATAATCAATGACGTTTCCTGCCTTGTCGATGGTAAAATCATCGTGTTGGCTGAACATCAATCAACTATAAACGAAAATATGCCTTTGCGTTTTTTGGAATACATATCTCGGCTCTACGAAAAACTGCAAGCACCGACAGACAGGTATTTAAGAAAGCTGTCAAAAATCCCCACGCCTGAATTCTACGTCTTTTACAACGGCAAGGAAGACTATCCTGAAACTACAGCCTTAAAACTGTCCGATGCATTTATAACAAAGCCTGAACACGCCCCGCTGGAACTGACGGTGCAGGTTTTAAACATCAACACGGACAAAGCAAATAAAGTTTTAACGGCCTGCAAACCGCTTGAAGAATACAGCCTCTTTGTAGAAGAGGTAAGAAAGCAAACCCAACTAGACTCAGAAAACGGCTTTACCAATGCGGTAAAGATATGTATAGAAAAAGGCATCTTAAAAGAATATTTACAGAGAAAATCACGGGAGGTAATAAACATGCTAGTAGCCGAATATGATTATGATACGGACATTGCAGTACAAAGAGAAGAAAGTTTAAGGATTGGCATACAGCAAGGAATACAACAAGGCTTCGCCGACGGGTCATACCAAAAAGCACTTGAAACAGCAAAGGCTTTTAAACGGCTTGGCTTTGATATTGCCAAAATAGCCGAAGGAACAGGGCTTTCCGTTGAAGAGATAAAAGCTCTATAAGAATCAGCACTTTTGCAAATAGGCGGAGTAGATGCAAGGAGTTAGGCAAAAAAGTACCGCAGGCGTATCGGGTATACATCAAGGACACTTTTTTGCCGTGCGACGCAGCAGATACCCGCATATTTGCAAAAGAGAGGTAATAAACATGCTAGTAGCCGAATATGATTATGATACGGACATTGCAGTACAGAGAGCTGAAGAAAGACAAATAGCCTTTGCTGACGGTTCATACCAAAAAGCTCTTGAAACGGCACGGATTTTAAAACAGCTTGGGGATTCCGTAAAAAAGATAATGCAAGCGACCGGCCTAACTCAAGAAGAAGTGGAATCGATTAGATAATTTATAATTCGGTTTATTCCCGGCTTCCGTGTCGGGGATAAACCTCGAGTTTTTGCAAATCCTAACGGCTTTGCAAAAACGTCGATTACGTGCAGCGTTCCCGGCGTCGTATGAAACCTGTACGAAGCGTACAGGTTTCAACGCGAGTTTGCCTTGCGGAAAACTCGCAAGACCTACGGCTTTTGCTGCCATCCGTGGCAGTATTGCAGATAAGGCCGGATTCCAAAGGGGGTACCCCTTTGGCAGTGCGGGTACAACCGGCGCAGCTTCAAGGTCAAAAGAGGGGGTATAGGGGAAGAAAAAAACCTGCCCTAAACGGGGTGTTTTCTCCCCCTAAAAGAAACTTCGGCTTTTTTTAAGGGAGTGAAAGTGGGCAGGACGCCCATACGGGGAAAAGTCCGTCGAGTTTTCGACAGAAAACTCGCAGCTGAAAAATGTACTCTGGATGTACATTTTTCAGCAGTTTTTTTGTGCGAGGGATGAGCTCAATGCCAAAACGCCTCGTGTTCGACACCTCGTTCGTTGCCGGTTTTATACGCCAACTATGGTGGAAAAATAATTGCAAAAACTTTTCCCTTTTGTTCCTGTTTTTATACCGTCTGCGCCTATAATTAGGTACGGAGGTATGTATGAGAAAAAGTTTTGACGATTTAACGATTGCTGACGATTTTATGTTTTGCAAAGTCATGCAGGACGAAGGCATTTGCAAGCAATTTCTTGAAATGATTTTGGCAGGGCAAATCGGGAAAATCATCTACCTGTCGCTGCAAAACAGTGTTGCAGCCGGCATCGAAGCAAAATCGGTGCGGCTCGACCTGCTCGTAAAAGACGAGGCGGGGAAATCTTACGACATCGAGATGGCGTTTTCCGATAGACGTCCGTGTCTATCGGAAAACACGAGTTTTTCTAGCGAAAAACTCGCACACACACAACTTTTCCGGCGTCCTTGCCGGGACTAAACAAGCGGCATGGATGCCGCTCAAGCTGAATAGATGCGACGTTTCGACGTCAGGCGAAACTCGTAAGTCAAAAGTGTACACGGAGGTGCACTTTTGACGACGATACTACCAAGCGGCGATTGACATCGCATTCTTAGACAAGGGCGAACACTACAAAGCATTAAACGACAGCTACATTATCTTTGTGTGCGTGTTCGATGCAATCGGAAAGAATAAACCGATTTATACATTTGAAAATATGTGCCTTGAAGACCGGCACACACCCTTACGCGACGGGACAAAAAAGGTTATAATAAATGCACAAGCATTTAGAAAAGCTGAAGACAAAGAACTGAAAGGTTTTTTGGAGTACGTCAAAACCGGAACGGCGAATACGGAGTATACCGGGAGGATAGAAACGATGATACAGGCTGTGAAGAATAACGAACAAGCACGCAAAGAATACCGCTTTATGTCGGGGTTTGAGATGGACGCGAGGGAAGAGGGCGTACAGCAAGGTTTGCGGCAAGGTATACAACAAGGCTTTGCCGACGGTTCGTACCAAACAAAACTCGAAACGGCAAAGAATTTATTTGATTTAGGCTTGTCGGTTGAAAACATAGCGCAAGCTACCGGTCTATCCAGAGAAGAGGTGGAAAATCTGTAATCCGTTTTTTTAGCGACAAGGCTTTTGGCATGAATACATAGCCGGAAGATAACAACGGGTGTTGTCTGCGTGTGCACACATCGCATACAGACGGCTTTAAGTTCGCAATTGTTTGCTGCCATCCGTAGCAGACAGTCCCGCATTGTTTGAGTGTTCAAAGTGAAGCGGCGCGTCCCGCCGTTTACAATTCCGTCGGCATATCGATAAAAACCGTCTCTATGTGCAGGTCTTTTTCAAGCTTTGCGCGCACGAGGTTGACTCCGACGGTTTCGGTTTCGTAATGCCCTCCGGCGATAACGTTGATCCCCGCTTCTTTTGCATAGTGATAATCTTCATGCTCGAAAGCTCCCGTAATATATGCGTCCAGCTTCGCGGCAGCCGCCTGTTGTACGTCTTCGCCCGCTCCTCCCGAAACGATTCCGACCGTGCGTATGTCTTGCACGCCGAACGGAAAAACGGCCGCTTTTTTTTCGGGACGCATGACGAGGGAAGCAAGTTCGTCGACGGTAAGCGGTTTTCGAAGCACGCCCTTTACACCGATCGTCATATTCCGCCACTCGCCGAAGGGTTCCGTTTTTTTCAGGCCGATGCGTTCGGCGAGTCCCGCGTTGTTTCCGACCTTTTCGTGCGCGTCGAGCGGAATGTGATACGCACACAACGCGACATCGTTTTTAATAAAAGCGGCGACGCGTTTGTAGTGCACGCCGGTCAAAACCGTACAGTCGCCCCAAAACAATCCGTGGTGAACGAAAAGCACCTGCGCGCCGAGAGCGACCGCTTCGAGCGCGGTCGCTTCGCAGGCATCGACGGCAAATGCGATTTTATCGACGGGTTTGTGTTCCGGATCGCTGTTTTGAATTTGGATGCCGTTGCGCGATACGTCGTGCGGAAAATTTTCCGGGTGTAAAAACGAATTAAAATATTTGTCGAGTTTTGCGAGCGTCATAGTTTCGCCTCCCGATTATTAAAACGGAGCTGCCGAAAATCGGTCGGCTTTTACAGCAGCTTCCGCAGTCTCTTATCGAATGCGTCGAACCGTCTCCGACACAAGGGAGCGCGGAACGCGCAACGCCGTATCGCGTTCGACACCGAAAAAAGAAGCAAGCAGCGGATCGGTCTGTTCGATACAGCCGAAACCGGGCGTACGGTATTCGGGAACGCTGTCGAGCGCAAGCGCCCCCGTTACGTTTCCGTTCGTCTGCCTGATAAAATCGACGGCTGCCCCGTCGGCCATACCGTCGCATGCGATAAATAATTCGACTCCGCTTCCGAATTTTCGTCTCGCTATATCCCGCATTGCGCCGAATTCGCGGATCATGCCGAACGTGTAAAAATCCTTTTGGCGGGAAAAGCGTTCCGCTTGCAGGAGATAGGATGCGATCATCGAATATTTGCGGAAGATGCGCAAATCGGCAAACGAATTGAACCAGCGCCCGTCGGCAGCATAAAAATCGCAGGCGAGCACCGTATAGCCCTGCGCGGCGAGCAGCATCATGTACGGCCGGTACGAAGCGGCATCGGCACGCTTATCGCTTCCGACGATAACGACGGGAGACGATTTTTTTTCGCCTGCAGGTTCGTATATATAGAGCATTGCGGAAGTCTTTTCAAAGTATTCCGCTTCGGTAAAGCCCGATGCAAAGGATCCGGCAAGCCTTGTTTTCGTTTCCGCGACGCCGAAGTCTGCGGGGTCGAGTGCGACGGGTATATACCGTACGATAACGCCTGCAAGCGCCAGAGAAGCGATGAAAATGCATACCGACAAAACGATAAAGACGAAAGAATAATGATCGACGTAGAGCTTCGACGCAAAGCGGAAAAGCGCGCGGGCATTGGTAAAAAGCGCGATCACGGCAAGAACGAAGAGAGCGGCGGAAATGCAATCGATATTCCATGAAAAAATCTGCAAAACGACGACGGCAAGAGATACCGGCACGAGAACGGCTGCGGTGTCGACGCGTTCGTATTTGAGAAAAAAAATCCGCGCGCTCGAGCACGCAAGCAAAACCGCCGCAAGCAGATCGCCGAAAACGGAATGCACCATAGGCGTATCATAGCTGAAACAAGTAAAATGCGCAATCGAAGCGTACAGCTCAAAAATGCGCACCTCACGTATCGACTCACGTAAAAAGCAAACCCAATGCGCGGAATTGCAGGACCGGCATTTTTGATATATAATAGAATGGGTGTTTTTAAAAACTGAAGTTTTTGGACAGCCCCGAGTATAAAAGTTTACCGTTTCAGAGGTAGAGATTGTATTCCAGGACAGTAAGCGAATCGCCCGAATCGATTGTCGCAGACGGTACCGCGCAGTTCGGTACGTTTTCAAATCCGCCGCAAAAGCTCGACATCAAGGGGATTAAAGCTCCGTTCGGCGGTATTCCGATCCCTGCGTTTTTAACGAATTTCCGAATCAAAAGCCGGCTCGCTTATATGTTTTCGATCGGCGATTATATCGGCATGGTCGAATTTTTCGACGATAAGCTGTTCGGACTCGCGGAAGTAATATTTTGGTACCGATCCACCGGTAAAAAATTCGTCTATCATACGTTTATGCTCCCGCGCTTCCGCTTTGTTCCGATACGGCTCGATAAAGCCGCCTGCGTCAATCACAAAAAATCGCGCTATATCCGCATTTCGTGGAACCGCAAGCGCGACCGCATATCGCTCGTGTTCAGCGTAAAAGGCGATGCCTCTCGTCCTGCGGCGACGGGTATGTTCGTGTCTCACTTCAGCGATCCGCTGCACTCCGAGCTTGTCGTCGTTGCACCCGCTCCGACAACGAGGCGCTGTTCGGCTTCTTGGCTCACCGCGATGTGTACGGAAGGTTCGCTCAATCTCCTCGCGGGAAAAAAGACGCCCGCCGTTCCGATGCGGAATACGTCGGGGCTCGCGTTTATGGTGATGAACCGCACGTATTACCGTTACCATTCAAAAAGCAAAATGATGTGCGGTCTGGGCGACTATGAGGGACGAAAATTGCTGTTCCGCTTTACGATGACGAATATGGATTCCGAAGAAGCCGACGACTGCAACGAAAACGTCGTCGTATTCGACGGAAAGTTGACGCCGATGCCCGCCGTGACGATCACGCATCCGTTCGGCAGCGGCAAAACGTGGATCGTGCAGGATACCGAATCTATGGTCGATTTAACGTTTACGCCCGTGTCGATCAGCAAACGCGTTTTGAGCATCCTCGTCATGCGTACCGATTACAGCGCAATTTTCGGTACTTTCGACGGCGTACTGCTCACCGGTACCGGAGAAAAACTTACGCTGAAAAATTTTCCCGGTATCGTGAAAAAAAGCAGACTGCGTATCTGAAGATTTTCAAAGCGGGCAGCGATCGATCTTCATTCGGGTAGGTCGCGATTTTTTCCAACGGAGGTGTGGGAATGGCCAACGAATCTCTCAATAAAACCGCTGATTGGGCGCCCGGTACGCTCGATAAAACGAGAAAGGCTATAGGTGATATCGATCCGCAAGAAGCGGCGACGATGGCGAAAAAACTCGGAGGCGAAGTGTTAAATGAACGCTCGATTCTTACCGATCCGTCTTCGAAAGGAATAACGCACGCTCGCCGTCCCGCGCCTATTCCGTCCCGCAGCGTTTCGGGTACATCTTCGGGAAACCGTGCAAAACCATCCGATGCGCGAACTTCGCAGCATACGGCCGTAAAGCACAGGAGAAAAAACGATCTGCAGATGCTTCATCCGAAACTCTGCGCGGAAATCGACAAGCTTATGATGTCGGACGAATACCAAATCAAAGCGAATTACGGTATCTTTAATTTTATCCGGCGCTTTCAAAAAGACGGAACGGAAAAAATTTTGCCGGCGTTCTACGACGTAACCCTGAAGCTCTACATCGATCAGATGGAAGCTTTTATCACCGTCATTAAGATGCTCATACAGATGGCGCCGAATACGTACAAAGCGAAGATCGCCGGCGGTGCCGATATCAAATTCAAATTCCTGCGAACGGTTGCCGGATGGACGATGCAAGACATCAAATTCTCATACGACGATCTGTTCGCGCTGCCGCAGCCGCTGCTCGTATGCGATCTCATACCTTTTATCCGCGTAGTATATCGCCCGCTCATGACGGTTTATTATTACGGCAGTTCAAAGATCCCGAAAATTATTAAGGAGATCTACGCCGACGAAATCGTCTATCCCGATACCGACAAAGAAAAGCTCCAATCGCTCGCAAAAGAAGCGATCACCAAGTGGCTCTACATCGATACGGAAATCATCAGGAAATTATATCCGCTGCTCATGCGCATGTGTTCCGATACCTATGAAGCGTATCCGGTATTTTTTTCGGCAAAAGTTGCGGACATCCTGCAGTTTATCGGTCTTCACAAATTCGACTTACTGCTTCCCGATAAACCGAAAGAAGCCAAAGCACCCGAACGAAAAGAAAACATCGTACACGAAGTGCGCGGCAAGCGCGATGAAACCGTCAACACGGGGTTAAACTTGCTCGACCGGCTGTTTCCCGAAGCCGGTTTTCAAAAACTCGATATGCACCCCGATCTGTTTCCGTATTTTCAGCCGCTCTATAAATTCGATGACGGCTTTAATATTTTATCGCCGTCGAATCCGATACAGCTGACGATCGTATTGCTTCGCATCATTGAAGATTTTTTTCAGGGATGCCGTAACATCTCTTTTGTTAAAGAGGAAACGGGCAGCGCTCAATCGGATTCGATCGATGCGGTACTCGATACGTGGTCGGCATACAGGGAAGACGTTTTTAATAAATTATATGCCGAACCGCTCATCTACTTCACCAATCAAATATATTCTCAAAGCGATTTCGAATCTTCGTCGTTCGGCAAAAAATCGATTACGGCGCTTTTATGGCAGGCACAGTATCACTTTTTACCCGAGTTGAAATTCAAGCCGCTCGTACTCGAGCGTCCCGCAAACGACAGCAAATATCCGCCATTGTATAAGCGCGTCGACTTTGTGCGGAAATACCTTACCCGCGCCGCAAACGCATGCGACGCCGTAGCGCACGTGCACGGAACCGTCGATTCGATACGCAATCCATGGGAGCATTATCGCTTCGATATTCCGAATGAAATTTCAAAGCGGCTCGACGTTTTGCTCGGTGCACAAAACACGACGGCGACGACAAATGCGACAAATGCAAATTTATTAAAATACACGCTGTGCATCGTCGCCGTGCTCGACTGGTGGCTCAACAATCCCGACAGTCCCGCATATTCAGTACCCCCGACGCAGATATACCGCATTTCGGAAGAGGACGGCAAACCTCAGTTTTCGGTACCGGAGCGTCACGATCAAAATAAATTGTTTGCCGAAGCGATACGCACGGCATATCAAAAAAAATAAAAGTGAGTCTCGAAAAACTTCAATTTTTTGAGGCTTTCCTATGTTTAAATATCTTTTACGGAGTTTTTTTTATGGACAAAAACAAATTATTAAATTCGGTCGGAAAAATCGGCGTCAAACCGTTTATCATCCTCATACTCGTACTGCTGTTTTTAATTCCGCTGCACATGCTCGATTCTCTCGTCGACGATAGAAAATCGTATCAAAGGGACGCCGTGCGTTCCATACTCGAACCGAAGGGAGGCGCTCCGGTCATCGAAGGCTTCGCACTCGCCGTACCGTTTAAAAAGACAGTCGACGTATGGGAAAACGGAACGAAGAGGACGGAGCGGAAAACGAGCCACATCGTATGCGTACCGGAAATGTGGAACATGCGCTTTTCCGCAAAACCCGAATACTTGACACGCGGCATTTTTAAAGCGCCGGTGTTTTCGGGTACGGTCTATTCCGACGGCGCATTTTCCGCAGCCGACTATTCGTATAACAAAATAGACGAGCGCGATATCGTGTGGAGCGAATGCGTTTTGATGCTCGGTATTTCAAACAAAAAGAATTTAACAAAACTGCCCGCCGTCACGGCCGACGGAACGCCGCTCGAAATGTCGCCTATGTCGCCCGATGCGGCAAGTCCGTTTTCAAATACGGTGTTTTACAACGTACCTGCCGAATACTGCAAAAAAGGCTTTGCTTTTACTGCGGAAACGGCTATCCAAGGCGGGCAGTATTTTGCCGCGATGCCGCTTGCCGGCGATAATACGTTTTCCGTCGAATCGACGTGGCCGACGCCCGGCTTTACAGGCGGCTGGCTTCCGACCGAGCGCAGCATTTCCGACGCGGGCTTTTCCGCAGTGTGGAATATCGCAGGTCTTTCGACCGCTTTTCCGAAAGAGTGGATCGCCTCGGAAAAAGACGATGCGCCTTCCTCGTCGCGCAAGTCCAATCAAAAATATGCGTACAATTCATACGACAGCGACGACGCGGAAACCGTGCAGATCGATTTCGTAACACCGGTCGACAATTATCAAAAAACCGAGCGGAGTATAAAATACGCGCTCCTCTTTTTAATAATTCCGTTTATCACGATATTTATCTTTGAAATTTTTACACATATAAAAATCCATCCGGTACAGTATTGTTTGATAGGTCTCGCCGATGTGATCTTTTACCTGCTGCTCCTGTCGGTTTCAGAGCACATTCCGTTCGGTACGACCTATTGGATCAGTTCGGCTGCAGTGAGTTTTCTTTTGCTGTTTTATGCATCCGCGATTTTCAAAAAACCGAAATGGGGAGCCTGCTTTGCGCTCGTACAGATGACGTCGTATATATTTTTGTTCGGCACGCTGCAAGCCGAAGATTACGCGCTTTTGATCGGCAGTCTCGGTTTGTTCTTCGTCGTTACGCTGCTTATGGTGCTGACGCGCAAAATCGACTGGTACGCCGCACAGGAAGAAAATTGAAGGAAGCGCGGGGACAGATCGCCCTTGCAAAATTATTAAAAGAACGGAACGCTGTTCCGAGCGCTCGGCTTTTGTCGTATGTGTGGCGTTTCAGCGTACCCGGTATGCTCGCTCAAGTTTCTTCTATTTTGATGCAGTATATCGACGCGGCGATGGTCGGGCGATTGGGCGCACAAGCGGCGGCTTCGATAGGGCTCGTTTCACCGGCACTGTGGATGTTCGGCGGATTGACGCATTCGATTGCGACCGGCTTTACCGTGCAGACAGCACAGGCGGTCGGTGCAGGTGACGGACGGAGAGCAAAGCGCCTGCTGCGCCAAGCGATCGTCGTGTGTACGATTTTTTCGAGCGTCGTCGCCTCTCTGAGCGTTTCGGTAAGCGGCATGCTGCCCGCGTGGCTCGGAGCCGAAGATGCGATCAGGGGCGACGCTTCATTTTATTTTTCGGTCTTCCAGCTCGCGCTCCCGGTTTTTCAAATCGTGTATTTGATGAGCGGTATGCTGCAGGCATCCGGCGATATGAAAACTCCGGGCGTATTGAATGCGCTCATGTGCGCTCTCGATGTCGCATTCAATTATCTGTTTATCGTCATACTGCATCTCGGAGCGGCGGGTGCGGCGTACGGTTCCGTGTGCGCAGCCCTTGTGACCGCCGTTTTGATTTCGTATTACACGCTTCGAAAATCTTCCGAACTTGCGCTTATCGAAAAAGATACGTGGAAAATCGATAAAGGCGATTTTAAGCGCGCTCTGAAGATCGGCGTACCCGTCGGTGCCGAACAGACGGCGTGGAGCGGAGCCGTCGTCGCATCGATGCGTTTTATCGCACCCCTCGGTGCCGTTTCCCTAGCGGCGAATTCCTTTGCCGTAACGGCCGAATCGCTGTGTTATATGCCCGGCTTCGGTATAAAGGAAGCGGCCGTAACCCTCGTCGGGCAGAGCGTCGGAGCCCGGCGGAGCGATTTGTCGAAACGTTTTGCCCGGCTCACGACGGCGAGCGGCATGATCGTGATGACGGCGACGGGTGCACTCATGTATGCGATCTGCCCTGCCGTGTTTGCCTTCCTTACGACGGACGCAGCCGTGCGAGCGCTTGCAGTACGCGTTTTGCGCATCGAGCTGTTTGCCGAGCCGCTTTTCGCCGCCTCCATTGTCGCCTCCGGCGCCCTTCGCGGAGCGGGCGATACCCTCGTTCCCGGCATCATGAACCTCGTAAGTCTGTGGGGAGTGCGCATCGTACTGACGGTTTTACTCGTGCCGAGATTCGGATTGTACGGCGCGTGGATCGCGATGGGCATCGAACTCTGTTTTCGCGGTACGATTTTTTTAGTGCGGCTTGCCTCAACGAAGTGGGAAAAAGCCGCGTATGCGGGATAAGAGCGGGCGAATCGATGTCAGTGAGAGAGTTTTCCGTTTTTCCGCAGATAGGAAAATACCGAATTCTCTCCGATAAAGTGTCCTGCTCCGGCAAAAATAAAAGTCGTCCCTCCTTCGGAAAGCCATACCGCGATTTTTTTTGCCCATGCTCTGTTCCTTTCGGTAAAAGTTTTTTCGTAGTACGCTTTGTACAGCGCTGCTTTGGCGGCCGGTTCGCCGTCGGTTCGATACGATTCTTTTAGAAGCGCATCGAGAGAAGCGGCATCGTCTGTAAGGTACGCGTCGTAGAGCTTTCGGACATATTGCTCGATGTCGTTCGCTCCGGCAATATCGTCGAGTACGTCTTGCAGCATGACCAGCTGTTCATCGTATGTGCCGAATGCCAGTACATCAAACTGCGTTTCCAAATCGTCGAGGCCTTCCATCTCCCTGTTTTGCCGATAAGACAAAAGCATAAATTGACCGTCGAGTCCCTGCTCTGCGGAAAGACCGGAGTTCGTATAGACGAGGGATTGAAGCGAAAGATTCGTTACCCACGGTTCGAAGAGATCCGTTTGTTCGGCTTCGGCTTTGCCGAGTACGGAATAGAGCGCACGTTTTTGTTCGATCGTGAGCGCGTCCGAGATACGCCTCCCGCCAGCGCTGCGGACGCTTTCGCGTATGCGGTTTTGCAGTTCGTTTTGAAACTTCGCCCAATCGGCCGTTGAAATCTCTCCGACGATCCTGTCCGTGGAATTCCACGCTTCGACGACGGAAGGCGCAAGCGGATACAAGCGTTTGTCTCCGACGTGAATCGTCCCCTGTATGTATACGACGGAGGGTTTGCCGTCTGCGTCGATACCGTCGATTTGCCAAAACATGCGTGCACGTTCTGTGACGTACGCTGTGTTTTTTACCGTTCGGTTCGACGCGCAGGAAACGAATGCACTCAATACGAGCGGCAATAAAATCAGTGTGATATTCTTTTTCACCATCTTTCAGCCTTTTTTTTTCGGCGTTGAACACCGTTTTTTGATTATGGGAACGCAGCTATCCGAAAATTTCACTTGACTCCCTGCATTCGAAACAACAAAAAAGCCCAGGTAATCCACGGCACGCCGCACATCCGACTACCGCTGCTGCATTCCTGCTCTGACGGGGTTTGCCGGCGTTCGGCTGCATGGCACCTGGGCATAACGGAAAGAGGGGGATTCGAACCCCCGGTGCCTTTTGGGCACGCACGCCTTCCAAGCGTGTACCTTAAACCACTCGGACATCTTTCCTAAAATATTTTCAGTATAAAATAATAAGATGAATAATAAAAACGATTTTTGCTCGGCGCTCGCTCCGGTTCGAATCCCTTAACGGTATCTACGATGCACGCTGACCGGAAAGAGGGGGATTCGAACCCCCGGAACCCAAAAGGGTTCAACGGTTTTCGAGACCGTCCGGATCGACCACTCTCGCATCTTTCCTTACGCGGCTATAAGCCGTACGAGACTAACACGATTCGAACGTGCGACCCCCACCTCCGCAGGGTGGTGCTCTAATCCTGCTGAGCTATAGTCTCAAAAAAAAATTAACAATACGGAAGCGACAGGAGTCGAACCTGCCCAGCCCTTACGGAACTGACGGATTAGCAATCCGTTGTATTACCGCTCTACCACGCTTCCGATTCGTCCGACGGCGCCGTAAACGATGCACGAGCGATGCCCATTGAAAACCGATGCGATAAAAATCACAGGCGATTTTGCTGTCCGGAGCGAGAGGGATTCGAACCCCCGGAGGATTGCTCCTCAATAGTTTTCAAGACTACCTCCATCGACCGCTCGGACATCGCTCCAAAAGACGTAGTATTAGCATATCAAATTATCGCTTTTTGTGTCAAGTATAAGATCGGCGATTTCTGCGACCGTGACAAACGAAACCTTGTTGATTTACACATAATCGAGTATATTTATATTATGAGAAAAACAGATTTTATGCTCGGCGCACTGCTTGCAGTCGTTGCGCTCATGATGATCATAGCGCCGGAACAATGTATAAAAGTCGCCGTTATCGCCCTCGGTATCGAAGCCGTCGTAAACGGCATATTCAATTTAATTAAAATACGGCAGCTCGTCGATGACAAATCGTTTCAGCTCACCGTCCTCGTTCGGAGCCTTATCAGCATCGTCATCGGCATCCTCGCGATCGTTTTGCCGCTGCGCTTCGCCGAAGCGATGTGGACGATTATGCTCTATGTACTCGCAGCGTACCTCCTCGCATCGGCCTTTCTCGAACTGTACATGCTCGCAAAACTCCGCGATACGAATATAGAGCGCCGGCGCTATATGCTCGAAGTGATCATATCGTTTGTCGGCGCGATCGTATTGTTTATCGTACCGCAGCAAATCGGTCTCATACTCGTGCGCATCCTCGGCCTTTTGCTGCTTGCGGTAAGCGCGGGGTATATATTATTCGAATGGCACGATCGTCCGATCGTCGTCGATGAAGTCGAAGTCGTAGACGACATTCAGCCGCCCGTTTCCGACGCGCTGCCGAAAACCGATACGGAAAGCGGACGTACGGAAAAATAAAGCGTGCCGGTACATTAAAATTATTAATTAGCCGAGTTTGGTGTGTAAAACGGATGGAATAAGGAACGAGACGTCGTTGGACAGCTCTGCGTACATCGCCTGCTCCGGCTTGAGCAATTTCAGTTCCGTAGAAAAATCTCGGTATGTTTTTATAAGGGAATGATGTTTTTCAAGTGTAATCACATAGGGGAAGGGATAAACCGGCTGAAACTATACATCCGTGTACATTCTCAGCCCCGAATTTTTACCGCAGTTACCCTTGCTTTTACTGTCAGTTTACTCTTTCTATCTACTTTTCAAGGCTGTCTGCGGTATAATCATGCGGCGGACACTCTTTCGCGTGACGCCTCCGCCGATTCTCTTCCCACTTCAAGCGCAATGTATTACAATGCGACATTATGGAAAATTTAAAACGAAGCGTTACCTGCGGAGAGCTCCGAAAAAGCGATGTCGGTAAAACCGTCGTCTTAAACGGCTGGGTACATCGCACTCGCGATTTGGGCGGCATCTTTTTTATCAGTCTGCGCGACCGCTACGGCATAACGCAAGTGCTCGTCGGACCCGGCGCAGCGGAAAGCGTCAAAAAAACTGCGGCTTCGCTCAAAAGCGAATACTGCATTGCAGTACACGGCACCGTTTCCGCGCGGGGCGATAAAGACGTCAACGCCGATATGCCGACGGGTGAAATCGAAGTCGCGGCCTGCGATATCGAAATCTTTACGGCTTCCGATCCGCTGCCCTTTGCGATCGACGAAGTGCGCCAAAAAGACGGAAGTATCGTATTGCCGAATGAAGATTTGCGTTTAAAATACCGCTATCTCGATTTGCGCCGCGCTCCGATGCAGCATCATATCATATTGCGCTCTCAAGTGACCTTTGCCGTCCGCGAATATCTTACACAGCAGGGCTTTCTTGAAATCGAAACGCCGACTTTTATTAAATCGACGCCGGAAGGTGCCCGCGATTATCTCGTGCCCTCGCGCGTGCATGCGGGGAAATTTTATTCGCTGCCGCAAAGCCCGCAGCTGTACAAACAGCTTTTGATGGTTTCGGGTTTCGATAAATATTTCCAGATCGCCCGATGTTACCGCGACGAAGATGCACGCGGCGACCGGCAGCCTGAGTTTACGCAGATCGATATGGAGATGAGCTTTACCGACCGCGAAGAAGTGCTCGGCGTAACCGAAGGCATGATGGGCTATGTTTTTAAAAAGACGATGAACTTCGATTTGCCTCTGCGCTTCGACCGGCTTTCGTGGGAGGACGCGTTCGATTTGTACGGTTCGGATAAACCCGATCTCCGCTTCGATTTGAAAATGCGGGACGCGGCTTTTATGGCAGAACTCTCGGACTTCAACGCGTTCAAAGCGGGAGCTGCAAACTCAGGGCGCGATATCGAACGGCACAAACGCTCGGCGATAAAAGCGCTCGTCGTCAAAAACGTCGCCGACAAGTACAGCCGGAAAATGATCGAAGCGCTCGAAGCGGTTGCAAAGACGTATAAAGCGAAGGGGCTCGTGTGGATGAAAGTCGACGGTTCGGGTGCGTTCGAAGGCGGCATCTCTAAATTCTACGCGGGCAAAGAAAAAGAGATTTGTGAAAAGCTCGGCGCCGAAAAAAACGATTTGCTTTTGTTTGTAAGCGACGAAAGATGGCAGACCGCCTGCGTCGCACTCGGTGCCGTGCGCAAGCAGCTCGGTAAAGAGCTCGGCCTCTATGATCCCCGTGATCGGTTTCACTTTGTGTGGATTATCGATTTTCCGTATTTTGCGTGGAACGAAGACGAGAGCAAGTGGGAAACGGAACACCACATGTTTACGCTTCCGCAAAAAAAATATTGGGACACTCTCGAGCGCGAGCCGGGTGCCGTCAAAGGCGATCTCTACGATTTGGTGCTCAACGGCTACGAGCTTGCATCCGGTTCCATGCGTATCAACGATCCCGAACTGCAAAAACGCATTTTTAAAATCGTCGGCTACAGCGAAGAGCGCGCGCAAAAAGCGTTCGGTTTTCTCGTGCGCGCATTTCAATTCGGCGCTCCTCCGCACGGCGGCATCGCACCGGGTCTCGACCGCCTTATCATGCTCATGGAAGGGGAAGAGAGCATCCACGAAGTGATCGCCTTTCCGAAAAATAATTTGGCCGCTTCTCCGATGGACGAGAGTCCGAGCGAAGTGGAGCGGATACAGCTCGATGAACTGCACATCGCGGTAACCGAAAAGGAAGATGCAAAAGACGTATGAAAAACGTTTTCGGTTTTAATGAATTTAATAAAATCGAGAGGGGTCGCGCTTTAATAAAACGCTGTTTCGGAGTGCCTTTGTTCAGACAATATTTTCAAAAATCGATATTCGCCTTATTAATTATTATTTTTTCTATTTGCTTTACTTCCTGCGAGCGTACTGCGGATCCGCGTACCGAAGCCCTTATGGGAACGGTGTGCACGGTGAACGCGTACGACGACGGCACAAAATCGCTGTACGACGAGCTCTTTGCACGGCTGCATGAAATCGACGAGACCTTCAGCGTCACTATCGACTCGTCGGAAATCTCCGCGATAAATAAAGCTGCCGGTGAACGAAGCGTTTCCGTTTCTCCCGATACGGCTTACGTCGTTAGATCTGCTCTCGCCTTTGCGGAACTCACCGGCGGCGCCTTCGATCCGACCGTCGGCCCGCTCGTAAAGATTTGGGGCATCAATACCGATCACGCGCGCGTACCCGAAAAAAGCGAAATCGATGCGGTGCTGCCCTTGATAAACTGGCGCGATGTTTCCGTAGCGGACGACAATACCGTCATGCTCAAACGGCGCGGTATGACGCTCGATTTGGGCGGCATCGTCAAAGGCTATGCTGCAGACGAATTGACGAAAATTTTAAAAGCGCGAAAAGTACGCCGCGCCATCGTCGATTTGGGCGGCAACATCTTCGTGTACGGCAAAAAAAAGGACGGCTCTCCGTGGCGTGTCGGCATTAAAGATCCGAACGATCCCGAAGGCGTGCCGGCTATCGTTTTGAATGTGGCAAATTCGACGATCGTGACGAGCGGCGTCTACGAGCGTTTTTTTACGGAAAACGGCGTACGCTATCATCACATACTTGACGTAAAGACGGGATATCCTGCAGCCAGCGGTTTGCTTTCTTCGACGATCGTGTGCGAATCGAGCATGGCGGCCGACGCGCTTTCGACGAGCGTTTTCGTGCTCGGCAAAGAAAGCGGTATGGAGCTGCTGCACAGGATACAGTCGTCGGCCGGTACGCCTCTTGCCGAGATTCCGGGGCTTCACGCGCAAGTGCTCGGCATATTTATCGAAGAGGACGGAAGCGTAAGCGCATCGAAAGCGCTTGAAGGTTCGCTCGAAGCGCCTGCCGTAAGGTTCGAATAGCCGTCAGCGTGTCCAATACGCTTCGGCTCTCGCGATGATTTTTGCAAGCGCCGAATCGTCGGGGGGAAGAGCAAAGAGGCTCCCCGCGCCGCTTTCGGGATTTCGCCTCAGCATTTCTTTTTTTTCGACGATGTACGCACCCAACTCCGCACTCAGCTCACGCGCAAAAAAGAGGGCGCGTTCTTTGAACGTATCGGATGCCGCCGTCTGCAGCGTATGCGGTGCATCGTTTGCATCGCCTGCCGTTCCGCGCTCACCGTTTGCAGGGCGTTCATTTTTTTCCGTTGCATCTGCAGTCTGCACGCCGTCCGCCTGCCGCATATTTCCCATTCGGTTTGCATTCCCTGCGCTTCCCGCATCGAGCGCGCTCGTTTGTTCCGCTTTACTTTTCGTGCCCGGCAGTTTTCCGCAAGCAGCGAATCGCGCAATGAGAGATGCCGTATCGTCCGCGATCTTTTGCGTTTCCCGCTCCGCCGACAGGGCGGCTTCGGACGAAAAAAATTTACTCGAATGGATAAACGCGTACATTTGAAAGAGAGGTTCGATTTCGTACGAACGGAAATACTGTTTGACGATTTTTGCGAGCGCATCGGAAAACGGAAGCGAAACGAGTGAATCCGCACTTTCGGGAATAAAGCGGACGCCGCTCATATACTCGGCGCAAAAATCGATCGCCGCTTCACAGATAGCATCCCTGCTCGAAAAATGATTATAGAGAGAGGCTTTATTTACGCCGAGGAGAGAGGCGATGTCGGCAAGGGAGACGGCGCCCGCGCTTTTTTCAAACGCACACATGAGAAAGGCTTGTATTATTTTATCGCGGTCGATCCGTTTTTTTGCCATACCGTCATTATATCGAAATGCGGCGTACGTGTAACGGGTGCGGACGGCATACGCGTTTATTTCATCGCGAGCGTTGAAAGACCGTCGGCTAATAATTGACATTTTGGGTACCGAATTTTATACTTTCGTAAACGGACAAAACTGCATACGCAGTCTTTTGTCCCTTTTTTCATTTTGCACAGGAGACATAACAGTATGAAAAGAATTATGTTTGCACTTTTTGCTGCGGCAGCTTTATTCGGTCTGATTTCGTGTTCGAAAAAAGCGCAGGTGAACATCGCTTCGGCGGAAGATTTGAACGGCAAAAAAATCGGATGTCAGGCGGGAACGACGGGTGAAATCTATGTTCAGGACAACGTAAAAGACGCAACGCTGAAATCGTTTAAGACGGGCATGGACGCGGCTCTCGATTTGAAAAACGGCGCGATCGATGCGATAGTTCTCGACGAACTGCCTGCAAAAGAAATCGTAAAGCGAAACCGCGACTTAAAGGTGCTCGATATCCGCTTTGCAACCGAAGAATACGCGATCGCCGTAAAAAAAGGAAACGCAGCTTTGCTCGATTCGATCAACAAAACGATTTCCGCGATGAAAACGGACGGAACCTATGAAAAACTCGTAAAGGCGTTTATGCCTGCCGACGGCGCCATCGTCGTTCCCGAAGCGATTGTGTCGAACGGAAGTGAAATTATTAAAATGGGAACGAACGCCGCCTTTCCCCCATTCGAGTATATCGAAGGTACGGATCCTGTCGGCTTCGACGTAACGATGAGCCAGATGATTGCGCGCGACTTGGGGAAAAAGCTGCAAGTCGTCGATATGGCGTTCGACGGACTGATCGCGGCTCTTCAATCGGACGCGATCGATTTTATTGCTGCAGGTATGACTGCAACCGACGAGCGCAGAAAAAACGTCGATTTTTCCGAGCCGTATTATTCATCGAATCAGGTCATCATCGTTCGAAAATAATTGATAGTATATGACACTTTTGAGCCGGATATCGCATTCGGCTCGAAGCGATTCACGAGGAGCGGATTGTGTTTCAAATATTCTATGACACGATGATTGCGAATATGCGATGGAAGCTCGTATTTTACGGACTCGGCACGACGCTGCTCATTGCGATCTGTGCCGTCCTCATCGGTTCGGTGCTTGGCTGCACCTTCGCTCTTTTTAAAATTTCAAAAAACAAAGTGCTGCAAAAGATTTCCGAAATTTATACGACGGTTATACGCGGCATACCGATGGCGACGCAGCTGATGATTTTTTATTTTGTGATCTTTTCTCCGATCGGCATAAGCAATGCGGTGCTCGTCGCGATCATTGCCTTCGGCATCAACTCCGGCGCCTACTGTACGGAAATTTTCCGCGCAGGCATTCAGGGGGTCGATGCGGGGCAGACCGAAGCGGGCCGCTCGCTCGGTCTTTCGTGGCGGCAGACGCTTGTTAAAATCGTTATGCCGCAGGCGTTCCGCGTCATCATTCCGACGTATACGAGCGAGTTTATCGCACTCATCAAAGAAACGTCGGTTGCAAGTTTTATCGCGGTAGTCGATCTGCAAAAAGCCTGCGACAATATCCGCAACGCTACGTACAACGCATGGCTTCCGCTCCTGTCGTGCGCGGCGGTCTATCTCTGCCTTACGGTCGGATTGACAAAACTGTTTTCGATTTTCGAGAGAAGGATGGCGCGCAGTGATCGAAGTTAAAAATTTAATAAAAAAATTCGGAGGAGACGCGGTTCTCAACGATATCTCCGAAACGATCGTTAAAGGCGAAAAGATCGTCATCATCGGGCCTTCAGGTGCGGGTAAGAGTACGTTTTTGCGCTGTCTTAATCTCCTCGAACGCCCGGACGGCGGCAGCATTTTTTTTAACGGAGTCGATATAACCGCCGAAAAGACGAACGTCGACGAACTGCGCGCAAAGATGGGCATGGTATTTCAGCACTTCAATCTTTTTCCGCACTTGACCGTTTTACAGAATATCACGCTTGCGCCCGTCACGCTCAAGCGCCGGACGAAGAGCGATGCCGAATCGAACGCGATGAAACTCCTCGCGCGAATCGGCCTTGCCGATAAAGCTTCGACTTATCCGTCGAAATTGTCCGGCGGACAAAAGCAGCGCATAGCGATCGTGCGCTCGCTCGCAATGAACCCCGACGTGATGCTCTTTGACGAACCCCCGCGCGCGCTCGATCCCGAAATGGTCGGCGAAGTGCTCAGCCTCATGAAAGGGCTTGCCGAAGAGGGCATGACGATGGTCGTCGTTTCGCACGAAATGGGATTTGCACGGGAAGTCGCCACGCGCGTACTCTTTATGGACGGAGGAGTCATCGCGGAATCGGGAACGCCGGATGATATTTTCAACCGGCCGAAGTGCGAACGTCTGCAGCAGTTTTTAAAATCGGTTTTGTAAAAATTATTAATCCTATGCCTGAGACCGGTTTGTTATTTTCGCCGAAGGATTTGCGGCGCCTCATTTTGCCGCTCATCGTTGAACAGCTCCTTTCGATATTTCTCGGCATGGCCGATATCGTTATGGTGTCGACACTCGGCGAAGAAGCGGTGTCGGGCGTCTCTCTCGTCGATTCCCTGAACGTATTGCTCGTCCAGCTTTTTGCAGCTCTCGGCACGGGAGGCGCCGTCGTTGCCTCTCAGTATATCGGGCACGGCGCTCACGATATGGCATCCAAAACCGCAAAGCAGCTTCTTTATACGATCGTCGCCGCCTCTCTTGCCGTTTTGGCGCTCTGTCTCGTATTTAACCGGCAGCTCCTTTCGTTTTTATTCGGCAGTATCGACGACGGCGTTATGAACGCTTCCCGCACGTATTTTTTTATTACGATTTTTGCGCTCCCTTCGATCGGTTTGTACAACGCGTGCGCGGCACTGTTCCGCGCTCAGGGTAATTCCCGCGTGTCGATGCTCATCTCGCTTTTGATCAATGTTTTGAATATCGGCGGCAATGCGATCCTCCTCTACGGTTTTCACCGAGGAGTCGAAGGAGTAGCGTTTCCGACGCTCGTGTCGCGAACTGCTGCGGCCGTCGTTTTGCTTGCGCTTTTGTACAAAGGCGGTGAATACAACGGACATCCGGCCGTTTCGATACGCGGCATATTCCGTTTCGAATTCGACGGAGGAATCGTCAAGCGCATTCTTGCAATAGGAGTGCCGAACGGACTTGAAAACAGTATGTTTCAAATCGGAAAGATACTCGTGCTTTCGCTCATCGCGACGTACGGTACGACGGCGATCGCCGCAAACGCCGCGGCGAATACGCTCGCTTCGTTTGAAACGCTGCCCGGTTCGGCGATGAGTCTTGCCATGCTCACGGTCGTAGGCCAGTGCATCGGAGCGGGAAAAATGGAACAAGCCGAATACTATACGAAAAAACTGCTCGCGCTCGCATTCGTTTCGATTGCCGCTCTGAATATCCCGTTCCTTTTGTGTTCGCGCTCGATCTTGAGCCTGTATGCGCTTTCAACCGAAACGACACGCCTTGCCTGGTATATGACGCTTTTGCACGGCGTGTGCGCGATGCTCATTTGGCCCGTGTCGTTTACGTTTCCGAACTCGCTCCGCGCCGCCGGAGACGCCGTGTTTACGATGATCGTTTCTATGATTTCGATGTGGGTCGTACGCATCGGCATGAGCTATGTACTCAAGTGGACGGGGATGTTCGGCCTTACGGCACAATTCGGCTGGCCGCTTTCCTTCGGCGCCCTCGGCGTCTGGTTTGCGATGATACTCGATTGGATCGTGCGCTCGTCGTGCTTTGTGTACCGCTTCCGAAGCGGCAAATGGAAAGGAAAGCGCGTCATATAGAAAACCGCCGCAGTGTGCGGCGGTCGAAATTATTTATTAATTAAAAAATTGCGTCAGGCAATTTTATTTCACAGCTGCAATCGTAACTTTCTGCACGCCTTCGGAATACGGCGCGACCGTATAGGGCTCGAAATAAACGGTGAGTTTTTTGCCGTCGTACGTGAACGTCTGGTAATTGCTCGCTTCCGGTATGGTGCCTTCGGCGATCCAGTCCGTGCGCGCTTTTTGCGCTTCCGCTTCGTTTCCTCCGTAGCTTAAGTGCTTCATAAAATAATCTTTGCATTGCGTTGCAATATCTTTGACCGATAAGCCGGACGCTTCCGTAATCGACACTTCTTTTTTCAGCGCTTTATCGTAGGTGATCGAGTCGAGCAGCGTTTCTCCGTGTGCGCCTCCTTCATAGCGGTACGCCGTAAAGAGCATCGAAATATAGTTGTCGCTTACGATGATCGAATCGCATACGGCTTTATATTCGAACGGCGGAATTTTTTCGGCGGAAGCGCTCTTCGCGCTTTCGATTTCCTTTCTCGTTTTTTGTGCGGACGATTTGAAGTCATCGTACGCGCCGAGCGTGCGCGATTTAATAAGAGAATTGAGATCATCGAATCCCGCAAACTGAGGATAGGCGATTTCCGCTTCGAAGACGGCGTTTTTTTCGGAAACCGTCGTCATTTTGTAAGGAGCCGCTCCCTTTTGAGATGCGGTTTGACATCCTGCGAATACGAGAGACGCAAGCACTGCAGAATACACGATGTGTTTTATTTTCATAAAAACCCCTATAAAAACTTTTGTCAAACGGCGGCGATTGTATTAAAACGGATACGCATCTGCGCTTGCCGTTTCGGATTTGCCGCCTATTCACATAAATGAAAAAAAATATTACTATCAATAGTTACAAGAAGGTTATGGGGAGTCTGCATGATTTACGGTATTTTAATCGAAGGCTTGATATACGGCATTATGGTGCTCGGTGTCTTCGTGTCCTTCCGCGTTATCAATTTTTGCGATATGACGGTCGACGGAGCCTTTCCGCTCGGCGGCTGCATCCTTGCCGCGTGTTTGCTGCACGGCATACCCCCCGTTTTCGCGCTTTCGCTCGCATTTTTCGGCGGCGCTTTTGCAGGGCTCGTCACGACACTCATCTATACGCGCTTTCGCATACCCGATCTGCTCGCCGGCATCCTCGTCATGACGATGCTTTATTCGATCAATCTCCGCATCATGTCAAACCGTGCGAACATATCGTTTTTGCGCATCGAAACGGTATTTTCAAAGAGCGCCGCATGGACGGAACGCGTCTTTCCCGCACTTCCTCCTGAAGCGGGCATCCTTTTGTTTTTAATAATTTTCGTCGTCGTCTTAAAAGGACTCCTCGATCTCTTTTTTCACACCGACATGGGCTTGACGATGGGTGCGCTCGGAGCGAACGAACAGATGGTCGTTTCACAGGGCGTCGATCCGAAAATACTCCGCGGCATCGGCGTGTCTTTCGGGGACGGACTTGCAGCCCTTTCGGGTGCCTTTGCCGCAATGTACAACGGCTTTGCGGACGTGGGAAGCGGTACGGGCGTCATCGTCGGAGGGCTTGCCTCCCTCATGCTCGGAGAGTTTATCATCCGTTCAAATAAGATTTCGATGCAGACGCTCCGCGTTTTGCTCGGATCGATTTTATACCGCGCGCTCATGTTCGCAGGCAGAAGCTACGGCTATCGGATCGGCTTGACGAGCAACGATCTGAAACTCGTCACCGGTTTGCTTATCATCCTGTGCCTCCTCATATCCAATTTGAAAGGCAAGGCGAATTTTAAATCGCATCTTTTACGGCCGACGAAAGCGGGAGGCGAAGCATGATTGAATTGAAAAATATTGCGATAACGTTCAATCCCGGCACTGCCGATGAAAATGTGGCGCTTAAACATATCGATTTGACGATTAATAAGGGCGACTTTATCACGGTGATCGGATCGAACGGAGCGGGAAAGTCGACGCTGTACAATGTCATCGCCGGTACGCTCTCTCCGACTGCCGGAACGATTTCGCTTTCGATGAACGGCTCCATACGCGACATCACGAAAGACGAAGAATACAAACGGGCACTGTACATAGGGCGCATCTTTCAAAATCCGCTGCTCGGTACTGCGGGGAAAATGTCGCTTGAAGACAATATGATGATATGCAGCAAAAAAGGCTGGAAGGGTTTGAAGATCGGTTTGAACACCCGCACGCGCTCATATTTCCGAAGCGAACTCAAACAGCTGAACATGGGACTTGAAGAGCGCCTTTCCGACAATGTCGAACAGTTTTCCGGCGGACAGCGTCAGGCCTTGACGCTGCTCATGGCGGTTATGTCGCGTCCCGCTCTCCTTTTGCTCGACGAACATACTGCCGCCCTCGATCCTTCGAACGCCGCCCTCGTTATGAATTTGACAAAGCGCTTTGCGGAATCCTACAATCTCACCGTGATGATGGTGACGCACAATATGCAGCACGCGCTCGAATACGGCAATCGTCTTATCATGATGGACAAAGGCGAAATCATTTTCGACATAGCCGGAACCGAAAAAAAGAATTTGACGATGGACGATATCGTGCAGCGCTTCCGCTCCATAAAGAAAACGGCGCTTACGAGCGACCGGCTGATATTACAATGATATCCGATTAAGTCGAGAGTTGAAAAACTCGTAACGCGTTTTTCTTTTATTTACCGCAACGAAATGAAATAATTAATCATACTTTATCGACTTTGTGCTCGGCGAGAAAGCCGCTCACTTTTGCGATGATACCGACTTTATCCGCACTCGTGCGCGAAAGCGCACACGGTTTCCGCCGCGATTTCGGCAAAAACTTTGTGCAAGTCGCCTGAAAGTTTTTGCGATAAGAGTTCGCTTTCCATGCGCAAAAACGCAGTGCGGCTTATATTGCGGCCGCCGTATCGCGCGAT
Source organism: Treponema socranskii subsp. socranskii VPI DR56BR1116 = ATCC 35536 (assembly GCF_000468115.1). Classification (GTDB taxonomy): domain Bacteria; phylum Spirochaetota; class Spirochaetia; order Treponematales; family Treponemataceae; genus Treponema_D; species Treponema_D socranskii. Next base: position 25,027 of record NZ_AVQI01000012.1, read on the forward strand.
GTTTTCCGTATATACTTGCGAATCGATTAAAACGCCGCCGCATCTTTCGAAGGCTTTTGCAAATAGCATAAACGCGCTTTTGCCGGCGTTCGATTCAAGCGTAAACATCGACTCGCCGCAAAACACTTTTCCGATGAGCACTCCGTAGAGTCCGCCCGCAAGCTCGCCTCCGTGCCACGCTTCGACCGAATGCGCGATACCGCGTTCGTGCAGCGCGCAGTAGATATCGATCATACGCTCCCCTATCCACGTACCGTCCTGACCCGCGCGGGGCACGCGCGCACAATTTTCGATCACGCGGGAAAAGGCGGCATCGATGGTATACGTATACGGGCTGTGTTTTAAAAATCTCACGGCACTGCGCGGAAAGCGGATTTCTTTTACGGGAAGCACAAAACGCGGATCGGGACTCCACCACAAAACGGGATCACCCGAATCTTCGTCATACCACGGGAAAATCCCCTGCAGATATGCCGAAAACGCGAGCTCCGGCGTTATGTGCTCCGTATAGCCGAGCAAACCGTTTCGACCTGCGTCGCGGACGAAAAAATGTGTGTATTCAAAACCGCTTCCGAAACGTTCTGCGCCGAGCTTTTCCTGCCAATCAACGTTTTCCATAGTCGAAGGTCAATATTTCCGTACTGCCGTCTGCCCGAGATACGTCGACGCGCACTTCGCCGCCTGCGGAAAGTTTTCCGAACAGCACTTCGTCGGTGAGCGGAGATGCGATTTCTTCTTCGACGGTACGAGCCATATTCCGCGCTCCGAATTCGCGCGAATAGCCTTTTTCCGAAAGGTAGGCAATCGCACGCGGAGTCGTTTCCAGCTTGACTTTTTTTTGCGCGAGGCGGGCGGCGAGTTTTGCGATTTCTTTTTTTGCGATATCGTCGACGATCGCTTTTCCCAAATGAGAAAACGCGATAACGCCGTCGAGTCTGTTGCGGAATTCCGGCGAAAAAGTTTTTTCAACCGCTTCGCTGAGAGCATCTCCCTCGTCCGAAGCGTTTTCGGCGCCGAAACCGACTTTGCTCTTTTCCATTTCACGCGCGCCGGCATTGCTCGTCATGATGATGATGCAGTTTCGGAAATCGGCTTTGCGTCCCTGATTGTCGGTGAGAAATCCGTAGTCCATAACTTGGAGCAGCACATTGTAAATTTTCGGATGCGCCTTTTCGATTTCGTCGAAGAGCACGATCGAATGCGGATTTTTGCGCACGTCTTCCGTAAGCTGACCGCCCTCTTCATAGCCGACGTAACCGGGCGCCGAACCGATGAGACGGCTCACCGTATACTCTTCCTGATATTCGCTCATATCATAACGCAAGAGCGTTTCACCGAGCGTACGGGAAAGCGAACGGGCGAGTTCCGTTTTACCGACGCCCGTCGGACCGACGAACAAAAAACTCGCTTCCGGCCGTTCGGGATTGTTAAATCCCGCGCGCGCCCTTTTTACCGCCTTTGTCACCGCCGCCACCGCTTCATCCTGTCCGAAGATTTCCGAGCGCATCGTGTCGGCAAGGTCGCGGAGCTTTTCTTTTTCTCCGCTCGTCACCGATTCAAGCGGCACCCGCGCCATCTTTGCCGTCACCGCTTTGATAACGGAAGTCGACACGATGGGTTTCTTCATAAGCTCGTTCGTATGCGAGACTTCCTGCGTATGAGCGGGAGCTTTGCGCATGCGGGCGAATCCGCCCTTCGCTTTGATCTTCATGTACGAACCCGCTTCGTCGATGACGTCGATAGCTTTATCGGGAAGCCGCCTGTCCGGCAGATACTGCACCGACAAGTCGACTGCGGCTTTCAGCGCCGTATCGCTGTACGTAACTCCGTGGTAACTTTCGTATTTATCGCGGAGTCCTTTTAAAATCGCCAGCGTGTCTTCCGGCGACGGTTCTTTGATATCGATCTTTTGGAAACGGCGCGCGAGCGCCCTGTCTTTTTCGAAATTTTTCGCATACTCTTCGTGCGTCGTCGAACCGATGCAGCGAATCTTTCCCGACGACAGCACCGGTTTTAACAAATTTGCCGCATCCATCGTGCTGTTGCCGCTCGTACCGGCGCCCATGATCATGTGGATCTCATCGATAAATAAAATCGCGTGCCGCTTTTTCATCAGTTCGTCGGTGATCTTTCTGAGACGATCTTCAAAATCGCCGCGGAATTTCGTACCGGCGAGCAGCAAACCCATATCGAGACTGTAGATGGAAAAATTATTAATCGCATCCGGCACGTCGTTTTGTGCGATTCTCTGCGCAAGTCCGTTTGCGATCGCCGTTTTGCCCACACCCGCATCTCCGACGTAAAGCGGATTGTTTTTCGTCCGTCGGCACAGAATCTGGATCGTACGGTCGATTTCATCCGTCCGCCCGATGAGCGCATCGATTTTGCCCTGCTTTGCCTCCGCCGTCAGATCGACGCAAAACCGTTCGAGCGCCGTCCGTTTCGTATTCCGCAAATTGTCTTGGCGCGCGTCATCTCCCGTCTGCATACCCGGCATGAATTTCTGCTGCGCTTCCGCACCGTCCAAAAAAAATTGATTTTCATCGGTAAGCTTTTGTGCGCCGATCTCTTCGATAAGGCGGAGCTTGTCGACGCCGCCCATGCGCAGCGAATACGCACAATAATTGCGTTTTTCTTCTATCATGCTGACGAGTACATCGGTGATGTCGAGGATCTGCTTGTCGCTCGATGCGCAGTGAAAGACGGCGCGGTTCATCACTTCCTGAAAGCCCTGCGTTTCGACAGGCTCGGCGCTCTGTCCGTTTCCCTGCACTGCGGATACCGGCACATTTTTTTTAATGTATTCGTTGACGCAATCGCGGATTGTCGCGACGTCTGCCCCGCACGATTCGAGCAGCTCGCGCACCGAATCGAATGCGAGCGCAGAGCTGAGCAAGTGTTCCGGCGTAAAAAATTCGTGACGGGCATATTTTGCATCGGAAAACGAAACCGATAATATCTTTCGCAGCTGCGGACTTATTTCCATATCTCACTACTCCCGGCCGCTCCGGTACGCGGCACAATTCGGAGCCGAACAAAAACCGCACGTGCATGCAATTTTCATCGAGCGCTATAAAGTCGCTTATCGATTAATTTTATCTTCGGCTAATCGATATCGCCTACACTTCCTGCACTTCAACTTTCAGCGGAAAACCCTCTTCTCGCGCACGGTGCACCGTTATCGAAGCCCGCGTCGCCGCTATATCAAACGCATACACGCCGACAATACCGGAACCCGTTTTGTGTACGGATTCCATGATGATGCACGCGTCGTGTTCCGATTTATGAAAAACGGACATAAGCACGTCGACGACAAAATCCTTCGTCGTATAGTCGTCGTTAAAAAAAACGACGCGGCCGTTCGGCGGAATATCGTAATCGACGGCATCGACCGCTTCGATCGAAAACTCGCCGTTTCCGAACGTATCGCTGTCAGCCATGCTTATAATATACAGAATTTTTGCCGTTATTCCAATAGCTTTTGTCCAATATCTTTAGAAACTTTAAAAAATCAATACTGTGAAAACGGATATGTGCAAATCCGAAAATTTTCGCTTAATGGCAGCAAATACGCAAAAATCGCTTGAGGCGCGGCGTCCGTTCCGTCGTTTTAAACGGCGGCGTGCACGACGTGTCGTCTATGCACGATGCACTGCACACTTCTCCTTGCGCTTCGGGCATTATGATTGCGCGCCGAACGTATTTTGGAAGACGCGTATGCAGCGTTTTTTCGCGTATTATTGCCGCGGTTTTTCGTTTGCGCATTATTTTCAAAAAAAAATTGTACGGCGACTAAATCTTCAGATTTTGAAGCCGTACAATCAGTGTACGCAAGCGCATGCGTATAGTAGCGAGTTTTCAAAAGAAAACTCGATTTTAAAAATTTCAGCCTGCGCTGCAGCTTATTCCGCTGCGAACCACTCCGCCTGCGCAGACATCGTGGCGGCGGCAGCCTTATACGTTGCAAGCTGTCCCGACGGAACCTTTATGCTGCCCGCCGTTAAGCTTGTGCAGTCGTAAAAGGCGGCGGCAAAAGCCGGGCCGCCAAGAATGGTTGCAGGATTGTAATCGCACTTAAGCGTAACGGCTTTAAGGTTTCCGCACTGAAAAAAGCAGCTGTTCAAGTATTCAACGTTTTTAGGGACCGCAGGAATTTCCGCCAGCTTTTTGCAGCCGGAAAAGCAAACAGCCATCTGTTTAACACTGTCAGGGATCGCAGGAACTTTTGTCAAACTTTCACATTTGTAAAAGCAGCTGTTTATATTAGTAACGCCTTCGGATATTACCGGAGCCTGCATGAGTTTTTTACACCCGAAAAAACAACTATACATAGTCCGAATGTTTTTAGGTATAACCGAAGGCGCCTGTATCAGCCTTTCGCAACCGGAAAAACAGTAACTCAGATCCGTAACGCTTTCAGGTATTTCGGGAGCCTTTACGAGATTTTTACAATTGTAAAAACAGCATGACATATCGGTAAGATCCGGTATTTCTCCGAATTTAAGAGCGACGTCTATTGTATCGTTGTTGCTCAGTATTTTTCCGAGCCTGCTTGCCGTACTGGGGGAGGTTGCACCTTTTAAGTCCTCCTTTGCAAGGCCCGTTATTTCGATGTAATTTACTTCGACAGGTGATGCCTTTGTTTTAAGATAGTCTTTTAAGCCGTCGCCGTTTGTACCGAAGTCGACCTTAACGTATCCCGGTCCTGAATCTCCGTCCGATTCGGTTTTGCAACCCGCTGTGAATACTGCGGCAAGCACAGCCGCCGCTGCAAAAAAAGCCTGAGCTTTTCGGTTAAAAATCGTAGTCTTCATCGTTTCCTCCTGTATAAAGACTTGTAATTGCAGGAACTTTCATTCCCAAAATATGTATCTCCGGCAATGCCGGCAGCGATACCCGCGTACTCTGTGAGCGATGCAGCCTAAGCCGCGCGCTTACCCTCGTCTAAAACCTTATGTATGCCCTGCGCCGCAGATTTTTTCAAAAGCGCACGGGTATGGATAGGACAAATATAAAAACCGCGCAGAGAAAAATTCCCTGTGCGGTGTACAAGCGGCGATTGTATTGTTTTGAAAAAAATATTGAGAACGGAGTACGCCTAAGCGAGTTGCGAGTTGCGAGTTGCGAGTTGCGAAATTATAAGCGCGCCCCAATCTTTGTCAAGCGATTCGGGCAAATTTTTTAAATATTCTTCGCTTTGCCTGCAGCCGATACGCACTCTTTCCATACGTCGATTATATCACGGTTTCCGTGTATCGGCAAGTGAAATTTTTACATACATAGGGAATCCAGCGGAAATGCATACGCGGAAAAGAAGCGGAACGCGAAACAGCGGCATTTGCTATGTGCACGAAGTCTCCGGTATCCCTACCCTACCATATACGCAAAAATATACGCAAAAATCGCTTGAGGCGCGACGTTCGTTCCACTATACTGTCGCCATGCAGGAACATACCGAAGTGAGTCGAAAAATCCGCGTAACCTACAACGCGCCCGTTACGCTTACCTTTGTCGTCATCTGTACGGTAATTATGCTGCTCGACAGTTACGTGTTCGACCGGCACCTTGCGGCGGCGCTTTTTATCATACCGGGCGGAAAGTACAGCAGCCATCCGTTCGATTGGAAAGCGCCGCTCGACTATTTCCGCCTCTTTTCGCATGTGTTCGGGCATGCCGATTGGCAGCACCTCATTTCGAATATGTCGCTCGTCATATTGCTCGGCCCGATCATCGAAAGCCGCTACGGTTCCCGCGTCCTCGCGCTCGTCATAACGATAACCGCGTTCGTCACCGGCGTCATCAACGCGTGCTTGATCACACATCCGGAAATGGGTGCAAGCGACGTCGTATTTATGATGATCATGCTCGCGTCATTTACGTCGTTTGCAAAAAACGAAATACCGCTGTCGTTTATCCTCGTATTCATATTGTATATCGGCGGACAGTTTTTTAATTTCGACACGCTGCAGCATAACGGTATTTCGGTCGCCGCTCACATAGCAGGAGGATTGTGCGGAAGCCTCTTCGCGTTTTTACTCACGCCGCAAAAATTTCCGGCTCCCGCAGAAGGCGTAAAAGAGGTAAAGCAAAACGATACGGTGGCAAAGCAAAACGGTTCGGCGAGAGAGCAAAAGAGCGGCGACAACACGCAGACGAACGGCAAAAGCGATAGGCGGACCGAAACAAAAAAAGCGAAAAAAAACACGAAGAGCACGAAAACCGCAAAGAGCCGGTAAGCGAATTCGGCGTGCCGCACGGGGCGTTGCGGGGTGTCCCCGCAGAGGGGGCAACGCGCAACGAAGTGCGCGCGAGGGGGAGACTTCCCCCTCTTAATAATTTTTTTTTGCAAAAAGCCGGCAACGGCTTACAGTTTTTCAAATTCGACGGAGCATTTGTACGCATCGTATAAGGCAAGCGCTTCGCCGTATGCGCGCATGCCGTCGGTACCGTTTATTTCGGAAAGCGAACACGTCGCACAGGCGGTACCGAGCTTCATCGCATCGATGATCGATTGCCCGCGGTACGCCGCATATAAAACACCGCAGCAATATGCGTCACCGGCACCCGTTTTGCCTTTGATCTTTTCGTGCGGAAACCGAAGGCTCGGCATTGTAAAACACGCACCCGTCGCACAATCCATACCGAAGCTGCACGAAGCGGCATGGATGATGATCCATCGGGACACGCCGTATTCGGCAATTTTTTCCAAAACGGGACGCATGGCATTTTTAATAATCTTTCCGTCCGATTCGAGCGGGATCCCCGTCACTTCCTGCGCTTCAAGCTCGTTGATTGTGCAGTAGTCGGTATATTTGAGCGATGCGCAAACGATATCTTTAACGTATGCGCCTTTTCTGGAAACGATATCGATGGAAGTTTTCATGCTGCGCCGGCGCGCTTGTGCGAGAATGCGCGCCGCATGCGTACCGTATTCGCCGTCGGGCGCATCAATACCCTTTGTAAGCAAAAGGTATTCGAGCTGAAAGATATCGCCTTCAAGCGCATCCCAGTCGATATGCCGTTCGCCGTAAGTGTCGGATACACCCGCATAATAAAAGAACGTGCGCTGATGCGTATCGTCCGCATCGATGACGATCGTCAGCGGCGTATGCCCTTCATCGCTTTTTACGATGCCGCTTTTGTCGATGTTCGGATATGCGTCGAGCGCTTTAATAATGCTGCGTCCCGCGCTGCCGCGGCCGAGAACCGTGCTCACCCGTACCGGAAGCGCCGCGTCGATTTTTGCCAAATCGATTATTAAATTGCCCGTACCGCCGACGTCCTCATGGATGTCGTGTACGCTTACGAGCCGGCCTTCATCGGGAAACGTATCGACCGCATAATGCCGATCGAGGATGAGCGGCCCCGCAACGATGATACCCTTTTGCATAGTGCACCCGTTTATAAGGTATTGTTGAAAATACGTATCGCCTGCTTTACGTCTTCTTTCATCGCTTGTGTCGCAATACCGGGAATGTCGTGAAAAAAGACGTGATCATCGGCTTTGATCCTATCCGTTTGCGCTTTAACCGCTTTTCCGCCGCTCATCGTCATATACGTATAATAATTGATTTTTCTAATGCCGTTGCGTATTGCAGTTTGGAATTCTTCTTTGCTCAAACCGGATCCGCCGTGCATGACAAAGGGCATATCGACCGCTTTTTTTATTGCGGTGATTCTGTCAAGATCGAGCACCGGCTTTGCAACATAAATACCGTGAGAAGTGCCGAACGCTATCGCGAGTGCATCGACGTTCGTTTTTTCTTTAAAATCTTTTGCGGTTTCGGGACGCGTATATACATCGTCTACGTCGGCAAACGAATCTTTCGTTTCGATTTTTGCAGGCCCCTCGGCGCTCCCCGTAACGGATGTGAAAATATGACCGACTTCCGCTTCTACGGAAACGCCGACTGCATGAGATGCCCGTACGACTTCTGCAGTCGTTGCGACGTTTTCTTCGTAGGGACAGGCCGACGCGTCTATCATAACCGATGTAAAGCCGAGCCGGATCGCCTGCATACAGCGTTCAAAACCGTCGCCGTGATCGAGATGTACGCATACGGGAACTTTTGTTTTTTTCGCAAAGTACAGCATAATCTCCGCAGCGTCTTCCATACTCAAAAACTGCGCATGAACGGGCGCATATTGCAAAACGACCGGCATATCCGTCTCTTCCGCCGCTCCGATAATCGCGGCAGCGGATTCCCAGTTCGGAACGTTGAAGGCGCCGATTGCAATTTTATCGCGTTCGGCGATTTTCATAACATCATGCAGCGATACAAGCATACAACCCCCATCATCTTAAAATTAATAATTAGCGTTTGTTTCTGTTGCGGATAAAGTCGAGGAACACGGCGAGCAAAATGACCAAACCCTTTACGACATACTGCCAAAACGAATTGACATTCATCAAGTTCAAACCGTTGTTCAAAAATCCGATAATCAGCGCACCGATTATCGTACCGCCGATTTTACCGGAACCGCCGGCCATGGAAGTTCCGCCGACAACGACGGCCGCGATCGCATCCATTTCCGCCCCGTCGCCGGCCGTCGGCTGGCCGGAATACATGCGGGATGCGAGCACAATACCCGCAATACCCGCCATTAAACCGGAATATGCGTACACCCAAAATTTTACGCGGGTTACGGAAATACCGGAAAAAACGGCGGCTTGTACGTTTCCGCCTACCGCATAGATATGCCGACCGAGCTTCGAATTATTCATAAGCAAGCCCGTTATGATAAGCACGACGATCATTATGATAACGGGAACGGGAAATATACCGATATATCCCGCTCCGATAAACTGCCACGCCTTTGTCACGACGCGTACGGGAGAACCGCCGGTATACACATAGGCAAAACCGCGCGCGATATTCATCGTGGCGAGCGTGACGATGAACGGAGGAATCGTCGTCTTTGAAATGACAAAACCGTTAAACATTCCGAATACGACACCGATGACGGTTCCGATGATAAGTGCAACGGGGATCGCCAATTCGTAGCGAGCGACACACGCAGCCGCAACGCAGCCCGAAAGTGCGATAATCGATCCGACGGACAGATCGATACCGCCGAGGATGATGACCATCGTCATGCCGCACGCCAAATACATATTCGTTGAAATTTGACGAAGCACATTGAACATATTCTGCCGCGTCACAAAGGCACGGGACGTGCTCGGATTCAGCGACAAAAACAAAAATAAAACGATGAACGCTGCGATGATACCTAAATTTTCTTTGAAATATCGTACGAATCCCTGCTTCATTACCAGTTGTTTTGCCGTATCGTTGTTCATTGCAATCCCCCAATCCCTTATTCTGCAGCAAACCGCATAATCGATTCCTGCGATACTTCAGCATGCGGCAAACACGCTTTTACCCTGCCGTTTGCCATGACATATACACGGTCGCTCATATTGATGATTTCCGGCAATTCCGAAGAAATCATGATAATCGATATGCCTTCTTTGACGAGCTCATTCATTATGGCATAGATTTCCGCTTTCGCTCCGACATCGACGCCTCTGGTCGGCTCGTCGAGTATGAGGATCGACGGATTTACCGCAAGCCATCGTCCGATCATTACCTTTTGCTGATTCCCTCCGGAAAGGTTTCCGATCCGCTGATCGAGCGACGGCGTTTTCGTTTTCATCATCGCCGTATATTTATCCGCAATCTCGGTTTCTTTTTTTTTATTAAAAACAAATCCTTTAATAAATTCTTTTAATACTTCGATCGTAGCATTGTATTTTACGCTTTGTACGTGATACAAGCCTTCAAGCTTTCTGTCTTCGGGAACAAAGGCCATACCGCTGTCGAGCGCATCTACAGCAGAAGTAAAATGAACGGCTTTTCCGAACAGCGTTATGTTACCGTCGTATTTTTTCTTCAACCCGAATACGGCCTGCATCGCTTCGCTTCGGCCCGCTCCGATAAGCCCCGCAAAACCGAGGATTTCGCCTTTCCGAAGCTCAAACGAAACATCCTTTACCATGTCGTTATCGCACAGATGTTCGACGCGCAAAACCGTTTCACCGGCAGTTTGAAAGTCGCGCGTATAATACTGTTCCAGCGTCCGTCCAACCATCATCGCGATAAGCTCGTCGCGCGTTATTTTGTCAACGTCCGAAATACCTGCGAAACAGCCGTCGCGGAGCACCGTAACCCTATCGCAGATTTCCCATAACTCGCTCATCTTATGAGAAATATAGATGATCCCGACGCCGCGCTTTACAAGCGTACGCATGATACCGAACAAAAATTCGACTTCTCTGTCGGATATGGATGAAGTCGGTTCGTCCATAACGAGAATTTTGGAATTGAATGAAATCGCTTTTATTATTTCCACCATCTGCTGCTGCGCGATCGTTAAATTGACGATGAGCGTCTGCGCGGAAAAATTGGCATTGTACCGGTGCAGCAGCTTATCGGTTTCCGAATTCATCGCCGCTTTGTCGATAAATTTGCCTTTCATCGGTTCTCTGCCGAGATAGATGTTTTCCGCAACAGTCATGTGCGGCACAAGCACGAGCTCTTGATGGATAATCGCTATACCGTTTTTTTGGGAATCGAATACGCTATCGATATCGACTTTTTTGCCGTCGATGTACATCTCGCCTTCATCCGCTTTGATGATTCCTCCCAAAACTTTTATAAGCGTAGATTTACCGGCGCCGTTTTCGCCGATCAGCGCGTGCACTTCCCCCGCACGCAATTCGAAATCGACACCGTTCAACGCATAAACGCCCGGAAAGCGTTTATGGATGTTTTTCATTTGAAGCAATAAATTTTCATCCATGAGACGGAACCTATTTTGACGTATGACGTTTAAAGCGGCCGGTCGAACCAACGCAGAACAAGCAGTACGGCAGCATCACTGCTGCCGTACCGTCGCCGCATTAACCGTGAAATAGGAAGCACAAAATATACAGTTCATCCGACGCTTTTTTGACAAAACGCGCTTTGCGTTTATCCGATTACTGCCAACCTGTCGTACCGTATTTCGCTACGTTATCGCTTGTGATGAGGAATGTCGGAACGGGATAGCGGGCATCGACTTTTTCACCGGCCATGATTTTATACATAAGTTCGACCGATGTTTTTGCGATATTGACGGGAGACTGAGCGCCCGATCCTTCGATCAACGAACCCTTCGTCGCTATCTCTTTTTTTATATCGGGCGAACCGTCGACGCCGTAGATCAGCGCTTTTTTAATACCTGCAGCGTTTGCCGCCGCGAGCGCGCCGAGCGCCGTCGGATCGTTACCGCCGAAAATGGCGACGACTTCGGGATGGGCTTGCAGCAAATCTTCCGCAATACCCATCGAAACCTGCAAATTGCCCTTTGCATCCTGCTGGCCGACGATTTTAAAGCCGTGCCCTTTAATCGCATCGAGAAAACCGTTTGTACGATCGACAACGGAGTTCATCGTCGGCGAATCGAGTATGATAATATTGCCGCCGTTCGGGCATTTTTTTACGAGATCGTCGCCGCACACTTTGCCGGCATTGTAATTGTCGGAACCGGTGTATGTCGCAACATAGCTCATATCCGCAACTTCCGTATCGAAATTGACGATCGGAATACCGGCCGCTTTGAGCTGATCGAGCGCGGGGATGATCCCTTCCGCTTCAGCGGGGTTCAAAAATATACCGTCGATTTTCTGTGCGATGATATCTTCCACCTGTTGGATTTGGCGGGTAACGTTATTCGCAGGGTCGACGGATATAAGCTGATCGCCGCGGGCTTCAACCTCCTGCCGGATCGTCTTTTCGATGAGCACAAAGAACGGATTTGACTGATCCATACAGGTAAAGCCGAATTTGTAATGTTTTTTTCCGTCGGCGGGATTTGAATCATTCGCACCCATTGCGAAAATACCTGTTGCGACAAACAATGAAATCATTATTGCGCTTATTACCTTTTTCATATACGCCTCCTTAAGCGCATTATACATCGGTTTTTCCAAAAGTCAAGGAATTTCCAAATGCTGCCAAAGTTACGGTAATACCCGCTCACCCTGCGATCGCACGCACGTGCGTGACGTTTTCCATTGCGGAAAGTTTTGCAAGCGTATCGTCGCTCACATTGCCTTCGACGTCGATGATATTGTACGCGATGTTGCCGCTGTTTTGATTTATCATACCCGCGATGTTGAGTTCGGCTTCACCCAAAATCGTCGAAAACTTCGATACCATACCGGGAATGTTTTTGTTCGAAATACAAAGTCGCGTACCGCCGGAGGGAATTTCGTTTTCGGTGACGATTTTCGGAAAGTTGACCGAATTGGCGATAGTGCCCCGTTCGAGAAATTCGCGGAGCTCTGCAACGGCCATGACGGCGCAGTTTTCTTCGGCTTCGGGCGTCGATGCGCCGAGGTGCGGAAAACAGATGACTTTCGGATTTGCAAGCAGTTCTTCCGCGGCAAAATCGGTGACGAACATGGAAACCTTTCCGTTCGCAATCGCCTGAAGCATATCGGCATTGTTGACCAGTCCTCCGCGCGCAAAGTTTATGATGCGTACGCCGGTTTTCATCGCGTTCAATCTGTCGGCATTGATAAAGCCTTTCGTGTCGTTTGTCTGCGGCATGTGGATCGTGATGTAGTCCGATTTTGAAAGCAGAGTATCGAGGGTTTCCGCCTGTTTGATGTGCGTGTCGAGCTGCCACGCGTGTTTGACGGAGATAAAGGGATCGTAGCCCGCAACGGTCATACCCAAACCGACGGCCGCGTTTGCAACGAGGGCTCCGACGGCGCCGAGACCGATGACGCCGAGCGTTTTGCCCTGCAGCTCCGGCCCGACGAATTGGGATTTGCCTTTTTCCGCAAGGTCGGGAATCTCATCGCCTTTGCCTGCAAGACTTTTTACCCACTCGGCGGCGGCGATCGCGGGGCGGTTTGCGATGAGCATGCCGAGTATGACGAGTTCTTTAACCGCGTTCGCGTTTGCGCCGGGCGTATTGAACACGACGATGCCGCGCTCGGTCAACTCCTGCACGGGGATATTGTTGACGCCCGCTCCCGCTCGTGCGACGGCTTTTACCGTATCGGGAATCGTCATGCCGTGCATATCTTGAGAGCGCACGAGGATGGCGTCGGGATCGTTGATCGAAGATGCGATTTCGTAATCGTCGCGGGGAAATCGTTCGAGCCCCGCAGAGGATATTTTGTTGAGCGTTTGAATTTTAAACATATTGACTCCCGTAAATTATTAATACGGATGCCGCGTTTTGAAAGCCGTATCAAAACGATATGCTTTCGGCGGGCATTCGTCCGCTTAAAAATTTTCAGCGGCAAATTTATCCATAAATTCGATAAGACGTTCGACGCCTTCGATCGGCATGGCGTTATATATGGACGCGCGCATACCGCCGACGGTACGGTGCCCCGCAAGGTTTACGAGCCCCGCTTCCGCCGCTTCGGCTGTGAATTTTTTGTTGATCGCGTCGGCCTTCGCTTCGTCTTCCTCTTTTGTCAAAAACGGCACGTTCATGATCGAACGGCTGTCTTTGTCGGCGGTTGCACGATAGACGGCGCTCGAATCGAGGTAGTCGTACAGGCGCCCGGCCTTTGCATAATTGCGCACTTTCATGCCTTCCGCTCCGCCGTTTTTTTCTATCCAATGAAGCACTTTACCGACGACGTAGATCGCATAGCACGGCGGCGTATTGTACAGAGAATCTTCGTCGGTGTGCGTTTTATACGTGAGCATCGTCGGCGTGAGTTTTTGCGGAGCGTCGGTGATGAGGTCGTCCCTGATGATGACGAGCGTGACGCCCGCAGGCCCGATATTTTTTTGCGCGCCTGCAAAAACGAGACCGAAAGCGCTCACGTCCAGCGGCTCGGACAGGATGCACGAAGAGATATCGGCGACGAGCGGAATGCCGCCCGTATCGGGAATATAATTCCAGTGCGTGCCCTTGATCGTGTTGTTGAAGCAGATATACGCGTAATCGTAATCGCCCGTGATTTTATCGATTTTCGGAATATAGCAAAAATTGCGGTCTTTCGACGACGCGGCGACATCGACGGAAACGTATTTTTTCGCTTCTTTGATCGCTTTACCCGACCACACGCCGGTATCGACGTATACCGCTTTGCCCGAACGTATGCCGAGGTTTTGCGGCACCATTGCAAACTGCGTCGAACCGCCGCCCTGCAAAAATACGATTTTGTAGTTGTCAGGCACGCGCAAGAGTTTTCGTACCATAGCTTCGGCGTCTTCGACGATCGGCTTAAATGCCGACGAACGATGACTCATCTCCATAACCGACTGACCCGTGCCTTTGTAGTCGAGCATTTCATCGGCACAGTCTTTCAACACTTCTTCCGGCAAACACGACGGTCCCGCCGAAAAATTGTACACACGTCCCATAGTTGGCTCCTATATTTTCGATAATTCGCGTTATCGATCCGCAAACATTTTAAGCGCAAACGCTCTCGTCCCGTTTGTCGGCGACGAAAACTGTGTTATGCCTATTTTATTGTTAAAAATCTTTCTTTTACGTTAGGAAGTAAGCTTGTATAAAATTGTAAAAACTCCTTAAGGCTTTCTTTATCATCCAACGGTTCTATGTCTAGCCACACCCACTTATCCTCTTCAGTTTCTGTTTTTACTTTATAAATATCTTCCAAAATGTTTTGATAAATTTTCTGATTCTGCTTAGAAATTTTGTTATGAGTTCCAAAACCGAGTTGTAATTGGCCGCCTAGACCTGCTGCATATAAATAATCCGAACTTATATCTTTTGTAAAGATATAGCAGCCCCAGTCGCTATACTCCCAACTTTCAAAACAAAATCCTAGCGGCTCAAGTAAATTTTTTAATTGATCAGTGATAATTGAACCTAATACATCATTTTTGTCCTGTTCAAAAACTGCAACTAAATCTTTTGCAGCCTTGTAATTCTCTTCAGAGGAATAAATCTTTTCAAGCAATTTTTTTTGATACTCCAACATGGCTTCATCGCCTCCTAAATGTCCTAACAAGATTTTATATTGTTCCAAATAAACTTTTGTAAGCATGACTTCTGAGTTGGTCACATCTTTTAATTCAGGAGATTCCAGACAATTTCTTAAGAACTTGATTAAACTTCCTTTGTTTTTGTCCCTGTCAATAGCTGAACGATATTTTAAAACTTTTCCATCTCCATACTTTGTATCACGGATAAGTTTAGTATAATCTTCAAATACTGAATCATAACTATCAATATCAGGTTTCTTTCCGGGAATCAACGTAAGATACACCACAGTCATATCAACTTTGCTGTTTTTTCCAAATTTTTGTTCCTGCACATATTTCATATACCTGACAATTTGATTCGGTTGGTCAGGAGCGCCATTCAGTTTATTTTCTACAATAATTGCCTGGTTATGATTATTTGTTATCAATAAGTCAATATAACCTTTTTTTTCTTCACTTCCATCCCATACAGAATTATATTCCTCTTTTGAAATTTTGACGGTATTATCTATAATAAATTCGTAATCCAAATCCAGCATTTTTACAAAATTATCAATAAAGATTAAGCTTGCGATTTTACCGATTTGCGGAGTAGTCGGATTCAAAATGGTATACAAAATATCACTGTGGAATTTTTCTCTTTTATATAAATCCGATATTGTTTCAAAAATATTAAATTTATCTGTAAGATTTAAATCATATTCTTTAATAACTTCATCTTTTTGTGATGAATATTCTTTAGAAATATTTAATAAATCTTGTATATTTGTAAGAGAATCTTTTTTTATTTTTTCAGCTTCCGATAAAAGTTTTTCTACTTCAACCATATTCATAGTCTTTATTCTTACCCAATGTGAGCATAGGCCTATCATTATTTTAAACCGCAGGTAGCTTGACCGCGTATCGGTTTTGAAAACGGTGTTAGGTAAAAATATTTCTTACCGAGTTATACCTCATTTGTTATTTGAAAAATCCGATTTTGATATTACATTTATCAAATCACCACGAGTTGAATTAGCAACAGAGTAATTCATTAAAGCCATTATTTTATCTCGCTTTTCTTTATCCACTTCATCAATAATAATTATTACAGAAAAGTAACCATGTTTTAAATCATCATTTTCTTTTTTGTCATTATAATTGGCTGTATATGCTTTTTCTTCCCACATTCCATCAACAGTATCCGGATTACTATTATTTTCCGAAAAATCAGCTTTGCCAAAAACCCTTTTAGTTATAACTTGTTCGGAAACCGCTCTTTTGGAATATTCCTGTGTTTTTTGATAAATTATCGAAATCGAATATTTATCTTGAAATTCCAGTTCATCAAGAATTTTGGAAATATTATTTTGAAGTAATTTTTTTTCTGTTTCGATTATTTTTTCAAATAATTCTTTTTCACCGTTTTTACAAGATGTTATTCCAATTATAGTGAAAATTATAATAAATAATATAATAATTCTTCTTTTCATAAAACTTTTCTCCAAGCGCCCGAAGTGCGGGCGGAAAGCGTTCGAAGGAGCGTCACCGGAGATGCGTTTTCCACCCGAGCCGATACGGTCGATCCCAGCACGGCATCGGTATAATTGACGATACCGCGTATGCCGCAAAAAACAAGGCGCGAAGCAAGGGATGCGGCATCTTCGTTTTTCGACGCGAGGATCGCATATTCGATGCGTTCCGAAGCGACGACCGCTTCGATCCGCGATGCCGGATAGAGCGGAAACGCAGATCGGAGGATTTCCGTCCGGTTTACGTTCGGATCGAATCCCGCGACGATTTTATAGCCCGTGCCGTCGAATATCGCTTCGTCGAGGAGGGCGGTGCCGAGCCTGCCCAAACCGACAATGCAGCACTTCTTTTCGCTCGACGCGGGAGCGATTTCGAAAAAACGCAAAATCGCATCGCAGAGGCGGCGCACGTCGTAGCCGTTTGAAACGCCGCCGCAAAAACCGATCGACGCTATATCGTGCCTGATGAGCGCGGAACTCCAATGCACGAGAGATGCAAGCTCGACCGACGTAATGCGCGTTTTATCCGTGCGCGAAAGAAGTTCTGCCAAGAGCACGAGCCGCCGCTTCGACGGTTCGGAAACGCGCTTTTGCGGCGCGGCAAGCATTTCGTTCATCGCAATCCTCCCGATAGTAACGGATGTCAGGTTTTCCGGTCAACGGAAAATTCGGCCTTTTCCATCGATTCGAAGCCGAAAAATCTAAAAAAATCGGAAAATCCGCATTTACTGTGAAATTTTTAACAGTAATTAAGAAAAAAGTAAAGATAGGACGCGGTATAGGTAAAGGAAGGCGACGGAAGGATGGGGCAATTCGAAAACGGATATGATGTATGAAAAAAAAGCGGGAGCAGCGTAATTTCAAAGAGTGACTTGCAATATTATTTTTTAAAATTACTGCAGCGAAGCGTTTGCCATAAGCCGTTTCATCGCATCAAAATCCGCCTCCGCTTTGTTACGTCTTTCTAATGCAAGATTTGTATTACCTCGCCATTCATAGAATATATAATTTGCATCATCGATTTTAATCGCTTCGGTAAACGCATCGAGAGCATCACCGTATTTTTGCAAACGGTAACAGCAAACGCCTATATGAAAATACACATCCGAAACGCGGTATTTTAATGTTGCGGCTTTACGGTAATCGCTCAAGGCCGCATCATATCGTCGCAGCATTTCATATGCCGCACCCCGATCAAAATAGGTTTCCGCATTTTTAGGATTCAGCCTTATCGCATGAGAATAATGTAAAACCGCATTTTCATAATCATTCATTCGATAACGGATTTGTCCTTTATTTTTAAAATGTAAGGCACACTTCGGATTCAACTCTATAGCGGTATCGATATCACGAAGTGCTTTTTCCAGATCTCCCAACTGTATATAGAGGCATGCTCTGTTATTGTATACTCTGTCGTCGTCGGGAATCAACACAAGTGCTTCGTCGAAATCGGCAAGCGCGTCCTTATATTGCGCCTTACAAATAAAAATCATTCCCCTTAATAAAAGCGCTTCCTCATAAGACGGCTGTATTTGCAGAGCTTTATTTATATCCGCCAGTGCCGCATTATAGTATCCCGACAAACAATAATAATTTCCCCGCTCATAATACAGCCGATAATTATCGGGATATTTCCGTATTTTTTTCTCGTAAACTCGAAGGTTAAGCCTGAATATCAACAAATTACCTTTTTCCGTAGTCCGATTCATAGGAACAGAACTACAGGCAAAAACAGTGCATAACAATACCGTATAAAAAAACATCACACATATATTTTTCATCTTCCTTGCCACGCACCGTCCTTTTCCGTACAATAGCGCCTATATGGAATTTACTCAAGACACAATGGACGCGCTCGCAATCGATGAAGCGCTCATCGAACAAAAAATCGCGGCGGAAATCGGCATCCGCGAAACGCAGGTGCGCGCCGTCATCGACCTCGTAAACGAAGGCTGCACGGTTCCGTTTATCGCGCGCTATCGAAAAGAAAAGCACGGTTCGCTCGACGAAATGCAGATACGCGACTGCGACCGTCTGTTCAAATCGCATAAAAATCTCGAAGAGCGGCGCCTCGAAATCGCGAGGGGTATTTTTGCTCAAGGAAAACTCACCGAATCTCTGTACGACGCGGTAATGAGCGCGCTTACGCTCACGGCGCTTGAAGACTTATGGGCGCCGTTTAAAAAGAAAAAGAAAACGCGCGGCATGATTGCGATCGAACGCGGGCTCGAAGCGCTTGCGGATGCGATGCTCACGCTCGACGATACGGCAATCGAAAAAAAGGCGGAAGAATTTATTAAAATAAACGACGACAACCCCGAACTTTCGGTTCCGACTGCAGAGGATGCGATCGCGGGTGCGAAAGACATCATCGCGGAAAGGACGGCTCAGGACAGCACAAATCGCAAAGCGGTGTACGATCTTTATATGGCGACCGGCTCGATCGTTTCGAAAGGTATCGGAGACGAAGAAAAGCAAAAGACGTCGACATATCAAATGTATTGGGATTACGCGGAGCCGCTCAATCAGATAAAGCCGCACCGCATTCTCGCGATAAACCGCGGAGAAAGGGAAGAAGCGCTCGAAGTTACCGTAAACGTGGACGTCGATACGGCCGTAGATATGCTGCAAAAGCGCCAAACGATCAACAACGCGTATCACGCGGATGCGATCAAAGACGGCGTCGTGAGACTCCTTTCACCGGCTGTCGTGCGCGAAATCCGCAGCGACGAAACGGACAAAGCGGACGAACACGGCATCGGCATATTCAGCGAAAACCTCAGAAACCTTTTGATGACGCAGCCGATCAAAGGCAGCCGCGTGCTCGGCGTCGATCCGGGCATACGAACCGGAACGAAGTGCGCCGCTCTCGACGAAACGGGAAAATATCTCGGAAGCTTTTTAATAAAGCAAGTCGCCGACGTTTCGGGTTCTTACGAAGCGCTTAAAGCTGCGATCAAAAAATACGATATTCAAGTCGTCGCCGTCGGAAACGGAACGGGAAGTCCCGAAGTGCGCGAACTCGTAAGCCGCGTCATAAGCGAAAACTATCCCGACGTGCGCTACACGGTCGTAGACGAAAGCGGTGCGTCGGTGTATTCCGCAAGCGACATCGCGCGCGAAGAGTTTCCCGACTTGGATTTGACGATCCGCGGAGCGGTGAGTATGGGGCGGCGGCTGCAGGATCCGCTCGCCGAACTCGTCAAAATCGATCCGAAAGCGATCGGCGTCGGACTCTATCAGCACGACGTCAATCAAAAAAAACTTTCCGACATGCTCGACGAAGTGGTAGGCTCCGTCGTAAACAAAGTCGGCGTCAATTTGAATACGGCGAGCAGTTCGCTTTTAAAATACGTTTCGGGCATTACGCCGGCGACGGCGAAAAAGATCGTCGCATACCGCGATGCGAACGGAAAGATCACAAGCCGCGACGATTTGAAAAAAGTGAGCGGACTCGGCCCGAAAACTTTCGAGCAGTGCGCGGGATTTTTAAAAATTCCCGAAAGCGGAGAGCCGCTCGACAACACGTGGGTGCATCCCGAAAACTACGAAGCGGCGCGCGAGCTTTTTGCCGTCATCAAATCGGGAGGCGAAGTTTCCGCCGAATTGAAAAAGAAACTCGAAGAAAAATACGGCATCGGGGAAACGACGATTTCGGATATTGCAGAAGAATTGAAAAAGCCGAACCGCGATCCGCGCGACGACTACCCCGCTCCGATCATGCAAAAAGGCGTCATGCAGTTCGAAGATTTGAAGCCGGGCATGAAAGTTACCGGAAAAATCAAAAACGTCGTCGACTTCGGCGCTTTCGTCGACCTCGGTTTGCACGAAACGGGACTCATCCACATCAGCGAGCTTTCGGACAATTTCGTCAGAGAGCCGATGGAAATCGTCAAGGTCGGCGACGTCAAAGAATTTACGATTCTTGCGCTCGATCCCGACAGAAAACGCATCAGCCTGTCGCTGAAAAGCGACGCAGCATCGCGCGCACTCAATCCGACGGAAGCGAAATCCGGCGACAAGGGAAACGGAAAAACACCGCATGAAAAAAAAGCGAACGGGGGCGCAAAGAGAGCGGTCGTCGTAAAAGCGCTTTCGAAAAATGCGGACGGCACGCGGCAGAAGAACGACGGCAAAAACCGTCAAAGCTCAGGCGTAAAAACGGGCGGCGTGCGGAACGACGGTATGACGTACAATCCCTTTGCGGATCTGCTGAAAAATCGCTGAAGCGGGGAGCTGGGGCTGCGGAATATCGGCGCAGACAAGACTTCGGGGTACGGAATACTTACAGCTGTTCGACTTCCGCTTTCGTGAAACCGGTTATTTTGCAAATGTCTTCAAGCGGATAGTGCATAGCGAGCATGGTTTTTGCCGTTTCAAGCTTAGCTTGGTATGAGCCTTCCTG
This sequence comes from Treponema socranskii subsp. socranskii VPI DR56BR1116 = ATCC 35536, assembly GCF_000468115.1. GTDB lineage: Bacteria > Spirochaetota > Spirochaetia > Treponematales > Treponemataceae > Treponema_D > Treponema_D socranskii. The sequence continues at coordinate 45,912 of NZ_AVQI01000012.1, forward strand.
CAGTGCGATTTCTCTTTCTTCTTCCCGCTGCACGGCGATGTCTACATCGTAATCGTATTCGGCTATGAGCATA
>NZ_AVQI01000013.1 GCF_000468115.1 Treponema socranskii subsp. socranskii VPI DR56BR1116 = ATCC 35536
TTAGCAGAGAAGCAGAGAAGCAGAGAAGCAGAGAAGCAGAGAAGCAGAGAAGCAGAGAAGCAGAGAAGCAGAGAAGCAGAGAAGCAGAGAATTTTGCCGCACCCGCGCAAGCGTGTCAAGTACCCTGTTGCGAAACACCCTGCAGCGAATTTTTTACAAGCGGGCACTCGTGTGCACGGCGCGGAAGCGGAGAAAAGATGCGGTATGCGCTCTCTCATGGCTTTAGTATACGACAGATAATAATGATTGACAAGGGGAAGTTCGCGCTCCATCCGTATGCCGAGAACGATCGGCGTCGACATATAATCGAGATAAAAATACCGCAGCTTTTGCGCTTCGATCACACGGTCGAAATGCGCACGTCTTTCATCGTGTAGCCGGCTTTTGAAACCGCTTCAGTCAGCGCCGCTTCGCCGCCGTTTTGTTTCAATAAAATCGATACCGAATTTTTTTTGAAATTTACGGCTGCCCATACGCCGTCGAGGCTGTTGAGCGCATTCGTGACGCGCTCGGCGCAGTTTTTGCACGTCATACCTTCTACCGTTGCTTCCGCGCGGTACGGATAATGCGAACGGTCGTTATCGGACGGCCCTATCTTAACGATGGAGTCGCCGCCGGAGCAGCAGCTTTTGCCTGCGGCGCTTCGCACAACCGAACGTACACCGAACACGATTCCGACTGCGATTATTAAAATGATGATTACGTTTACCGCCATAGCAAACCGCCTTATTAATTTTTATGATGGGTTTTCAAAAAACCAGGGCCTGTGCGCTTGTGGCGTACGCAGCAGACCCTGTGAAAAGCTGGAAACTTTTACTATGTAGCTATGTCCCGTGCAAAAGAATTGACAACCCCTTTGCACGCAGAAGAACCGATATTAAAAAACTCTCTCCGATTCCGTCCGTTTCCATTCCGCCTGCTGCAAAGCATGCAGACAAGCGGAAGTGTATTTTTGGGAGCTTCTAAAAACTTGAGTTTTTAGCGGTACCCTTTCGTTATGCACTTGCGCCGAGCTCTTCGCACGCTTTGATTGCGTCCGCATCCGGCTCGAGGTGAGCCATGAGGCCTTCGCCGTTTACCATCGTCGCGCCCGCATTTTTAACACGGTCGGCCCAATCGCGCAGCCACTGTCCGTCGCCCCAGTCGTAGGAACCGAAAAGCGCGACTTTTTTTCCGCTCAAGCTGCCTTCGATCGACGCAAAAAAGGATTCCATGCTGTCTTCGAGGACTTCCGCACCCATCGCGGGGCTGCCGAGAATGAGCACATCGGCTTTTAAGATATCCGCCGCGGACGCTTCATCCGCTTTTTTCATTATGACGGTCGCTCCCGAACTCTTCGCGCCTTTTTCAATCGCTTGAGCCATCGCTTCCGTATTTCCGGTCGTACTCGCATATACGATTGCTTTTGTCATTGCATGCCTCCATTCGATAATTGTTATGTATTAACGCACCGCCCGAGCGTATTTTTTTGCCGCAAGCGGTACGGATAATCCTCTTTTTAATAATTCGCGGCAGCTCGCGCTGCACGTTCTGTATTGTTCCATCCGCTTTCGAGCGGCATACACGTCTCCGTACACTTTCCAAAAACCCGCATATCGGTAGTTCCCGCCCGCCCTTTTTTCAAACTGCACGACATCCTCAAGCGGATAACCGAGGAAAACGCCGACCTCGTGGGGAAACTCTTTTTCTCCCGCAAGACGATGGAGCAGCTCGGAAAGCATCGCATAAAACCCCGATTCGACGGGATACGCTTTTTCTTTCAGATACTGCCGTATGCAGCAATCGCCGCACTGCCGTTCGAGCAGGTTTTTGTCGTATACGAAAAACAATACCTGCGCATTTCGGCGCGGAAGTGCAACGATATACTTTCCCTCTCCGGCAAAAGCGCTGTGCCATTCCCGCATTTTACTTTTGCACGCGTCGTACACTTCTCTCCGTATCGAAAAAAGGCACGACGGTTTAATGCCGCACAGCGCGGGCGCCCCGCACTGTATGACGGCTTCTTCAAAGCTCATAGGCCTATTTCTTTGCGTGCTCCGTCAAAAATTTTTCCACATTCGAAAATTCGTGACAGCCGCCTTTTGACGAACACCAACCGGTACATCCGAGACAGCCCGGATTGCCGGTAACCTTCGCTTCGTGATGGGTTTTTACGACGGCACGCACCGCAAAAAATCCCCATACGCCGATACACAGCACTGCAATAATATTTGCAATCATACCAACCTCCGTAAACCGCCGACAAAAACCCGCGTACGCTTACCGGCGAACGGCCGGCAAAATCGTCCGCCGTAACGAGGCTGTCTCAAAAGTCGATTACTTTTTCGACAGCCCGTCAAGTTTAGAATTAAGCCGGTGTATCGCAGACTTAATTTTAAACATCGCACTCTTATGCGGCGACCGCACGGCCGCGCATCATGCGTTCCTGCTTTTTATACGGATCCGGGCGGAACAGCATAACGAGGATCGCAATCGTAAAGAGGATCGCGAACACCGTTCCGATTCCGAACGCACCGGCGGTAAACAGCATACCGTACTGGTATACGCACAGCGCGATGACGTACGCGAATATGTTTTGGAACAAAACCGCGAACCAAAACCATTTCCGGCTCTGCAGGTTTTGCGCCATCGTCGAAATGGCCGCAATACACGGAGAGTCGAGCAGGTTGAACACCAAGTACGAAATAGCTGCGGGAAGCGTCGGGAACCATGTTGCGACTGCGCTTGCAACCGCATCCGCTTCTTCAACGCTTTCTTCAGCGACGTTCGCGAGAACGCCCATCGTACTGACGATGCCCTCTTTTGCAACAAAACCGGAAATCGCGGAAGCAGCCGCCTGCCAGCCGCCGACCTCGCCTCCGAAGCCGAGCGGCACGAATATCCAGCGGAGCACGTTGCCGACCGCCGCAAGCATGGACTCTGCAGGATCGACAAGGCCGAAACCGTCTTCGCCGAAACCGTAGCTCGACAGGAACCACATGACCAAGCACATGAGGAAAAGCACGGTTCCCGCTTTAATCATAAAGCCTTTCAAACGTTCCCACGTATGGAGCAGCACCGTCTTTGCCTGCGGAATATGATATTGCGGCAGTTCCATAACAAAGGGGGCCGCCTCTCCGTGGAAGGGCTTTGTCTTTTTCAGCATAATAGCCGCAATAAGTACGCACGCAACGCCCGTCGCATACATAGCCGGTGCAAGCCACGCGGAACTCATACCCGATACGTGCTGCACCATAACCGCACCCATGAGCGCGATAACGGGAAGCTTTGCACCGCAGGGCACCCACGTCGTCGTTATAATCGTCAAGCGGCGATCGTTTTCGTTTTCGATCGTCTTCGACGCCATAATACCGGGAACACCGCAGCCCGAAGAGATAAGCAGCGGAATAAAGCTTTTTCCCGAAAGTCCGAAGTGTCTGAACACGCGGTCCATAACGAAGGCGATGCGCACCATATAGCCGATATCTTCGATGATTGAAAGCAACAAAAACAAAACAGCCATCTGCGGCACAAAGCCGAGGATCGTACCGACACCGCCGATCAAACCGTTGACGACGCAGTCGGTGAGCACTTCGTTTGCGCCTGCATTTTCCATCCAGCCGGAAACGATGTCTTGAATACCTGCGACAAACGAATCGTTCGTCCAGTCCGTCATCCACGTACCGACCGTCGTCACCGAAATGTAATAGATAACCCACATGACGGCAAGGAAAATCGGAATACCGAGCCATCGGTTCGTTACGATTTTATCGACTTTGTCCGATGTCGTCAGTTTACTGCCGGATTTTTTTACGCAGCTTTTCAGCATCTTTGTGATGTATTCGTAGCGTTCGTTCGTGATGAGCGATTCGGAATCGTCGTTGTAATCGGATTCAAGCGCTTTCGTGATCTCTTCCGCCTTTGCGGCATCTTCCGCCGAAAGATGCAGACGTTCCAGCACAACGCTATCGCGCTCGATCAGCTTGATCGCATACCAGCGTTTGAGTTCTGCAGAAATATCTGCCGGAACAAGCGCTTCCATTTTTGAAATCGCCTGTTCGACGTTTGCGGAAAAACACTGTTTGGGCATAACCGTTTTCGAGTTGCGCGCCGCTTCCGCTGCAGCGCGGGCGGCTTCTTTGACGCCCGTGCCTTTTAAGGCGGACGTTTCGATTATCTTACAGCCGAGCGCTTCACTGAGTTTTTCCGTATCGATTTTATCGCCCGATTTTTTCAGCACGTCGATCATATTCAGCGCAATGACGACGGGCTTACCGAGCTCGAGAATTTGCGTCGTTAAGTATAAGTTTCGTTCGATGTTCGTCGAATCGACAAGGTTTAAAACCGCCGCAGGATCGTTTCCCGCAAGGTAATCGCGGCTTACGACTTCTTCCGGCGTATACGGAGAAAGCGAATAGATACCGGGTAAGTCCGTAACGATAATATCGCTTTCGCCTTTCATGCGGCCTTCTTTTTTTTCTACCGTTACTCCCGGCCAGTTGCCGACATACTGGTTCGCCCCCGTCAGCGAATTGAACATAGTCGTTTTACCGCAGTTCGGGTTTCCTGCAAGCGCAATCTTAATTGTTGCCATAGTTCCTCCACAAGCTACAAAAGTTTTCCGTCGTTTTCAATACAAGACATGTGCGATTCGTACATAACCGCTTGAAAGCGCTCATTCCACTTCGATACAATCCGCATCGTCTTTGCGGACGCTCAACTCGTATCCCCTGATCGTCACTTCAACCGGATCGCCGAGCGGCGCGACTTTACGGATATACACGCTGCATCCGTTGGTAAAACCCATATCCATGAGGCGGCGTTTCAATGCACCTTCCCCATCCAACCTTTTGACCGTTACCGTTTCACCGACGGTAACATCCCGCAATGTTTTCATTATGATCTCCTTGACCGCTTAACGGCCTTAATAAATCACACCGTAAAAAGATCCGCGCTCACACCATGATACGGTTAGCCATCGCACGGTTTAATGCAATTCGAGATTCTTTTACCTGCACGATAATATTTCCGTCCGTCGTAGAAATGACGGTAACCGCAGTACCGACATTGAAGCCGATTTCGTTGAGTCGCTGCTTCACTTCCGCCGTACCGCCGACTTTTTTTACCGTGCATTCGTCACCGATTGCACACATCGATAAAGGCATCATAATTCACCTGCTCAGTGGCACACCCCGAGATAAGCGTATACCTACTTAGTTAATATACGCTAACCGGCTGAAACTGTCAATAGCCGATGCTAACTTTACACGGTTTTTATGCCGTACGTATTGTAACTCGCGTTTTTTTATTCTATTATTTGAGAATGAATATTATCCTCGTCGGCTCGGGCGGCCGTGAGCACGCGATCGCACGGTGCCTTGCGCAAAGCCCGCTTGTACAAAAAATCGTCGTCATTCCCGGAAACGGCGGTACGGCTGTGGAACCCAAGTGTAAAAACATCGATAAAGCGGCATGCGATTATATTGAAGATAACGGCGTGCCCACGTACATACAGATTGCACAACGTGAAGAATGCATTATGGCGGTCGTCGGACCGGAAAATCCGCTCGCGGAAGGTCTTGCCGACGATTTTTGGAAAGCCGATATTCCGTGTATCGGGCCGAAAAAAGCGGCGGCCGAGCTCGAAGCGAGCAAAGATTTTGCAAAACGCTTTATGCGCACTTACGGCGTCGCGTGCGCAAAAAGCGAAACGTTTGACGACAGCGAACAAGCGAAAGTATACGTCCGGCAGCACGGCGCGCCGGTCGTCATCAAAGCGGACGGGCTTGCAGCGGGAAAAGGCGTTGTCGTCGCGGCCACCGTCGAAGAAGCCCTTTCAGCGATCGGCGATATCATGGATTCGGGCAGCGTCGGAGAGGCCGGAAAAAAAATCGTCATAGAAGAATACCTCGAAGGCGTTGAGATTTCAGTGCTCGCGGCAGTTTCGGTAACACCTGAAGCTGCAAAAAAACAAAGAGCGAACATCGTGCCCTTTTTGCCGGCGCGCGATCACAAACGCCTGCTCGACGGAGCGAAGGGGCCGAATACCGGCGGCATGGGTGCCGTATGCCCGCTCGCCGACGTAACCGACGAAACGATGGAACGTTTTCGACGCGACATCCTTTTGCCGACGCTCAAGGGGCTCGTCGCCGAAGGATTCGATTACCGCGGGTTTATCTTTTTCGGTGCCATGCTCACAAAAGACGGACCGAAACTCCTCGAATACAATGTGCGGCTCGGAGATCCCGAAACGCAGGCGGTACTCCCGCTGGTCGATTTCGACTTTGCCGCGATGTGCTGTTCGATCGTCAACTGTTCGCTTGACAATTTTGCATTCAAATGGAAAACGGGATGCGTCGTCGCTCCGGTTGTCGTTTCGGGCGGGTACCCCGGCGCATACGAAAGGGGTAAAGAAATTACGATCGATGAAAAGCGCATACAAGCGGCCGGCGCGCAATTGTTCATCGCAGGGGCGAAACGCACGGCGAACGGAAAACTCGTAACCGACGGAGGACGCGTACTTGCATGCAGCGCACACGGCGCAGACTTCGACGATGCGCGAAGGAAAGCATACGACGCGATCGGCGCGGTGCGCTTCGAAGGTGCGTTTTACCGGAAAGATATCGGACAGCCGGGAGCGGCGGAATCGAAAAAGCCGTAAAACGCACCGCGATCCGCATATCGACAAGAATGCGTATTACGCTTCGCTCGGCGTTTCGGCGACCAAAGTTACCGGAAGCCCGGCCGCCTCTATCGCCGCTATGTGCGTTTTATCGGCGGACGATGTAGTGACAAGCTGCTGTATAGTTTCGATAGGGAATATTTCTTTCAATTTTACTCGCCCGATTTTTTGAAAAAATAAGAAACAACATTTTATAATTTTTATCCGACAGACGGCCTGAAAGCGCATCTGTCGGATAATCGAAAGATTTGACTATGACAATCGAATATTTACGCACATTGAAAAAAAAGCGCTTATTGCTTGACGTATCGTTATGGTCCGGAGATTTATTAAACCTTGATGATGGACAATCCTATGGATCACCTTGACGACTTTATCGAAGTCGGTTCCGATATCATCACGACGCATGTCGAATTGGGAACTGAAAAAGTGGAGTCGATTCTAATAATTCGTGCTACCGGAGCCGATATGATTACTCCCGGTTCTTTGATCTTTAAAAGCGAGGATATTGCCAAAACGGTGTCGTGGTTGTATTCTCTGTAAAGGAACAATATGATTATTGCGTTCGCAGGATTGCCGGGTTCGGGAAAAAGTTATTTCGCTCATATACTCACCGACCGATATAAACAGTTTGTCGTACTCGATAAAGATATCATACGTTCCGTTTTATTTCCAGGAATTCTAACGGAATACAGCAGTACGCAAGACGATTTTTGTATCGATGTTATTTTACAATCGGCGGGCATGATCATAAAACGTAATCCCGAAATGCACATTGTAATCGACGGGAGAACGTTTTCAAAACGCAATCAAGTAGCCCAAGTCTGCCATGCAGCAGAGCACATGGGTATCGCATATAAATTTGTGCAATTCATATGCGACGACGAAACGAAAAAAAAACGGCTGGCGCTCCAGGCAAACACGCATTTAGCTAAAAACAGAGATTACACATTATACCGACGTTTGAAGGAAGAAGCAGAGCCTCTTTTAATTCCACACCTTACGCTTTATTCCGATGAAGCGCAAGAAGAAAAAATACGTAAATTTTTGGAATATATCGATGGAAAAACCTGTTGACCGCTCGCTTATTGTGATCGATATCGGCGGAACAAACATTCGAATCAATCATGTCGATTGTATAACAAAAACGGCGGATAATAAAACCGAAATCTTCCCTTCGTCGTCCTTAGTACCGACGGCTCCGATCGACGCATTGATACATTTAATAAACGCATATATCGAAAAACACCGCATTACGGCAGACGCTGCGTCTGCGGAAAATACGGCTGCATCGAAGCATACAGCAACGGACATCTTTTTTTTGAACTCGCACAAAACAACAACATACCTATAAAAAAAATATTTCAATTGTGGAATTCAACAGATAAAGTCGGCCGGGCGCTGAAAACAATGATACATATCCAAGCTTTGGCCGTCAGCACCGCTGCAATGCTTTTTATGCCCGAGCATATCATCATCGGGGGCGGCATCGTTGCCATGCAAGGCTACCCCAAACACTATCTCGAAGAACAAATAAAATGCAATGCGCTGTTTCCCGACTTGAAACCCTATTTTTCAATAAAATGGGCCAACCTCGGCGAAGCGGCCTTTTTATACGGCGGGATAAAAATTTGGGAAAATGCCGTGCGGCATTAATTGCTGTCGGCTTTTCAGACGATACAATGCGTGATTTTACGCCGGCCGCACTGCCGCACGGGGCTGTCGAAAAAATAACCGACTTTTAAGACAGCCCTCTCACACGCTGAACAGCAAATCTTCATACGACGGAAACGGCTTGTACGCTTCGGCAAGCAGCGGCTCTATGGCATCGGTCACCGCACGCACTTTTTCCATCGCGGGAATCACACTGTCGGCGTACGCTTTTGCGCGGAGCATATAATCGCCGTTTGCGATCGCCGCCGCATGCTTTTCGGAAAGCGACGCCGTCTCTGCCGAAAGAGAATCGGCAAGTGCGTCGAGTTTTTCGAGCAGCGAAATCCCCGCGCCGCATTTTGCGTGCGGAAGGGCATCTTTTACCGACACGACAGTCTCCGCAATCGAATCCATATAGCCGAGCACAGAGGGCATGATGTTTTTATTAACCATTTCGAGCATCGTGCCGACTTCGATATTGAGCACTTGACAGTATTTTTCAAGCTTTACTTCATAGTGGCTTTTCATCTCCGCTTCGGTGTAGATGCCCGTTTCGGTATACAGCTTGACGTTTTTCGGCTTGAGGTATTCGGCGACCGCTTCCGGAAGATTGCGCAAGTTCAAGAGTCCGCGCTTTTTCGCTTCCGAAACCCAATCGTCTCCGTAGCCGTTACCGTTGAAGATGATTTTCCAGTGATCCGTAATTTCTTTTTTAATAAGTTCCTGCAGCGCTTGATTGAAGTCTTTCGCGCCTTCGAGTCTGTCGGCATATTCTTTCAAAACGTCTGCGACGATTGCGTTGAGCGTTGTCATCGGCCCCGAAATCGACAGAGAAGAACCGACCGAGCGGAATTCGAATTTATTTACGGTAAACGCAAAAGGAGACGTGCGGTTGCGGTCGGTCGTATCTTTCGGGATAGGCGGCAAAACATCGGCACCGATTTTTATCTTTTGTTTCGATTTCGCGCTGTACGGTGTTCCGTCTTTAATCGATTTTAATACGGCTTCGAGCTCGTCACCGACGAATATCGACATGATTGCAGGCGGCGCTTCGTTCGCTCCGAGCCGGTGATCGTTTCCCGCGCTCGCAACCGAAATGCGCAGCAAATCCTGATTGTCGTCGACGGCGCGGATCACCGCAGTGAGAAAAAGCAAAAAGCGCGCGTTTTCCCTCGGCGTGTCGCCCGGCTTCAAAAGACCTTCGCCAGCATCGGTTTCGATCGACCAGTTGTTGTGCTTGCCGCTGCCGTTGATGCCGGCAAAAGGTTTTTCGTGCAGCAGACACACAAGCCCGTGACGACGCGCAACCTTTTTCATAATTTCCATCGTCAGCTGATTTTGATCGGCCGCCAAATTCGTCGTCGAAAAAATCGGCGCCATTTCGTGCTGGGCGGGAGCCGTTTCATTGTGTTCCGTCTTTGCAAAGATGCCGAGCTTCCACAACTCTTCGTTGAGGTCTTCCATATATTCACTAACGCGCGGCGTGATCGCGGTAAAATACTGGTCGTCCATCTCCTGTCCCTTTGCGGGCTTTGCACCGAAAAGCGTCCGCCCCGTCATCTGGAGATCTCTGCGCTTTTCATAGAGTTTTTCATCGACCAAAAAATATTCCTGTTCGGCGCCGACACAGGAAATCACGTGTTCGACGTCTTTTTCGCCGAAGAGTCGAAGCACACGAAGGGCCTGTTTGCTGAGCGCTTCGATGGAACGAAGGAGCGGCGTTTTTTTGTCGAGGGCTTCTCCCGTGTACGAACAGAATGCCGTCGGAATGCACAGCGAATGATCTTTTACGAACGCATACGCCGTCGGATCCCACACCGTGTATCCGCGCGCTTCAAAAGTGGCGCGGCTTCCGCCCGACGGAAACGACGACGCATCGCTTTCGCCTTTGACAAGCTCTTTGCCGCCGAACTCCATAATGACGCCGCCGTTTTTGTCGGGAGCGATAAAACTTTCGTGCTTTTCCGCCGTAATGCCGGTGAGCGGCTGAAACCAATGCGTATAGTGCGTCGCGCCTTTCGAAATAGCCCACTCCTTCATCGCGTACGCCACTTGATTCGCAATTTCAAGTTCGAGCGGCGTGCCGTCGTCGAGCGTTTTTTTGAGCGCTTTAAATGTGTCTTTCGGCAAAAGCTCCTGCATCACCCTTTGATTAAAAACCATGCTTCCGAACAATTCCTGCACATTCGGCATACAGTCCTCCGGCGTTTATCCCGCACTTTAAAAATAAAAAAACGATGCAAACCCCTTTTGCACAAAAGCGTTTACATCGCCTGCAGTTTTCATAATCACGTTATAGCCTTTGTCGGCAAAAAAATCAAGCGATTTACCGGTCGCTGCCGCTATGCTTCCGTCATAAAAGCGTTACGTCGCAGCGTTTCCTCCATTAAAAAAATATTCTTCGATTGCATCTTTATCGGGCATATTCCTGCTTTCAATTTCATTAATAACCGTTTTTGTATTCCATTCCAATTCGATCGGCTTTATCGTATATGCGTTTTTATCGATTTCTATAATATCGGCCGATTTTCCTTTTGAGTATTTTCCGTCGCAGCCCGCAGATCCTACGCTTATATATGTATTTATTTTCTCCGTTAGGAATGCTTTATGTAAGTGTCCGAAAAAAATCACATTATTTTCCTTCGGTTCGATTCCGAATACGCGATCGAGATCAAGTCCGTCAATACCGTACTCGAATACATTGTATTCGGAAATTATTCCGTTTTCCAAAAAGAAATGCTGAAAATACAGATTATATTTTCCGATTTCGATATGATATTTGTAGGGGAGCTTTTCAATATAACGTACGTTATCGATGCCTATTTGCTCTTTTGTCCATCGATAGTGTTCGGCTTCCGATTTTCCTATGCTCTTTTTCAATTCGGGTCCGAGCCCTATCGAACAGTTATATTCTTCGTGATTGCCTTTCAGATAAACCGTTTTTTCTCTCTTAATAAATTCCAGCGTTTCTTTCGGCCACGGCCCCAAATCAACGGCATCTCCCAGCGTTATGTGCAAATCGCATTTTTCGCGCGCATATATTTTTGCCAACGCTTCGCATGCCAATATGTTTGCATGTATGTCAGAACTTATCAATATCCGCATTTTTTTACTCCGCGGAAACGCGAATCCGACATCCGTTGCCCCGTAAAAACGCTTTCGCCGGTCCCTCACATATCTTTTAAAACCGACTTAAAGTGCACGAGGTAATCGACAAACGAAATATAGCACAGCGCAAGGCTCGCGACAAACATACCGAGCGCGGCGTTTTTCCAAGCTCCCGTATGCCGCACGACGGATAAAACGATACCGCCGACAGATCCCCCTTTCGCCGCATAAAAGCGCAGCGCACATTCGGGAACGAGACAGACGAACCCCGATGCGACGTAAAATACGGTTTTGAGTTTTCCGCCCTTTCGCGCGGCGATCGCCGTACCTTGCTTCGCCGCGACCATGCGGAGAAAATTCTGCGAAAACTCGCGGTACAAAATCAATACGAAAATCCATACCGGAAGATAGTTTTTAACGGACGTGCCGAACGAATACATAAAACACGTAAACGTCGTCAAATGTACGATGACGTCCGCAAAGGGATCGAACATCTTTCCGAAGTCGCTCACTTCACGGTTTTTACGCGCAAAAAATCCGTCTAGAAAATCGGTAAATTCCATACACGCCAGAAGAGGAATCATAAGGGCTGCCGAAAGACCGGCAAATCGCCCCGTCCAAATCGGTATAAAATAGATAAGAAAAAATACCGGCGCAAAGACAACGCGTACCGACGTAAATGCGTTTGCGAGTTTCATATTGCCAGTATGTTTTTAAAGGCGCATAGTGTCAAGACACCGCCCGAATCATTTCGGATGCGCTTTAAAATCCTGAACGATACTCACACAAGATTTTACGTCGTATCCGGGCATTTCTTTTTTTGAAAGCGCAACGGCTTGTTCAACGACGGCCGAAGAATCCGCAACGCCCTGCAGCACAATCGTTTTGCCGTCGATAACGGCGTGCAAAAATTCGATATTGACCTTATGTGTAAATACGAGCGTATTGACGAGACGCTGTGCGGCAAGTAAGGTTTTTATTTTTTCCGCTCCGAGCGCGTCACGTTCGGACGAAATATGAGATTTAACAAAATCGGCGATAAACGCTCCGCCTTCATCTGCGCCGATAAGTCCCGTATTCAGCACAAAATGAAAATACGTCGAATCGGCTATATCGACGTCGAAAAAACTTTTATGAAAACCGCTTCTGTTTTTATCGCTTTCATCGAGCTTTTGCTGTGCCTGTTTTTTCGTACACGCGAATTCGTTTTCGAGCCGCTCCAGCCTGACGGAATCTTTTGCAACGAGACGGAACGAAACGACGTTCGGAACGTCTTCCAATATGATATACGAACCGCGCCCGATGAGCACGCAGTTGTTTTCGCTCGCCGCTTCGAGAACCGCCGTCTGCAGATAGTGCAGGTATTCGTCGCGGTCTTTGACAAGCGCCGCAAAAAATCCCGGTTTTTTTTCATCATACTTGCCGAGTTTTTCGGCGGGAAAACCGTGCTGTACGATGCGTTTTTCAAGTTCGTCCCTGCGGATAAACACGTACCCGAGTTTTTCCGCCGCGATCGCAGCGATTTCATCGCCGAGCGCCGCAATCTGCCGGGAAATCGCAACTATAGCCATACCCACCTCCCATTTCTGCCGTGATCATAAAACTATAAAAAATTTTGATACTTTGTCTTGAATATTTCTCCGAGTTTTCGCGCCATACGAGGACTTATCGTTCTGTGCCCCGTTTCCATTCCTGAGATATGTTGTGCAGGAATCCCCAATTTTTTTGCCAAAGCCGCTTGTGTCAGATTATCGCGATAGCGAAACAACTTCAACGTCTTTTGCGGTGTTCGATCCTTTACAATATTTTTATACCATTCGGTTTCAGTTATTTCGACATACGTTTCATCATCGTCTTCTTCAACCATAGCGTGCGGATAGCGTGTTTTAACAAAGGTGAGCAAGTCCGGCGGTATATCACCTTCAATTTTTATAGGGGGCGTTTTCACGACTACCTGCATAATATACCTCCAGTTCAATTCCTTTTACCGTTTCTCTCCAACAGGCAACCCAATGATATGATAAATGACAGTGATATTTATTTTTTCCGAGCGCACTGAAATTGGGCCAGCCTTTTTGTATCGGTCCGGTTTCCTGCAGATCTTCCAATAAATATGAAAACAATTCTTGCTCTTTTTCCGGCATTTTCAAAATCGTTTTCAATATTTTCTTCTTTTGTATTACCCGATACATTATCCGCCTATTCGATATTATAACCATATATTGGTTGTATCGTCAAGTTTTTTATCCGAACGCGATTTCATATTCTTTCTCTTCGCACATCGATACTGCAAACCGATCGGATAAGTGCAGTCTTTTCTTTTTCGACAAGCGCGCATACACGCTTTTATAATTTCCGTAAATACAGTATAACTCAAGATAACCGAAAAATAAAGAACCTTATACATCAATGTTACGGGAGCAACTCTATGGATGCTGACGACAGCGCGCTTATTTGGCAGGAAAACGGAAAACGCGTATTATTAAAAACACCGGTGTTTACGGTAACCGAAACGGACAGCGTTGCATCCGACGGACAAAGAGGGAACTATATGGTTATCGAGCCGGGACACGATTGGGCGATCGTCGTACCGGTACACGGCAGCAAGTTTTTGATGGTAAAACAGTGGCGGCACGCAGAATGCGTCTTGAGCATCGAATTTCCCGGCGGCGTTATGGACGAAGGAGAAACGCCCGAACAAGCGGCCGCACGGGAGCTGCGCGAAGAAACGGGACACACGGCAGGCAGGCTCATTTATCTCGGAACGATGAGTCCGAACCCTGCGCTCATGTCGAATCACGTGCATTTTTTTGCCGCAGAAGATTTGACGAATAGCCACGAACAGCATTTGGATAAAGACGAATACGTACATTACCTCGAACTCGATCAGGATGAAGTAATCGACGGTCTCGGCACGAAAAAAGAATATTCGCATGCGCTCATGGCAGCGGCCGTCGCACTCTATCTGCGCCGGAAGCGAAAAGTGTAAAGGGCAAGCGAACATTTTAACAATACACCGTAAGCACCGTAAGGCAATTTTCAAAAGCTGAAATATTGAACGGTTTTATTTCCGCATTATTAAACACAATAAAAAAATCCGGTCGGTGCACAGACGCACACCGACCGGATTACATTTAAAGACTATAGCCGTTGAATGCGAAATCAGCGCGCAACGTTGTACGGATCGTAAGCTTTCGCAGGATCGTATACGCCGTCGCGGATTTCACCGCTCAAACTCGGAATCTGCATTTTCATGCCGGGCAAAATCAAATTCGGGTCTTCGGGACGCGGAATCTTCGTTTTATTCGCTTGATACAGATTTTCCCACAACAGCGGATTGTTGTAGATATACGGGCGCCCCGAAATATTCCAAAAGCAGTCCTTCGTATCCGCCCACGGACGGACAACATAGAATTCGGGAAGCGGCGTCACTTCATGCACGCCGTCGAGAGCGGCGACCGATTCCCGCGCGTAATTCGCAGCGGCCTTATAGTCTTCGCCGCCGTAGGATTTTTCGGCGCTGGAATATTTATTTTGCGCGGCGGTAAATGCCATCGGAAAATTCTTGTCCGCATTGATACCTTTCGCCCACGCGATTTTATTTTGTGCGATCTTCATCTCATCGTCGGCCGATTTTTTTGCAAGCATCATATCGATGTATGCACGGGAAAGAGCTGCGTTCTCTTCGGCTTTTTGTGAAAGCTCGATCGATTCATCGTAGCGGCCGGCATTGAGCGCAGCCTGCGCTTGACGCGTATACTCGTCGGCAAGCTTTTGATACGTATTGTTTTTATAGCTTGCGGCAAACACAACCGTTCCGATCAGAGCAAGCGACGCGATAATAATTGATAATTTTTTCATTTTGCAGCCTCCGTATCGCTGATCGTTTCAGGTACCGCTTGCGCGGCCTTTGTAGGATCATCGTAGGTTTCCGCCTTAAGCAAAACCGCGTTTTCGTCTTCGATGCCTTTGATATTGCTGCCCGAAAGCGGGGCGTTTTTGTCCGCCTGCACCGCGTATTCCGAAGTTTCGGCAACTTTCGCTTTCGCTTTTTCAATCGCTTCCTGCGCAGCCGCACGCTTTTCGGAAATATCGGCATAGAGTTTTTCAAACGTTTTGCGCGCATCACCGTAGTGCTTCAACGCATTTTCGGCATCCTGCTGCGCATAGCTCGTGTCTCCGCTGCGGAAATCCGCAACGCCGCCGTCGTACGCTTTCTTTTGCGCGACCGCTGCATAAACGCTGTCGGCATTGCGCTTTGCATTGAATGCCGCCGTCCGCTCTTCGCGCGCGCGCGTTTTAAATGCATTCTGCAGCGCCGTATTGAGCGAAGTATAGGCCGTATGCGCCTGTTCATAGAGCTGCGCACCCGTCGACGATTTGTCCGCCGAAAGTTTTTGTGCCGCACTCAGCGCATTCGCACCCTTGTTGTAATTTGTCTTATCGTAGGATTGAAAGCCGAGTTCATCGATGCGATTTTTAAGCGCAGCCGCTTTCGTGTACTCTTCAAGCGCACGGTATCGCGCCGTCACATCCGCGAGTTCGACCGTTACGTTTTCGCCCGCTTTGCTCCGCTTGACAAGAGCGTTATAGCGCGCATCCGTATCGTTGAATTGATCGGGTGCCGCTTTATCCGCGCCGGCCTTTACGGCAGCGCGTCGGGCAGTCTCCGCAGCATTGAGCGCAGCGGAATTGTCGGTTGCAACCGGTACGTTTGTCGTCGGTTGTTCTACGGTCGGCGTATCCGGCTTTGTGTTTTGCTTCGTGGATTTACACGACATAAACCCGAATGCCAGCACAGCGCCGAAAAAAATTATATACTTTTTCACGTTCTGCCTCCATAAGGTTGTTGTTAAATTGCCGATTATCGACAATACATTAGCGATAGTATACCGTATTTGCGCCGGTTCCGCAACGGCATTTTTTACAACGGTATTTTATTTTTACGCAACCTGACATACGTTTCATTACAGGCGACGAGAAATGTAAAATGTGCTACTATGTCGAAAGTACGCCGATTCATCCGAATACGGAACGATCGGCACGCATTGAAATCCCTTATGTACGGAGGATACAATTATGGCGGATGATTTTACTTTTGAAATTACGAAAAACATCGGCGTCGTCTCCGAAGGAAAAGGCGGATGGAAGATGGAGCTCAACCTCGTATCATGGGGAGGCCGCCCCGCAAAATACGATGTCAGAAGCTGGTCGCCCGACCATCAAAAAATGGGCAAGGGTTTGACGCTGACGCAAGAAGAACTCACGTCTCTCGGAAAACTCATCGCCTCTCTTCCGGCGGAGTAATCCTCGAAAACACGCCTGTTTGTTTGCTTGACAAATATAAATTCGACGGTATAATTTATATTTACATCAAGTAAAGAGGAGTTTTTGTATGAAAAGAAACGGATTTTTCTTAACCGCATTATCGCTTATGTTTTTGTGCGGTACACTTGCCGCAGCACCGACAAAAGGCCGCGTTATAAAAGTCGGTCATACCGGCACCAAAGATCACTATTATCAAATGTATTTGGAAAAGTGGACAAAAGCGGTAACGGAACGTACCGATGGTCGTTATACTTTTGAGATTTATCCGTCCGATTTGTACGGTAAGCCCAACCAATAGATAGAAGGTTGTCAGTTAGGTACTTCCGATATGGTACTGGCTACGGGTTCGTTGTTATCGTCTTACAGCAAAATTGTCGGCGTACTGGATTTGCCCTTTTTATTTGCAAACGAAAAACAAGCAAGTTATGTTCTTAACGGTCCGATAGGAGACGAATTGGCCGATAGTTTGGCTGCGAAAAATCTTGTCGTTTTGGCTTGGTGGGAAAACGGTATGCGCCATTTATTTCCGCCCCGTCCGGTTAATAAACCTTCCGATCTGAAAGGGTTGAAATTACGCGTTGTCAATTCCAAACCGATGATTGAAACGATTAACGCCATGGGAGCTATTGCAGTTCCGATGGCTTTTAATGATGTTTATTCCGCTTGGCAGATGAAAACGATTGACGGCTGCGAAGGAACCATTACGCATATGCTTACCCAAAAATACTATGAACTTACAAAAACGGGTGCTTTGCTGTGGTATATGCACGTGCCGAATCCGCTTATTATTTCCAAAAAGCTTTGGAATCGTATTTCCGAAGCGGACAAAAAAATCTTTATCGAAGAAGCAAAGAAAATAAGTGTGTTTTCTTTTGATTTCCAAGCTAAAGCCGACCAAGACGATATAAAAAAATGCGAATCGCTCGGTGTTGTATTTACCCGCCCCAACCGTGCTCCGTTTATTGAACTGTGTAAACCCGTATATGAAAAATTCCGACCCGATTACGGTGACATGATAGAACGTATTATTGCCGAAGCCGCAAAAGCAAAATAAAGAACACGCGCTGTTGGAATATACGTCACCCATACATATTAAAGGAAGCCTCTAAAAATTTTTGTTTTTAGAGGCCCCCGTATGTAATTTTCACGGAACGGAAAAATATTTTCTCTGTTCCGTGATTTTATTCTTTTTACTATCAGCCGGAGGTCGCCTATGCTTAAAGCACTTAAAATTATCAACGATCTTATTACAAAAATTACCCAAGCTGCCCTTGTTTTTTTTATGTCGGGAATGGTACTGTTGATTTTTGTACAGGTCATCTATCGCTATATTATTAAAGAACCGCTTTCGTGGTCGGAGGAATTGGCAACATATTTTTTCTCAGGCATTATCTTTTTCGGCGCCGTGTTTCTTTATCGTGAAGAAAAGCATATTAACATGTCTATGGCTCTTGATGCGATAAAAAACGGTGCGCTGAAAAAAGGTATTAAAATTGCAGCGGATATACTGATTATTCTGTTTCTCTGTGTTATGACCTTTTATACCTATCCGCTTGCCCGTGATATTCTTGCACTCGGCGGTGTGTCGCCTTCGATGGGGTGGCTGAAGCTCGGATGGATTTTTATGATCGTTCCCGTCGGCAGTGCACTTTCGCTTTTAATGATGATTGAAGTGCTTTTAAAAGCGATTACGACAAAGGGAGAAAAGTAAATGGGCTTATATCTTGCTTTATTTTTTATTATTTTTTTGCTTATGGGAATCCCTATCGCGGTGTCGCTGGGATTGACCTGTGTCTTTGCTTCCCTTATGGGGCCGCTTTCGGAATTTTTTGCCGGCGTTTTATCCGCATCTGATTTGTATTGGGATTGCTCGGATATCATCAGCGAATTGATGCAAAAGACTTTTAACTCGTCCAACGGTTCGGCACTCATGGCCATACCGTTTTTTATTCTTGCCGGCAATATTATGGCGTCGGGTGGAGTGTCGAAGCGCTTGGTCGGTTTGGCTGAAGCTTTTCTCGGTCACGTTACCGGCGGCTTGGCGCTTGTCGCAACCGTGGCTTCCACTTTTTTCGGGGCGGTTTCCGGTTCGGCACCTGCAACTACGGCGGCTATCGGCGGCGTTATGATCAAACAAATGGAAGAAAGCGGCTATGATCCTGCATTTGCAGGTGCGGTTGTAGCGGCTTCGGGGACAATCGGTTTGATAATTCCGCCCAGTTTAACTATGGTCCTTTACGGCGTCAGTACGGGGGTTTCCATCGGCGATTTATTTATTGCCGGTATCGTTCCCGGTATTATCATTTGTCTGGTATTGATTATACCGGAATATGTTATTTCAAAAAAGCGCGGATACAAAAGCGCGCGGAAATTTACCGGAGCCGAACGCTGGAAATCTTTTAAAGATGCCTTCTTTGCTCTTATGATGCCTATTATCATCCTCGGCGGTATTTATTGCGGTATTTTTACGCCTACCGAATCGGCCGCTGTTGCAGTTATATACGGCATTATAGTTGGTATTTTTATTCATAAAGAATTGCATTGGCGCGATATATATAAACTTGTTCTTAAATCTGCGCGGTCAACTGCAGTTATTATGTATTTAATGATAACCGCCGATATACTCAGCTATATCCTTGTCAGCTATCAGATTCCTCAAAATCTTGCAGCATCTATTTTAACCGTTTCGACCAATCAGATTATCGTTCAAATGTTCATGATTTTAATTTTGCTTGTTGTCGGAACTTTTTTAAATAATTCTGCAGCGATGGTACTCCTTGCGCCTATCTTTTATCCGATTTTGATCAGTTTGAATATAGATCCGCTTTTCTTCGGCATCATTATGGTTATTTCGCTTGCTATCGGTCATAACACACCTCCGGTCGGTTTGTGTTTGTTTGTTGCTTGCGATATAGGCGGTGTTAAATTGGAGCGTTTGGTAAAAGAAGTGGCACCTCTTGTACTTGTAATGATCCTTGCCGTTTTTGTGATGAACTGCTTCCCACAGCTTATTTTGTTTTTGCCGAATCTGCTGCGCCGATAGTAAAAAAACGGTGATATACCGAAATTAAAAGCGCCACGCTATTTCAGTGGCGCTTTTAAACATTCCTTAAAATTCAACAGTCGAACAAAATATCAATTTTGGAGACTGTTGAATTGGTGCGCGGAAGCGCACACGTACATCCGCGAGTTTTCATTTGAAAACTCGAAATTAAAAGCGCCGCGCTATTTCAGTGGCGCTTTTAAACCTTAATTTTCGGACAGCTTTTTGTTAATTACCGATTATCGCATTATCAATTAGATCGAATTCGAAAGTATCGTGAGTACGGTTTTTTCGCTCTTTCCGGCGGAGTGATTCCGCACCGGCAGCTTTGCAGTACGGCCGCCCCGCGCAATCGGCTCTTTCGTTATGTTCCGAACAGGAGCGTTACGAGCTCTTTTACGTCGCGCGCCTGAGAGACGCCCTTGCTTTTTTCCGGCGCGATAACCGTCGAAAAGCCCATATTCTGCGCCGTCTTTGCGCGCTGCGTCAATCGCGGCACGGGGCGAATTTCTCCGGCAAGGCTCAGCTCACCGATCACCGCCGTTTCGGCTGCGAGCGCGATGTCTGTGCGTGCCGAATACAGTGCCGCCGCAAGCGCCGCATCGATCGCGCCTTCCGTCAAGCGCATGCCGCCTGCCACATTGATGTATAAATCCTGATCGGAAAAGTGCAAGCCCGTTCGTTTTTCGAGAACTGCCGCCACGCGCGCCACGCGCGCCGAATCGATTTTATCGCTGTACACGCGGGAAAGAGACGCCTTTGCCGGCACGACGAGCGCCTGTATTTCAACGATAAACACGCGGCTGCCTTCGAACACGGCGGTACATGCAACGCCCGCGGGCTGCTTGCCGTCGCGCCTCGTGATAAAGAGCACCGACGGATCGGCGACTTCGGTCAAGCCTTTTTCCGTCATTTCAAAGATGCCGATTTCATCGACCGAGCCGAACCTGTTTTTCGCCGCGCGCAAAAAGCGGTATTCGTCGTTGCTGCGTTCGAATGAAACCACCGTGTCGACCATGTGCTCGAGCGATTTCGGGCCGGCGATCAACCCTTCTTTCGTCACGTGCGCGGCCATTATTAAAACGGCGTCGCGTTCTTTGACCCAGCTTATTAATTCGTTCGCGCAGTATTTCAATTGATTGACCGTTCCCGGAATCAAACCGGCCTGCACCGAATACGTCGTTTGAATCGAGTCGACGATCACGAGTACGGGGTTTTGCGCATCGAGCGCGGCGAGCATATCTTCGAGACGCATCGTACACAAAAGCTCGATACCGGCGGCAGCGAGGCCGAGCCGTTCGCTCCGCTCTTTTATCTGCGCGGCGGATTCTTCGCCCGACACGTAGAGTACGCGCATCGCATTGCCGTTCGCTTTCGCCGCGAGAGAAGCCGTCTGCAAAAGCAGTGTCGATTTTCCGATGCCCGGCTCTCCGCCGATAAGAACAGCGGAACGCATCGCAGCTCCGCCGCCGAGCACGCGGTCGAATTCCGCGATGCCGGTCGCAAGGCGCATACAGGCCTTTGCGTCCACGTGCGAAAGCGGCACGGGCTTTGCGCGCTCGGAAACGGAGAGACCGACACCGACAGGGCTTACGGCGTTCGCGTCGAGGATGCATTCTTCGAGCGTGTTCCATTCGCCGCACTGCGGACAGCGGCCGAGCCAGCGCGGCTGCGAATAGCCGCAGGATGAACACTTGTATACGATCGTACCGGATTTTTTTGCCATCGCAATTCCTCATAAATTAATAGGTCGAATATCGATTTAATTAATTTTCGTGCGCTTCGTCAGCACGAGGCGATGTCCCGTCAGAACGCGGCGATTCCCTCTAAAACAGTTTCCGGCATTCGAGGTAAAAGCGCTTTTCATCGGCTTCGCCCATCGAAAAACTTTTCCGCGGGAGCGGTCCGTTTTTTTCGATCGTCGCAAAAAAGCTTGCTTTGTCGATCGGCGGAAGAAGGATGCCCGTCGTACCCTCTCGGGCGCCGAGCCGCATCGTTTCCGCATCTCCGTGAATATAATCGATCGTTATATCGATTCCGGCTTTCGCTTTTTCAGCTATATAATCGTCGACGACCGGTTGAAAAGCGGAAACCGCGAGCGAAGAAATATTCGTTTTTAAAAGCGTGTACGATGTTTTTCCGGCGGACGTGCTTGCAAAGCCGAACGATGCCCTCGACTTTTTTACCGCGTTTTCGAGTTCTTCTGACGAGCGGCACTGCACAACCTCTCCGCCGAATTGAGAAGTCAAGCGCAAAATCAATTCCGCCGCGTCCGCTCCGAAAAGCACGCGGTGAATAGGCTCGAACGTAAGCCCCGCATCGTATATGTTGACGATTTCAACGAGGGCGTAACGCACGCGGCTTGTCTTTCGCTCTTTTTCGCCGAGCGTTTGTTTGTATTCGTCCCACACGGCTTTTGCGGTTGCAAGCGAATGATTTCCGTCGCCGACTGCAAACATAAACACGCTGCCGTCGCTTTCGGTATTCGCTTTTGCAATTTTTTCAAGCGATGAGAGAAGGGCACCTTCCGAAGATTCCGGCACAAGCCGGCCTTGTATGCTTCCGCCCTTCATCATAAGATTTCCCGAATAAAGAGGAGCGGTTCCGGACGCTTTGACGGCGGCTCCCGCACCTCCGACAAGGGAATCCGACGCATCGTTTACGAGGAGCATGATGTGCGGTGCTTCGAGCGGGGCGCCGCTCCTGATCGCTTTGCGAGGCGGAATGCGCGAAGGGATCGTCGCTTCGGTTGCACGGATGAGCGCTTTTGAAAAAGGCTTCCACTCGTAGCCGTCCAAATCGATTGCCCCTACAAGACCGCGCCGCATACGGCCGAACGCCGTCGTGCGCTCGACGTAGACGAAGCCGTGTTTTTCTTCAAACAGGCCGTCATCGATGTAGCGCTTCATCGCCGCCTGTATGCCTGCAATACGCGATTCTTTATCGCCGTCGCCGAGATAGACTTCCGGCAAAATGAGGTTCAACGCGCTCGGTTTTCCGCTCGCCGCTTTTTCCGCCTCTTTCCAATAATTTCTGTCCTGTGTATATTGATCGCACGCGATGCACGACCAACTCGCCGTGTCGATGTTTTTCGGTAACAAAATGTCGGGCACGGAAAGGGCGAAATCCGAAAATGTGTTCATGCGGAAAGTATACCGCCAAGTATTTTTTTGTGCTATACTTAAACTATGCCCGATCTTTTTTACGGACAAGTGCAGCAGACTTCTCAAGTGCAGCGGCAAGTGCTGTCGCAAAAACAGATACAGTCGCTGAAACTGCTCGCAATGAGCGGCGAAGATTTGAACGCCGAAATCCGCAAAGCGGTGAATGAAAATCCCGCACTCGAAATCGTACGCGATGATGCGGCGGTAACGGCCGCACCGCGCAGTTCATTTCCATACGAAAACACACGCACTTCCTACGCGTCCGCGGCGGGCAATGAAGCGGCACAAAAATTTCAGGATGCATACGAAAACGCCGCCGATACGCGCGAAACGCTGCAGGAACACCTTTTGTTTCAGCTGAACGTAATGAAACTTTCGCCCGATGAAAAATCGCTCGGAAAAGCGCTCATCGAAAACCTGAACGAAAACGGACGGCACATCCTCGCTCCCGCGTCACTGCTCGACAAATCGCGCCCCGCACAGAATACGGCTATGCTCGATAAAATGCTGCACATCATCCGGTGCATGGATCCCGAAGGCACGTGCTGCAACGACATGGAAGAGAGCCTCTACGTGCAGGCGCAAATCGCAGGCGACGCCCCGCCGCTCGCGCTTTTTATACTCGACGGACACATCGACGTGCTGTATTCGAACGACGCGACACCCGATATAGAGCGCATCAAACGAAAAATTATTAAATTGCAGGAAGCGTCGAAGCGCGAATCTTTCGGCGGCGAGAGGGCGATCGATTCGCTTGAGGTAAGTTCGGATGATGTGCAAAAAGCGATCGCGTTTATCTCGCGCTTGAATCCGTATCCCGCGCAGGGCTACGGCAAAGCGCCGACGCACTACATTTCGCCGGACATCTCGGTGACCGAAGCCGAGGGAGAAGTGCCGAACACGTCCGATGAAAATGAAATGTTCGTGGAAAATACGCACAAAAAGTATTTCCGCATAACGCTCGCAAAAGGCGCGATACCCGACGTTCGCATCGTTCCGGGTTTCAACGCGCAGCGCCATAAAGAGCTTAAAAAAAATATCAAAGCCGCAGAACAATTTTTGGACAACCTTGCATACCGTAAATCGCTCCTTTTGCAGTCGTGCGAAATCATCGTCAAAACACAGACCGGTTTTTTTTCATCGCACGGCAAAGGCTACCTCGAAGAGCTCACGCAAAGCGAAACGGCGCGTATACTCGGCGTCAACGAATCGACGGTATCGCGTATGGCGAACGAAAAATTCATGCAGACGCCGTGGGGACAGCTTTTTCCGCTGAAATATTTTTTTACGAATTCGCAGGACAAAGTAAAATTCGCGCTGCGTCAGCTTATCGAAAACCGCGCAAGCGGTAAAAAACCGCTGTCTGACAGAGAGCTCGTCGAAAAACTCGCCAGACAGGGCATACACGTCGCACGCCGCACCGTCGCAAAATACCGTGCACAGCTTGCGATCGGCTCGTCATACACACGCGGAAAAGCGCCGAAAAAATAGCGGTGCCGATCAAAAGGGGTGCACAGGCAGCCGGTACCGTTTTCATATATTCGAATGTTTTCAAAATTCGGTTTTCAGCGACTTCCTGTCGTATACGGTACGATCGACCTACGCCCGCGTGGAGTACCGCGAAGCGTCCGCGCCGGGGCGCGGATGAGGGTTACCGAAGTACGGAAGGCGGGTTCTTCCGATCCGCGTCGTCCGAAAGCATCGGCAATACGTATGCTGCCGTTATTTTTATTTTGCTTTTTCGCATATTCCGTTGTATACTATAAGGGCGGTACAAATGCCGCAGTCTGTGTTTCAGGCTTCAATACATACTGACAGGAGCGTTGCATGACAAAAAACGTATCGGCAGTCGGTTTCGATTTTGAAAAAAAACAGTCCGACATGATTGAAACAAAGTTGAAGCGCATCGCGTATGCCGAAGATTTGATCGTCGATTTTACCATGCGGGTAAAATACGACAAAGAGTATTCGTTCGACGCGACGTTCAATTTCCGCTGGGGCACGCAGGGACATGTGACGAGCAGAGATTACAGTTTCGATGCAGGCCTCAACAAACTTATGGACACCCTCGATACGAAGATAAAAAAAGAAAAAGACAAGATTCAAGATCACACGAAATAATAATCGGAGAAACAGGGAGCTGTCTCAAAAATTATTATCGTGTTTACGACAGCCCCCATCTCAGTACGGCGAATACGGCAAGCTTCTTACGCTTCCTTAAAATGCGGCATTGCAGGAAGTGTCAACTTTCGAAAATGCCGCATTGGTGCGCGTGCGCGCACGCGTATATCCGCAAGTTTTCAAAAGAAAACTCGAAGTTAAAAGCGCTGCGCTATTTCAGACATTCAGTTTTAACCTTCGATCTTTTTGAATACGAGCGACGTGTTCACGCCGCCGAACGCGAAGTTGTTCGACATAACACAGTCGCACGAGATTTCACGCCCCGCACCTTTGATGTAGTCGAGCGGCGCGCATTCGGGATCGTCGTTTGTAAGATTGCAGTTCGGATGGAACCAGCCTTCGTTCATCATATTGATCGTAAGCCACGCTTCCACGCAGCCGCACGCGCCGAGCGTATGGCCGATAAAGCTCTTCGTCGAAGAGATCGGCACTGCGCGATTGAACACCGAATACACCGCCTGCGATTCCGATATGTCGCCGTGGCTCGTCGCCGTGCCGTGTGCGTTGATGTACGCGATTTTGCTTTCGTCGATACCCGCGTCTTCAAGCGCCATCGAAAGCGCAAGCGCCTGCGTCGCAGCGTTCGGGCTTGTGATGTGCGTGCCGTCCGCGTTCGTCGCAAAGCCCGCGACTTCCGCATACATTTTCGCACCGCGCTTTACGGCGTGTTCCATATCTTCCAAAATCAGCGTACCCGCTCCTTCGCCGATAACAAGGCCGTCTCTGTCTTTGTCAAAGGGTTTCGGCGTCGCTTCGGGCGTTTTGTTGAGGATGCTCGTAGCGCCGAGCGTATCGAAAATTGCAGCGTCGGGAGGGGAAAGCTCTTCCGCACCGCCTGCAATCATGATCTCCGCCCTGCCGTCTTCGATCGCTTCATAGGCATAACCGATCGCCTGACTTCCCGACGTACACGCGGTATCGGTTACGATGATGCGCCCGCGGATTTGATAATAGACGCTCAAATTGCACGCGTTCGTCTGCGGCATCGCTTTGATATAGGTTTGCGAATCGAGCTTCGACGTGTCGCCCGTTTCCATCATGTCGGCGATATCCATAATCGCGTCCATGCTTCCCATACACGTACCGTACGAAATACCGGTGCGGCCGCTCTTCAATTCATCGATGACGTCTCCGTCGTCTTTTAACAATCCCGCCATCTTGAGTGCGTCTTCCGTCGAAACGAGCGAAAGCAGCGCGACGCGTCCCATACCGCGGATCTTTTTCCGCGGAAACGACGGAAGCGCTTCTTCATACGGGCACGCAAGGCGCGTGTTCATTTTTTCGTAGCGTTCCCAATCGCTCATATATTTGATGCAGTTTTTGCCGGACTGCAGCTTTGCAAAAGCCGTCTGCCAGTCGCGGCCGAGAGCGGTCAGCATACCGCCGCCGGTTACGACGACCCGCCGCTTTCCGTTCGGTTTTGTATACGTCATAGTTAACCTCACTTGTAATATCACGCCGCGTTTTCCCTGCGGCGAGATATTATTAATTAATAATTCAGTGGATGCCGCCGTCGACGGCGATCACTTGGCGCGTGATATACGATGCGCTTTCCGACAGCAAAAACACCGCGAGAGATGCGACTTCTTCGGGCTTTCCCGCCCTCGCCATCGGAATGGTCTGCATGATGATCTTTTTCGCTTCTTCGTTGATCGCGGCCGTCATATCCGTTTCGATAACGCCGGGAGCGATCGTGTTTACGGTAATGTGGCGGCTCGCAAGTTCGACGGCAAGCGCCTTTGCCGCTCCGATGATCCCCGCCTTCGACGCGCTGTAATTCGTCTGTCCGCGGTTTCCCATGATGCCGCTCACCGACGACACGGCGATGATGCGCCCCTTCTTTTTGCGCGCCATCGGCATGACAAGGGGCTGAATCACATTGAAAAAGCTGTCGAGATTCGTGCGGATCACCGCGTCCCAATCCTCTCCGGTCAATCCGACGAAAGTGTTGTCCCGCGTGATGCCCGCATTGCTCACGACGCCCCACAGCGCTCCGTGTTTTTCAGTGAGCGCATCGAGCTTCGCCTTGCAGTCCGCTCTGTCGGCGACGTTGAACTGTATGAGCTCGCCTTCTCCGCCGGAAGCCGTAATCAGCAAAAGGGTTTCTTCCGCTTTTTCTTTTCCGTGATTGTAGTGGCAAATAACATAGTAGCCAGCTTTCGCCGCTTCAACTGCGATCGCGCGGCCGATCCCGCCCGACGCTCCGGTAACGATTATTTTTTTCGCTTCATCCGCCATAAAAACTCCTCGTGATTTTCACCGCACCGTTTGCGGTAAATCGTTTATCGGTTATTCGTCTTTAAACAAATTCATAATATCTTCCGTTTCCATAACGGTGATCGTCGATGAAACGGCAGGCTCCCCGTCCGACGCCGATGCAAAAAGTTCGCAGTTATAGCTGTACGTCATTTCGGCGCGGTAGTCTTCTTTTATCTTCATCACGATCGTCGTGCCGCTTTTCAGATACGGAACGGCCGCTTTGAATTTGCTGACGCTTAAAATAAAACCGGGACGAGGATAACGGCCGAGCGTTTTATTCGTAATGCCCGTCAGCGCCGAAATGCCCTGCGCCATAAATTCGAAGCCCGCCCACGTCGGCACGCCGTCGGACGCAGCTTCGTAAAAGATACACTCCGGCGTAATATCGTATTCACTCGTAATCGTATGCGCTTCCGTGTCGTGCTGCGTTACGCGGCTGAGCAAAAACATCTTTCCCTTGTGCGGCAAGAGATCGATCAGCGCGTCGCGCTCGATGCGCTGCGGCAAATTTTCACGTATCGTTTCGCTTTCCATAGTTCTCCTGTTTTTCTATCCGTACACGCTGCACTGCGCGATCGCGGTTCACCGGACACAATCACGTCAAACCCAGCACTAAGCTCGCATTCGCACCGCCGAACGCAAAGGAATTCGACATACAGATTTTTACACGCCCGGTCCGCTTTGCACCGACGGCACCCGCAATATTCAAAGGCGGCAGATCCGGATCGTACTCGCCGTCCCATACGTGTTTCGGCAGTGCGATATCGTCTCCGGTTTTTTCCGCGTTTTGAACCAATGCAGTATAGCATATTGCAGCTTCCAATGCACCCGCCGCACCGAGCGTATGCCCCGTAAGCGGTTTCGTAGAACCGACGGAAACGGAGTGACCGGCAAACACTTCGGCGACGGCTTTCGCTTCCATCGCGTCGTTGAATTTCGTACCCGTTCCGTGCAGATTGATATAGTCGATTTGATCGGGCATGAGTTTCGCACGGGCGAGCGCCGCTTTCATTGCACGCGCGGCTCCCGCACCGGAAGGATCGGGGGACGTCATGTGATAGGCGTCCGCGCTTTCTCCCCAGCCGAAAAGCCGCACAAGTGCGCCCTCTTTCGGAGCATCCCTCGTCATAACGAAAAACGCCGCCCCTTCTCCGAGCGTGATGCCTTTCCGGTTTGCGCTGAGCGGATTCGTTATGTCCGGCGAAACGGCTTCGAGCGAATCGAAACCGAGAAGCACCGTATCGGATGCGACATCGACACCGCCTGCAATCACCGCGTCCGCAAGTCCGCTTTTTAACAATTCCGCAGCTTTGATAATCGCGCCGGCGCTCGACGAACACGCAGTGCTGAATGCGAGCGAGGGTCCGCATATGCCGTACTTTTCCGACACGTAAGTCGCCGCGTAATCCGCGCCCTGCACTTCAAGCGTATACCCTGCGGGAAAGGCTCCGTCCGCGATAAAAGCCGCGTGAGCAGGAAGCGAAAGCTCCGTACCGTTGTCGCACGAGCCGACACAGACGGCGACGCGAGAAGCGCCGTACGCCGAAAGCGCGCCCAATATTTCCCGCTCGATTTGTACGAGCGCCGCATCTTCGAGACGGATACATCGCATATCGAAGCGTGCCGCCGTTTTGCGCAAGACCCCGTCGTCCGCCCGACCGACAAAAAATTCTTTGCCGGAAAGAGCGCGTAGTTTTTTTATGCCCGATCGATCGCCTGCAACACACGAGCGCCACAATTCATCGACCGAAGAACCCGCCGCACACACGACGCCGGGCTTTGAAAGATACACCGGATCCGTCACAACGCCTCCGTGAGATGATATTCATAGCCGCGGAGATGGTTGATGATGCTCACCGAAGAAGATGTAATCGATATCTCTTCGATGCATTTTTTGCCGCTCATAATCCTGCGCAATTCCATGCCGTCGTCCTTCGTAACGATAAAATCGAGCCCCGCACGGCGCAGCGATTCGGCGACCGCGCCCGCATCGTAATAGGCGAATTGAATATCCGCGACGATATACTGCGCTTTGAGAGAGGCCGGCAGCACCGACGACGCAAGCGAAAGTTCATTGCCCGTATACGTAAGCGTGCCCATATCCGAACCGAAATCATTCAGCAGATTAATAAAAATGCCGCCCTCGTTCGCCTGTATAAACGCCTGCATATAAAAGGACGAAGTGCCGAAACTCGCGGTAA
Source organism: Treponema socranskii subsp. socranskii VPI DR56BR1116 = ATCC 35536 (assembly GCF_000468115.1). Classification (GTDB taxonomy): domain Bacteria; phylum Spirochaetota; class Spirochaetia; order Treponematales; family Treponemataceae; genus Treponema_D; species Treponema_D socranskii. The sequence continues at coordinate 29,599 of NZ_AVQI01000013.1, forward strand.
ACATATACAGGGCGTCGATCGGAAAAGCGATATCTCGGGGCGAAAGAAGATCGACGACGCGCGTATTCGTCACGTGCACCGGATAACGCAAGGAGCGCGTTGTCACCGAAACGCAGGAAGCGAAAACGATAATCATCGAACTCAAAACCGCAGCACACATTGCCTTTTCGGCCGTGTGCATACCTAAACGCGATTTTCCCGCCGCGCACATTTTTTGCGTAATCATGTTCGCTATTGTAAATTGTATGGCGTGCTTTGTCAAACTCATTCGGACACTCATAAAACACCGTCTTGAATCGAAAAAGACTTCGGCGCGGTATCGTGGAAACTGTCGATTTTTTAATACATCGGTACGCGGATACAAACGGTGCCGCTTCAGGCAAGTATGCCGCCGAAGGGTATCGAAAGCATTTTGCAAAACGCCTGATAATACGCTTTCGCTTTATCGTCCGAAACGCCGGTAACGAAAAACGATTCGTCCGGCACATCCGAAAGAAAATCGGCGGCAGCAGTGAGAATATTTCCGCTTTTTTCTTTTTTCGAATTAATAAAATCGCCGTGCACTTCGATCGCATGGCGCGCAACGCCGTCGCGAGAATCGACGACGCTTACGTTTTTTCCCGCAGCCTTTTGCATGATATCCGCAAGATGCGTAAAATGCGTGCAGCCGAGCACAATCGTGTCGCAGCCCTTTTCCGCAAAATAGCCGACCGCGGGCATAACCGCCTCAATCTTTTCGTGTTCGTCGGCGGTAACAAACTTCCGTTCGATAAACGAAACGAGAGCTGCATCTCCGCGCGAATAGATCGTACAGCCGGATGCGAAACCTTTTTCAAGCTCGCGTATGTATGCGTCGCGCACGGTCGCATTCGTCGCAAGCAAGCCTATTTTTTTATTTTTCGTCACCGAGGCGGCGAGCTTTATCGCAGGCACCGTACCGATAAACGGAACGAAGGGAAAGCGTTCGCGAAGTGAAGCGAGAGCCGACACGGAAATGGTATTGCATGCGACGACGATCGTTTCCGGCCGCCACACATCGATGATGCGCGAAACGGCGGCAGTCGCGTATTCGATTATTTCGGGAACGGTTTTTTCCCCGTACGGAAAATGCACGGTATCGGCAAGGTAGGCGCAGGTTGCGTCGGGGGCGAGCCGTTTGAGTCGGAGCATATACGGAATACCGCCGGTACCCGAATCCAAAAATGCAAAATTCATAATACGATACCGCCGAATAAACTGTTGAACGCGTCGCGCGCTTTTGCCGCTTTGTCGTCGCCGGATACAAAATCGGCGCGCGGTGAAAACGCTGCACAAAAGTTCGCCTTCTCTTTGTCGGCGACAAGCTCTTCCACGTTTTCTCGGCAATCGTAATGCGCGCCCGGCGAATAAAACGTACAGTTGCGGCAGACATGCAAATCGGCTCCACAAAATTCACATACCGACGTTCTGAATATTTTTTCGGAACTGCATATCGTGCGCTTGCACTTCCAACACATATAATCGATTGTAATCGTTTGACTAAACAAACGCAATAGCGTACGATAAAATCATGTTTACGCTGAACAAGTGTCTCGTTCACTCGTGCAAAAATCTTTCGCTTTCCGTTTTCGATGAAACGAACGGCATGACTGAAAAGCGGGGATACTGTCTCAATCATACGCCGGATCCCGGACGCACAAAAGAAGCGATTTACGATTATATTAAAAAGCATGACGTCATAGTCGGCTTAAACACCGCAGGCATTATGTTCCGCGATATCGATTTATCGAACAAGCGATTTTACGGCTGTAATTTTCAATACTGCACATTCAGCGATCTGCGCTCGGAAGGCTTGCGCGCCAAACTGTGCATGTTCGATTTTGCGACGTTCGGCGACTGCACGCTCGCCGGTTCCACTATGCAGTTTACGTCGTTCGCCTGCTGTACGTTTTCGCACACGATATTCACCGGCAGCGATATGGTGCAGAACAATTTCAACGGTGTACAGGCCTTTCAATCTTCGTTCGACGATTCCGATCTTTACAATTCGCGCTTTATCGGTGCGCACCTCGTCGACACATCGCTTCGAAATTGCAATATTAAAAATACGCTTTTTCTCGAATGCACGTGTGAAAACGTTTCGATGAAAATGTCGAATACGCGGGAAGCCGTTTTCGACCGCAAGGGCAGCGAACTCTTTCAGGGAATCGAACCGATAAGCAGGGGCGCCGTATGAAAATATATTTTCATCTCAATATCGGCGGATTTTCAAACTGCTATATCATCGAAAACGAATTGACTAAAGAAGCGATCATCATCGATCCCGGAAAAATTACGGACGATATCATCAAACGCATTGAAGACGAATCGTACAAACTCGCGGGTGTCTTTATCACGCACAATCACGGAAGCCACGTCCACGGCCTAAAGACGCTGCGCAAAATATACAAGCCCGCCGTCTATGCAGCCGATTGGGAAGTCGCCGGAAACGACACGCACGTCATCACGGGCGACGGCAAAATCCGCATCGCGGGCCTTACGGTGCGCTATATGGCGCTGCCCGGTCACACCGCCGATTCCATGATCTACAAAATCGGAAACATTCTCTTTACCGGTGACAGCCTCTCTGCGGGAAAAATCGGAAGCACGAACAGCAGCTATTCCGATTTCGTACTCCGCCGAAACATCGAACAAAAAATACTGTCGGAAAACGACACGACCGTCATCATGCCGGGACACGGGCCGCCGACCTGCGTCGGTGCCGAACGCCGATCGCTGAACCGGTGAACGCCGTTCAAGCGGGGATCAGCGGATGAGCCACACGCGGCCGCACGAAAGCCCCCAGTTGTCGAACGCGTATTCGTCGAATACTTTCGCCGCATCTTCAAACGGAATACCGTGCGTTTGGCGCACGTGCTCGGAGAGCGCGGGAATCGCTTTTTGCACCGACGCCCGATTCGCAAGGTTTACGAAATACGCGGCTGTAGACGCAACGTCCTGCTGCATGATATACGCCATAAATTCGTTGTGCACGAGATATTCATCGTTCAAATCGTAATTGAGCGTCGGCTGCGAATGCCAATAGCCCGTCAAAAAATCACGCGAAATTTCGTCCATCGTGTAAAAAACGGCCGCCGTCGCGTTGCGGAAATTTTCATCGGTAAAAAAAATACCGTGCCATCCTTCGTGCGCAATAAAGCGGCTGCGGAGCCACTCGGGCGATTCCTGCGAAATCGAAATAACCGCTCCCTTCCCCGCCGTATACACCGCTCCGTCGTCGGCGATCACACCGTTTGCAAGAAGGATATCGCGCAAAAGCAGCTCTCGCCCGTTGAGCGGAAAATGTTCCGCACGGACTTTTGTAAAAAACGATGCAAGAGAAGAGGCGTTGTAATCGTGCGCGTTATAGCCATGCATCGTTTCAAGGACATCGTCGACGAGGAGTCTGCCGCGGTAGCCCATCTTTTCTGAAAAAAACGCGAGCCGCTTAAAAAAATCGTTTTGCACCGCAAAGTCTTTCGTATCGATGATGAGCACGCCGGGAAATCTGTCCCATTCGAAGAGCTCGTAATCGCCCGTGCGCCACTTCGCTCGCGGCCACGAAATGATTAAGCCCGGATCCGTAATAAACGGCGCAAAAATTTTTCCGTCCGTATTCAATTCGTTTTTGACGTCGTTCCTCGTCATCATGAGGACGGGAGGTGTGTCTCTGTGATCGACAGAAGAAACCGTCGAAAACGGATTTGCAAGGGAAGAGGTCTGTATATCGTACGCGTAGACTTTTTTTGCGCCGCCGGATGCGCGCACTTTATTCGTACGATATATTATTAACTTTTCACCGCCCGCATTCAGCTCCGCCTTTACCGAATTTTGCGCCGTACCCCAATCGTCCGGGGCGTAAAATGCCGCAACGATTTTCGGCATCACGGCGGTATCCGTATTCTGCGACGGAAAGGCAAGCGACGCGCCGGAAAAATCCGCTTCGGCGGGCGTCTCATCCATGACGCCTCCGTTCGGCGCAAAAGCAAAGAGCGGTACGGAAACGCTTTTATCCCAGCCTATCGCCCCTCTTCGAATTTCCGCACGGATAATCGATGAAGGGACGGCCGCATACACGAAAAAACCGTGCGGCACATTTTTGCCGTTTTTCATTTCATCTTTTTCAAACGAAAACGCGAGAGCGAATTCGGAAAGCTCTTTTACGCGCAGACTTGCAAGCGGTCGTTTTTCGATTTCCTTTTGCAGCCTGCCTCGAACCGTAAAATCGTCGGCAAATAAAAAACCGAGCATAAACGCTTTATCTGCACTTGACGCCGCCTCATGCGAAACCCGTATGCGCACCGAAAGCGCGGCATCGCCCCGGCGTCCAATATACGAATCGACAAGATGCTGCTGCTCTTCCGTAAACCGATAATATGCGTAACCCGCCTGCGCCTTTTTTGATTTTGCGTTTGCATTCAAAGCCGCAAGCTTCGACTCCGGCACTTTCAACTCTTCCGGAAAGATGAGCGAAAGCGGAGCAGTTTTCGACAGATATTTTTTGGCAAGCAAACCGATATCGAACGCGAGCACCAGCGTAAGCACGCCCAAAAGAATCTTTTGCTTTATTGTTAATTTTTTTAAAAAAGAAACCATCGGGCAATACTACATTTTTTTTATAAAAATAGCTATACTGAGGTCATGTTCGCCGTTATTCCCCACTCGACGGAAGCGCTCATCCTGTCACGCTCGCAAAAAGCATCTCTTTCACGCCTTAATGCCGAAGCGGGAAAGCCTTGCTGGGTTCCGCTCTTTCCGCTGTGGGCGTTTTTTAATAATTTCGATTACCCCGCGGCTGAAAGCGATACGATCATGCAAACAGGCGGCAATGTGAATACGGCACTCGACGCGACGCAGCTGAAAACGATACGAAATACGATCGCGTCCTTTACGATCGGTATACCCTCTGTTTCAAACGGCGAATTTTTTTTCCCGGCAAGATTGCGCTTTCGAAACGGGGAAGCCGCCTGCGGAAAAATAATCGCCGGGAAACTATGCGGCGAGCAACAAACAGACGATACGAAAAGAGCCGCGCCCGACAACTTTAACGCGGATAACGGCATCGGCTCGTCGCGCAGCGCTCAAAATAAAAAAGATGCTACAGAGGAAGATTTGTCGCAAACCGTCAAAAAAACGAACGAAGAGACAAGCTCACCCCGCGCTGCCGAAAATGGACAAAATTCATTCGCCCGCTTCCCGCGCTCTTGCAGCGTGTTCAGAATTGCGGAGGCGGAGATCGGCGAGAGCAAAGCCGCAAACGATGAAAATGCAGCCGACAAGATCGCCGACAAATACACAGAAGACACATCCGCGAATACCGACGATACGGACGGCATAGAGCTTCGTACGTGGCGCGTACACACGTCGCTTTGGGTAAAAACGGAAAAACGATATAGAAAAACCGCAAATGACGCTTCAAACACAAGTTATAGAAATTAATAATAATTTGAAAATAGTGAAAATTTTGTCCTGCATATACCGAGTAATATGATTATTAATTTAATATCGGTATGCACAGAGTTTTATATACGAGATTAGTTATTGTACGCGACGCACCGTTAAAG
>NZ_AVQI01000014.1 GCF_000468115.1 Treponema socranskii subsp. socranskii VPI DR56BR1116 = ATCC 35536
AGAGGCGCTCCGCCTTGAACAGGTCATGTATATGGCTTTTCGGAACGACGTCGCCTATCTCATAGACGGCAAAATCATCGCCCTCGTAGAACACCAATCTACAATCAACGCGAATATGCCGTTGCGATTTCTGCAGTATGCCACTCGCCTCTACGAGCGCATCCAAAACCCTCGCGACCGCTATCTCAGGTACCTGAAAAAAATCCCTACACCTGAGTTTTACGTGTTCTATAACGGAGAAGAGGATTACCCTGAAAGCACGACTCTCCGTCTTTCCGATGCCTTTATGACGCTGCCTGAAAAACAGAGCCTCGAACTCGTTGTCAGCGTGACGAATATCAATTATAATAAGAGTAGTAAAATTGTGCATACATGTAAACCGCTGAAAGAATACACGCTGTTCGTAGACGCCGTACGGAAACATTTGAAGCTCGACAGTGAAAACGGCTTTAAGAACGCGATCAAAGAGTGCATACAAAATGACATCCTGCGGGAGTATCTGTTG
>NZ_AVQI01000015.1 GCF_000468115.1 Treponema socranskii subsp. socranskii VPI DR56BR1116 = ATCC 35536
GGCGTAAGCCTGCCGAAACTCGCGTTGAAAATCGTACACGGATGTACGATTTTCAAACCCTTACGGCACCGTCAAAGTCCTACGAACGGCTTTTTAAAGTCCTTCCATATCGGGGCATTTTCGTATGAGCTGATCGAACCTGAGGGCACTTTGAGCGTGCAGCTTGCAGCCGGCGTGCCGGCATCAAAACCATGTACTGACGGCGGTGTTACCGCTTTGCACGTAACTTCGGTTAAAGCGGGGCAGTTGAAAAAAATATCAGCTGAAGATTTAAAGCTTGCCGGAAGTTCTGCACGTGTAAGATTGGGACACCATGCGAAGCATAGCCGTTTCAGAGACTCGATACCTTCGGGAATAACCGCACTCGTTATCCCTGTCCAGTAAAGAAATTCTTCCCCCAAATTCCGCAGCGTGGACGGAATGTTAACATTTGCAAGCAGCATGCAGTAACAAATACCTTCATCCTCGACTGTTGTAAGCGCTTTGCCTTCGGGTAAGTTCAACGTTGTAAGATTATAGTAAATCATGTAAAAGGCATAGGTTCCTATGGTTTCTACCGAGTCGGGCACCGTGTAGGCGGTGTCCGTTTTTTTTGTGGGGTACTTTATAAGGCGGGTTTTATCCTTGTTGAACAGCACTCCGTTTTCCGCACGTAAAAAAGCGTTTGCGCTGTCCACCGTAAACGCCGTTGTCTCCTCAAAGTTCACCTGCAAGCAGGGTCGGGTACAGCCGGTTATCGCATAGGTTTCGCCGTTAAAGACAACCGTTGCAGGAATGTGCACATCCGCTCCAAAATTGCCGCCCACTTTATAGTCGATATGCACGTGTTTATTCGTCTTATCGACAACCTGGTAGTGTATGCCGCCTGCGGTAAAATCGTCAGGGATGGTAACAAGGGCTTGTACGGTAACGGTACCCGAATACGCTTCCAGCCCGCTCATATTGTCTTTTACCTTTATGCGGGAACTTCCTTTGCCCGTGCACTGCACGGTTACGTTGCCCGTCGCGTTGTTAAGGTCTACGCTTATGACGGAGGGGTTTTCAGGCGTTGCCGTGTAGTCGCCCGAACCTGCCGTTACGAGCTTATAAACGGGAAGCGTGTCGCCCACCGTGCCCGTAAAGTTTTGCTGATTTACCGCTAAGGCGGCTCCTGCATATTTAAACTTTACTTTGATGTTCGCCGCTGCCGTTACGGTGTGGTTGTAACTTGTGTTTGTTCCCGCTCCCGCGATGGGCGTTCCGTTGTTTGTCCACTTGTCTACGGCATAGTTGGTATCGGCAGGCACTGCGATAAAGATGACGGTTTCGCCGTGTTCGACCATATCGCCCGAATGGATTGCGCTGCCGCCGACTTCGGCCTTGAGCGTGCCGTGTCCGCCGTCTACGCCGAAATCGATTTTGAATTGAAACTGCGCCCACTGTGCGGTGTATGTCTTATCGGAAGCGGGGAAGACCGGAGTTGCAGGCAGTACGGGATGCCATCCGGTAAAAGAGAAGCCCGTTTGTACGGGAACGGGAGCACTCAAGGCTGTTCCGTATTTGCCCGTTTTTACAACATCGGCTATATCGCCTGCGACATTGCCGCCTGCAAGCTTAAAGGTTACATTCACCGTTTTGCGCTCGTAATAGAGTTCTACGACGGTACTGCCGTCGGCTTGTATCGGACCGCTTGTCTGTATAGCGCCGTTTACCATGGTAAGAGCGGAATTATAGGTAAAGCCTTCGTAGTCTCCGCCGGTTTTCGGCATGAATGCAACAGAATCACCCGCCGTGCCGTTTAAGGTTTCGCTATCCGTCGGCTCTGCAGGGTAGGTGCCGTCCGTTTTTTCCCGATAGTGTTTTACCGTATACGAGGCTTCGCCGGGCGGAAGCGCTTCAAAGCTCACCTTAACATCGGCCGCCTTGGTAACGGTGAGGGTATGAGTGGTCGTCGTATTGCTTATAACGGCGCCGTCTACCTTCCATTCCTTTACCTTGTAATTTGCAGCAGGCACCGCCGTAAAGGTTACGGTTTTACCCTGTTCGACAGTTATAGGGCTTACATCCGTTTCCGGTATGCCGTCCGCCTTTGCTTTAAGCGTGCCGTTTCCGCCGTCCACGCTGAAATTTACCGCGAACGATCCGGGCACGGGCGGCGTGGGGCGGGGTGCCGCCTCCTCCACCGCTTGTATCGCTGCCGTTGGAGCAGCCTGTAAAAATGAGCGCTGCGGTAAACAGCAAAGCGCCCGCGGCAATCGGTAT
>NZ_AVQI01000016.1 GCF_000468115.1 Treponema socranskii subsp. socranskii VPI DR56BR1116 = ATCC 35536
TTTGCAATCGTAACGGACACTTCGATTGTATCGTTCATACCCTGTATGGACGAAGTGTAGGTTCCGTTTTTAATCGATTTACCGCCGCAAGAAATCAAACCCGCAACGGCAAACGCGATCAGTGCAAATGAAAATACCTTTTTTTGCATTACTAATGCCTCCAAATAATAATAACCGATCGCTACAACACATAGCGATTCCTTTCCATATTATGAACTTATATCCGATTTGTCAAGAAATATTCCACCCATTCCATCCGGGTAAAAGATAGTCTGTGTTCGCATACACTTCGCTACCGTCTGCACTCGACAACTTAACGCATTGTTTTCTCATCTCTTGACAATAAGTACCGAAAGATTATACCGTAATCACGGATAAATTATACGGGTACATCAGTTTTTAGGAGTATGAATATTTATGGAAGCAAAACTCATCGCAGAAGAAATACGATCGGGCAAAGCGATTCTCGGTATCGAACTCGGTTCGACGAGGATAAAATCGGTGCTCATCGATACGAAAAACGTCCCCGTCGCACAGGGCGCTTTCGATTGGGAAAACTCCTTTATCGACGGCATCTGGACGTATCCGCTCGATAAAGTGTACGAGGGTATTGCGGAAAGCTACGCTCGAATGAAAGAAGATGTCATGCAAAAGTACGGCGTAGAGCTCACAAAACTGCGAGCGCTCGGCATCAGCGCGATGATGCACGGCTACCTCGCCTTCGACAAGTCCGGCAATCTGCTCGTCCCGTTCCGTACTTGGCGCAATACGATCACGACGGAAGCGGCGGCAAAGCTTTCGGCGCTCTTCGATTACCCCGTTCCCGAACGATGGAGCATATCCCATCTGTATCAGGCTGTTTTAAACGGCGAAAAGCACGTCGGAGACGTCGCGTTTATGACGACGCTCTCAGGCTACGTGCATTGGAAGCTGACAGGGAAAAAAGTGCTCGGTGTGGGAGATGCGTCAGGTATGTTCCCGATCGACATCGCAACAAAAAATTACAATAAAAAAATGCTCGCACAGTTTTCATCGCTCGTCGCGGAAAAAAAGTACGGCTGGAATATCGAAAGCGTTTTGCCCGAAGTGCTCGTTGCGGGAGATAACGCGGGTTCTCTTACGAAAGAAGGTGCCGCTCTGCTCGACAAAGACGGTATGCTCGAAAGCGGCATTCCTCTCTGCCCGCCCGAAGGAGATGCGGGCACCGGCATGGTCGCAACGAATTCGGTCGCAAAGCGCACGGGCAATGTTTCGGCAGGCACCTCCGTATTCGCGATGGTCGTGCTCGAAAAAGAGCTTTCAAAAACGTACAGCCGCAAAATCGATTTGGTGACGACGCCCGACGGTTCGCTTACGGCAATGGCACACGCGAACAACTGTACAGGAGAATACGACAGCTGGATCGGCGTTTTCGGCGAAGCGGCGGCAGCTCTCGGCGCTCGCTTCGACAAGAGTACGCTCTACGATGCGCTGCTCGGCCTCGCGTTGAAAGGGGACAAAGACTGCGGCGGTCTCATGCCGTACAACTATATTTCAGGCGAATCGATGACGGGTCTCGAATCAGGACGACCGCTTTTTGTGCGAACGCAAAGTGCCGGCTTTAGCCTTGCCAATTTTATGCGCGCCCAACTCTTTACCGCACTCGGCGCGCTGCGTACCGGCATGGACATTCTGTTCGACAAAGAGCACGTCGCCCTCGATACCCTCGTCTGCCACGGAGGATTCTTCAAAACGGCGGAAACCGGTCTTCGCGTTATGGCGGCGGCAATGCACACCAAAGTCGCCGCTCTCGACACAGCGGGCGAAGGCGGCCCGTGGGGAATCGCCCTCCTCGCTTCATATATGGTACATAAAAACGGACGCAGCCTCGCGCAATTTTTAAACGAAGACGTATTTGCATCGAGCGAATCGAAAACCGTCGTACCCGATCCCGCCGACGTCGAAGGATTCAATACATTCTTTACGCGCTATACGAAGGGATTGCCCGTCGTAAAAGCCGCGACGGAGTACATCGATTGGTAAGAACGGCAATTTTTTACGGGAGACAAATATGGCAGGTGCATATCAAAGTTTAAAAGAAGAAGCATACGAAGCGAATATGGAAATCCCCAAACACGATCTCGCCGTGTACACGTGGGGCAACGTTTCCGCATTCGATGCGGGAAAAAGCGTGTTTGCGATAAAGCCGTCGGGCGTCCCTTATTCCGAATTGACGAGCGCCGCTATGGTCGTCGTCGATTTGGACGGAAAAATCGTCGAAGGGAAACTGCGCCCGTCTTCGGATACGCAGACGCACATCGTTTTGTATAAAGAATTCGCTGTAAAAGGCGGATGCAAAGTCGGCGGAATCATCCACACGCATTCGCCGGCTGCAGTCGGTTGGGCACAGGCGATGCGCGCCGTTCCGCTCTTCGGTACGACGCACGCCGATCACATCCAAACGGAAATCCCGTGTACGCCCTATCTTTCAAAAGAAGCCGTCGAACGCGATTACGAAAAAGAGACGGGTACGCTGATCGTCGAACATTTTAAACAACACGGCTACAATCCGGCCGAAACGAATATGGTACTCGTCGGCGGACACGGCCCCTTTGCGTGGGGAAGCGATGCGGCAAAAGCGGTGTACAACGGTGTCGTCCTCGAAGAAGTGTGCAAGATGGCGCTCAATACGATACTCGTCAATCCGGGCGCGATGCAGCTTCCCGACTACATCGTCAACAAGCACTATATGCGAAAGCACGGTCCCGGCGCATACTACGGACAGCAAAACAGATAGAGGCAATTTAAATTGCTCGACAGCCCGCCGAATAATCCGTCTACCGTTTCGATGCTTTCGCCCGCTCAGGTAGGTACGCTTCGTCGCGGATACGAACGAGAGAAGAGCTTTCAAGCGCCGTCGAACTGTAGAGCACACACGGATGTCCGTCGAATGCCCATGAACGAAGCGTGCCCGTTTCGGAATCGATGAGGAGCCACTCGCCCGCTTCCGCTTTTCGAAGCGCGCATCCGGGCGAAATGATTTCAAGCGTATCGGCCGTATCGATTTTATTAAAAGGCGTAAACTCATACATACGCCAGCCGTCTTTTTTTTCGGCTGCGGCGGGTATTTTTTCAGGATGATTTTTTAAATCGCGTTCGCGCGCAAAGCGCGCTTCGTTACACAAAGCCGCAAGCGATTTTTGAAAATCGCACACCGTTTTTTTCCCGCGCAAAAAGATCACACTTTGCTCCGCTTCGCTCACTTCGCTTCCGATTTCCGCCGCAAGCGCATAGGGACTGTCCGACGCGCCGCTTGTCGTCACGTCGGCGTCTTCGCGGCTGTAGTAAAATCCCGTCGTCGATTCCCGATGCGGCACATTGTCGAGCTCTGCGATAAAAGGAAAAGCCTCTTCGAAAGAAATTTTGCCGTCGAGTGCGTCGAGCGCTTTACGGTACGCCCTCGTTACGAGCGCAACGTAATACACGCTTTTCATCCGCCCTTCGATTTTTATCGCGTCGATACCCGCGTCTTTCATATCCGAAAGCTTATCGATCATATTGAGATCTTTACTCGAAAGGACTGCGGTAAAATTATCACCTTCAAAAATCGGAAAATATTCACCTGCTCTTTTTTCTTCCGAAAGCCGCAATACACCCGATGAGGCGAGGCGCTTCGCAGCATCAGAATCGAAAAACCGATTTTCGTCCGCGCTCACGCTGAAATTCCAGCGGCACGTATGAGAGCAAAAACCGCTCTGAGCGCTCCTACCTGTAAGATAGGCGCTCATGAGGCAGCGACCGGAATAGGCGATGCACATGGCGCCGTGACAAAAGGCTTCGAGCTCCATATCGGGAACGGCGTCTTTAATTTCGCGGATTTCTTTAAGCGAAGCTTCCCGCCCGAGCACGATGCGTTTAAATCCGAGCCGCTTATAAAACAAAGCGGCGGAAGCGTTGACGCAGCTCGCCTGCGTGCTCAAGTGAAGCGCCGCGTCGGGGAACTCTTTTTGCAAAATCGGCACGATGCCCAAATCCTGCACGATAAACGCATCGATCGGATAGCGCTTAAAATAATCGATATTGTTTTGAAAAGAAGCGATATCGTCATTGTGAAAGGCGATGTTGAGCGCGCAGTAGAGTTTTTTTCCGGGAAAGCGTTTTTTGAGCTCGCATACTTGCTCGTATTCGTCGTCGTAAAAATTGTCGGCTTTGACGCGGAGCGAAAAATGCTTGAGACCGATGTACGCGGCATCCGCTCCGTATGCGTATGCACAGTATAATTTTTTTACATTACCTGCAGGCGAAAGAAGTTCCATCGCAAATCGCCGCGCGCGCTACGCGTCCGCCTGCAAAGAGTTTTCGAGACGCGGCTTATTGTGAAAGGATGTGCCCGCATCCGTATCGCCTTCTCCGGATATGACGCTGCCCGCCTTTCCGATCGCGAGGTGCGTTTCCCACAGGTGATCGTCGGCAAACTGAAAAAACGGCATCATCTTCGGCCACACATCGAGTTCGCACTCGACGCCGTTCGATACGAGCAAATTCGAAAACCGTTCGGTATCGCCGAGTAAAAGCTCCTTTTCGCCGCACTGTATATACACAGGCGGAAAATCGGAAAGCTGTTCCTTTGCCGCATACAGAGGAGAGACGAGCGGATTCGTTAAATTGGAAGCAAAGGTATATATCTCCCCGCAGCGCAAAAGCGTTTCTCCGTTTATCAATTCGTCCGAAGCTTTTTTACCCTTTGAAGCGGCAGCCTCTTCGGAAAAATCGAGCCACGGAGAAAGAAAGACGAGGCGGGAAACACCCGTACGGTATTTTTCGCGGATGCTGAACAGGAGCGCGCAAGCGATGGAAGCGCCCGAGCCGTCGGCAGCGATGACGATCTCGGGATGAGCGGCAGCTTTTTCCGCAGAAGCGTCGAGCGAACAGGCCACCTGCAATTCCGTGTACACCGTACGGAACACCGCCTGCACGTCTTCGAGCGCAGCCGGATAGGGATGAGCCGGTGCGAGGCGAAATTCCGGCACGACGACGCGGCTGAAAGATTTTGCCGCAAGGCGCGCGCAAAAACCTCGCCATGAAGCGCGGGAGCCTGCGATAAAGGAGCCGCCGTGAATATAGATGACGATGCGCCTCGAAGAATATATTTCCGGCGAAAGGACGTCACAGGAAACTCCTCCGTAATTGTAATCGGCGCAGTCGACGTGATTGGGCAAAACGGGACAGGCAAAACCTTCTTCCATCCTGCTTCGGAACGAGTCGACGTTTAATTTCGGAGCGTAGACGAGAAGCTTGAGCCGTTTGAGCGCCGCGCGTCTGTCCTGCTGTACTGCCATTGGATCAGTATAGCATTTTGCACGGAATTAGGCTATCATTTTTACGGCTATTTTACTTGTTTTTACGATAATGTAATTTACACGCAGCCGCTCCGTCGGCAATCGTATCTGCGATATCGAGCTCAAAGCCCATAGCTTTTGCGATTCCTCTATCACCGTCCATTGCAATATCACATAAGGTCGCGCGAGTTTGTTCATCCAACCCCAATTTATCCCACGCTTCACACAGCGGGCAATATTTAAAGGAAAGATGCACATCGTCGTAACCGGAACTGACAGGATCCATATTGAATGTCGCCTGACCGGTTTTACTCGGTGTCTTATCCGCAAACTGTCTCATATCTTGCGGATCTGCGCATGCATTCTTTATCTTTTCTCCCTTGATAGTACCGTAGCGGGTTATAGCTTTCCTCAGTATTTCTTCCGTATTTTTAATTCCCGCTCTCAGCATTTCGTCATATATCAAAGCAAGCCATGTCGCCCTTACTTCGATTTGATTTCGATTCACTTGAATATCCTTGGCAACTTGATTCGCGACATTATTATACGACATAGTTCCAGCCTCACATCCGTTAATTAATAAAATTTTCAAACCGCTTTCTTATCGAAAAAAATCCGATAAGAAAGCTGAAAGCATAATCAATTCAAACTCGCCCAGATTTTTGTCCATGCGTCTTTGATCTTTGCAGTATTTTCACCGACAAAAGCCTTGTTGTAATCAAGCAAATGAATCGTATCGAGCGGGGCAAGGATAGGATTAATCGGAACTTTCGGGTGAACGGGACGACCGCCGTATTTTTCGGCATATATTTGCTGTCCTTTTTTGCTGACAATCCATTCCACAAAATCTTTGGCGATCTCCATATTCTTTGCATTTGCGACAACGGCTGTTGCAAACATTCCGACAATCGATCCCTCTTTGGGGTATACGATGCGGATATTATTTGCTCCATCGAGAAGCTGCTGCGTAATTGCGCTTTCATACGAAAGCCCGACAACATATTCTCCGTTCATAACCTGTTTGTAAACTGTAGATGAAGAGTTTGTCGTAACGCCTTTCAAATTTGTAATAAACGATTTCAGATAATCGGTAAAACGGGTACTTCCGAGTCCTCCGTAAATTTCTTCCATATTCACAAGATGTCCCCACGCGCTGGAAGAGGAAGTCGGATTGGCATTGATGATTTTTCCCTTAAGTCTCGGATCGAGCAACGAATCGTATCCGGTAATCTCAAAGCCCAATTTTTTTCTCCAGATCTTTATTGACGACAAAAACGCTGATCTGCATAGCATAGGGATTCAAATATCCCGTCGGATCGATAGCATACGAGGGATATTCTTTCGTACTCGGGCATTGATACGGTTCGATAAACGATTGAAATCCTCTAACGCCTTCATATGTCAATGCGCCGAGAACCGCATCCGCTTGAGGATTGTCTTTTTCCGCTTTTAATTTCGCAATCAATTCACCGGCGGAACCGGTAACGATTTCAATATCCAAATCGGGATGCTTTTCCTTAAAGGGAGGAATAACCGCTTCCAGCTGAGCATCGTTACAAGTCGTGTAAAGAACAAATTTGTTATTTACCTTTCCCGCATCTTCGCCTCCTCGTGCAAAGACAAAACCCGTTGTAATCGCTGAAACAACCGCAATAAGCAAAGCTTTTTTCATAAAAAACCTCCTTTTCTAAAATCATCACAGATGATTTCCCTATATATGTCGTCACAAGACGAACGATATCAAATCAAACGGATATTTCACCGTCTTTCGATACAAACATATAGACTGCTATCGAAATCATTGTCAGCAGCATTAACATGGTTGCATACGCAGTAGCTATCCCTTCCGTACCACGAACAATATTCGTATACACGGCAAGGGTGAGTGTCATGGTCTTATTACTGTACAGAATTATCGCAGAGGACAATTCGGTTATGATCGCTACCCAGCTCATAATTGCACCTGAAATGACCCCGCCCGACATCATAGGAACCGTGATTCCCCAAAATGTTTTCATCTTGCTCGCACCGAGGTTTATCGAAGCTTCTTCAATGCTCATAGGTATCTGCTGTAAGATGGCGACAGAAGAACGAATCGTATACGGCATTCTTCTAATGACGACGGAAACGATCATTATCGTCACCGTTCCCGTCAATATAATAGGCTTCGTATTAAACGCCATTATCATCGCTATGCCCACAACGGAACCGGGGATAATATACGGAATCATTGAAAGCGTATCGATCATATTGTTTACCGTTCGCTTTCTTCGTACGACAAGATATGCTATCAGAATTGCGAACAACAAAATTAAAAACAATGCCAAGCCGCCGACTTTCAGAGTATTGCCCATATATCGAAACGCGCCCTTACTTACGGCTCCCTTGTAATTATTCAAAGAATATCCGGGCAGCATCACTTGATTTTTCATATTTCGAAACGAAGCCGCGATCACATAGATTTGCGGTAAAAAAGCAAGAGCAACGACTGCATAGGAAAATATATGCGCAAAAACATTTACGCTGCAAACCGTTTTTTTTGCAACGATCGAATGCATGGAATTGATTGTAAATCCGAATTTTCGCGCTATAGTCTTTTGAAAAAGAAAGACCGCTGCCGTTATGAGAATTGCAATTACGCTTATCGCAGCGGCAAAATTGTTATTCCCTCCCATTTCATTTAAATATTGATTGTATATTTCAACGGTAAAGGTTCTGTATCCCTCCCCGATTAAAAGCGGTACTCCGAAATCGGAAAACGATCGCATAAAAACCAAAAGAGAGGCGGCAAGGATAGTCGGCATGGTGAGCATGAGCGTCAGGTTAAAAAAACATCGAATCCCCGATATGCCGAGATTTTCAGATGCTTCCAATAAGGAATTATCGATATTTTTAAATGCACCTATCATGTATATGAATACGAGGGGAAACAACTTTAAAGACTGAACCAGAACAATACCGTGAAAGCCGTAGATGCTTCCCAACGTCATCCCGAACGCCGAAAAAAGTTTGGTTATCATGCCGTTCCTTCCCAACAGAAGGATCCAAGAATACGCACCGATAAAAGGAGCGCTCATAGAGCAAAGAATACATAGAATGTATAAAATTTTTTTGCCTTGAAGCGGGAAAAAACAATAAAAATATGCCAACGGTATACCAATCAATAAGGAAAAAAACGTAACGAAGATACCGACTTTAAAACTGTTGACAAGCGTCGCAAAATAATATTTTTGACTGAAAAATTGAAGAAAATTTGCAAACGTAAAATTTCCTTCGCTTGAAAAAAAAGCCTGTCGAACAATTTTTAACAAAGGGTAACAAAGAAATAATCCGAACAACAGTAAAAGCCCGATACTCACAAAAGTCCAGATATCAATATTTTTTATCCGTTCCGCGAACGTTTTATATCTGTTCATATACCGGTTTCCTCTTTATTTTTTTTTACACACATGAAAATATTTTTTTCGGTTTCTTTGTCGAAAATATTGATCTTCGATGCCTTGACGGTAAGCACAACGGAAGAGCCGACGGGAAGGATTTCATCGGTCGTCGATTCTTGAATTATTTCAACGCTTTGTCCGCAATCCAGATTTACGAAATAATGCGTATTCAAGCCGAGAAATACACTGTCTTGTATAATACCTTTGAGTCCCCGGCTGCCGGTTTTATTTATCATAAAGTCTTCCGGTCTGACACAAACGACGACGTCCCGCTTTCCAAGCGCTTCTTTTTCCGCGTTTTCCATGCCGACTTTATAAGTATCGTCAAATAAAATATCACCGCCGCTTTGCAACTTCGCATCTAAAAGATTCGATTTTCCGATAAACGAGGCGACAATTAAATCTACCGGTCGTTGATAAATATCTTTCGGAACTCCGATTTGATGAATTACCCCGTCTTTCATGACCGCTATGCGATCCGAAATAGCCATCGCTTCTTCCTGATCATGGGTCACATAAACCGTTGTAATCCCGATAGTATGCTGTATGTTCTTGATAACAGCTCGCATTTCAACTCTCAGTTTTGCATCAAGATTCGACAGCGGTTCGTCCATAAGCAACACATCGGGCTTTATGACAAGAGCTCGTGCAAGAGCAACCCGCTGCTGCTGACCTCCCGAAAGCCGCTCGGGCATACGATCCGCATATTCCGCGATCTGCATAAGGTTGAGAAATTTTGCAGCTTCTTCACGTATCGTTTTCGGATCCAGATGTCTCGCTTTGAGACCGTATTCAACATTCTTTCTGACAGTCATATTCGGGAAAATAGCGTAGTTTTGGAAAACCATTCCCGTATTCCGCTTTGCAGGATTCAAATCGTTTACTCGAGTATCATTAAAAAGAAAATCACCCCCTTCGATCGTATTAAAACCCGCGATCATTCTCAGCAGCGTTGTTTTTCCGCATCCGGAAGGTCCCAACAAAGTAAAAAATTCACCTTTGTTGATTTTCAGATTCAAATTCTTAATAATTGTCTTATCGCCGTATTTTTTTACAGCATCTTTGATCGTTATATTTACGCTCATATATGAATCCTCCGCATTAAAGTTTATATTCAAACATATTTTATCATTGCAAATTTTCGCGCTTCTTCAAGATGCGTTCGAACCGCTTGAGCCGCTCTTTCAAAATCGCCGCGCAGTACGTATTTCGCTATAGTAATATCTTCACTAAAGCTTTTGTTTAAACGTATTTCATTCGGATGATACGTTCGATTTCTGATATTTTGACTTTCAAGATTGAGCAATATTTCACGCAAACGCCGATTCGGACACGAATTATACAAAATCGAATGGAATTCCATATGCAAATGAAGTTTTTGTCCTAAAGATGAAACGCGCTCGCATTTTTTGATAAATTTCTCCAGTTTTGATTTATCAAGCATATCGCCGTATCGCCGTACCAATTCCGGTTCCAAAAGAAGCCGTATATCCAACACTTCAAGCATATCTTTGAGTGTTATCCCGCAGACAATCGCCCCTTTTTTCGGAATAAGAGTAACAAGATTTTCACTTTGCAGCTTAGCCAAAGCATTGTGGACGGGTGTTCTGCTCACGCCGATATCTTTAATGAGTAAGGTTTCATTTAACACGGTTCCGGGTTCGTATTTACAATCGAGAATATTTTTTTTGATTATTTCATAGGCAGTATCTTTTAAATATTTCATACACGATATATTCCATTTTTGTGTTATGCATATTCAATAACAGATGCATACATCTGAATTCGATTATACCTCATCCTGCCGACTTGTCAAGAAAAAAATCAAAAAGTTTATTAAAAATGCGTAGGCTAGCAGTATAAAGCATTTTCCGCTATACTTATTCACTATGCCAATTAAGATTCAATCGGATTTGCCGGCGCGCAGTATCCTCGAGCGCGAAAACGTATTCGTCATGACCGACACGCGGGCTAAAGCGCAGGATATCCGTCCGTTGAAAATCGCGATCGTCAATCTTATGCCGGTAAAAGAAATAACGGAAACGCAGCTTTTGCGCGTTTTGGCAAACACGCCGCTGCAAGTCGAAATATCGCTCGTGCGCATGGAAAATCACGTGTCGCGCCATACGAGCCGCTATTATCTCGAAAAGTTTTACATCACGACGAGCGCGCTTTTAAATCACAAATTCGACGGCATGATCATAACCGGCGCACCCGTCGAACAACTGCCCTTCGAACAAGTCGATTACTGGGACGAACTGTGCGCCATCATGGACTACGCGAAGACGAACGTGTTTTCGACGCTGTACGTGTGCTGGGGCGCGTTCGCGGGATTGTATCACCTGTACGGTATCGATAAACATCCGCTCGACAAAAAAATGTTCGGCGTATTTATGAACACGCGCCTTACGAACGCCGATCCGCTGCTGAGAGGCTTCGACGACAGTTTTCCGATTCCGCAGTCGCGCCACACAACGATCCGAGCCGAAGACATCGCTTCTTGCAAAGCCCTCGTCGCCCTCGCTTCTTCACGAGAAGCGGGAACGACGCTCATCAAATCGAAAGACAACCGCGAAATCTTTATGACCGGTCACCTCGAATACGATACCGACACGCTTGCCGAAGAATATGTCCGCGACAAAAAAAAGAATCTTCCGATCGCAATCCCCGAACACTATTTTCCGGGCGACGATCCGGGGGAAAAACCCTCTTCGACATGGAGAAGCACGGCTCATTTATTCTATTCGAATTGGCTCAACTATTACGTCTATCAGGAAACGCCGTTCAATTTCGTCACAAGTTGTAAACGATGCGTGCTGTAAAACACGAAAAAAACAGTTTTCACGATGCGATGCTCCGTATCGTCGCCGTTTCGTCTCTCCTGCCTCTTTTTTCGGCAGCGGTCGCATTTTTTATTTTCGCCTATATTTATTTCAACGCAGGTGTCCTTGCGGAAAACAAAGGAGACAACGAAGCGGTCGTGCGCGAATTGCGTTCGATTTTTCAAACGTATGCGCAGGAATTGAATTCGTCGGCTTTCGACTTTGAAGCGAAACTGCCGCAAGATAAAAACGACAATACCTTTTTGACGCTCGAAATTCAATTTATGAACCGGCAGGGACATTCGGCCGATTTTTACCTCTTCGACGACGCTTCGCGCCTGATCCTTTCTTCGACTTCCATGCCGCTCTCCTTTATGCCGCCCGATGTCGGACGGAACTGGGGTGTATACAAGCGGATGACGGATCGGCCGGGCACCGTTCAATGTGCATTTTTCCGCGGTAATTTCCTCATCGGAAAAAAGCTCGCCGAAAGCTATGCCGTATTTGTCATCCCCGCATTCTATTTTATAAACCACACGCTCGAGCACGTTTCAAATATCGTCGTCGCAAACCGTTACGGAGAAATCGCGCTTGCATCGACGGCGATGTTTACCGGTAATTTTAACCGCTTGAATCCTCAGACCGCAAAAGCATCGTCTTTTTTTTCTTTTAAGAACAACCGCTATTTTAAAACGGAGCGCCGCATACGTCTTGCAGATGAAGCGCTTATCGTTTACGCCTTTTCCGCCGTAAAACGGAGTTTCGCGATGCTCGTCTTAGGCGGTTCGATATTGCTGTGCATCATCGCGCTTTCAGGCGTCATCACCTATGCGGCCGTCGCGCGTTCGGTTACAAAGCGGACGGAATCGATCGACAAAATAACGGCGTGTTTCGATGAAGTGCAAAAAGGCAATTTAACAAAGCGGATGATACTCGAAGAAAACGACGAATTCGGCGTCATCGCGGATTCGTACAATACGATGATTCAAAGCATCGACGAGCTGCTGCGGAAGAATAAGGAGATAAACGAAGAGACGACGAGGGCGCAAATCAAACAGCTTGAAAGCCAATTCAATCCGCATTTTCTGTCGAACACGCTGCAGGTTATCAAATACATGGTAGCCCTCGAACCGGACGCCGTCCCTGCGATCATCGATCATCTTTCAAAACTGCTCCGCTACAGCATAAACGCTTCGGAAGCTCGGTGTACGCTTGCCGAAGATTTGGAATACACGAAAAACTACATCGCGATCCAGCGCTTCCGTTTTACCGATACGCTCGACTGCAAAATCGATGTTTCAGAAGCGGCGCAAAGCTGCATCGTGCCGAAACTCCTCGTGCAGCCGCTCATCGAAAACGCAATCCAATACGGTTTTGCCGCCGAAAAACGAAAATTATTAATTATTATACGCGCTCATATCGAAAACGGAAACCTCGTCATCAACGTTACGGATGACGGTAACGGCATGGACGAAAAAAAAGTTTCCGAACTGCACGAGATGCTTTCCGAGCGTACGCGGACGACGAATCACTTCGGCCTGTACAATATCGCAAAACGCATACGCTTGCTCTACGGAGAAAAATCGGATATGATTATTAAAAGCGGTTTGCATCGCGGAACTTCAATAACGCTATCTTTTCCCGCAGTATTTTGATTATGTATAAAGTGCTTATCGCAGAAGATGAAGAATTGATCCGACGAGGACTGGTCTACACGATAGATTGGCTTTCACTCGGCTGTACCGTCGCAGGAGAAGCGGCGGACGGCCTTGAGGGCTTGCAAAAGATCAAAGAGACGCATCCCGACATCGTCATCGCCGATATCCGTATGCCGGGCATGAGCGGCCTCGAAATGATTGAAAAGGCCAAAGCCTGCGGTGAGCGTTTTTACGCGATCATCCTGTCGAGCTACAGCGAATTCGATTATGCGAGACAGGCGATCCTCCTCGACGTCGGCGAATACTTGGTTAAACCGATCGTCGACGACGAACTCGAAGAAGCGATCGAAAGAGCAAAAGAAAAAATCGGCGAATCGGCGAAAACCGATATCGACGGAACGGCAAAAACGGAAGTCGATCAAAGCGGCCGCGTGCTTCGGTTTTTCAACGGCAGCGTACAAAGCGGCAACTTTTACGTTGCGGAAACGATCAAACACATCAAAGACGACTACCGAACAAAGATTACTATAGAAGATATAGCGGCCTCTCTCGGCGTTTCCGTAAGCTATTTGAGCAGAAAAATCAAACAGGAAACGAATATGACCTTTGTCGATCTGCTCAACGGCTTGCGTATCGCAAAGGCAGCCGAATTGCTGAATACGGGAAAATACCGCATGTACGAAATCGCCGAAATGACGGGCTTTACGAATTACAAATATTTTTGTACGGTTTTTAAGCGCTACACGGGTTACGCACCGTCAAAGCTCGTCCGATAAAAGTCTCGACGCAGAGGATTTGCACGGCAAACGAAGACGCAGGCACAAACGTGCGAAGTTCATTTTTTCGAACCTTTTTACCGAATTTTAGGATTGTGTTATTAATAAAGGGGAATTAAAATTAATAAATAAGAGGTATTAACTATGAAACGAAGCATTATTTTAACGGCGGCTCTTGCGGCCGCCGTGCTCGCAGGCTGCTCGAAAAAATCGGGAAGCGGCGCGGAAAGTGCAGCTTCGAGCTGGAAGCCGGAAAAAGACGTAACGGTTATCGTCGCATACAAAGCCGGAAGCGGTACGGATACGGGCGCACGTATTCTGTGCTCGGTCGCCGAAAAATACGTCGGCAAAACGCTCATCGTCACGAACAAAGAAGGCGCCGACGGAAAAATCGGATATACGACGCTCGCAACTTCAAAGCCAGACGGCTACACGATCGGCTTTATCAATCTGCCGACCTTCAGTTCGCTTTCCATCCAGCCGAACAGCCCCTTTACGAAAGATTCGATCGTTCCGATCTGCAATCACCTGTTCGAACCCTCGGTCGTCGTCGTACGCAAAAACGCGCCGTGGAACACGATCGAAGAATTGATCGAATACTGCAAAGCGCACAAAAACGAAGTAAAATGCTCGACGAACGGCGTCAAAGCGTCGAACCACATCGGCGCGCAGCTTTTGGCAAAAGCGGCCGGCTTTGAAATCAGCTGCATCCCCTACGGCGGAACCGCCGACCAGCTTCTCGCGCTTCGCCAGGGTGAAGTCGATATGTCCGTTCCGAAATCGGCCGACGTTGCGCCGCTCATCGGAGATAACGGAGAGCTCAAAGTGCTCGCGACTTACACGGAAAACCGTCTCGCAGAAATGCCGGACGTTCCGACGCTGAAAGAAAAAGGCTACAATCTCGTCTACGGTTCGGCACGCGCCCTCGTCGCGCCGAAAGGTACTCCGCAGGCTGCAATCGATTTCTACGTCGATGCGTTCGAAAAGACGATAAACGATCCCGACAATATCGAAAAGAGCAAAAACGCGGGTCTCGCCCTCGACTTTATGTCGCCCGATGCGCTCGGCCAGTTTATGGACGCGCAGGAGGACTTCGTCAAAAATACGCTTCCCACATTGTTTAACTGACGAAGCGACCATCAAGCGCCGATTGATCCGCATGGCACCGATCGGCGTTTTCAAAAAGCTGCGGTCGGCTGTTTTATGCCGACGCGGCTTTACCCTCTCCTTCTTCGGAGGTTATATGAAAAAAAGCGACATCATTTTAGTTGCGGCGGTCTATGCGATTACCGCTTTTTTCTTTGTTATGGTGCTGCAGTACCCGAGCGATGTGCGCATCTATCCGATCTTTATCATGACAGTGCTCGCCGTATTGACGACGATGCATTTGGTCGGCTGCCTCGTAAAATTCGCCCGGGAGAAAAAAATCGAAAACGATATGCCCCTTCTCTTCGAGCATTTTAAAGCCAAGCAATTTTTTACCGTTTTTGCAATGTTGTCCGCATACGTCGTTTTAATAAGCATACTCGGTTTTTACATTTCAAGTCTTTTGTTTATCGCGGGAACGCTTATATTTTTTAAGATCAAACCGCTGTACATCATCATAACGACCGCCGTGTTTCTCGTTTTAATCTACGGCGGATTTTCAACGTTCCTGCATGTTCCGCTGCCGCGCGGTCTGCTGCTCTAAAAAGGCGGGAGGTACTTTATGGATTTTTCATTAATCGGCGCGGGATTCGTCAACGCACTTATGCCGCTCAATCTGCTTGCCATGCTGTTAAGCACGACGATCGGCATCATGATCGGAGCCCTTCCCGGTCTTTCGGCTGCTATGGGTGTCGCGCTCATCATTCCGATCACCTTCGGTATGCCGCCTTCGACCGGTCTCATCGTACTCGCAGGCATTTACTGCGGTGCGATTTTCGGCGGATCGATTTCAGCGATATTGATTCACACGCCCGGTACTCCCGCTTCCGCAGCGACTGCGATCGACGGTTATCAGCTGACGCTCCAAGGCAAAGCGGGCAAAGCGCTCGGAACTGCGGTTATCTCGTCTTTTTTCGGCGGGCTTTTAAGCTGCATTTCCCTTTACTTTTTTTCGCCGCCGCTTGCAAAGCTCGCGATGGCCTTCGGAAGCCCGGAATATTTTTGGCTTTCGATTTTCGGTTTGACAATCATCGCCGGCGTCAGCTCCGACTCCATGATAAAGGGGCTCATCTCCGGTGCATTCGGTCTTTTGCTTTCGACGATCGGTATGGATACGATGAACGGCGTATTCCGCTTTACCTTCGGACAGGCGGCCTTGTATGAAGGGCTTCCGTTTACCGCGACGCTCATCGGTCTCTTTTCGATGTCGCAAGTCCTCGTACTCGCCGATCACAAAATCCGCAAAGCCGGAGAATTGGTCGAGTTCGACGACCGCGTCCTCCTCAACAGAAAAGAGATGAAGCTGATCGCGCCGACGATTTTGCGCTCGTGGATTATCGGCAACGTCATCGGTATCCTCCCGGGAGCGGGCGCGTCGATTGCGTCGTTCCTCGGCTATAACGAAGCGCGGCGTGCATCGAAGCATAAAGAAGCGTTCGGGCACGGAAGCATCGAAGGAGTTGCCGGCTCCGAAGCGGCGAACAACGCGGTTACCGGAGGTTCTCTCATTCCGACGCTCACGCTCGGCATTCCCGGCGAAAGCGTTACGGCGGTTCTCATGGGCGGTCTTTTGATCCACAATATGCAGCCCGGCCCCGACCTCTTCAACAAATACGCTGCCGTCACCTATACTTTTTTTGCGGGCTTTGCGTTCGTGCAGTTTTTTATGCTCGCGCTCGGATTGTGGGGCAGCAGGTGGTTTGCAAAGATTTCGCGCGTATCAGACGCGATTTTGATCCCGATCATATTCGCGCTGAGCGTCGTCGGCTCTTATGCGATCCGCAACAGCATGGCCGACGTCGTCATCATGTTCGTATTCGGCGTCATCGGCTATTTCGTAAAGCTCTTCGGATTGAACTCCGCAGCGATCGTCCTCGCGCTCATCCTCGGCCCGATCGGAGAACGGGGGCTCCGCCGCTCACTCTTGCTTTCGAAGGGAAATCCTGCTATCCTGTTTTCAACACCGGTATGCTGGGTATTGATAGCTTTATGCGTATTCAGTATATTCTCTCCGATGCTCATGCAAAAACTGGAAAACAAATACAAGGAGCGCGATCCGAACGCGGATATGCCGAAAGACTGACAATGACGAATGCTGTTTTTGATTTGCCGGAAATACTGACATCGCTGAATACCGTTTCGGTGTTTGCACGCCTCGCACTCGCCGTAGCGTTCGGCGGTATACTCGGATTGGAGCGGGGCAGAAAGCATCGGCCTGCGGGTTTTCGCACGTACATGATCGTCTGCCTCTCTTCGGCTCTCGTTATGATCACCGATTTATACCTCGTCGAATTTTACGGTACGGGAGATCCCGCGAGGCTCGGTGCGCAAGTTATCAGCGGCATCGGTTTTCTCGGCGCCGGCAGCATTATGATAAGCAATATGCGCATCAAAGGTATTACGACCGCCGCCGGCCTTTGGGGATCGGCGGGATTGGGACTGGCGCTCGGCGCGGGGTTCTACATCGGTGCATTTATCACCGGAGTCTTTTTGCTTATCATCATGACGATTATGAGCCGGATCGACGCACGGATGAACGCGATGTCTCGCTCCATGATCATCTTCGCCGAATTCAAATCGACGGAAGCGCTTTCGTCGTTCGTAAAAGAAGCGCGTAAAATGAACTGTACGCTGTCCGACATCGAAATGAAAAAATCGCTGCTCGACGGTGATTACATCGGCGTCAACATCGCGATTTCGCTTCCGAAACGGCGAAATCACGCCGAAGTCATCCAGCAGTTCGGTGCGCTCAAAGGAGTAAAATACATCGAAGAACTGTAAAGCGCGGTAAACAATCGACTCAGGACAACCGCACGGAAATCAAGTTTTACCCAAAAGCGGTAACAATGCCTGAGGATTCATAAGAGCGCCGAACATAATGCCGTTCAAAGGCGAACGTCGTGGCCGCCGCAAATAAAAAAATTCATATCGAATTGATACGAAAAGAGCCGGAAGATTATAAAAAGCTTGGCAGCAGCGTGCGGAAAGACGTAGCAAAAAAAATTGATAAGCTGGCGGACAATCCTTTTGCAGGTGATTCGCTCGGCAACAAAGACAATATCGATTTAACCGGCTACTACAAACTCTATGCCTGCGATAAAAAGATACGTATCGTATACAGACTTATCACGCCCGAAAGAGTGGAAATCATAGAAATTGGGGGAATCGGGAAAAGAGATACAATGGCAATTTATAAAACGATCGGAAAAAGAATTAAAAATCATATCGAAAAACCGCAAACTTGATAGTTCTCCGACGATTTGCGGATCAGCGTATAAAGTGTATAGTACATTAAGAAAACTCTCTGAAAACCGAAGTTTATGGATAGCTCATAAAGTGCGCCCGTGTCAAACGAGGGCGATCCGTGCTATACTGGTATCATGCGTACCATTTATCGCGCGCTTTGTTTTTCCGCCGCGCTTTTCGTTTTTACAAGCTGCTTTCAAAAGGCGAAAGGATGCGATGATGAAAACACGCTCGTCGTCGCAAGCCCCCATCCGCTCGTGCTCATCGTTCCCGTCATAGAAAATTTCGAAAACGAAACGGGGATTCGAGTCGAACTCGTACAGGGCGGCACAAAAGAAATACTCAAAGCCCTTCAAATGCACCCCGACGCATCTCCGTACGATGTGCTGTGGGGCGGCTCCTACGCGTCGGTGCTCCCCGCTTCTTCTCTCTTCGATTCCTACATCAGCGTAAACGAAGCGTATATCCGAAGCGAATACAAAAACGTCGAAGGGATGATGAACCGCTTTTCCGACGTGCCGAGTGTTCTGATGATAAACAAAAAACGGTTGGGAGACGTCGCCGTTTCGGGTTACGGAGACCTCCTCAATCCGAAATTAAAGGGCGCGATCGCCTTCGGAAACCCGGAAACGTCGTCGTCGGCATGGGAACATTTAATAAATATGCTCTATGCCGAAGGCAAAGGAAATCTCGGCGTCGGCTGGGACTATGTGGCAAAGTTGTGTGCAAATCTCGACGGCACCCTCTTAAACTCTTCGAGCGCGGTGTACAACGGAGTAGCGGACGGGCGCTTTGCCGTCGGCTTGACCTTTGAAGAAGGCGGCGCCAATTTTGCCGAAAAAGACGACAACATCGCTCTCGTGTACATGCAAGAAGGCGTCGTCTTTACTCCCGACGGCGTCTATATGCCGAAAAAAATCCGGCACAAAGACAATGCCGTCCGATTTATCGATTATGTGACGGGAAAAAACGTACAAAGCTATATCGCAAAAAAAATGAACCGCCGCTCCGTGCGAAGCGACGTCGAAACGAAAAGCCTGCTTCCGGCAAAGAACGCAATCAAGTGCATCTCGGTAGATTACGCATATACAACTTCGCACCAAAGCGAATGGGTCGAACGCTTTCTCGATATCTTCGAAAGCGCGAGGCAAAGCGATGAATAATACTATGCACTTTAAAGAAGAGATACGCCGCTCGTTTATAGCGCACTCGCTCGTCCCGTCCGTTGCCTTTGCAAGCATCGTCATTTTCATATCCGCTTTGCTGTGGAACATCAATCTCTATCGTACCCTCGCGCGTGAAAACAAAAATGCCCTAGCCGTTTTGAGTGAAGCCGTAGCCTCATACGACGCTTTTATCAACGAACAAAGTTTTTTCCCCGAAGCGCTTTTTGACGACGCATCGTCCGTTTCCGGAGCATATACCATGCTTAAGGAGTTTATCCATACGCAAAAAATTCCCGCCGATTTTACGCTGCTTTCCCCGTCGTACGCCGTTGTGCTTGAGGGAAGCGCGGACAACGACTTTATAGTTCCCGAATGGCAAAATCAATTCATCTGGGGTGCCCTCGGCAGAATGCGGGAAAAGCCTGATCAAACGGTGATAGAACTCTCGTCCGAGTATAACGCGGGCGGCAAAAGCGAAATCGTCATCGGACGCGCACTCGACGCAAAAGACAGGATCGGCGGTTACATCGTCTTTACGATAGATGAAAAAGACATACGCGCATCGCTCAATCCGCTTCTTTCCTTTGCGATCACCGACAGAAAGGGTACGCTTTTTACGGCTTCTTTTCCGTATGCGGCGAACGCATTCGGAAAGCTTTCGGACAACTATCGAAGCGATAAGCGATATTATTTTACGGAAAACGAAGCGGTATTCCGCACGTCGACGGCAGACGGCGCCTTCGACGTCTATACGTTTCAAAGTACGCAGCAGATGCGAAGCGCTTTTTTAATAATCGCTTTGACGACGCTTTCGCTTCTCGCCTTGGTCATCGCAGGGCTTTTCGTAAGCGCGGGCAAAATCGCCGAAAAAGAATCGCGTTCTCTTATGCAGATCGCAGAAGGGTGCGCTGAAGTCGAACGCGGCAATCTCGCAGAGCGCCTTTCGGTCACGGGCAATATCGAATTCCAAAAGATCGCAAATGCGTACAACGATATGCTCGACACCGTACAGCGCCTCATCGATGAAAACAAAAAGGAAGCGCACGAACGCTACGTCGCCGAAATCAAACAGCTCGAAATGCAGTTCAATCCGCACTTTTTATACAACACGCTCGAAAATATTAAATTTTTAATAAAACTCGATCCCGATAAAGCGCAAAAAACGATCCTCCGTCTTTCGGAACTCTTGCGCTATAGTGTCGACAACGAAGCGCCGACTGCTCGGATCGGTGAAGACATCCGCCGCATCGAACATTATCTGTACATCTTAAAACTCCGTTTCGGCAAAAAATTCGTGTACGAAATCGACGTGCCGGACGACGTACAAAACTGCGTCGTGCCGAAGCTCATCGTGCAGCCCTTAATCGACAATTCCGTCAAACACGGCTTCGCAGACAGAGAGCGCATGAAAGTCTCGATCGGAGCGCATACGGTCGGGAAAAAACTGTATATTGTCGTGCGCGACGACGGAGCGGGCATGAGCGAAGATGCGCTTAAAGCGATGCGAAAACTCATTCGTTCACAGAGCAACAAAACGAATCACATCGGCTTATACAATGTCGAGAGACGCATCGAGCTTTTGTACGGAAGAGAATACGGCATGACGATCGACAGCGCATCGGGCAGCGGAACGACCGTGCACATAAGCCTGCCCGTCATTCGGAGCAAACTATGATACGCATACTGATTGCCGAAGACGAAGAGATTATCCGTTCGGGACTTTTGTATACGATCGACTGGCTTTCCATGAACGCCGTCGTCGTCGCTTCTGCAGCAACGGGTACGGAAGGACTCGAAAAGATAAAAAGCCTGCGCCCCGATATCGTAATCACCGACATAAAGATGCCGGGCATGAGCGGACTCGATATGATAGCGGGAGCGCAAAAAGAAAAAATCGATTTTATCCCGATCGTGCTTACAAGCTATTCCGATTTCAACTATGCGAAAAATGCCATCGCCCTCCGCGTCTTCGATTATCTTTTAAAACCCGTAGACGAAGAAAAGATCAAAGAAGTCGTATCCCGTGCAAAAGCGGAGCTTACAAAAAACCGCAGCGCGCAAAAAGCCGAACGCGAGGGAAACGCCGGCAGCGCCCCGTCGCCGTTTCTTCCGCCCTTGGTTTCCGACAATCCGTATATCGCAGCCTGCCTCAGCGCGATCGAACAAAACTACGCGGGGCATCCGAACATCGAAACGCTTGCCGAAACGCTCAAAGTGAGTGCAAGTTATTTGAGCAGATTATTTAAAAAACACACGTCGATGACTTTCCTCGATTTTTTGAACACGTATCGGATTCAAAAAGCCGTAAGCCTCCTTTCCGATCAAAAATACCGCGTCTACGAAGTCGCATCGATGACGGGTTTTTCGTCATACAAGCGATTTTACGAAGTGTTCAAATCCTATGCGGGTTTTCCGCCGACGGAACTCGCAAAGCCGGACGTAAAACGGAAAAACCGAACACCCGACTGAGTGCAGCTGATTTTTTACATTCACGTCATTATTTAGAAAATATAGTTTTCGGTACGCTTGTCCCGATCGGCTGCAAGCCTGCTTCGCCGTCTGTCCGCGTCGTACTCCGTTCGGTTCATTTTTCGGGATATTTTTATATAAAATCGGCATTGCGAATATGGAATTCCCCCCTTACAATTTTCTTAAAGATATTCAATATCCGGAGGATTTCCATTATGAAAAAGATTTGTGCAGTCATCGGCTCGCTTTTGCTCGCCGGCAGCATGCTCTTTGCCGCCGGCAACAAAAACGCCGGTTCTCTCGTCGTCTACGGCTCTTGCGAAGAAGAATACGTCAGCGCCGTATGTGCAAAATTCGAAAAGCTCACCGGTATCAAAACGAGTTACCAGCGCCTTTCGACGGGCGAAGTGCTCACGAAGATCGCCGAAGAAAACGGTAAGCCGTCGGCGGACGTATGGTTCGGCGGCACGACGGATCCGTACAACGAAGCTACGGCAAAAGGGCTTTTGCTCCCGTACAACGCAAAAAATGCAAAACACATTATCGCACCGCAGTTCAAAGATGCGAACAACAACTGGTTCGGAATTTACCGCGGCATCCTCGGCTTTTTTTGGAACACGGAAGAGATGAAGCGTCTCGGTATCCAGCCGCCGAAAGACTGGGACGATTTGACAAAAGCGCAGTACAAAGGCTTGATTTCGTTCGCAAACCCGAATACGGCGGGAACGGGAAAGCTCATCGTCAACACGATGGTGCAGATGAAGGGACACGACAAAGCGATGGAGTTCTTCAAAGCGCTCGATAAAAATATCGTACAGTATACGAAGTCCGGTTCCGGCCCGTCGAAGCTCGTTCCGACCGGCGAAATCGTCATCGGTATCGGCTTCCTGCACGACGTCGTCTATCAGATCGTCGACAACGGCTACGACAATTTGGGCATGACAGCTCCCTCGTCCGGCACGAGCTACGAAATCGGAGCGACGGCGATTTTCAAAGGCGCGAAAAACGTCGAAAACGCACAGAAATTCATCGAATTCGCGCTGTCCCCCGACTGCGTAAACCTCGCTCAGGAAAACGGTTCGTATCAGTTCCTCGTCATCGACAATGCGAAGCCCGTCAAAGCCGCCGTCAAAGCCGGCCTCGATAAAATCAAAACGATCAACTACGATTTCGAAGACGCGAAATACCACACGTCGCAGTACGTACAGGATTTCTTTAAAGTCATCGCAAGCGACGACCGCGTTAAGACCAAATAATAATTATTAATTTCAATTACCGCTGCGGTGCGATCCGTGCCGCAGCACATCATCTTTTTTCGTGGATTTTTATTATGACAAAACCATACAGCGCCGGAACGCAAAGCAAAACGCTCGAAAGAAAAAAATTGTTTGCCGATCCGATTCTCATCACCGCAATATTCGCAATATTTTTATTTTTGGTTTTATTTATCGTCTATCCCCTGTCGATTTTGCTTGTCGACAGCGTGTACGAAGAAAATCAAATCACGCTTTCCGTATTCGCCCGCATTTTCGGGATGTCGGGCTTCCGAAAAGCGATTTCAAATACGCTGCAGCTCGGTTTTATCTCAGGCATCCTCGCCACTCTTATCGGATTTCTGTTCGCATACGTCGACATGTACGTCAGCGTCGGAAACAAATTCGTCAAAGGCCTGTTTAAAATCGTTTCCGTATTGCCGGTCGTCTCACCGCCTTTCGTCCTCTCTCTTTCGGCGATCATGCTTTTCGGCCGTACCGGTATAATCACGCGAAGCCTGTTCAATTTGAGTACGACAAAATTATACGGCCTTCCGGGTATCTGCCTCGTACAGACGCTTACCTTTTTTCCCGTCTGTTACCTCATGCTCAAAGGCTTGCTTAAAAACATAGATCCTTCACTCGAAGAAGCCGCCCGCAACATCGGCGCTTCCCGGTGGAAAGTGTTTACGTCGGTAACGCTTCCGCTTTTGCTTCCCGGCCTCGGAAACGCCTTTCTCGTAACCTTTATCGAATCGGTTGCGGACTTTGCAAACCCGATGATCATCGGAGGAAACTTCGACACGCTCGCAACGTCGATTTATCTGCAGCTCACCGGCGCATACGATAAAAGCGGAGCCACGGCAATGGCCGTCGTGCTTCTCTTCATTTCGATGAGTTTATTCATCGTCGAAAAATATCGGCTTGAGCGGAAATCGGTCGCCACCCTTACGGGTAAAGCCTCTCGGGAGCGCATGCGCATAAAAGACAAAAGCGTGCGCGTTCCGCTTGTCACGATCAGCATCGTCATTTCGCTGTTCGTCATCGTGCTCTACGTTCTCGTCGTATTCGGCTCTCTCTTTAAAATCTGGGGACGGAACTACAGCCTGTCGCTGAAATGGTATCAGTACGTGTTTAAAAACAACGGATACAAAGTATTCCTCGATTCGATTTGGCTTTCGCTCATCGCATCTCCCATCACGGCGCTCATATCGATGATAATCGCCTACCTCGTCGTAAAGCGGAAGTTTGCAGGAAAGGGATTTATGGAATTCATCGCGATGCTCGCGATGGCGGTTCCGGGAACGGTTCTCGGCGTCGGCTTTATACGAGGATTCAACAGCGGCATCTTTCACTCCGGTTTTATGCAGGGGCTCTACGGCACCGGAGCGATCCTCGTCATCGTGTTTATCGTGCGTTCGCTTCCGATCGGAACTCGAAGCGGCATCGCGGCTCTCAGACAGATCGACAAATCGATCGAAGAGTCCGCCTACGATTTGGGCGCAGACAGCTTCACCGTATTTACGACGGTGACGCTTCCGCTTATTAAAGATTCGTTTTTCAGCGGACTCGTTACGACTTTCGTGCGCTCCATCACGGCGATTTCCGCGATCATTCTGCTGGTCACTCCGCAGTTCGTGCTCATCACCGTGCGCATCAACGAACATGCGGAAAAAGGCAACTACGGCATAGCCTGTGCATACGCGACCATACTGATCGTCATCACGTATACGGCGATTACGCTGATGAATCTGTTTACCGGAAAATTCGGCACAAGCCGCAAACAAAAATAACAAGGGGAATATTATGTCAAAAGAACAAAAGGGCGTACGCCTCGATCACATAACGAAAATTTACAAAGATTATAAAACGGAAAAAGATTTCGCCGCCGTTGACGACATTTCGCTCGACATCAAACCCGGCAGCTTTGTCACCATCCTCGGCCCTTCAGGCTGCGGAAAGACGACTACGCTCCGCATGGTCGCGGGATTTGAAAGCCCCGACAAGGGCGAAATCTACATCGGCGCTCAAGCGATCAACGAACTCACGCCGAATAAGCGCGATACGGCAATGGTGTTCCAAAGCTACGCGCTTTTGCCGCACTACAACGTCTTCGACAATATCGCCTACGGCTTAAAGATCAGAAAAGTTGCAAAAAACGAAATAGCCGAGCGCGTCATGGCCATGCTCAAGCTCGTCGAACTCGAAGGGCTCGAAGGCCGCATGACAAACCAGCTGTCGGGCGGACAGCAGCAGCGAGTCGCCCTCGCGCGCGCGCTTGTCGTGCAGCCGAGCGTTTTGCTTTTCGACGAACCGCTTTCGAATCTCGACGCAAAGCTCCGCGTCGCAATGCGCACCGAAATCAGACGCATCCAGCAGACGGTCGGCATTACGGCGATTTACGTTACGCATGATCAAGCGGAAGCTATGAGCATCTCCGACCAAATCATCATTATGAACAAAGGAAAAATCGCGCAGATGGGAACGCCCCGCGAAATCTACTATCAGCCGAAAGACGAATTCGTCGCGGACTTTATCGGCGAAGTAAACTTCCTAACCGGAAGCGTAACGTCGATCGATTCCAAAGCCATACATGTCGACGTCGGAGGCGTCGATATCACCGCCGAATCGTTTGAAAAAGTTTCTAAGGGTGATCCGTGTAAAATCGTACTGCGCCCCGAATCGATTACGCTCGCAGACCAAGGAGTGCTCCCGTGTACGGTAACGCTTTCGACGTTTATGGGTTCGTATCAGTATTATCAGGCTGATGTAAACGGCATGATGATCAAGATCACCGAATACAACCCGAAAAACCGTAAGCTCTACCAAGCAGGCGACAAAGCATACCTCAACTTCGAAAGCGGCAACCTGCACATTCTCTAGCGCAAGTCCCGTACAAAACCCCGACTCGGCCGCATGCACCTCGCATTTGCCGGCCGAGCGTTCGGGAACGATAGAGCAGCAAGCGGAAACGGCGCGCTTTATTGACGCCCGTCTTGCGTCAAGGAATTTGCAAGCACCGTTTCGACTTGTTTCGGTTTAACAAATTTGACGCGGAGTTTACCGTTTGCATATTCGACCGAAACGCTGTTCGACTTTTCCCCTCCACCCGAAAGGATTTCGACGGAAAGCGGATCTTCGATCTCTCTGCGGATAAGGCGGCGCATCGGGCGGGCACCCAATTCGGGTTCGTATCCGTGCTCGATGAGGTATTCCCGCGCTTTCGGCTTTACGGAGATGACGATATTTTGCTCACGCATTCTGTCGGCAAGCTCTTTGATCTGTATGTCGAGTATCTGTCCGACTTCTTCTTTCGTAAGCGCGCCGAAAACGACGACGTCGTCGATACGGTTTAAAAGCTCGGGGCTCAGCCTCTTTTTCAATTCCCCGAGCGCACTCGCTTTTATATCGTCGTACGACAAAAGCCCTTCGCCCGACGGCAAAAACCCGACACGGCTCCCGCTCGTAATCTGCCGCGCGCCCGCGTTGCTCGTCATGATGACGACGGTATTTCGGAAGTTTACGGTGTGGCCGAGATTGTCGCTGAGTTCGCCTTCTTCGAGCAGCTGCAAAAGCAAATTGAATACGTCGGGATGCGCTTTTTCGATTTCGTCGAGGAGGACGACCGAATACGGATGACGGCGCACCGCTTCGGTGAGCACGCCTCCCTCTTCGTAGCCGACATAGCCCGGAGGCGCTCCGACGAGCCGGCTCGCGTTGTGTTTTTCCATATAGTCGGACATATCGATACGCACAAGCATATCTTCGCTGCCGAATAAAAATTTCGCGAGCGCTTTTGCAAGCTGTGTTTTTCCGACACCGGTCGGGCCGAGAAAGATAAACGAGCCGAGCGGATGCTTCGGAGAGGAAACACCCGCCCTACTCCGCCTCACCGCGCCTGCGATGAGGTGTACCGCTTCCGCCTGCCCGATAACGCTTTTATGCATCTCTTCTTCCATGTGTACGAGGCGTTTCGTTTCCGACGAATCGAGCTGTTCGACGGGTATGCCGGTCATCGAGCCGATAATGCGGCAAATATCCTGTTCGCTCACGTGTTTCCTGTTTTGCAAATTGCTGTTCCGCCAATATTCGCTGTACAGGTCAAGCCTTCTGCGAAGTTCGAGCACTTTGTCTCGCACGATTGCCGCACGTTCGTAATCCTGTTCTTCAACGAGGCGCCGTTTTTCCGCCGCAAGCTTTTCGATGCTCCGCTCCACTTCCGCAAGCTCCGCAGGTTTCGCTTCTTCCTGTATTTTTTTTGCGGCGCCCGCTTCGTCGAGTATGTCGATCGCTTTGTCGGGAAGAAAGCGCTCGGGGATATAGCGCCGGGAAAATTTGACGATCGCCGGAATCACGTCGTCGTCGAACACGATGCCGTGAAAATCTTCGTAGCGTTTTTTTATGCCTTCGAGAATGCGCACAGTATCGTCGTCCGTCGGCTCTTCAACTTTAACCATTTGGAAACGGCGTTCGAGAGCGGAATCCTTTTCGATATAGCGGCTGTATTCCTTTGTCGTTGTCGCGCCGATGATTTGTATCTCTCCGCGGCTCAATGCGGGCTTGAGCATATTCGATGCATCCATCGTCCCTTCAGGGCCGCCCGCACCGATGATCGTGTGCAATTCGTCGATAAATAAAATGACATTTTTATCGTCTCGAACTTCTTTCATCATTTTTTTCATGCGGTCTTCGAACTCTCCGCGGTATTTCGTACCCGCAATGAGAGCCGCCAAATCGAGGGAGAGGATGCGTTTTTTAAGCAAATTGTGCGGTACGTTTCCCTTTGCGATGCGCTGGGCGAGGCCTTCGACAATCGCCGTCTTGCCGACACCCGGCTCTCCGATAAGTACGGGATTGTTTTTCGTGCGGCGAGAAAGCACTTGCACGATGCGCTGTATCTCTTTGCTCCGTCCGACGACGGGATCGTCTTTTTCTTCCCGCGCAATCTTTGTAATGTCGCGGCTGAACTCGGAGAGGAATGTCCGCTCGCTTCTGCTTTGCCGGACTTGGCCTTGCGCCGCCGGACGGCCGATATCCGACGAAGGAAGAGATGCGCTCTCAGGTGTACCGAAAAAATTCTCAAGCGCGGTTTTTGCAAACGAGCGCGACGCTTTTTCGTTTACCGACGAAGGGGAATGCGCTTGGATTTCGGGGACGATGCGCCGCGCATCTTCGATCGTTATGTCGGCGTTTTCGAAAAATCGCGCCGTCGCGCTGCCCTCTTCTCTGATAGCCGAAAGCACTATGTGTTCCGTCCCCACATAATCGTTTCCGAGCGCACGGGACTCCATGCCTGCGATATCGAGCATCGCTTTTAAGCGGCGGCTCGGCGGCAAATCCGAAAGGGCGACGGATGCCGGATTCGATTTAAATTGCCGTTCGAGCGCGCGCTGAAACGAAAGCGTATTGATGCGAAGCGAGCGGAGCAGCGTATAGCCCAGCCCCTCCGCACTTTTCAAAAGCGCAAGCAGCACGTGTTCCGGCAAAAGCTGATCGGCGCCGCTCTTCCGCCCTTCATCCTGAGCAAGGGCGGCGACAAGACGCTGTGCGCGCGGTGAAAATCCGATTCCGTTCATCATATCCCCCAAAGATTACAATCATAAATTAAACTGTACGGCTTCAAAAGCTTCCTGCACGATGAGCGCGCGCAGCCGTTCGATTTTCAAGCGTGTATCGTTTTGAATATCCGCTTCAAACGAAAAGCCGCCGTTTTTCAGCAAAAACTCGAGGTGTCCGTCCTGCACGCGGTAAAGCAGACTGCACAGAACGCCGTCGTCGATCCCCTGCAAAATGCCCGAATCGAGTCCCCATTTGACCGCGGAGACGATCGACACGCTCTGTTTGAGCGAAAGGAGCACGCTGAACTTCGCTTCGGCAAAAGCGCGCAGTATGATATTGCGCACTTGTGTCGATTTATTTTCGGCACATCGCTTCCGAAACTTGCGCTCGGCTTCCGCAAGATATTTACCGGCGCTTTCAACGCTCGCCGTCTGATCGAATTCACTGCCCGAAAGCGACGAAGCGGTTGCGATATCGTAATACGATCCGAGCGATACGCCGTAGCCGTCGCCCGTACCGTATACCGAAAACACGTCGAGTCCCTTTGCGCGCACGTCGTTGAGAACCGCATCCGCTTCTCCTGAAAACGTCAGGGAGGGCAAGTGGACTCGGATCGAAACCTTCATGCCGCTTCCCGCATCCGAAAGGATCGACGTGAGATAGCCGAATTCGTAGGAAGCGGCGAATTGCAGCGTCTTTTGCATACCGTCGTCGCAAAGGCGGCACTCATCGAATGCACGGGCACAATTCAAGCCCGGCTCAAAAGACGCGATGCGCACGTGGTCTGTGCTGTTGACGCGGCACGAAAGACGCCCGTCTCCCTTCATGACGATACCGGAAGCCCCGCTGCCGTCGAGCACGCCGCGCTCTTCCAAAATCTTTTTTGCGAGAGCATCGAGCATCTCCGTATTCACGACGTGATAATCGTCGGGATTTTCAAAATGCGAAAAAGCATCGAACACAAGCGTCTGCACGCGTTCGGCTTCGTCTTTTTTTTCAGCCGACGGAAATAAAAAATCGGCGAGGTTCCGCGCAAGACGCACGCGCGTGGACACGACGACATCCCCGTCTTTTCCCGCATACGAATACCACGGTCTGCCGGCAGGGACTGCGGCGCTAGGCATTTTCCGCCCCCGTACCGGCATCCGATCCGTCGGCGACCGCCCCCCGTTCGAGGGCGCGCAGGTAATCGCGGTAAATCGCCGCTTTTTCATAATCTTCGTTTTGTATCGACTGTTCGAGCTTCGCTTCCAAATCGATGCGGTCGGTCAAACGCGAACGGAAAGTCGCAATCCGTCTGGGCATCGAACCGGTATAAGTACCCGTAATGCCGTGCTTCGCCATCACCGCCGGCAGTTCGGATTTGAAAGTTTCGTAGCATTCGGGACAGCCTGCTTTGCCGGATTTTTTTATCGCGGCAAAACTCGTGCCGCAAACTCGGCAAAGCTTTCCCGCTTCCATCGTACCGATAGCTTCCGTCTTTGCGACGGCGTCGAAGAGCGAGCGGATCGATTTTTGAATGCGTTCGGGATCCGGGGAGAGACCGTTTTTGACGGCACACTCCATGCAGATATGGATTTTCTTTTGAGACGTTTTCGTTGTCTGTTCGATAAAGAACACCGCTTCGCGTTTGCGGCAAAAATCACACAGCATAGCGCACTCACTATATCACACTTTGCGCAATGTTTCGAGCGGCTTTTCATTACCGGCTCTGTACGCCGGAATGACGGAAGCCGCAAGCGCCAAAAGCACCGTCGATACGACGATCACTGCCGTATCTCGGAACGGGATGACGACGGATATCTCCGAAAGGTAATAGGCGGGATCCATCAAATCGATATGCGCAAGAGAATTAATATCGTATCCTCTTATAATATACAAAAATTTTGCCGCAGCGTTTACGCTTTTTTCAAAAAAAACGATGATGCTCTTTACGTTTACCGCGCACGCGAGTCCTATCGGAAGACCGATGAGCACGCCGCCGAAACCCGCAGCCGTTCCCGCAGCGAGAAACGCGAACGCGATGCCGTGCCGGGTGCCGCCGAGACTTTTTATAACTGCGATTTCGCGCCGCTTTTCGGCAACGAGCATGACGAGCGATGATGAAATATTGATCGACGCGACGAGCACGATGAGCAGCATGATAAAGACGAGCATGATTTTCGTCGAAGCGAAATTTTCATACTTGTCCAGATTGAGTTCATCCCAGCGGTAAAAGTCGGCATCGAACGGAAACGCATCGCGCAGCGAGCTTTGAACGCGCACGAGTTCGGGAGAAAACGCGTTTTCGGTTTCGACAAGCACCGAATACGCTCCCGTTCCCGCCCTGATGATATCGAAGCCCGTATCGAGCGGCACAAAGAGCCACGCCGCATCGAGCTCTTGATACCCCGACGAAACGACGGCGGCGACGGAAAGCAAAGCCGCTTTCGGCAGCACCGTTCCGTCCGCATTCGCTTGAGCGGTTATCAATCGGAACTTATCGCCCGAGCGGATGCCGAGCCGCTTTGCCGTCTCTTCTCCGACAACGGCAGCTTTCGCTCCGCTTTTAAAATCACCGATATCGCCGTCCGTGACGCGAAAGAGAGAAGCGAAGGATTTGTTTTCCGAAAAGACTTCAGGCAGGACGGCGCGCACTTGCACACCGCACCGATACGAAGCGCCCGAGGCGAGCGCGGAAGCGTCGATTTCGGGATAGGCATTCGTAACGCCTTCTACCGTTTTAAGACGGGACGCAAAACGCGTAAAAGAAGCTGCGTCCGAAACGAAGGGAGAAGACGATTCGACGGCCGCTTCGATGTGAGAGCTTGAAAGACCGATGATGCGTTCCGTCATCCCTTGAATCATACCGTTTGAAACGGCGAGCACGACGATGAGCGGTACGAGACTTATGCCGATGCACAGAAGAGAGGCAGAAAGACTCTGCCGCGCGGCCGAACTTTCACCTTTCGGAAAGAGGATGCGGTATGCCAATAAAAGCGAACTCTTTATCGTCATACTTCAATCCGCCGCTTCGAGTTTTCCGCCGGCAATCGAATAGCGCACCGATCCCTTCGCCGCCAAGTTTTGATCGTGCGTTACCATGATGAGCGTTTTGCGGTATTTATCCGCAATCGAAAAAAGCAGATTTCCGACGATCTCAGCGTTCACGGGATCGAGGTTTCCCGTCGGTTCATCCGCGAGGATGAGATGCGGATCGTTGATAAGAGCGCGTGCGACCGCAGCCCGTTGGCGTTCGCCGCCCGAAAGCTCGGAAGGCAGATGGTGCAGGCGGTCTTGAAGACCGACATCTTCGAGCAAACGCTCGGCGCGGCTTATCGCGTCTTTTTTTGAAACGCCTGCCATATATGCCGGAAGATAGACGTTTTCAAGAGCCGTAAAATCCTTTAAGAGATAATGAAATTGAAACACGAATCCGAGAAAATGCGAGCGGTAATCGGCTTGCGCGTTTTCATCGAGGGCGGTGATATCCCGGCCGCCCGAGCGCACGATACCCGACGTCGCCGAATCGATGCCGCCGATGATGTTGAGCAGCGTGCTTTTGCCGCAGCCGCTTTCTCCGGTAATGACGACTTTACTGCCTTCTTCGACCGAAAGGTCGAGCGCTTTTAAAACGGTCAGCGTCTCTCCCGTCGAGACATAAGTTTTTTCAAGATTTTCGATATGAACGATTTCACTCATCGTGGAGCACCTCCGCAACCGTCATTTTCAAAATATCCCTGCTCGCAGCGTACGAGGCAGCAAGAGGAGATGCGATACCGAACAGCGCGATCATAAAAACTTCAAACGGAAAGATACGCGCGGGAACGGCCGCATAGAGCATAAACATCGGATTTTCGCGGATAAAGGCCGCGCTTTCGGGTGAAAACAAAAGCGTAAAAAAATACTGCGTACGGTACAGCGCTTCCGACGCGAACAAAAATACGCCCCCGATATTGACGCAGATCAAAAGTCCCAAAAGTACACCGCCGACGGCTCCCGCACAGCCGGTAAAAAATCCGCGCAGGATAAAGATCGATTTGATTTCGCCGCCTTTTCCTCCGAGAGCCGCCAAAATCGAAATCTCGCGACGCCGCTCGTAAACCAGACGACGCATACCGCTGTAGATATTGATCGCAACGACGACAAAGATCAACAGCACGAGGATCATGAGCATATTTTTTTCCACGCGAAGCGCGCCGAAAAACGAGCGGTTATACTCCCGCCAGGATACGGCCGTAAGTGCCGGAAAGAATGCCTTAATTTTTCCGATGATATGGGAGTCGAACGATTCGCGCCGCAATTTTACGCCGTATACTTTTTCGGCGCTTCGCCCGAAATTCTTTTTTCCCGATTCGAGGTTGATAAATGCGTAGGATGCGTTTATATCGGCATAGCCCGAATAAAAAATACCGGCAACGCGAAAACGTCTCGTCCGCGACAGGAGCGCAACATCGCTTCCTCCCGAAAGCGCGAGCAGCGTCACTTCACTTCCCGTCCGCACACCGAGCGAATCGGCAAGGGACGAGCCGAGCACTATCTCGTCTTCGCCTTCGATCGAAAAGCTGCCTGAAACCATGAGCACTTCCCGTGCAAACCCCGCGTCCCTTTCCGCGATATCCCGAGGCAATGCACGGATGAGGGCAGGTGCCTGTCCGCCCGAAGAAGCGGCCATAAAGCTCTGCGCTTCGTAAAAGGGTATTGCCGAAACGATGTCTTTTTCGCTTTTGCACCACGACGCAAAGCGCTCCTCCGTATCGTCCGTCACGCCGCGCACTTGAATGTGATACGACGAAACTTCCATGATCGCATCTTTGAATTCCATTTGAAAGCCGTTCATAACGCTCATGACGACGATGAGCGTCATAATGCCGAAACAGATCCCGAGAGAAGCGAAAAAGGACGTCACCGCCGAGCGGCCGTTTCTGTCGACTCGCGAAAATCGTCTCGACACGAAAGCGATCCAGCGAAAACGAAATATATTATTAATGTTTCGTATCATATTTTTTCGTCCGCAGTACGCGGTCTCCGTTTTTTATCGTTTCGCGAATCTTTTCCCCTGCGGCATACTCCGAAATCACGGTATATCCGTCATCGAAATAGAGCGTCGTTACGTATGCATCGTCTTGCGCGTATACCGTCTTTATGCGCAGCGTTCCGTCTTCATAAAAATAATAATCGGGCTTTTCTCCGCCTGCGGCATAGTCGTATATTTTTTTTTGCACGCGCACGGCGGCAAGCTGCGATTTTTTTTCATCGGCGTATTCATAGCGCGATTTTTCTTCTTCGAGAATTTTATTTCCATCCGCATAAAGCCGCGTCATCTTCGTGTCGGGAATCTGCGTGCCGTCTTTATCGACAAAAAAATCGGTACGGGAAATCACTCTCCCCTCATCGTCATAAAACCTTTCCTCTCGGCAGCCTTCCCTTTCGGTCACCGAAGATGCGGGATACGCTCCCTCCGTTTTATAATAAAAGGTTTCGGTGCTTTCGCGCACGCTTTCCTTCGCCGTCGAAGCGATCTTCCATACGTCGCGTTTGACAAGGCGCATGAGAGCGTCGTAGGTTTTCCGCACCGCCGTTTTGCCGGATGCGTTTACCGTAACGCTCTCATCGTTTGCGTCCGAAAGCGTAAAGCGCTCCGCATCGAATGCAAAAGCTTTGAGCTTTCCTTCGGCATCGAGGGAAAACCGGCTGAGGGCATCGCTTTCCGCGCCATTCCCTTCCGGCGATTCGCCGGCTCCCGTCTGCACGGCAACGAACGCGAGACAGCATAGTATGAATGCAGCTCTTCGGTTCACCTTATTCCGATCCTAAAAATTCTTTTACGTAGCGTTCGGCGCTGAACGGCGCGATATCTCCGTATTTTTCTCCGGTACATACAAAGGCGACCGGAATACCGAGTTCTTTGCCGACGGAAACGGCGATGCCGCCCTTTGCCGTCGAATCGTATTTTGTCAAAACAAGCGCGTCGACGGAAACGGCTTCTCCGAAAACTTCCGCCTGTCTGAACGCGTTTTGTCCCGTCGTCGCATCCACGACGAGGATACGTTTATAGCAACCTTCGTCGGCTTTTTGGAGACAGGTACGGTCGATCTTTCCGAGCTCGCGTACGAGGTTTTCTTTATTGTGCAGCCTGCCCGCCGTATCCGCAAGCACGAGCCCCCCGCCCTTTGCTCGGACGGCGTCTGCCGCATCGAAGACGACGGCGGCGGGATCCGATCCGTGCTGATGGCTTACGACGCGCACGCCGAGATTTTCCCCGTGCAGGGCAAGCTGTTCGATCGCGGCGGCGCGGAAGGTGTCGGCTGAAGCAAGCACCACTTCGCCCGAAATCGCATCTTTAAACGCGTTCGCAAGTTTTGCGCTCGTCGTCGTCTTTCCGACACCGTTTACGCCGAGCAGCATCCACACATTCGTTTTGCCGGAAACGGGAACGAGAGAGACCTCTTTGACGCAGCGCAAAAGAATCGCTTCGAGTTCGTGCATGACTTCGTCTTTTCCGTGCGCATGATTTTTTTGACAGGCGACTCTAAGCTCGTCCGCGATTTCGACCGCCGCCTTTGCGCCGACATCCCCCTCGATGAGCGCATCGGTTAAATCGTCGAAGATCGCTTCATCGTCTTTATCGCGTCCTCCGAATAAATCGCGCATCCGCTGCGCAAAAGAAATCTTTGCCATAATATCTCCGTTATCTTCCGATCGAAATCGACTCGGCATCTCCCGCATCGTCAATTTTGCCGTCTTTTACGACACGGGCGCGGGCGGGAAGCACTTTATCCGCAGCGATAAAATACCGCACGAGTTCGTATATACACCATGCCCCGCATCCGATAGATATGCCCGTACACACTTGAGATGCACTCTGCCACTTTTTTGCGCTTTCGATATCCGTATAGCCTTTCGAATACGCGATGCTTTCGGTATAAAAAGTGCCGTAGGTATAAAACGTCGCCAAAAGGGATGTGACAAGCACACTGTACGACGTGTACAACCGACGTCGACGCCTATCGATATATTTGCTTCTGTCAAAGGGTTCGGCGCGGAACGCAAGGGAAGCGTTGTCTTTGAGCATGCGATACGCGATGTAAAACGGAGCGGCGGATCCGTCTTTCGTGATAAATTGACCGAGCACCGGCTCGTCGTTGATTATTAATTTTATCGGAAGATTTTCTTCGTCCGTTTTTCCCGCTTCCGTTCCGTTTGCAAAGAGCGTTCCGACGATCGGTTTTTTTAAACGGACAAAAAGCGACGACGGATTATCGGGTACGAGTTCCGCCGAAATAGAAAAACTCCTCGCGCCGCGGAACGCATAGGACGTGCCCGCCTGTTTAAAACCGGGAGCCGAAAACAAAACCGAATGAACGCCCGCCTGTACGACAAGACGGTCGGGGACTTCCCGGTACACGATATCGTCGACGCTGATCGTGATGTGCTCGGCGGCTTCCGGCGGCGAGACCGT
Organism: Treponema socranskii subsp. socranskii VPI DR56BR1116 = ATCC 35536; assembly: GCF_000468115.1. Lineage (GTDB taxonomy): Bacteria > Spirochaetota > Spirochaetia > Treponematales > Treponemataceae > Treponema_D > Treponema_D socranskii. The sequence continues at coordinate 36,295 of NZ_AVQI01000016.1, forward strand.
AAAAAGCAATTCCACGGGCATAGCATTCGTTATTTCGGGCGTAAGGAAGCGCGCAATGCGTACGGCAAGCGGACGAATATCCTCAAGGCTCCCGACGTCGGTTACGGTGCCGATAACCTTCGCACCCGGATACACGATGAGCGACACGCTTACGGAAACATAGCCTCCGTAAGAAGTCATCGTACCGGTTAAAAGCGCGTTGATCTTTGCGGCGACGACAGCGTTTTCAAACGCGCGGCTTTCGTACCCCGCTTTTTTCGCAGCTTCTCCCGCATCGAAGAGCGCGGAAAAATCGCCTTTATACAAACTCACACGTTCGCTACGAGGAGTATCGTCTGCATCGCTCCGAAATAAATTAATAAAACGCTCCCTGTCGCTGCGCTCCGCGTCAGGCCTTCTGTCTTCGACAACCGCACCCGCTTCGATGTTTTTTTTGCGCCGCCTCTCGCGTTCCATATCGGGTGCGGCTTTTTCGCGTTCTCGTTCCTCTTCGATAAGATTTTTTTCAATTTTTATTTTCAATTCCGCAATCTTTTTGTCGGCATCCTTCAGTTTCGCTTCCAGCTGCTTTTCGGTATAATCTCCGAGCACGAGAGAATCGCGCACTTGCACTTCCCGCGAAAGCTGCAAAAAGAGATCGATTCTGCTTCGCGAAAGCGCGTATTCGCTTCGGTCGAGCCGCTCTTCAGCCGTCGGCATACGCTCGAGGTTTTCGGCAAGCTGTTCGAGGATAAGGGCGGGAACAGTCCGAGAGGCGGCACCGTCGGACGGAAAAACATCGCGCTTATCGGCAAGCGTAAATTGTTCCGCGCCGATAATCCAATCGGGAGAGGCTGACACCTCGTCCGCGGGTGCAATCGAAATCAAACAGAAAAGATGAATAAAGCCGCAGAAAAAAAATTTAGCGGTGGAACGTCGAAACGGCCGAAAAAATTCGATTTTTGGAAAACTCGAAATCAAATGTTTACACTTCTTCGTCATCGTCTCCGCCGCCTTCCATCGGAAGACCTTTCCACCGGGCAATGAGAAACGCGTCCATAAATTGATCGATGTCGCCGTCCATAACCGCTTGGATATTGCCCGACTCGCATTTCGTGCGGTGATCTTTGACCATCGTGTACGGCTGGAATACATAGGAGCGAATTTGATTGCCCCACGATATGTCTTTTTTTTCTCCGCTGTATTTGGAATTCTCTTTTTCTCTTTGTTCGCGGTAATACTCATACAAGCGCGAGCGCAGAATATTCATCGCGATTTCGCGATTCATCAACTGACTGCGTTCGCTCTGGCACGCGACGACGATGCCGGTCGGAACATGCGTAAAGCGCACCGCCGATTCGGTTTTATTGACGTGCTGCCCGCCCTTGCCGCCCGCGCGGTATGTGTCCACGCGGAGGTCTTCCGGACGGATATTTACTTCGATCGTATCGTCGAGGACGGGATACACGTACACCGACGAAAAAGATGTGTGACGTCTCGCATTCGCATCGAAGGGGCTGATGCGCACAAGCCGATGGATTCCCGCTTCGCACTTTAAATAGCCGTATGCGTAATCGCCCGAAATCTGCATCGTAACGGACTTCAGTCCGCCTTCGGCTTCTTCCTGATCGACGATTTCGATTTTAAACCCGTGCCGTTCCGCCCATCTCGTATACATGCGGCTCAGCATAAAAGTCCAGTCTTCCGCTTCCGTTCCTCCGGCTCCCGCGTGAATCGAAAGGAAGGCGTCGTTCGGATCGACTTCGCCTGAAAGCAGATTCAAAATGTTGAGCTTTTCGAATTCAGCTTTTGTCTCTTCGTACATCTGCTCTACTTCCGCTTCTTCATCCGCACCGCCGCTTTCTTCGGCGAGCTCGAGCATCGCTTCCAAATCGTCCTGTTTTTTCAATAAAGCGCGCCACGGCTCGACGCGGTTTTTCAAGCGTTTTATTTCATTCATGACGCTGCCGGCTTTTTCACTGTCGTCCCAAAACCCCGGAGCGGCGGTGAGCGCTTCTTTTTCGGCGATTTTTTTGTCTACGCTCGCAGCGTCAAAGACGCCCCCAAACGTTCATGATATCTTCGCGAAGAGCGGAAACGGGCATTTTTACATCTTCTATCATATAGACACTCCAAAATTAATAATCGCATTTCAAATTAACAACCGACACCATTCAAAATCAACAACCGGTATCCTGATTAATACTATATCGCTTTTTGAAATTGCAATTTTCAGAAATTTTCCTTAGACGGATTTATACCGCCTTCGTTTTCCGTATCGTCCGCTTTCAAAACGCATCTCCGCCATTTTTTACGATGCAGCTCCGTTATGGAAAACATACCCTGCACCGGATACTGATACATGCGCACCGTATCGTAGTAATTCGTCACGCGGTCGATTTCCCGCTTGAGCTGCGAAAGCTGCATGACACCGACGTCGGCGCTTTCCCAGCACGCGCGCTGCACTTTGTGAAATCCGTAATGAGCGAGCACCGAAGCGAGCGACTGAGCCGTATCGACTCCGCCCGGATCGAGAACAACCGATACGAACATATCGTATAAGCATAAAAGAAAGAGCGAATTATGTCAAACGGACGCGCGACAACGAACGCGCAAGAATTGATTTTCCCGCCGTTTCGCGCTATCATAATCTCATGAAACGCTTTCGACCGATTGTCACGGGAATCTTCTTTCTATCCGCAGCTCTTCCCTTTTTTGCCGCCGAGCGTCCCATCGTCACCGGCATAAAAGCCGAAGCCGGGTCGGGAAAACGCATTTTCCTTACGTGGACGCCGCCTCGAAATCCCGAACCCGCCGTCACGTCTCTCGCAGTATTCCGAACGGAAGAGCCGGCCGCGTTTTTTTCGGATCCGGATTCCCTCGTCCCGATCGTAAAGCTTGCAAAAGACAGCGCATCGTTTACAGACAACGTTCCCGACTATAAAGATTATTATTACGCCGTCATCGCCCTTACGGAAAAAGGACGCTACGACATCGTTATCCCTTCGGTAAATGCGACGGTAAACGGCGTGCGCCCGCGGCTCCCGCGAAAAAACGCCGCAAAGGATACGAGCGCATCCGTGCAGGAAAAGCTCTACCCTGAAGGCGCCGTCCGCGAAACGCCGCTTCCTTACATCGATTTGATTGAAAGCGTAAACGAAAACAAACGGACGGCTATGGGCAGAAGCGCGCGAGCACAGGCGCGGCTTCTTGCAGGCTCCGCGGAAACTATGCACAAGATGCTTTCGCCCTATGTGTTCGAAGAAGATTTGATTTCGCCCGACGGAGGCGATGATTATCTTTTATTCGACGTTTTGAAAACGACCTTTATCAAACGAAAATACGCCGATGCCGAAACCGAACTTTTACGCCTGCTTGCGACGAACCGGAGCGAAGCGGTTACGTCCCGAGCGCGTTTTTACTTGGGCGAATCCTACTATTTCAGAGGAAACTACGCCGATGCGGTAAACGCGTTTTTGTACGCGGCCGACGCCTACCCCTCCCTCGCAAAAAAATGGATCGATTCGTCGCTCGACTTCATGCAGCTGCCGAAAAATTAATAGGTTCAATTTCGAGTTTGCTAAAACTCGCAGGACTGTCGAAAAAGCAAGTAACTTTTAAGACAGTCCCTTTTCCATCCGTTTCGTTCACCAACTGAAGGGCGAGTTTGGAAAGTAAATACAATTATGCATACGGCAAGATTCCGACCGTATGCCGAAACATCTTGACGTGTGCGCGATGCGGCGTAGCAGCGGGAGACACGCGTGCGACTTTGTGCGTTCCGCTTGCGGAAGCCTTGCTTAAAAGCACAACCGGAGCGTAAGCGGGGATTCCGCTGCGAAAGCCGCGTTCGCATATGTCTACAAAGATTGTACGTTGGTCGTCCTCGCCGTAAACATGGCGCTATTAGCTGATACTTTCCAAACTCGCCTTTCGCCAATTAATAAATACTTCGGATAATGTCGACGAGCACGGGTTTCCGCCTTTCGCCCAAATCGCCGGCCGGTACCGCTTTCGGCCGTCCCGAATCGGCGGCACTTCCCGTACCGGCAGACGGCGCATTATCGACGACGCGGGATGCGTTTCCCGCTTTGCTTTCCGCAGCTTTATCGGGCATCGAAACGAGCACCACTTCATCGCCCGTGTTTACTCGATCGTAAAATCCGCTCTTTACGAACTCGCCTTCCGACACTTCTTCTCCCGCTTCGGTGATCGTAAGCGTACCGAGCGCGTCCCTGTCGGCGTATGTCAATCCGATTTCCGAATCCGCCGTTTTGAGAGAGTCTTTGGGCACGACGGCGAACACCGCGCCTTTTTGCAGCAGTTCGGATCGACCGACATCGATCAATAAATTCGTCCCGCTCCTGTCGAGGATTTTTCCGCGGACGGGCAAACTTGAAAGGACTGAGGAGCGCAACCTGCGCAGCACGTTCGTATAACGTCCGCTTCCGGTGCCGTAAAACGACATAGGTCTGACTGCCGAACCCGTACGACCGGAATACATCGTCGCATCGAGGACGATGTCGCGTTCGCCTTCGTCGAACGAAAGCATGATAAAATAATCTTCGCCCGCGCTCTGTGCTTTTCGGTACGCTTCCCCGAAGCCCGAAACGGGAGCCGTTCGTGCACGCACGAACGTGACGGAAACGCCCGAAAACATATCGGCGGCAAACTCGGCGGTGATCATCGGAAAATCCGCGTGAACGAACTGTGCTGTATTTTGCGTATAGTACAAACCGATGCGCCAGCGAATTTTATCGAGGTAAAAGGGTTCGACGTTCCACCGCTTTGCAAGCGAATCCTGTAAAAGCGAATCGTAAGCTTCGACGGTGTCGTCCAAGCACTTTTCGCTCGTACGGCGCGCTTCCGAAGAAACGCTTGAAAGGGGATCCCGGTTATCCTGTACGAATTTAAGCTGTTCGAGGCAGAGTTCGTGCAAACCGTTTATGTCGAGCATTTCGGCAAAGGCTCTGCGCGCCGCGGTATCCGTCGGGTTTACTTTCAGCGCCCGCTGGTACTCGTAGCTTGCGCCCGTGCCGTCGAAACGCTTCATATATTCGCCTGCATTTTTTATGTGCCACTTCGACCATTCCTTTCTCCGCGCATCTTCGATCGGAACGGTTTTATTGACCTCGAGTTCGAGAGCCGCGCGCATCACTTCATCGAAGGGATCGACCGAAAGCCCCGTCGTCCACGTTGCGATCGCAGCCGCCGTATTTCCCTCGCGGTACTGGGAGAGCCCTTTTAAATACCACGCACCGCGCGCGTTCCTCGACCTCGCTATTCTGAAATCCGAAACGTCGATCGCATCGGCGTATTTTTTTTCCGAATACAATATCGAAGCGAGCAATTCGTAGGCTTTGTCGTAGCGGCCGTTTATCTCAACTGCCGTGCGAGCCGCTTTTTCGGCGGCTGAAAGATTGCCCTGCATTGCGGCAAGCTTTGCGCTCATATAGTGCACTTCCGCTTCGCCCGAATGACAGCGCAGCGCCTGCGACATATAGCGGGAAGCAGCTGCCACATTGCCGCGCTCGGCTGAAACGAAAGCGAGACTTAAAAGCGCTTTGCGGTTCGACGGATCTCGCTCGAGCGCTTCGGCGTATTTCCCTTCGGCGGCGGAAATCCTCCCGCTGAAAAGGTCGAGCTCGGCCATACCGAATCTCGCGTTGACGTCGTTCGGATACTGCGCCAATATTTTTTCGAATATGAGCCGAGCTTCCGAAAGATTTCCGAGCGCAATGCGGCACATACCCCGAAGATTTTGCACAGCCGTACTGTTCCGCGCATATTTTTCGGCGGACGAAAGATAGCCGAGCGCCGTATCGTATTGACCGAGCTGATACGCGCACTCGGCGAGACGAAACCACGCATCTGCGTAAGCGGGATTTACGCGCACGGCTTCCAAAAAAAGTTCCGTCGCTTCGTACCACTCTTCCCCGTTTTGCCGTTCGACGCCGCGCGAATAAAATTCGGCAGCCGTCGGAGGAGAAGCAAAAAGCGGAAGCGCCCAAAGGAGAACACACAGCGCACAGAAAACGGTTTTCCGTTTTTTTTGCGCAGCCGGATCGATGACGGACTCCGTCGATATGTGAAAACGGAAAAAGCGGTTTTCGCCCGCATTCCGCTTATCTGTCATATTATTTGTCATCCTCTTTTTCATCTCCGCTTTTTCGAATTACTTTTATCATATTGATACGGTGACCTTCCATATCCTGTACGATAAAATCGAATCCGTCCCACGACGCCTTTTCGTATTTTACCGGAATCTTTCCGAGCAAATCGAATACAAAGCCGCCGAGCGTATCGAAATCTTCCGTCGGAAACTCCGCGCCGATCGTTTCGTTCAAATCGTCCAAATCTATGCGCGCATCACACAGCCAAATATTGTTTCCGAGCGTGATGATATCTTCCCGCTCGTTGTCGAACTCATCCTGAATGTCGCCGACTATCTCTTCGATGATATCTTCCATCGTAACGATGCCGGAGATACCACCGTATTCGTCGATAGCGATCGCGATGTGCAGGTGCCGCCGTTTAAACTCGCGCAAAAGCGAATCGATGCGCTTCGATTCGGGAATAAAATACGCTTTGCGGAGAATCTTTTCGAGATCGACCGTTTCGTGAGAAGCGAAAATGTGAATCAAATCTTTGACGTAGAGTATGCCGACGACATTGTCGATGGATTCGCTGTAGACCGGAATGCGCGAGTGACCGCTTTTGGCGATCTTTTCCATGAGTTCGTCGAGTTCGGTATCGACGGAAATAAAATCGACGTCGATACGCGGAATCATCACTTCCTTTACCGTCGTGTGCGACAAATCTTCGATGCCGCGTATCATGCTCCGTTTTTCTTCGTTGATAATCTCCTGCTGTTCGGGACTGACCGCTTCCGCATCGGAAGCGGCTTCTTCCTTTTTGCGTCCTAAACCGAATAATCCCATATACCACCTTACCCAATTATTTTTTCGCCGCACAATTTCGCAAGCACCTGTTCCTGTATGACAAGCATATCGCATTCGGGAGCTTTACCCTCTTCGATATGCTCTTTTCCGTGATCGTATCCGTTTAAATGCAAAAGACCGTGCACGATAAGACGCTTGAGCTCAGAGTCTTCATCCGTCTCGAACGCGGCCGCATTTTTCGAAAGCGTGTCGAGACTGATCGCAATGTCGCCCGCACACTTCCACTCCGTGCCCTCTTCGTCTATATATGAAGTTCCGTTTTCAAACGAAAGCACGTCCGTCGCCCCTTCGATGCCGCGATACGTTTTGTTGAGAAACGCCATGTATGCATCGTCGCACAGCAAAATCGAAATCTCCTCACCGGAAAAACCGAGCACGCCGAGCGCCTTTTGTGTAAAAGGCGCGACGTTTTCAATCCATGACGGAAGCGCGGCATTTTCGGAAAGGGACACGGCGATCCTGTCAGCCATTCGATTTTCCCGCATCCGATTTTTTATCGTCGTTTTTATCGCCCGGCTTTTTTTCATCCTTTTTGTCGCCGGATTTATCGGCTCCTTTTTTATCGGAAGCTTTGTTTTCTTTTCGATCTTCGTCGGGATTTTTTTGATTCGGGTATTCGATTCTGTTGTGATAGTAACCTGCAAGCAGCTGAACGAAAGCGCCCTTTATCTTTGCGATATCGCGGAAAGTCAAATCGCAGTTGTCGAGCTGACCGTGTTCGACCTTTGCGTTGAACAGCGTTTGAATGAATTTATCCAAGCGCGACGCGGACGGATTTTCAAGCGTGCGGCACGCGGCTTCGACGGTATCGGCGAGCATGACGACGGCGCTTTCGCGGCTCGTCGGAGGAGTACCCGTGTAGCGGAATTCTTCGGGGCTCACGTTCGGATCTTTTTCTTTTGCCGCGTTGTAAAAATACGAGATGACGCTGTTTCCGTGGTGCTCGGCGATGATGTCGATGATCTGCTGCGGCAAGTGCATTCTATACGCTTTTTCGACGCCGCGCTTTACGTGGCTTTTGATGACGGCGACGGAAAGGGAAGGATTGATATCGTCGTGTTTATTCGTGCCCGTTTGGTTTTCGACAAAGTATTCGCTCTGATCCATTTTGCCGATGTCGTGATAATATGCGCCGACGCGGGCGACGAGCGAATTTGCTCCGATTTCACGGCATGCGCTTTCGGCAAGCTGCGCGACCATGAGCGAATGCGTATAGGTGCCGCTCGCGGTGAGCATAAGACGACGCATCGTCGGATTGTTGAGATCGCTTAAATCCATAAGGCGGAATACCGATGCGGTATTCAAAAGCAATTCGAGCGGCGTCAAAAAACCGAGTGCGAGAATACCGGAAATAAATCCGTTGAACGCGGCGCCGGCGAGAGCGGCCGGCATCCGTTGAAAGCTTTCATTATCGATGACGATGAGTACGATCATACACACGATATCGACGAGGGCAAGCAGGAGCGATGCCACGACCATATCGATCCGCCGCTCGATCCGCCGCACGATATTCGTCGCCGCAAAACACGAAAGTATCGTGTAGAGAAACGGAATGAGCGCCCAGTCGGCGGCATTGTATACGCCGAAAGCGGCGACGGCGCAAAACAGTACGGAAGAAAGCTGACCGTACAAAATCGCAACGAGCAGCGTACAGAACGCCGACGGAATGATCACCGGCAGCATATACGGAGAAGAAAAGGCGGGCATTTTGAGCGCAAATGCGGCGGCGGCATAAATAAAAAGAAAAAAGACGACTTGCAGCACAGATTCGCTCAAAAGGATTTTTCTGCCGAACGGAAGAAACGCAAACAGCAAAAACCACACGACGCCGAGAACAAGCAAAAATAATTCGTTGTTGAGGAATTTACGGTAATCGAAATATGCGGGTGATTCGGCGAGCTTTCGAAGCTTGTCGTAATTTTCCTGCTCGATCGCAAAACCCTTGTGAATGATCCGCTCTCCCTTTTGAATCGCGATCGGATTATCGTAAGTCGCCGCAATGTCCCGCGGAGCGATTATATCGCGGTCGGCGATCTGCCCTATTTCAAAATCGTGAAGCGAAAACGACGCAATCGTCTGACTCGTCGCAACGTTTACGAAATTGAGAGCGGAAACGGCGATATAACCCGCAACGATCAAAAGGATAACGCTGTAGTGCTTTTTAATATAATCGGTACATGCCGCTGCAAAACCGCGATTGTCATTGTCTTTCTTCATCTTCATACGCCTTTACTATCTTTTTTACAAGCGGAGCGCGGATCACGTCGTCCGCCGTCAATCTCATCGTTGCGATTTCCGGAATCGATTTTAATAATTTGAGCGCGTGAACGAGCCCGCTTTCCGTCCGGCGCGGCAGATCGATCTGCGTGATATCGCCGGTGACAAACACTTTCGCGTTTTCGCCCATCCGCGTCAAAAACATTTTCATCTGTTCGCGCGTCGTATTTTGCGCTTCATCGAGGATGACCACGCTCGCTTCGAGCGTACGCCCGCGCATATACGCAAGCGGCGCCGTTTCGACCGCACCCGATTCGACAAGGCGCCTCACCATTTCCCGCGGCACGAGAGATTCCATCGCGTCGTAAAACGGACGCAAATACGGGTTGAGTTTTTGTTCCAAATCGCCCGGAAGGTAGCCGAGACTTTCTCCCGCTTCGACGACGGGGCGCGTTACGACGAGTTTCGATGTATTGTGCGAAAGAAGCATTTTCAGCGCTTCGGCGACCGCGAGAAAGGTTTTGCCGCTGCCGGCAGCTCCCGTGCAGATGACCATATCGAACGAGCGGAGCATATCGATATACCGCGCTTGATTGTCCGAACGCGGATATATCTTCCGAAAACCTCTGGGGATCGAAATCGCACAGCGTGAAATGTCGAGACGCGGCTGCGTATTTAAAACGGACGCGATGATATTTTTGCCGTCTTCGTCACCGCTTTCTATTTCGTCGAGAATCCGATCGATGATAAAGCGGAACTTTTCGCGGACGACAGGATCCTCTTCATCTACGGAAAGCTCATTCCCCCGCGTAAACACCGGCACGCCCAAATGCTCTTCGATGAGTTTCAAATTGCTGTCGTTCGTACCGCAGACACAAGACAAAACGTCAGCATCCGGCACGACTATCGTATAAGCGCTATCCACAACCCTCCGGCACCCGCACCCCGATCATCACCGTCAAATATTGTATAAAATTATAAAGGCAGAGGATAATTTATGCAAGAGCGGATAATTCCGAGCAGTGCGCAGGAATTATGCGCGTCTCCGATAAAAGAAAAACGGCTCGGCCGTTTTTCGCCTCCCGACTTACAGAGCAATTCCGAGCAGTGCGCGACTTGCAACGAGCGCGTTAGCGCAAAGTTCCCCGCGCAGGAATTATGCGCGTCTCCTATCACACGGAGCAACGCAAGCGTTACTCCGTGTGTCCTCATAAGGAATTGCAGTCGGCTTTCATACCTTCTATTTCATCCGGAAGGATGAGATATGAAAGCCTCCGCACGGATAAAAGAAAAACGGCTCGGCCGTTTTTCGCCTCCCGACTTACCAGAACAAATCCGAGCAGCGGAAAATCGGTTCAAACGGGGCGTTGCGGGGTGTCCCCGCTGGAAGGGGCAGCGCGCAACGAAGTGCGCGCGAGGGGAAGACTTTCCCCCTTTATTAAATTTGAACGTACATTCGAAATTGCAAGTTTGATTATTTTTCCATTGTGTGCTATACTTTAGAGAATATGGCAAAAGCTACGACTTCGAAAAAATCGATAAAACCGGCAGCAAAAGCTAAGTCGCCGGTAAAAACAAAAAAAGCTTCGGTTAAACCTGCAAAATCCGTTGCTAAACCTGCGGCAAAAACCGCTGCAAAACCCCGTATAAAAACCGCAGCAAAGGCTTCCGTAAAAGCCGGTGCAAAAACGCCTGCAAAATCCGCCGCAAAAAAACCGGTAAAAGCTGCGCTCGAAAAAACAAAAAAGCCGATGCAGGCTAAAGCTGCTTCAAAAACTGCTGCGACAAAATCGAGATCGGCGTCGCTTTCGAAAACCGCAACGGCGAAATCCGCTTCAACGGCAGTATCAAGAATCGAAGCGGCAAAGACGGTGTCGAAAAAATCGAAAGCTTCAAGGTTCCGTATAAATCAAAAAATCGTCTATCCGAGTCAGGGCGTCGGAAAAATTACCGACATCAACGAGCAGATTTTCCGCGAGCAAACGATGCTGTATTACAATATCTATATCGAAGCGTCGGATATGGTTGTCATGGTGCCGGTAGAGCGGGCGGAAGATCTCGGTATCCGAGCCATCGTCTCCGCTTCGGAAGCGGAAAAAGCGCTCAACCTGCTTTCCGACGATTTCGAGCCGATTACGTCGGATTGGAAGCTTCGCTATCAGATGAATCTCGATCTTCTCAAAAAAGGGAGCATCAACGACATCGCGACGATCGTGCGCTGTCTGTACAACCGCAGCAAAGTAAAAGAGCTTCCGATTCTCGAACGAAAACTCTACGATTCCGCGCGGAAATTGCTCGAAGATGAAATTTCATTTGCAACGGGAAAGTCGCTCAAAGAAGTCGAAACGCTGATTCACATCAAACTCGAACCGCCCGGATCCGCACCGAAAGTCAAACACGTCATCAATATCGACGATGACGAAGACGATAATCTTATGGACGACATGAACGCGAGTTCGAGCGAATCCGACGACGGTGATGCTTCGGATGACGATTCGTCTTACGACGACGATTCGTTTTAATGTATGAATGGCAAGTTTTGAAAGTAAAGCATCATAAAAATGGTTAAAAAGCACAAAATCCCCGCTGCCGTCATCATCGTCGCGGCAGGCGCTTCTTCCCGCATGGGCGAAGGGGTGCGAAAGCAGTATCGACCGCTCGGACGCGGTACCGTTCTTTCGGAAGCCCTTAAGCCGTTTTTAAAAGCGCTCGACTGCACTTCCCTCATCATCGCGATCCCCTTCGATGAAGACGAAAGTCATGCACGCAAGGCGCTCGCATCCGATGCGGAAATCGAAGCGCTGCTCGACACAAAACCGCTCTTTGTGCGTGGAGGCGTAACGCGGCAAAGCTCCGTAAAAATCGCGCTCGAAGAAGCGGCAAAAAACAATCCTCCGGCGATCGTCTTAGTGCACGACGCCGCTCGCCCCTTTGTCACCGAAAAAATTATCGTGCGTACTGCGAAAGCCGCGCTCGAATACGGGGCCGCCGTACCCGCAATCCCTCCGGCGGATACGCAGAAAATTATTAATGACGAAGGCTTTATCGTCGAGCATCTCAAAAGAGAACGGATGGCTGCGGTTCAAACGCCGCAAGCATTCGATTTTATGCGCCTGCTCGCCTCCCATCGCAAAGCGGAAAACGACGGAAAAGCATATACGGACGATACGGAGATTTGGGCAAAATACGAAGGGGACGTGATGACGGTACAGGGTTCGCCTGAAAATCGCAAAATCACGTACGCAGGAGATATGCATACGCAGACATTTCACACGGGCTTGGGCTATGACGTACACCGGCTTATTTCCGGAAGAAAATTGATGATCGGAGGAGTCGTCATTCCGTTCGATAAGGGCGAAGACGGTCACTCCGACGGAGATGTGCTCCTCCATGCGATAACCGATGCGCTACTCGGAGCCGCTTCTCTCGGCGATATCGGAAGTTTTTTTCCGCCGGAAGATGATGCGTGGAAAGACGCCGATTCCGTTTTTTTATTAAAAACCGTTTGGGAAAAAATACGAAAACACGGTTGGAAACTTGTCAATATGGATTGTGTCGTAAAACTCGAGCGCCCGAAATTTCTCCCGTACCGCGCGCAAGTTATCGAATCGATCGCACACGCGCTCGGCGGCGAAAGCGATTCGATATTCGTAAAAGCGAAGACGGGAGAAGCGCTCGGTGACGTCGGTAAGGGAGAAGCCGTAGAAGCGTGGTGCACCTGTCTGCTTGCAAAAAACTGAACACGCGGCGCCCTCGTTTGCGGCGCGCCGTCCTCTCTTACGGCGAACGACGCGGTTTTATTCGGGCAGCTCGAGCACCATCTCTATTTCCGTCTGCGTCCGTTTCATCGTGCGCGCAATCTCCTTTACCGTCCAACCCTGCTGTTTGAGCTGTTTGATATTGTCCCTGTCCTGGGGCGAGAGGCGCTTGTCTTCTTTTGCCGGATGCTTTTCCAAATCTTTTTTCGTCAGCTGATTGAGCAGCTTAAATTTCGATTCGATATCGGTTTTAAGCTCTTCGAGACGAGCTTCACTTCTGCCGATGCCCTGCCGCGCGGAAACGAGCGCATCCATGCGCTTGTCGGCTTCGGTGAGAATCGCATCGAGCGATTCGAGCTTCGTCACCGCCTGTGCGAGTTTCGGCCCGCTCTTTAAAAGCTTGTCGACGTCTTTTTGCACGTCTTTGATTTCTTGCGGCAGCGATTCCGTTTGACGGACACACTGCTTTAACTTGTCTTCAAGCGTTTTGAGCGCGTCAAACGATCTGTTGACGTCTTCGTTTACGCGCTCGATTACCGTTTGCTTTTGCTCGAGCCTGTCGTAGGAGCCGCTAAGCGAATGCAGCTTTTCCTGAAAATCGCGCACGGCGACTTCAAACGTCTGCAGTTCGTCGTAGGAGGTCTGCAAGCCGCTTATCTTTTCATCCATCGCACTCGAAAGATTGATCATCTTGTCGTATTTTTGTCCGATCGAATCCACTCGCGCTTTTTGCGCATCGAATTCTTTTAAGCGGCCGTTTATATCGTCGTACATTTTGTGCAGAGCTTTATAACTGTCGGCAAGCGAAAGCGCCGTTTCGTTATACGAAGCGAGTCGGGCAAAATCGTCGTCGAGGGCGGCGATCCGTTCGTCGAGCGCTTTTTTCATCGCTTCCGCTTTTTCATACTGCAGCATCTGCGACCGAACGTTTTGCAATTCGCGGTTCAGCTCTCCCATGCGGCTTTGCATTTCGTCCTGATCGCTTTGCATTTTAAGCACGAACTTCGCTTGGTTTTCGCTCGACTGTGCTTCGAGCGAATTGATTTTCCCGCGCAGATCGCTGAGCGTTTTTGCCGAATCGGCGCTCTGCTTGCTTACGCGCTCTTCGGTATCTTTGAGCATCTCTTCGTACATGGCCTGCAAGCGCTCGAGTATTTCTTCGGAACGCGACTCGTACATATCGAGCGATTCGTCGGTTTTCGTCTGCAGTTCATTGACCGAAGCCGAAAGAGAAGCCTGCTTTTCTTTCATGTCGGCGGAATAGGTTTGGAAATCAGCGAGGAGCGATTCGCGGGCTTCGTCGATTTTATTTTGCGAAGACGATTTCAGCGTATCGAGCTGCCCTTTAAAAACGGCATTCGATTCGTCGAGCTGCTGTTTGAGATGCTGCTTCCACGTATTGAATTCGGAAAGCGCGGCATCGATCGTCGACGCGCCCGTCTCTTGCCGGTTCAGCACGGCTTCTTCGAATTTTTTCAAGCCGTCGCTTAATTCCGACTTTACCCTTTCGAGCTCATCGTTCATCTTCGCTTCGTATTGACCGGCGACCGTTTTCAAATACTCATCCGAAATCGCCTGCGTTTTGTTTACGCGCTCCTTCGTCGTTTCGGCAAAATCGTCCACCGTCTTTGCGATGCCGTCGATCTGTTCGCGAAGCGCGCCGTTCGCTTCTTTGACGCCGGAAGCGATGCGGCTAAGCTGTTCGTCGTTTTTTTCCTGCAGCGCGTCGAGCTTCGCTTTTAAATCTTCGCTGTACTTTATTTCGAGCGAACGCCGGCCGTTTTCACAGTCTTCCGTAAACAAGGCGAGCTTTCCGTCAAACGAATTTTTCCACACCGTCAAATCTTCGGCAATCTTTTCGGCGCGCGTTTTCAAATCGTCGTCGATGCCGTCTTCAAAATCTTTCAGTTTCGCTTTTACGTTTCCGATCGCCGACTGCTTTAATGCGTCGACGGTTTCTTCAATCGTGTGCAGCTGCGATTGAATCGCATCGGAATCCGCCTGCAGGGAATCCGAAAATTCTTTATGCTTTTTCTGTTGAGTTTCGGTAAACAAATCGAAATCCGAAAGAACACGTTTGCGTATTTCATCCATCGCTTTGCGGAGATTCGCTTCGAGCGAATCGATATCTTTGCCCGACGTTTCGAGCCGCGAAAACTGATATGCCAAATCCTTTTTATACGAACCGAATTGAGAATCAATCGCATTGAGCGCATCGGACTGCTGCTGTTCGCACTGTTTCGCAATCTTGTAAATCGATTCGGTGAGCGCTTTGTCAAGATCTGCAAGTTTCGTTTCCGACTGCGCACGGAATTTTTCGATCTGCTCGTCGACGAGCTGTATCTTTTCGGCAAGCTGCGGTCCCGCGCTGTCGGCTCTGCGCTGCGCTTCATCGCAGGCGGCGCGAAGCTCTTTGATCGCACTTTCGGCATCGTTCACGGAATCGTCCGTACGGCGGGAGATTTCGACAAGCGTTTCGGAAAGCGATGTTTTAAACGCGTCGATTTTATGCTGGACTTGCGCCTGATATTTTTCCAAACGCTCACCGGAGGCGGCGGAGAATTTTTCGAATGCGGCTTTTTCCTTTTCGTCGGCGGCGGAAACGGCGTTTGCAAACAGATTGTTGTAGCGCGACTCGATATTTTTCACTTCCGATTCGAGCATTGCGCGCAGCCCTTCAAGGCTCTTTGCATTTCCTGAAACGTTTTGTGAAATAAAATCGGACGTCGCCTTCACCTCCGAAAGAGATGCTGCGAGATCGGAGGAAAGCTTTTCGATCCGTCCACCGTATTCGGAACCGAGAGAAACAATGCGCTCGTTGAGGTCGGCCGCTACGGCACCTTCTTTTTCATCGTACATCGCCGCAATCGATTCGGCCTGCTTTTCAAGCGACGAAGCTTTTTCTTCGTAGGCGCTGCTCAGCTTCGAAAAGAGCGCATCGAATTTCGCATCGAGAGAAGCGATGCGTCCGTCGTTTTTTCCATCGATCGATTCGAGCTGCTTTGTATATTTCCCCTGCAACGAATCGATTTTTTCGTCGTAGCGTTTTCCGAATTCGTCGATGTGCTGCTTGTATTTTTCATCGAGCGATGTCAGCTGTTTTTTTATATTCGCAACGATGTTGCCCGTCGAATCTTTAAAAGCCGCAACCGCTTCCGCAGTCTTTTGCGTAAGCGCCCCGTCGATTTCGGCTGCTTTCTTTTTATACGTTTCCGACAGGGCGCCGTATTGAGAAGCGAGTGCCGCGTTCGTCTTCGCCGCAAGCTCTTTGTATTTTTCCGACAACGCGCCGTATTGCGCCGTAACGGACGCATCGGTTTCGTTCGCTTTTTGCATATATTTTTCGGAAAGCTCGGCATACTGCCGATCGAGCTTTGCACCGTAGTCTTCCAACCGCTTTTTATACACGTCGGTAAACTGCGTATACTGCGCATCGTATTTTTTTATCATCTCCGCAGTGCGGCTGCCGATTGCGCCGTCAATCGAGAGGATTTTGCCTTCAATTTCCTGCATCGCTCGGGCAATGCCCGAATCGAGGCGGGCGGCAAGCGTCGTCATTTCGCCTTCGTATTTGTCGGAAAGAGCACGATAGCGCTCCTGATACTTTTCGTCGACATCCGCTTCCGCTCCCGCGGCGGCTTCAATCGCTTCGTCGGCACGGGCATGCACGCGGCTTTCCGCTTCAGCGATGCGCTCGTCGACGAGGGATTCGATTTCGGCAATCTTGTCTTCGATCGTCTGCACGTATGCGTCGCTCCTCGCCTGCGCCTGTTCGCTCAAATGGCGGAACGCCGTATCTTCAAGCGAGTCCGCTTTTTTCGCCGCCGAATCGTACACGCCTTCTATTTCCGATTGAAAGCGAACGAGCGCATCATCGGCCTGCTTTCCGAGAGAGGCGATATGCTCGGCGAGTTCTTTTGAGCGTGCATCGTATTCCTGCAGCAGCTTCGCGCCGAGCAGTTTCAACTGTTCGCCGTTTTTTTGCGAAAACTCTCCGGCGATGTGCGGAATGCTCTTTTCGATTTCGTCGATCGTCTTTTTTTGTGCGTCGATGCGCGCGTCGAGTTTTTCAACGATGAGCGCTTCCTTTTTCAGCCTCGTTAAATTTTCTTCGACGTTCATCGTCATCTCTGCAAGAGACGCGAGCGATTTATCGTAGCCGTTGATTTTCGCTTCGGCGGCCGCGATCGCTTGTTTGTATTTTTGCAGTTCGTCCGCTCCCGCTAAAAAATCGTCGCGCTCTTTTTGCAGACGTTTGATCCCCGCAGCCGCCTGCAGGTATTTCGTTTCGAGTTCCGCTCCCGCGCTCGCTATATTCGCATCCTGTTTTTTAAAATAGTCGTCAAAGCCTTCGAGCCGTTTATCGGCATATCGCTTGACCTTTTCCATGGAATTATTGTCTCTGTCGAATTTTCTAAATACAACGACGATTACCGCGGCGACGGCGGCCGCTATCAAGATTGTGACGATATCCACTTTTCCCACCCGTGCGGTTTAAACCGCTTTCTATATTAGGATCGGCACTGAGTAATCCGCATTCGGATTCAATGCATCCCTATACCACATTCTTTATTGTAACACAATTTTACGCAATTGGCGATAGTCGCAAAAAGAAATATCGGCTTTTCGGGAAGATATGCCGAGCAAATTACGCCAGAGAGGCTCAAAATGCGCCGCTTTCATGCCCGCATTTTTTGCGCCGACGACGTCGTATGTAACGCTGTTTCCGACATATAAAATATGTTCCGGTGCGATGCCGAGTTTTTCCGCAAGCACTCGGAAAGGATGCACCGCAGGCTTCAGCGCACCGGTGGTTTCGGTACCGAGCAAAACATCGCAGTATTTTCGAAGCCCCCATAGGCTGCCTTTTTGTTCCGGAGGAAAATCCGACATGAGCGCGATTTTTAAACCTGCAGCGTGGAACGCTTGAAACGTTTCTTCGACATGAGCGCACAGCGGAATCGATTCGAAAAACGGAGAAAGCCCCTTGTATACGATCCGCTCGAGCCGCGCTTCGGCCGTTTCAACGCTGCACCCGATCCGCTTTGCAAGCATTTCGGCCTGCGTCGCATAAAAATCGTCGAGCACGCCCATATCGTGAATTTTCGAACGTACGATTCCGTACTGCAAAAAAAAATGATTGAATCTGAAAAAGTGAAACATCATGCGCGCATGAAGATCGCGCGGCTTATACAACGTGCCGTCGATATCAAATGCAACCGCCTGTATGTCTCCGATGTTCGCCGTAAGCACTCCGCACCTCTTCTTTCAAGCTTACCGTAAAATTCGACGATTAACAATAGCGAATGAAAGCGCAGACGGCTGCACGCAACTGTCGTATGCAAGAAGTCCCGCAAAAGCGACACAACGTGCAATTTCTCCTCGCAGCGTTTATATATTTGAAAATCGACATCCGGCAAAGCACCGTTACAAATCTTTCGCATCTTGAAAATATTCCGCAGCGGTTTTTTCCACGAGCATTTCAAAAATTCCGCAAGAGGCGGCACGGAGCCCCTACTCTTCTGCGAATCCGGCTGCGGCTTTTTCGGCACGCGCAGCGACTTCTTTGCTTTGAATGTCTGAAGGCGCCTGTTCGTAGCGCGCGAATTCGTAGCTGTAATCTCCGCGGCCGCCGGTCATCGAACGGAGTCCCGTACAGTAATCGAAAAGTTCCATCTGCGGAACGTCTGCTTCGATTATCTGTTTGCCGCCGGGAGCGGGATTCATACCGAGCACGCGGCCTCGCCTTTTCGTCAAATCTCCCATGACGTCTCCGGTGTACGCATCGGGGACGACGACTTTTAAATTGACGATCGGCTCGAGCAGTACGGGACTTGCTTCCATAAAGCCTTTTTTAAACGCAAACTTCGCCGCGGTTTTAAATGCGATTTCGGAAGAATCGACCGGATGATACGAACCGTCGTAGAGCGTCGCCTGCACGCCGACGACAGGGTATGCCGCAAGCGGGCCGCGGGCAGTCGATTCGGCGATGCCTTTTTCGACGGCGGGAAAATAATTTTTCGGCACGGATCCTCCGACGACTTTTTGATCGAACGCGTACGGCTTTGTAAAATCGCCGGTCGGAGCAAAGCGCATTTTGACGTGTCCGTATTGTCCGTGCCCGCCGGTTTGTTTTTTGTATTTGTGTTCGACGTCGGAATTCTTTTTTATCGTTTCGCGGAACGCAACTTTCGGTTTTTCGATCCGCAAATCGATTTTATATTCGTCTTTCAAAATATTTTGAATGACATCGAGATGCAGATCTCCCATGCCGTACATGAGCATCTGTCCGTTGACGGAATCGTTGACCGTTTTAAACGTCGGATCTTCCGCAGAAATTTTCGCCATCGCCTGCGCAATTTTATCGACGTCGGCTTTATTGACCGCGTGGTAGCGCAGGTACGTATACGGAACCGGGAGATCCTGTTTCGGATATTGAATCGGCGTCGCCTTCGTCGAAAGCGTATCGCCCGTCTTTACGTCACCCAGTTTTGCGACGGCGCCCAAATCGCCGGCATGGAGTTCGGAAATTTCCGTCGTTTTATTGCCCTGCATGATGTAAAGCTTTCCGATTTTAAATTCGGAAGCCGTCGATGCGTTGTAGACGAGATCGTCGGTTTTAAAGATACCCGAGCGGATTTTAATAAGGCTGTATCTGCCGAGAAAAGGATCGACAATCGTCTTAAATACGAAAGCGGTCTTCGGCTTAAGCACGTCGAAGTTAGCTTTGAAGATTTCGTTCGTGCTCGTATTGATGCCGGACACTTTGCGGCTTTCCGCCGCCGGCATGTATTTTTCAATGTCATCCATAAGATTGTACACGCCGTGCACCGCAGTACCCGACCCCATGCACACCGGTACAATCGAGCCGTCCTGTATGGAAAGACGCACCGCTTCGCGTATTTCCGTTTCGGAAAATTCTTCGCCCGCAAAAAAGCGTTCCATAAAATCTTCCGACGTTTCGGCAACCGCTTCCATCAAAATCGTGTGATAGGATGCCAAATGTTCTTTCGAATAATCGGGTATGTCGGTCGGTTCGACGACACCGATCGCTTTATAGCGGAACGCCTTTTGCTGAATGACGTTGACGTAACCGGTAAACTTGCCGTCGTCGCGGATCGGCATATTGAACGGTGCGATCTTTTTGCCGTACACCGCAGTCAAATCTTCGATCGCTTTTCTGTAGGAAACATCGTCGATATCCATATCGGTTACGAAAAACATGCGCGGCAGATGATACTTTTCGCACAGCTCCCACGCTTTTTCGGTACCCGCTTCGATGCCCGATTTCCCCGATACGACGATGATTGCGCCGTCGGCGACGCTCATCGCTTCGTCCACTTCGCCGGAAAAATCGAAATAGCCGGGAGTATCGAGGATATTGAATTTATAATCGTTCCACTCGACGGGAACGAGAGACGTTCTGATCGATATGCCGCGCTTTTGCTCTTCTTTCGTAAAGTCGCTGACGGTATTTTTGTCTTCAACGCGGCCGAGCCTCGTCGTCAGTTTGCTCAAATAGCACATCGCTTCGACGAGCGTCGTTTTTCCCGCCCCCCCGTGTCCGAGAACGGCAACATTTCTGATTTTATCGGTTGTGTAGACCTTCATGATGCATTTTCCTCCAAATTTTATAAATATATACGAATATTGTACTACGGTATTTGTGAAAACGCAAATAAATTTTTCGGAGATTGCGGAAGACCGACGATTTACTGTGAGGCGGCGTTGAAATCCGAAAAGGTCTTACTGCGGGTTGAAAGTTGCGGTCGTGCGCATACGCACGAGATGGATAAAATCGCCTTGAAACATGCGCGAGAATTCTGCGAGCGTCGATTCGGCATTGTTTCGGAATACGGTGCACTGAAATTTTCCAGCGTCGTCGAAATACGGAAAGAAAATCGCGCATTGATTGAACGCGTGCACTTCGGGAATTCTTTTGCGATCGGTTTCGCGAATCGCCGCGAGGTAGCATTCACCGGGATATTCGGCTGCAAAGACGTACAAAAGAGAAGCGAGTGCGGACGCGGGATAGCCGGAATCTTTGACATACCCGACGGTATTCTTTATGCCGTCCGCCGTCATCTCCGCTGCAAACGGATCTTCGGTCATATCGACGCCCGATTCGGGATAGCGGTAGGTTTTGCCCGTCGCGACGGAAAACACTGCCGCGGCAAGATTCCGCGTCCAGTCGAGCGCAAAGGATATATTGTATTGTTCCGAAACTACGCCTTGAAAACCTACGGGATCGTAGCTCACCGTCGGCTCGAGGAGCGGCCGCCGCTTGAGTCCGCCTCTCGTCATCGGATAGACGATACCGTCGGCGATCCATTTGACGAAGCCCGCGGAAGAAAGCGACATTTTGCCCGCGTCTTCGGCGTGCATACGGCGGGGCGCACCGGTTAAAATCGACACGGGATTTCCGTCTTCGTCGTACATCGCGTCGTCGGCATAGACGAGGTTTGCGAGGCGCGAACGGATGACCCGTATCATCGAAAGGGTCGTATCGTATGCGCCTTCCCGCCGGGCGGCATAGCACCACGGAAGCGTATTTTTCGTGAGAGCTGCGACATCGGAAAACGACATCGCATAAAAGCGCTCGAAGGGAAGACCCGTAGGAACTTGACGCGCGCAATAGTTTCCGAAAATGACAAAATCTCCGTACGCGCTTTTGCCGAGCGGAGAAAATTGGACGTACACGCCGCTGTCGGGTGCAAAATAATAGCGCACGCAAATCGGATTTCCCGAACGCTTATTCCGGATGAGAAGCCATGCGCCCGGTGCCGATGACGAATAGACGTCCTGCACCGCCGTCGTTTTGCCGCTTTCGGAATATACGTCGACCGGCATTTCCGTGCGCGGAGCGACTACGACGGAAAAAGTCGTATCGGTTTCTTCGAGGCGGATTTGGAAGCGGTTTCCGTCTTTTGCCGTACGCACTTCGGTGCGGTTTTCTCTGACGGACGAAAGAGGGGACTCAAACCACGTTTCGCGCAGCTCTTTCCGTATATCGGACGAATCGGGGACAAGAGTCTGAGCGAAAAGCACATTCACCGCCCCACAGACGAATGACAGTAAAATTAATAATTTTCCGGCAGCACTGCGCATTGCTCATCCTCTATATTCCCTCATGCATGCACCGGTGCGAGCACCGGAGGACGGTTCCCCGCTGCAACGGGTTCGAAATCGGTAAAGCTTACGGCCCCTTCGGCAAAACGTATTTCCGGCTTTACGAGAGAATCGTCGCTCATCACGATCATACCGTCTTCGTTTTCGTCGGGATGCTTTCCGATCGGCGCATTCGACAACAAAAGCTTTAAGCGGTTGAGCTGATTGACTTCGCTCGAACCCGGATCGTAATCGATCGCGCTGATATTCGCGCCGGGAAAGCGACGGCGGAGCTCTTTTATCATGCCCTTTCCGGTAACGTGATTCGGAAGACAGGCAAAGGGCTGCACGCATGCGATACTCGGCACTCCCGTTTTGATAAGTTCGACCATCTCCGCCGTGAGAAACCAGCCTTCACCCGTGATATTTCCGAGCTGGACGATATCGTCGACGCTTTTCATCTGTTCGTAAATCGTTTCGGGCGCATCGAAGCGCCGGCTTTTGCGGATGTATTTTTCGATAGGCTTTCTGAAGCGCTCGGTAAACCACACGAGAAGGCGCGCAATCGTTTCGGTTTTTTTCGGGAACGCGAGTTTTTCGTGTCGGAAAATACCGGTCGAAAACGTATACAGGAAAAAGTTCACCATATCGGGCATAACCGCTTCCGCGCCTTCGCGCTCGATCGTATCGACGATCTGATTGTTCGCCGTCGGATGAAATTTGACGAGGATCTCTCCGACTATGCCGATGCGCGGTTTTTTGATCGGCAAAAGCGGCAGCGCATCGAAATCGTCGATGATGTTTTTGACAAGTTTGTGAAAACCGCGGACCGAAAGGGAGCGCAGCTGAATCTCCGCCCTGCCGTTCCATTTTTCGTAAAGCGCGTTCGCCGACCCCTGCACTTTTTCATAGGGGCGCGTCCGGTACAAAACGCGCATAAGCACGTCGCCTATCATCGAACTCATGATGAGTCGTTCGAGGAGAGGGAGCGTCACTTTAAATCCCGGATTTTGTTCGAGACCGTTCGCGTTCAGCGAAAGGACGGGGATATGTCCCCATCCCGCATCGTTTAAAGCTCGCCTGATAAAGCCGATGTAATTCGTCGCGCGGCAGCCGCCTCCCGTCTGCGAAATGATGAGGGACGTATGATTCAAATCGTACTTGCCCGATTCGAGGGCGGCGATCATTTGCCCCGTGACGAGGATCGACGGATAACACGCGTCGTTGTTGACGAATCTCAAACCGATATCGACGGCGCGCGGATCGACCGCATCGAGTACGACGAATTTATAGCCGGAATATTCGAAGGCTTTTTGAAAGAGACGGAAGTGGATCGGCGACATCTGAGGAGCGATGATCGTATGCGTGTACTTCATCTCTTTCGTAAACACTTGCTTTCGGTACGAAGCGCTTTTTACGACGGGTTTTTGATGCCGCCTCTCGCGCTCCTTTACCGCAGCGATGAGCGAGCGGATGCGGATGCGTACCGCGCCCAAGTTTGCACCCTCATCGATTTTAATAAGCGTATACATACGTCCCTTTGCGCGCATGATTTCGTCGACCTGATCGGCCGTAACCGCGTCCAGCCCGCAGCCGAAACTCGTCAACTGCACGAGTTCGATGTTCGGCATTCCGGTGACAAAGGAAGCCGCGCGGTACAATCGATTGTGATACGTCCACTGATCGATGATGCGCAGAGGCCGCTCGATGCTGCCCAAATGTGCGACGCTGTCTTCGGTAAAGACCGCAAGTCCCAAATCGTTTATCAGTTCGGGAATACCGTGGTTGATTTCGGGATCGAGATGATACGGACGGCCTGCGAGCACGATGCCGTTTGCGCCGCGCCTGATCGTCTCTTCGATCGCTTCGATACCCTTCTCTTCCGTATCGCGCCGAAACTTTTCCTCTTCTTTCCACGCTTCGTCGACCGCGCGCGAAATGCGCTCTTTCGTCAATTCCGGAAAGTGCGGGATAAGCTCTTCGGCTAAACGCACGGCGAGACGGTCTTTATCGTAAATCGGCAAAAACGGATCCATATATAGGATGGAAGCGTCCTGTCTGAGCGAATCGATATTGTTGCGCAGCACTTCGGGATAGCTTGTGACGATGGGACAATTATAGTGATTGCCCGCAGTCGAATCTTCCTGCAGTTCGTAGGGCGCGCAGGGATAGAAAATAAATTTTACGCCCTGCTGCAAAAGACTTTCGACGTGTCCGTGAGAAATCTTTCCCGGATAGCACACCGACTCCGACGGAATCGTTTCAAGTCCTTTTTCGTAAACCGTACGCGACGATCGGGAAGAAAGACGCACGCGGAAACCGAGCGCAGTGAAAAACGTAAACCACAGCGGATAATTTTCGTACATATTGAGTACGCGCGGGATGCCGACTTCCCCCATCGGCGCATCTTCGGCACGGAGCGGAATGTAATTGTTAAAAAGCCGCGCGTATTTCCACGCGAACATATTCGGAAGCTTCCCTTCTTTTCCCGCTTCGATATTCGTCGCTTTTTTATTGCTCGCATCGAGAACATTGCCGTCGAGTTCCGCTCCCCGCTCGCAGCGGTTGCCCGTTACGAACTTCCGCTCGAAGCCGCCGGTGCTGAACGTGTTGATCGTCAAAAGGCAGTTGTTTTGGCATTTGCCGCAGCGGCGGAGATCGAGCTTGACGCTGAACGACTCAAGATCCGAAAGCGTGGCGATGCCCGAACGGATTTCATGACGAGGAGCGCCCGGTCCCTCTTCGGGCTTCGGAGCCGAAAGGTCGAGCCACTGATCGTAGGCGATGAGCGCCGAACCGTAGGCTCCCATGAGACCTGCAACGTCGGGACGGAACACGTGCACACCCGAAATGTTTTCGAACGCACGCAGCACGGCATCGTTGTTGAACGTACCGCCCTGCACGACGACTTTCGTGCCGATGTCGCTCGCCTTACGCAATTTAATAACTTTGAAAAGCGCGTTTTTAATAACCGAATACGAAAGACCTGCGGAGATGTCGGCGACGGACGCACCTTCTTTTTGCGCCTGTTTGACGCGGCTGTTCATAAATACGGTACACCGGCTTCCCAAGTCGACGGGCTTTTCGGCGCGCAGCGCCCTTTTGCTGAACTCGCGTACATCCATACCCATCGTGCGCGCAAAATTGTCGAGAAAGCTGCCGCAGCCGGAAGAGCAGGCTTCGTTCAATTGAATGGAAACGATGGCTCCGTCTTTCATGCGAAGGCATTTCATATCCTGCCCGCCGATGTCGAGTAAAAATTCGACGCCCGGCACGAAAAAGTCCGCCGCGCGGAAATGCGTTATCGTTTCTACTTCGCCCGCATCGACGTTGAGTGCCGCTTGAAAGAGCGCTTCTCCGTAGCCGGTCGAAACCGCGCGCGCGATGTACACATCTTTCGGAAGCCGCGCATAGAGTCCTTTTAAAACTTTGACGGCAAGGTCGACGGGATTGCCCGCGTTCGCCGCATAAAAATCCCACAGGATTCTTCCTTCCTGATCGATGAGCACGGCTTTCGTCGTCGTGGAACCCGCATCGAGGCCGAGAAAGACGGGGCCTTTGACAGAATCCAAATCGCCGCGCTTCGCTTTTTCTTTTGCATGCCGACTGACAAATTCGTCGAGATCGCTTTGGCTTTTAAACAGCGGCTCCAAGCGCTGCACTTCGCTGAGTTCCGCGCCGACGAGATTCGAAAGGCTGCTTCTGAAATCGGCGACCGTCGGAAAAATAAAATCCGGCATACCCGAATAGCGGCGGTCGGCCGAATACGCGCAGCCCTGCGCGACGAAAAGCTGGGAGTTTTCCGGGACGATGATTTCGTCGTCTTTTAATTTCAGCGTAACGATAAAGCGTTCACGCAGCTGATCCATAAAGTGGAGCGGGCCGCCCAAAAACGCGACGTGACCGCGTATCGGCTTTCCGCACGCAAGACCGGAAATCGTTTGGTTGACGACGGCTTGAAAAATGGACGCGGCGATATCTTCGCGACGGGCGCCTTCGTTGATGAGCGGCTGCACGTCGGTTTTCGCAAAAACGCCGCAACGTGCGGCAATCGGGTAGATCGTGTGCGCGTCTTTTGCAAGCGTATTGAGACCGTCGGCGTCCGTTTCAAGGAGAGCGGCCATCTGATCGATAAAGGCGCCGGTACCGCCCGCGCACGTACCGTTCATGCGCTGCTCCACGCCGCCTTTAAAATACGTAATCTTCGCATCTTCGCCGCCGAGTTCGATGACGACATCGGTGAGCGGAATGATCGTTTTGACGGCAGTCGTCGCCGCGATAACTTCCTGAATAAACGGAACGGAAAGCCACTGCGACACGGACAATC
The DNA here is from genome assembly GCF_000468115.1 of Treponema socranskii subsp. socranskii VPI DR56BR1116 = ATCC 35536. Taxonomy (GTDB): domain Bacteria; phylum Spirochaetota; class Spirochaetia; order Treponematales; family Treponemataceae; genus Treponema_D; species Treponema_D socranskii. The sequence continues at coordinate 62,646 of NZ_AVQI01000016.1, forward strand.
CTCCCGAACCGGTCACTTTGACGGTAACCGCTCGTTCCGCTCCTCCCGCGATATTTTTTTCGAGGAAGTCGAGAGCTTTGTTTACGACGGATATGATCGTGCTGCGGATATCGGCACGGTGACGTTCGTAGTCGCTGTATATGAGCGTATCGTCGTCGTCGAGCACGGCAATCTTTACGGTCGTCGAGCCGACATCGATGCCTATACGGATCGGAAGCAATTCATTATGTAAAGCACTTTGTGTTACTGCCATAAATTCCTTGTTAATTCTCTCCCGTTTTAGCTCTCCTACTATAATAGTAGTAAAGCATAAAATAGGCAAGTTGAACGATTTTACAAATTGACGGCAGGTGCGATCCTATGCGCACATACGGTACCGTAAAAGATCCGCGCGATCCGCCGGGCACATAACGGCGCAAGCGAATCGCACGGTATTCGATTTATTCACCCAAAAACAATTTCAAATCGTCGTCGACGGTGCCGATCGTCGCAAGACCGAAATTCTTTACGAGCACGTTTAAAACATTGGGCGACAAAAACGCCGGGAGCGTGGGCCCGACGTGAATGTTTTTTACGCCGAGGTACAAAAGCGCAAGGAGCACGATGACGGCCTTTTGCTCGTACCACGCAATATTGAACGCGAGCGGCAGTTTATTGATATCGTCGAGACCGAAAATCTCTTTGAGCTTGAGCGCGATGAGCGCGAGCGAATACGAATCGTTGCACTGCCCCGCATCCAAAACGCGCGGAATGCCGCCGATATCGCCGAGATTCAATTTATTGTATTTGTACTTTGCGCAACCCGCCGTCAAAATGACGACGTCTTTCGGAAGCCGCTTTGCGAATTCGGTGTAGTATTCGCGCGACTTCATCCTTCCGTCGCAGCCGCCCATCACGATGAATTTTCTGATCGCACCGGATTTTACCGCAGCGACGATTTTATCGGCAAGCGCAAAAACCTGCTCGTGCGCGAATCCTCCGACAATCGTTCCGCTTTCGATCTCTTCCGGCGGCTCGCAGCTTTTCGCCTGTTCGATGATCGCCGAAAAATCTTTTTTTTCGCCGTAAGAACCGGGAATGTGACGGCAGCCGGGAACGCCCGTCGCGCCCGTCGTCCACAAGCGGTCTTTGTAGCTGTCGGGAGGAATCACGACACAGTTCGTCGTCATCAAAACGGGGCCGTGAAATTTTTCGAATTCTTCTTTTTGTTTCCACCACGCGTTTCCGTAGTTTCCGACAAAGTGCGGATATTTTTTAAATGCGGGATAGTAATTCGCCGGAAGCATTTCGGAATGCGTGTACACATCGACGCCCGTCCCCTGCGTCTGCTCCAAAAGCATTTCCATATCTTTCATATCGTGCCCCGAAATCAAAATGCCGGGATTTTTCCGCACACCGATATTGACCGTCGTCGCTTCGGGATTTCCGTACGCGCCCGTATTCGCTTTATCCAAAAGCGCCATACCCTGAACGCCGTATTTTCCCGTTTCAAGCGTAAGGGCGACCAGATCGTCGACCGAAAGACCCGCATCGAGCGTTTTCGAAAGCGCCTTTTGAATAAAAGCGTCGACTTCTTCATCATCCTGCAAGAGCGCGTTCGCATGCTTCGAATACGCCGAAAGCCCTTTCAAACCGTATATGATAAGTTCGCGCAGAGAGCGAACGTCTTCATCGCTCGTCGCGAGAACGCCGACCGTCGAAGCTTTCGCATCGAAATCCGATGCATCGCCTTTCCACGTCGCAGCTTCCGGAAGATCCTCTCCGCCCGATACTGAAGGCAAGAGGCGCTCGGTCGCAGCGAGCGTCTCTTCGATCCGCTTAATAATCGACTCTCTGTCGAAGTTCGCATTCGTAATCGTCGTAAATAAATTGAGCGTTACGAGATGATTGACATCTTTGCTTACAGGAAGCCCCGCTTGGCGCATCTTCGTCGTTACGCACGAAAGCCCCTTCGTCACATAGATAAGCAAATCCTGCATCGCCGCCACATCGGGCTTTTTACCGCAGACACCCGAAACGGTGCAGCCTTTGCCGCCCGCAGTTTCCTGACATTGGAAACAAAACATCTTAGCATCCATAATAAGACACTCCTTGTTCTTCCGTATAATTTCGCACATATACATTTCCGCTGCGGTTGCCCTGCCCTTACAGTTCAAACGCTTGCGTTTACAGTTCGAGTATACTAAAATGGGGCGCGGAATGATGTGGTAAAAACCACGCCGGTTTTATATCGATTTTACCGGATTGAACGGCGAGTTTTATTAAACTCGAAATTGAATCTATCGGGGAATACGGCGCAGGAGGCGTAAGTGGATACGGCGATGCTTCGTTCGCTGAAAATCTTCAACGGCATGGACGAAAAAGAAACGGCGCGCGCGGCCGAGGCGCTGGGCGTATGCGAGCGCGCATATAAAAAAGGCCAAATCATCTTTCATGCGGGAAAGACGACCGATAGGATGGGCATGGTGCTTTCAGGAAGCGTCATCATCGAAAACAACGATGTGTGGGGCAACCGCACGATACTCGGTTACATCGGTAAGGGACAGTTTTTCGGCGAAACCTACGCGCTTTTGGAAAACACCGCACTCCTCGTCGATGCGTGCGCGAACGAAGACAGCCGTATCGTATTTTTTAAAATCGGCGCCGTCCGTCGCCTTGCGGCAAGCGGAGAGCCCTGGCTCGTAAAACTTTTGTCGAATCTCCTTATGATTTCCGTCCGCAAAAACATCGCGCTGTCGGAGCGGAGCTTTCACACCGCCCGCAAAACGAGCCGCGCAAAACTCCTGTCGTATCTGAATTTCATTTCGCTGAAAAAGAAAAGCACCGAATTCGACATTCCCTTCGACCGACAGCAGCTCGCCGACTACCTCAACCTCGAACGGACGGCTCTTTCGAAAGAACTCGGAAAAATGCAAAACGACGGTCTCATCACATTTCGAAAAAATCACTTCGTGCTGAACAAAACGAAGTCACAGGGAAAATAGAGGCTATCCCAACATGCACATCTTTTATCAATGTATGATTCTATTTCGCCGTTTGCCCTTGTTTTCATTGCGCGCATAAAAAATGCCGACCTGTCCGCAAAAGAATCGATCGGCGTCTTACGGACGATCATGCAGGCGGAACAGACTCATCCTGATGTGCGTACGGTTTCCAGCCAGCCCAGCATAGTGTCCAGTACGAGGCGGCTGTTTCCGCATTGACAGTGGTTCGACGCCGCTTCTTTGTCGGTGAACAGCCTGAACGTTACCGATTTTGCACCGGTGAGCGCATCGATTTCTTCTCGGTATAAATGCCAATCGATAAAGTGGTCTTTTGCGCCCTGCAAAATCAATACGTCCTGATCGATTTTGTCCGCAATATCGAGCATTTGAAAATCGTTCATTTTTTGCATCCATTCGTACGGGCTTTTTACGCCGTATGCGTGCATGCCGTGATTGAGCGCCCATTGGAAAGCGGGATCTTTTTTTACTTGACCGTACAACACGGCGTTTATAATGCCTTTTAAGCGAAGACGCAGCAGCGTTTTGAAAAAGTTCTGCGCCGCATCGGGTAAATCAGAGAGGGCTACGTGTAAAAAATTCGGAAACACCGACCATGCGATAACCTGCTTAATGCGTTTTTCAAATGCGGCGGCTCTGGGCGCAAGCATCCCTCCCAAGGAAGCGCCGACGATAACAAGGTCGTCCAAATCGAAATGATCGATGATCGCCGTAACCGGTTTTTCCCATTCGTGCGTAAAAGTTGCTCCCTGCACACGCAAAACGCCGCCCTGTCCCGGCCCTTCAAAAAGATACACATCGTAACCGTTTTCGGCAAAATACAGCATAGGAAAAAACAGCTCTTCAAAATAACTGTCGTTTCCGCCGTGCAAAAGTATCGTCCCTTTCGGAGTTTTATGCGAAGCGCTCATGCCGGCTTTTGTGTACATAACCGGAAGACGGATCGAACCGAACGGAACGTCGAAGCGTTCAACCGTACCCGACGAAAAATAATCGGCATAGTGCGCGTAAAACAAATCGGCGGCTTTTTTATAATACGCAAGCTTGTCACCGTCGCCGTCCGCCATAAAAAACTCGCTCATGCGATAATAAGCGATCGCGTTTTCGGTTCTGCTTTCTTTGAGCGCATTGTCTCCCAAGCGGATGAGCGTATGCTTCCAGTCGTCGTGCGTGCGAATGCCGCGCGACACGGCGGCCGTTTCATCCAAGTCGCCTCCGTCCCAGTTGATAAGCCTATTAAGCTGAAAATTATAGTTTGCATTGTCGTTTAAATTATATAAACCGACTTTAAATTGGATCATAATTCCTCCAAATAAATATTTTTATAGAAACCTGCTGTAAAGTTTCAGGCGAGTGACAACGTACGATTTGTTACATAATAACGGATCGAATCGGAAAATACTTCCATCAGGACGCTGTTTTTCGAGTCCTCGATTTTTTATCGTCGAAGTGAAGTAATTTGAAGAACGCGAAGAGTTTCGGCAAGATTTTTTTAAGCGATGTTGCCGGTATCAGCTTCCGCTTTTGAGAAAGTCCGTAAACGATATGCCGCAGTATTTTTTACAGGCGGTTGCAAAATGAGAGGAACTTGAAAAGCCTGCAAGGATTGCGGCGTCCGTTATGCTCATGCCTTTTTCGATAACGCAGCGGCAGGTTTTTTCGAGTTTTTTCAAAAGAAGATAGTTTTTAAAATCGATGCCGACTTCTTCTTTAAATAAATGTAAAAATCGGCTTTTGCTCAAACACAGCATCCGAGGAATCGTATCGTATGCATCGCTTTCGATACTTTCGCATTGTTCTATAAGACGTATCGCTTCGGCAATACGGCAGTCCATATTCCGCTCTCCCTCGCTCTTGCACATATCGCCGAATACGGATGCACCGTTCGCCTTCCGCTTTTTTTGCTTTGCATGCACGGCGAGAGTGCCGACAAGATATTCATCTACGGCTTCCAAGTGCTCCCCGTCCTCAAGCATACGTATGAGATGCTTTTCGATTTCACTCGGAAACGGGCTGAGCTTCTTTCCTTTTAGCAGTTCATCGTCGATTATCCGTGAAAGCTCGGACGTCGTATCGATCAAAAACACCGCCATAGGCGCATCCTTGTTTCGCCGAACACAGTGCATGACGTTCGATTGAATGACGGCCGAACGCAGACTTTCACTCTCCTTCTCCGCCGTACAGGTAAAAGGTCGTACCGAAATGAGAGCATGCTTTGCAAAATGTTTGTGCGCTTGCGGGTCGTCGTAGCGCGCCCAAAAGACAATACGATCGTCTTTATATATCATACCGTTTGTATTTTAGCAAAACACGAATAATTATTCATTGTTTGTGAGCACAGATGCGCCCCTCCCGTCCGCAGCGTGTGGGTATTACAGTGTCGCCATACCGCGCAGCACAAAACCTCTACCGAACCAGAGAAATCGGACGCCGCCCGTTAATCGACGGAAACGCCGACTTCGCGGTAATAGCGCTTCGCGCCCTCGTGCAGCGGTAAGCCTGCGATGTCCTTTACCGCATCCTGCGCCGTCAAGCCTTTTAAATTACGCTGCGCGTTTCCGAGCTCGTCGACGTTTTCCCAAAAGGTTTTCGTGAGCATATATACCGTTTCATCGTCGAGCGTCGAATTGCAAAACATCAGCATTTTAATAGCCGTCGTTCCGACATCGGCGTTTTGTCCGGGATAGGTTCCCGCGGGAATCGTATAGCGCGCATACCACGGATAAGATGAACGAAGCTTTTCCAAAATATCGTCTCCGATTCCGACGAGATTGCATCCCGACGAGCAGGCCTGAGAAACGGCGGCTGCGGGAATGCCGCTCATAATCCATGCACCGTCGAGCGTGCCGTTTTGGAGCATGTCGGCAGCATCTCCGAACGCGATGTATTCGGTTTGAATATCGGACGGATAGCTCAAGCCCGCCGCGGTAAAGTGGTTTTTACACTCGCCTTCAACGCTCGATCCCGCAGCGGCGACGGCAAAATGTTTGCCTTTGATGCCGGAAAGGGATGCAATGCCGGATTTTTTTGTAACGACGACCTGGTTCGGATTAAAATACAAACCCGCTATGATGCGGAGATTTTTATTCGCAGCGCCATCGAAGCTGTCGGTGCCGTTATAGCTTTGCCAGCAGTTCGAGCTCACGGCGATCGACACTTGCGACTCTCCGTCGGCGATCTGATTGAGGTTATCGATGCCGCCGTTCGACGCTTGACTCGACGCGCTCACAAAATCGATCTTCGTGTCCCACACGTTTGTGATCGCAGCTCCTACCGCATAGAGCGCGCCCGAAGCGGATGCCGTCGGAAATTTAATAGTCACTTTTTCGTGTCCGCCCGCCGCAGTTTTTTTTCCGCTGCAGCCTGCAAGTACGGCAGCCGCAAAAACCGCTGCAAAGCTAATCCTTATCGATACGTTTTTCATATTCACCCCCATAAAACTTATGCAAACCTCTAAAAACCGACAGAGCTTTTAAAAGCAGCTTTTATTAAAACTTCCGTTTTCAAAAAATTCAACCGCGCGCTTTGCAGAACACATGCAAGCGCACTATCATCCGCGTAACCGTATTCTTGAGCCTCCGCTTATGAGCGCTTTTCCGAATCGGAAATCTTTTTCACCTGCACTCGGTTTTTTACATATTGATAAATGCTCACCACAGCGAGGAGCGCAAAACCGATCGCATCGGAGACGACGCCCGCATAGAGCAAAAGAGGGGCGATCGCGATTAACGCCGCCCGTCCGAAAAAAGTTGTGCGGCGCAAAAGCCATCCTTCAAGACCCGCGACGAGCGTGACCGTGCCGACCGATGCCGTAAACATCGACCAGAGGCTCATCGCAAGAGGTGCACTTCCGCTTCCGATGAGCAGCACCGGATTTGCCAAAAAGAAAAACGGAATCAAAAATCCGACAAGCCCTATCCTCACGGCAAGCAGTCCCGTTTTAAGCTGATCCGAATCTGCGATGCCGGCTGCGACGTAACAGCTGATCGCGACCGGCGGCGTGATATTCGAAAGGCACGCGTAGATGAGACAAAACAAGTGCGCCGCTATCGGAAGCACGCCGGTTTTTATTAAAACGGGAACGGCGACAGCCTGCACGATGACGTAGGCCGCCACGCCCGGAACACCCATCCCCAATATCGTAGACATAACCATGACGAGGAGTCCCGTCAAATAGATGCTCTTATTCGGCACGACGTTTAAAATCACGTAGCCCATGTTTAGGCCGAGGCTTGTCAGCGTCACGGTTCCGATGATGACGCCGATGATAATGCACGACACTCCGACGCCGACGGCACCCTTCGCGCCTTCGACGCAGGCGGCGATTATCTTATCCGCTGTCATACGCGTATCTTTTCGGAGCCAGCTCGCGCCGACGGCGGCGAAAATCACAACAACCGCCGAAAGAAGCGGCGTAAATCCTTTCGCCATCATAGCGATAAGCAGCACGAGCGGGAGCACAAGATGTCCCTGCTCTTTCAGCACTTTCAAAGCATCGGGGATGTTATCTTTAGAGAGGCCGGGAAGCCCCATGCGCTTCGCTTCAAAGTGAACGGCGAGCAGAATTCCCAAGTAATACAAAAACGCGGGCACGATCGCTGCGAGCATGACGGTCGTATAGCTTATGTTTAAAAATTCCGCCATGACAAAGCCGACGGCGCCCATGATCGGGGGACAAAATTGGCCGCCGGTACTCGCCGTCGCTTCGACCGCCGCGGCGAATTCTTTTTTGTAGCCTGTCCGCTTCATAAGCGGAATCGTAATCGTACCGGTCGTTGCGACGTTTGCGACGGCCGATCCGTTTATCATGCCCATGAGGGCGGATGCTAAGACGGCGACTTTTGCAGGCCCTCCCGGCGTGCGACCGACGAGCGTCAAAGAAAAATCGTTGATGAATTTTGAAAAACCGCTGTGCTTTAAAAAAGAGCCGAACACGACGAATAAAAAAATATACGTCGCAGACACACCGACGCCGACGCCCAAGATTCCCTGCGTGCCCCAAAACTGCGTAACGAGTACGCGCTTTATCGTAAAGCCGTTGTGTCCGAGCTGCCCCGGAATATATTTCCCGAAAAAATTATACGCAAGGAAGAGCGCCGCAAGAAAGGCAAGATTTCCCGAAGTGCGGCGGGCCGCTTCAAAAACGACGGCAAGCGCAAGAGCGGCAACTGCAATTTGAAACGGCGTAACGCGGCCGCCGCCTCGAGCGACCGCCGTATAGTGAAGTATAAAATAACCGAACGTAAAAAGAGCAAACGCGATGAGAAAAAAATCGACGACGGGAGGAAAGCGACGCTTTCTGTTTTCTTTTTTTGCTGCAGGATATAACAGAAACGCGAACAAAAGCAAAAAGATGCTGTGAAACGCGCGCAGGTTTACGGCGCTCATCACTCCGACGGTATTGAAATACAGCTGAAAGACGACCCAAACGCAGAGCAAAACCGTAATGATCTTTTCCGTCGGACCGGTATACACTCTGGTACGGGAATCGGTATCCGTGTCTTCAAGCAATTTTTGCGCAAGGGCAGCTTCGGTCGATTTCGGCATACGCCTTCCTAAAAGTTTGTATGCGGTCGATTGTATAAACATACATCGGAAAAGTCAATGATTTTGAAAACGCGTAATCTTGAAAACGCGGCTCCCGTGAAGGCTTTGACAAAAATAGGACGACATCTTTTAATTCATAAGAATTTATGTACAATACTAGGGTAGTTTTATTTCTTCATAATGCTGGAGGTCATATGAAAAAATTCCGTATCATTGCCTGTATTTCGGGCATTGTATTTTTAGCGGCGGCCTTATCATCCTGCGGAGGGAAAAAAGGCGTGGCGAAAGACGGTACGTATACCGGCACCGCAATCGCCCACAACGGCCCGCTCACCGTCGAAGTAGGCTTTGCAAAAGGCGCCATCACGTCGGTAGCCGTAACACAGCACACGGAAACTAAGGGTGTAAGCGAAAACGCTATCGCAAAAGTTTCCGAAGCGATCGTAAAAAACAATTCTACAAACGTCGATTCCGTAAGCGGCGCTACGATCACTTCTTATGCTATTAAAACGGCCGTACAGAATGCGATCGAACAGGCAGGCGGACAGCCGAGCAATTACGCTAAAGAAGTTTCCAAAGCAAACGAGGGAGATAAAACGCTCGAATGCGATGTTGTCGTCATCGGAGCCGGAGGCGGCGGTATAACGGCAGCTGCGCGGGCACAAGAACAAGGGGCGAAGGTTATCCTCATTGAAAAGAACGGACAGGTAGGCGGCGACACCGCTCTTAACGCGGGCACGCTCATAGCGACCGGTTCGAAATTCCAAAGAGAACAGTTAAAAGAAATCAAAGATTCTCCGGAACTGGCATACAGCGATATCATGCGTATAGGAAAAAACGTAAACGATCCCGTCTTGGTTTCCATGATCACCAAAACCATCGGCAAAACGGTAGACTGGCTCATCGACGACATGAAAGTGCCGTACAACGTTGCCGCAACACAATACCCCGATCATTCGGCTAACAGACAGATCGGCGTTGTAGGGCGCTCTCCGGCATTCTTTGCCGCAATGCAAAAAAATTTTGAAAACCTCGGCGGAACATTGCTTTTGGAAACAAAAGGTGAATCCCTAATCTTCGAAGACGGAGAAGTAAAAGGCGTTACGGCAGGCGACAAATCGGGCGCGAAGATTACGATCAAAGCGGCTTCCACCGTTATCGCCTCGGGCGGTTACGGAGCGAACGCGAAGCTTCTTCCGAATACCCTCACGGGGTATATGTTTTACGGACGCAGTACGGACACGGGAGACGGCTTTACGATGGCAAAAGCGATCGGCATAGATACGATTAACCTCGACTGCGTAAAAGTCTACGCACAGGGCGTAGAAACAACTCCCGGAAGAGCTCTTGCGGCGACGGCATCTTCTACCGCAGCTTCCAACGGACACGGAACGATATACGTAAATACAAAGGGAGTTCGCGTCGTAAATGAAACGGGAACGCTTGCGGCACAGACGGAAGCGACCGTAGCGCAGAGCGACAAAATCCTGTATCTCTTAATGGACGAAGATGCATACCGCGCATACGTGGCAAAGAGCCTTGAAGACAAACTCGTCGCATCCGAAAGCGATATCGACAAATGGTACAACATCTCAAACGACGGCAAACCCGTAATCGCAAAAAGCGCAAATCTTGACGAGCTGGCAAAAACTATGGGCATAGACGCAAGCGCATTGCAGACAACCGTCGCAAAATACAACGACAACTGTGCAAAGGGAGCCGATCCCGAATTCGGCAAGAAAAACCCCGTCGCTCTTGCATCGGGCGGCACGTACTACATAGTAGAACAGCGTCCTCGCTTTTCCACGACCTTGGGCGGTTTAAAAGCCGATGCTTCCATGCAGCTGCTCTCAGGCGGAAAGCCCGTTAAAAACTTATACGGAGCCGGAAGCGTTGTAGGCGGTGCAAACGGCCGAGACTCGATGACTGCAATGATGAATTCATGGGCGATCGGTTCGGGACGCATAGCCGGTGAAAGCGCTGCAAAAAACGCAGGTAAATAAATAATCCGAAAATACGCTCTGTAAAAAACGATCGATGTGACGGCGATGCTTGGAAAAGAAACGCGCTTCGAAACAACCGAAGCGCGCAAAAATGAGCTATTGCAGATTCGAACTGCAGACCCACGCCTTAAAAGGGCGTTGCTCTACCTACTGAGCTAATAGCCCAAGCTGTACGGCAAGTATGTCGGTTACTATATTATTTTTCGTAATAAGTGTCAATAACCTGCCGCACATCTCAATTTTTTTTAATAGCCCGTAACGGCGGCGCTTTCGTCCCAATCTTCAACGATTTTGACGCCGCTCGACGTGCCGAGCCTGTTCGCTCCGGCAGAGAGCATCGCCGAAGCGGTTTCTGCGGAGCGTATGCCTCCCGACGCTTTTACGCCGAGGGATGTGCCGACCGTTTTCCGCATAAGCTCCACGTGATGAACCGTCGCGCCGTTCGGAAGCGGCTTTCCGTCATCTCCTTTCGGATTTGCAAAACCCGTCGATGTTTTTACAAAATCTGCTCCGGCTTTTGCCGCACAGGTACAGCACGAAGCGATCTCTTCATCGGAAAGAAAGCAGGTTTCGAGAATCACTTTTACGACGACGCTTTTTCCCGCTTTTTTTGCGGCATCCCGCGCCGAATCAGTGACGGCTTTGATGTCCGCTTCCACGTCTCCGAAACGGCCGTCCTTTGCGGCACCTATATCGATTACCATATCAACTTCATCCGCTCCGTCCGCAATCGCGCGCGCGGCTTCAAACGCTTTGACGGCGCTTGCATTCGCGCCGAGGGGAAAGCCGATGACGGTACACACTCGGACGGTCGAACCTTCCAGTTCGGAAGCCGACAGCCGCACGTAGGCGGGGTTCACGCATACCGATGCAAAACGATATTTTTTTGCATCCGCGCAGAGCTGTCGTATTTTTTCAGTTCCCGCTTCCGGCGCCAAAAGCGTATGATCGATCATCGACGCAACCGTTTCTTTTTTCATAATCATCCCTGCCAAATAATCAATTTATAACGAATACAGTATAGCGGTCTTGCACGGTTTTCGGCAATAGTGTATTATTTTACGCGTGGTGCGTGCCGTGTTACGGCACACAAATAAATCAAGCTATAACAGGAGAACACTTATGGCGTACAGAATCAACAAATCGCAGTGCGTAAACTGCGGAACCTGCGAACCCGACTGTCCGGTCGGCGCTATATCGGAAGCCGATAACGCCCGCATCATCGATGAAGAAAAATGCATCAGCTGCGGAACCTGCGCAGGCGAATGCCCGACTTCGGCGATCGCGGAAGTGTAACTTTTGCTGCAAAGCGGGGACATGCCGGACTGCGTAACATAGGGCTGCCGGCTGTCCTTTTTATGCAGGCGACTATGGCAAAGCGTTTTCTTTATTACGTATTTACAGCATTTTCCTCGGCAGCGAAAGCGATAATTCTTATCGTATTGTGCGTGCTTGTCGGCTGTGCCGTTACGTTTCCGCTGTGGCGCTTTGCAACTTCGCTCCCTTCCGTCTACACGGCAGTCGTCCTCAGTCTTTTTGCCGCATACGTCGTATATAAAACGGCTCGCGCGATAAAAAAATCGACGCGGAGAACGGTGCTGTGCATCGTTCTCAATATTGTCATCATCGCATCGGGACTTACGGCGGCAGTCGCGCTCGTATTTGCCGGCGCACGCTTTATCGCGATCCCCGTCATCATCCTCATCCCCGTACTCTGCATTATCTCATCCCGTCTTTTGCGGGGTGAACAATAAGCGATTCCATGCAAAAGCTGCGCCGCTTTTTTTTTACGGCAGCCGTCATTGCATTTTTTTTCATTCCGCTCCGAAAAGTATCCGCCGAGCAAAATGCAGCACATCCCTCTACTCTATCGAATTCCGCTTCGGCGCAAAACGGTATTACGCTGTACACGGAAAAGCTCCCGCGCATTCCGCGTCTTTCTTCGCGCGACGACGTTTTTAAACAGTACGGTGCAGATGTCGAGGAAAACTATAAGCGTTCCGCTTCGGGAAAAGCAAAGCACGTGCAGTTTTATGCGTACACGCCGACGGCCGACGATACGCTTTTTACCGTCGCGGCAGCCTGTTCGATCCCATACGAGACGATAGCGACGGTAAACGGCATCGCGAATATCGGCGACATAGCCGAAGGTAAAACGATCATTCTGCCGACCGATGCGGGCTTATTTGTACCGGAAACGCCGAAATCGTCTATCGAAATATTAATAGAAAAAAAATATTTTTCGATTATGGAAAATTTGCCGAAAGCGTGGTATAGTATAGACGGCAGACGTTTTTACTTTCTGCACGGAGAGCGTTTCGGCTCGACCGAGCGCGCATATTTTCTCGATGCGGATTTTAAAATGCCGCTCGATGCTTCGTGGCTGTCGTCCGCATACGGCATGAGGATGAGTCCGCTTTCCGGCGAAATGCGCTTTCACCGCGGCATCGATTTGGCAGCTCCCGAAGGTTCGCCCGTGTATGCATGCAAAAGCGGAAGCGTCATACGCTGTACAAAGGGCGATCCGATATACGGAAATTACGTCGTGCTCAAACACGACAAGGGCATGACGAGCATCTATGCGCACCTGTCGGAAATAGACGTGCGCGAAGGCGATATCGTCATAGGCAGAGCTCGGATCGGGCTTGTAGGAAAAACGGGAGCGGCGACGGGGCCGCACCTCCATTTTGAAATACGCGTAAACGGCGTTTCGACCGACCCGCGAGGTCTTTTGCCGGATTACGGTGACAGGCAAGGGCGATGAAGATACACGGCATCTGCAGTAAAATTATTATTTTTTCCCTTTTATGCGCCGCATCTCCGCTTTTTGCCGAAACGTTCCGTGTGCGAAAACTTTTTTCGATACGGCTTACCGGTACGGTGCAAAGCGAACAGACGCTTGTCACCGGCATCAACGACGGCATTGCAATTCTCCTGCCCGAAGATCGCAGCTGGCTTGAAGGCATCGAAATAAAGATAGCGATTCCCGAAGCGGTTGCCGCATGGCAGGATTCGGTCGCCCTCTCCCTCTACGACAATATAACGCCCGACCCCGCCTCTTCCCGCATCGATTACAGCGGATCGCGTTCCTTTGTCAAGCCGCTTCCGACCCGGCTTTCGTGGATTATCCAAATTCCACTTTCGGCATCGGCATCGTTCAAAGAAAGCGCATACGCGACAAAACTCGACGTCACCCCAAACACAAAGCGCGGCTTCGTGTTCGTGCGCCTGCAGCCCGCGATGAAAGGCATTCCCGACGAAACGATCAACGCGGAATTAAAGATTACCGTAAAGCCGATCTTAATAAATAAAGGGAAACTGCGAGTTTCCGTCGCCTGTCCGAACGGTGATGCCTCTCCGTATACGATTTTTATTGACGGCACCAAGACGGATGCCGACGCAGGCTATACGCTCTCTCCCGGCGTGCACGACATAAACATCGTTTCCGATTTTTACCGCGACGAAATGCGTACGGTGCGAATCGATCAGGCAAAGACGACAGAGCTCGCGATTACGCTCAAGAGCCTTGCTCCGACACTGCTCGTCACTTCTCCCGACAATGCTGCGGTATATGTCGACGGCCGGAAGTGGACCGCGTTCGGCAAAGAGACTGAGATTTCCGAAGGAGAACATACGGTGCGCTTTGTCATGGGCGACTACGAAATCGTACGCACGCTCAACGCACAAAAAGGCAAATCCTATACGGCGTCAGTCGCCGTCGATGTAAAGATAAGCGAAGAGTAAATAATCAAGCGTCCGCATAAAGGTAAAAACGCGCCGATTTTTTTTAAATCAGCTAATTTTTTTCGGCATTTCGGTCGATATAGTATATACCGGGAGCATTTCCCCTCCCACCCATGCTTCCGGTTGCCTGATGGGCATTGGAGCCGATATGCGTTTTGCGTACCGGCTCCTTTTTTATACGGGTGTACAGACATTATGAGGCAACAACACATGTCGTACTGCCCGCTTGACATACCGTTTTTTTTATGCCATAGTATTTTTATGATATATACGGCGCTACTATATGCAAACACTTTCTCGATGTGTCGACGGTGACGGTGCTGTATAGTGTTATCGCGTAGATTACAGACCTGTCGCTTCGGCGGCGGGTCTTTTTTGTTTTAAATAACGACGCACGGCGCAATGTGCAAGGAGCAATGCAATGGCAGGAATGGATGCAAAAGGAAAATACCGGCAGTTTCCGATAATCGATATCGGACGGCGCGAATGGCCGGATAAGCTTATCACAAAAGCGCCGGCGTGGTGTTCGGTCGATCTCCGCGACGGCAATCAGGCGCTCGTCAATCCGATGGGCGTCGAGCAAAAACTCGATTTTTTCGATCTGCTCGTAAAGATCGGATTCAAAGAAATCGAAGTGGGATTTCCGTCCGCATCCGAAACGGAGTATATATTTTTACGCCGGCTTATCGAAGAAAACCGCGTGCCCGAAGACGTAACGCTGCAAGTGCTCTGCCAGGCGCGCGAACACCTTGTCAAAAAAACCTTTGCATCGCTGAAAGGTGCGCCGAAAGCGATTTTCCACATATACAATTCGACGTCCCCCGCGCAGCGAAAGTATACGTTCGGCATGACAAAAGCGCAAATAACGCAGCTTGCCCTCGACGGCGTCAAGTGCGTGCAGGACTGTCTTTCGGATGCGGGCGACACGCATATCCGACTTGAATATTCGCCTGAAAGTTTTTCGACGACCGAAATCGAATACGCGGTCGAAATCTGCGAAGCGGTAAAAGAAGAGTGGGCGAAAACGACAAGCGATAAAATTATTTTGAATTTGCCGACGACGGTCGAATGCGCGACGCCGAACATCTTTGCCGATCAAATCGAATATTTTTGCAAACACATATCGAACCGCGAAAACGTCATCGTCAGTTTGCACAATCACAACGACCGCGGAGAAGCCGTCGCTTCGTGCGAACTCGGCTTGCTTGCGGGAGCAGATAGAGTTGAAGGTACGCTTTTCGGAAACGGCGAGCGCACGGGAAACCTCGACATCGTAAACGTCGCCCTCAATATGTATACGCAGGGCGTCGATCCCGCTCTCGATTTTACGCATATCGACGGCGTGCGCGAACGCTACGAAGAGTTCACCGGCATGACCGTCGGCCCGCGCGTGCCTTATGCGGGCGAGCTCGTATTTACCGCGTTTTCGGGTTCCCATCAGGATGCGATTCGAAAAGGCATGGCTGCCCGAACTCAGGCAGGAGAGAGCGCTCTGTGGGACGTACCCTATCTTCCGATCGATCCTCACGACATCGGAAGGCAATACGAAGGCATCATCAGAATCAACAGTCAAAGCGGAAAAGGAGGAGCGGCCTTTATCCTCGAGCAGGACTACGGCATCATGCTGCCCAAAGCGATGCACACACCTTTCGGCGATATCGTTAAAGCTGCGGCGGACGAAGCGCAGAGGGAACTCAAAAGCGAAGAGATATACGATATCTTTGCAAAGACATGGCTCAATAAAACCTCTCCGCTTAAAATACTCGATTTGAACGAAACGCATCTCGACCGCGGCATCGAAAATGAGGGCGACGAACAGGTTATGTGCCGCGCCGCAGTCGAATGGAAGGGCGAAAAGCATACGATCGGCGCAAAGGGAAACGGCCCGCTCGACGCTTTCGTCAATGCGCTGAAATCGACACCCGTTCCGAAATTCAACATAGCATCGTTCCACGAACACAGTATCGGACGCGGCAGCGATACGAGCGCTATGGCGTACGTGCAGATCACGACGGAAGACGGAAAGCAAGTGTGGGGCGCCGGCAGAAGCAGCAACGTCGGACGTGCGGGCGTCGCCGCTGTCGTAAGCGCGATAAATTTTTAATAGGTCGAATGAAGGCATCAGCTAATAAAGCTGTGCTTTCGGCGAGAACCCGGTACGGTTATTCCATAAGGTAATTATAATCCGCAGCCGTATCAGGTACATTGGCCGCATCGTTTTCATTTCCGGTTTTCGTTCCGCTTCCGCCGTCGAAGAGGTCGGACGGAATTGTGAGCGGAGAGGTATCGTAGGGTTCGTCATAGCCGAATCCCGATTTGTACATTTCCTTTTGCAGCCGATCGATAAATACAGCGGTCGCATTTTTATCCGAATGGATCGTACAGAATTCGGTCGGTTCGGTTCCCGAAAGAAACCATTGCGTCGTTATGTGGTTGCCGCATTCGGGCGTCGGCAGCAGTCCGCTTTCGGTGCATACCGTCGCGCGGATAACGCCGGATGCGGGCGCGGCGAAATCTTTCGACGGAAGATCTTTATGAATCGCGCCCATAAAGTCGCCCATCGCGGGGCCCGCAAGCGTGGCTCCCGTTATGTTGAGTCCGAGCGAATTGCCGCGCTTGTCGAAGCCGAACCAAAAAGCCGACGTATAGTACGGACTGAACGCGATCGTCCACGCGTCCGCCCAGTTTTGCGTCGTTCCCGTTTTGCCCGCGAGCGGAATCGCATACGACTTTCCGCTTTCCGTTTTATATGAAAGCTTTGCTCCCTGACCTGCGAGCGTTCCGCTCTTTACGGTGTTCGTCAAAAGCTGTGTCATAACGTATGCCGTTTGCGGCGAAATGATTTGCGCGGAGGCACCTTTTTGCTGCTGCGCCAAAAGGATATCGCGTTCGGGATTAAAGATGATATTTCCGTTTCTGTCTTCGACCGTGCGGATCGCCATCGGTATGACTTCTTTTCCGCCGTTTGCAAAGATAGCAAATGCCCGCGCCATTTCGATCGGTCGCACGTCGCAAACGCCGAGTCCGAAGGGGTAAACAGGAATAAAGCTGCGCTCGCGGTATTCGCTTTGCGGGATGCCGAGCAGTTTTGCCGCCCTGTCGATTGCGGCGTCAAAGCCGACGGCATCGAGCACTTTTATGGACGGTACGTTCATCGAATGGGCAAGCGCGTACCACAGCTGGACATTGCCTCGGTATACGCCTTTGAAATTCTGCGGAATATAGGGCGTGCCGTCGGATTTGTGAAAGACGGTCGGCGTATCGGAGATAACCGTCGCGGCAGTAAATTTTTTCGAATCGATCGCCGCAGAGTAGTAGAGCGGTTTAAATGTGGAACCCGGCTGAAAGCGCGATTGCACGGCGCGGATAAATTGATTGCTTTGTCCGTACTGGCTGCCGCCGACGAGAGCTGTGATATAGCCCGTATCGTTTTCGATCGCGATCATCGTTCCTTCGATCGTCGTCCGCTCGCTTTCCGCTTGCGAAATTTTCGTCGCGTTATTGACGATCTGCATCTTCAAATCTTCAAGACCGAACATGAGGGAGCATGTATCGAGCACGGGATTGATTTCGTCGACAAAGGCGCCGTTTGCGGTTTTTTGCGCACGTTCGGCCGAAAGCTTTATGCCAGGCAGACCGAAGGTGAGCGCGATAAGTTCGGAAAGCGGAACGTAGGGGCTGAACGTCGTTACGGCGCGGTTTCCCTGTTCCCGCCTCCACATTCGATTCGCCTGCGAAATGTATTTATCCATAACTGCCTGCGCCGCCGCCTGATGTGACAGGTCAAGCGTCGTATTGACGGTAAAGCCGCTCGTGTAGATGTCTTCCGAACCGTAAACCATATTGGCGAGCTCGCGCCGCACGTATTCGCTGAACCACGGCGCTTTATCGTCGCGCGTAAAATATGCCGATGCGCTCGTCCTCGTGTAGTCGAAGTCTGCCCAGTACGCATCGAAGGATTCGTCGGCGTCCGCCTTTGTGATATAGCCCCTGTTTACCATCGAAAGCAGCACGTCGCGCTGCCTGTCCATCGCCCTGTTCGGATGATCGAAAGGATTGTAGTACGCGGGATTCGACAGCTGGATGACGAGGATCGCCGCTTCGGCAGGAGTAATTTCGGTCGCATCGTGTCCGAAATAATATTTTGAGGCCGCGTTGACGCCGTAGGTACCGCCGCCGAAGTAAATGCGGTTTAGATAGGTTTCGAGGATTTCGTTTTTCGAAAGCCGCCGCTCCATCTGCATCGCCCACCACAGCTCTTTGATTTTTCGCTTTACGCTCCTATCGGAGCGGTCGCAGTAGAGCGTTCCCGCAATCTGCTGCGTCAACGTCGAACCGCCGCCGAGTGGGAGATGCAGCGCCTGTCCGATCACTGCGCGCACGATCGCCTTTGCGGAATAGCCGCGGTGCTTGTAAAAGACGCGGTCTTCACGCGTGAGCAGTGTATTTATCATCAGACGAGGTAAGCGTTCGAAGCTGATGATTTCGCGCTTTTCGTCGGACGAGAGTTCCGTGATGAGTTCCCCGTTTATGTCGAGCAGTTTTGTCGGCAACGCCGTTTCGAATTCGGTGATGTATTCGGTATTTTTGATATTGATCGTTTCGGACAACGCCCAACCGAGCGTGCCTCCGAACGTGAGCGCAAAAAATGCGAGCAGCGCAATCGCTGTAATGGTCGATTTTTTTATCGAACCGGTAATTGTGTTTCGTATCATACGCGTTAATCCGTATACTAGCCCGAATAGCGTATTTTGTAAATCACCCGCATTTACTTGATTTCACATTAGACAGCCCCGTGTTTGTTCTTATACGGCAGTTGCGGTCGGCTTTACTACCCTTTGTTATACGACGCAAGGCATCGGAACAGCAAACCTTCCGCACGAATAAAACCGGTATGCAAAAAAGGCACAGTCGTTTCGGCCGTGCCTTTTTTTACCGGCGGGAACTCCGCCCGTCAATCATCAGCGCTTGAGCGATAAAATCGTTTCAAGCATCGAGTCGGTCGTTTGAATCGTCTTTGCATTCGATTCGAAACCGCGCTGCGTAACGATCATATCGGTGAGCTGTTCGGCCAAATCGACGTTCGACATTTCGAGTGCTCCGGAAAGCAGTTTACCCTTTCCCGCCACTCCGCTTTCGCCGATCATCGCCTGCCCCGAATTGTTCGATTCGGTGTACGTATTGTCGCCCGCCTTTTCGAGACCGCGGTCGTTCGTAAAAGAAGCCATTGCGATCTGTCCGAGCGTGCGCACGCTGCCGTTCGAATAGACACCCGTTATGACGCCGCTCGAATCGATTTTGAAATTGTCGAGGTAACCGAGCGCATAGCCGTCCTGCGAAAACGCTTTTGTCGTCGAGCGGGATGCATCCTGCGTGATCGTGTCGGTCATGCTGCCGATCGTACCGATGTTGATGTTGAGCGTTTGCCTATACGGATTGCCGTCCGCGTCGGGATTCGATTCGGGAACGGTAAACGACGTCTGCAGCAAAATCTGCCCGTTTTCGTTCGATGCGACGCCGGCAGAATCTTCGACGGAAAGCAGGCGCCCCATATTGTCGAAAGATACGATAAACGTATTTCCCATGCCGTCGGTCGTATTGAGTCCGACTCTCGTCTGCGTAAAGTCCGCGTTGTCGGCATCGACGTTTACCGTCGCCTGCCATTGATTGACCGCGCCGGGAACCCTCGCAAACGATACCGACAAAAGGTGCTTGTTGCCGAAGCTGTCGTAGATTTCCTGTTCCGTTCCCCACGTGCCGCGGATGATGTCTTCCGCGTTCGCCTGTTCGGGAATGAGCGGCGTATTTTTATCGAGGTTGCAGCGGAACAAAACGTTTTGCGTCGCACGCGCCGGATCCTTCGATCCGACGGGGATAACGATATCCGTCGGAGTGGCGGCCGTCGAAACGATTTCGATACCGTTCACTTCCTGCGCCATCCAGCCCTGCACGCGCATACCGTTTGCAGGATTGACAAAGGTGCCGTCGCGGTCGAGCGAAAAATCTCCGTTCCGCGTATAATAAGACTGCTCGCCGTCCTTTAAGATAAAAAAGCCGTTGCCTTCGATCGCGATGTCGGTCGTCACTCCGGTCGTCTGTAAATTGCCCTGCGTAAAGATATTGTCGACGGATGCGATCATCATGCCGAGTCCTACTTCTTTCGGATTGACGCCGCCGAGTTCGTCGTTCGGACGAGCCGGTCCCGAAAGCTGCTGGGAAATCATATCTTGAAAATTGACGCGGGCACGTTTAAAACCGAAAGTATTTACGTTCGCGATGTTATTGCCGATGACGTCCATGCGTGTCTGGTGATTTTGTAATCCCGAAACGCCCGAATACAGTGATCTCATCATAGAGCTGCCCCCGTTTAATTTCCGTAAATCGCGCTGATCTGATCCATCGTGTAGTATCTGCCGCCTACCATGACGCGCGGCTTTTCTTCGCGCGTTGCAGCCTGCACGACACCCGTCGTAGTGGTATCTCCGACGTTGAGCTCAACCGTCTTTCCGAGCATCGAAGACGCTTCGGAAACTCTGAACACGCCCGCGAGCTTTGTAAACTCTGCGCTCATGTTCGTCATCTGTTCAAGCGATGAAAACTGTGCCATCTGAGCGATAAACTCGGTGTTTTCGATCGGACTTGTCGGATCCTGATTCGACAGCTGCGCTATCAAAAGTTTTAAAAAGTCATCCTTGCCCAACGAATGATTGACCGTACGTCCTTTTACGCCAAGTTCTTTGTTGTAGCCGCTTACGGCAAAATCGACCGCCGCTCTGTCGGCTGCACTCATGGTGGTGTTGATTCCGTCCATCATCTACCTCTATCCCGCTGATTAATAATTAATAATTTCAAAACAATTAATAATTTACACAACGACGTTTACCGCGTGTTCGCTTCCGATATAGCTTCCGCCCGAAGCGGCGCTTACTTCCGACACGAAAGCGCTTTCATATCGCCCCGCGTGCTGAGCATCGGCAAAGCCGCCGCCCGCCCCGCTTCCTGAAAAACTTCCGCCCGTTCCGGCCGACGAATAGGCTACGGTAAAACCGCCCGCTTCAAAACCGCTTTGCGCGAACGCGTTCTTGAGCGCGTTGGCGCTTTCCTTAAACGCGTTGTACGCTTCTTCGGAATGCACCGTGATTTGTCCGCTCACTACCTTATCGGAAAGCTGCAAGCTGATCTTTACATTTCCGAGCGATTCCGGGCGCAGCACGAGGTTGATCGTTCCCGCGTTGTTGTCGCGTAAAACGATCGAACCCGCTTTTACAAATTCGGATGCGTTTTGCCGTATTTGATTCGCGAGCATCGCTTGAAAGTTCGAACTTGCGGTCTGTGCGCTTTGACCGTTTGCAGGGGCGACATTTTGCAGAGTACCGTCCGAAACGAACATCGTCAGTTCGGGCGTATCGCCGACTTGAGTATCGATTTTTATCGATTTTTCCGTTTCGGGTTTTACTTCGGAAAGGATTTCCGCCGTTTCCGTTCGAAGATCGGTGACGAGGATTTTGCCGTCCGCATCGAATGCGCGCTCTCGCTTTGAAATAGCTTTTTCATCGCGTATTTCAAATGAAAACGCTTTTTCGTCCGAAAATCCGTTATCCGAAAATTCGTCTCCTTCAGTTTCACCGTCCGACAAATCGGCCGTATGCACAATGGCGCTTCCTATTTGAAACGGGACGGCTTCTTCGGAAACGGATACGCTTTCGGCAAAAAAATCGTCCGTATCGCTTTCGGTTTTTGTATCGATTCCCTTGCCCGCGCTTTCGGAATCGAGCGTTCCGTCGACGAGATATGCGAAATCTTCAAGCAGCGCGGTACGCGCGGCGTCCCCCGCATCGAGGACTTCCGTTTTTTCAAGAGCTTCATCGGCGGTATCGGCCATCCGTCCGCGGCTTTCATCCTGCGTGTACTCAAAAGATTTTTTTTCGTTGAAATCCGAAGACGTACTGTCAACTGGCTCTTTTTTTGCGGTATCTTTTGCAGCGGCGGTTTTGCTTTCTTTTTTCGTATCGACGTCGTCATTCCGCACAGCTTTCGCCTTCGATGCGTCTTTCCGTCTAAGATCCGCAGAAGCGCGCTTACTTTCGTGAAACCCATTCGAGCTTGAAAACGCATCGGAGACTTGAGCGTCGATTTTTTTGCCCTGCGCGCGCGCGAGGAGCTTTGCAAACGAATGCTCTTCGTTTTTCGTACTCGATAAAAGAATTTTTTTTGAAAGCGGGGATGAGAGAGAGTCGATTTTATCGATTGCGTTTACTTTCGGAACCGCGTTTACTTTTGCAACGGGAATTCCCTGCATCGCCATCCTCCATTTGTGCAAACAAAGAATGACCGCAGAGAAGTTCAGTCAAGCGCTTTCGGCTTACTCACCATCTTCCGTTGGACTGCCGCAGCCCGCTCCGCCGGCATGAGCGAAAGCCAGTACGATGTCATCGAATACTGCTTTTTCGTCGTCGCCATTTCTTCTTCTTTGCGCAAAACGTCGATCACGAGCTGATCGTCCATCGCCACAAGTTCTTGAACGGCCGCGGCGGGCGGCATATTGTACAGACGCGTTGCGATCTGTTCTATGTTTACTTCTTTATCATCGTACTTTTTTTGCAAATTGTTAAATGTTTTTTCGCGTTCTTCGAGTGTTTTTTCGCGTTCGGCAAGTTCGGCCGCAATCCGCTCGTTTTGTTGTCCCGACGCGGTCAATTCGCTCTCTTTTTGATCGAGTTCTTCCTTATAAAGCCTGAGCGCTTCGCGCTGTTTGTCTATGCGATCCTGATCGATATCGTTGTTGAGCGGGCGAACGGCGGTCATCGACGTCTGAACTTCTCTGCCGAGGATACGGTACAGCGGCGTAAACAGCGTCTTTGCGTGAATGATTCCCAAATAATCGAACCACAACAAGCCGCCGAGACAGAGAATTATAATCAGAAAAAGAAGGACAATCGATTTGCCCAGGTTTTTTCCTTTTGCCATCGTAACCCACCCGTTTATATATTTGGTTCAATTTCGAGTTTTCTAAAACTCGAAATTTTCCAACCGTTTCACGCATCGCCGGAATGGCGAGTTTGGAAAACGGATAAAATTATGCTTTCGGCGAGGTTCCGGCTGCGTGCCGCTTTGAGCGTTAAGCTTACGGAAGCCTGCCCAAAAAAGCTCAACCGCGGCATATACACTGCGAGTTTGCGACGCAAACTCGGTAGTGAGCGCAGCGAACGAAGTTCTCGCCGAAAACACAGCGTTATGGATTGATACTTTCCAAACTCGACATTTTACCTACTTCCTACATCGGCGCTAATCCGGCCGATATTGAGCGTTATTTTGTTTAACTTTCGATAAGCCCCGCGATCGCCGCTCCGAGCGTTATATCGTTTTCCCGCGAAATGATTTCCCAATAAAGACCGCGTTCTTTTGTGAGCGCTTCTTCGAGATAGCCGTGCACGCGCGCGGAAAGCATGTGCGTTTTAAAATACGTGCTGCCGTTGCAAAGTATGCACACGGGGCGCGAAGCGTTTTTCCCCTCGCCGCTTTGAATAACGCAGGCTGCAAGGATAGCTGCGGCATAGCGGGCGGAGCGTTCCGCAACCGCATCGATAATCTGAAATATGCGGTCGTAATCTTCGTCGGAAGCGCTTTCGGCGGCAAGGGCACCGAGGGAAGCGTTCGTGTTGTACGGCGCGTGCAAAAACGCGTCGGCTTCGACGAGCGACAGAGCAGGCAATGCGAGGATTCGCTTGGCACACGCTTTGCCGAAAAGCCCTTCTTCCGCCGCAGCTTTCAGCGCTTCAAATGCGACGTCTCCGAGATAGCCGCCCGAACACTGTTTTTCCGTGCGGTATTTTCCGGGACTCAGCGTTTTCGCGTCGAGCGCGTCATCGAAATCGGAGCAGACTATAGCGCCGAATTTTCCCGATTCGCACACGACGATCTGCTTGGCAAAATCTTTTACGCCCTGTATCTCCGGCTGAATATACGCGGCATTCAATCCCGTGCCGAGTATAAGACCTATGTACGACGAATATTTTTTTCCCGCATCCGGCGTCGCAGCTCCGGCAAACAAGGCCGCCACCGTATCGTTTAAGAGCGTGACGCGCCGCAGCTTTTTCCATCCGCGCGCTTCAAGCGTTTTTTTGAGCGTTTCGCCGATACGGCACCCGACAACTTCGGGCGCGTTCACTTCTTTCGTAAACCTGATGAGGATACCGTCTCCGCCGTCGGTGATCTCCATCGGATACGAAAAACAAAAACCGATCGATTCGGCTTTGTCTTTTAAGTGTTCGATGTTCGACGCGATTTCATCGAAAAAATCCGCACGTGAAAGCGTCTTCGCAACTCCGGGCATCTTCGTCTTTTCGAGAAAATCGATCGACGCTTTTCCCTGCTCGTTGAACGACACGAGACATGAGCGGAAATTCGTTCCCCCCGCATCGATGACGATGACGCTCTTATCCGAAGCGGGATTTTCCGGCGGATTGCTGTACGTGCGTATCATATCCTGATAAATTTTTTGCCCGCGGAGACCGGAATTCATATCGTACAAAAGCGCATCGATTGCCGAGTCGATATCGACGTGACGGATAAAATTATGTTTTGCCAAAAACGCGCTGACTGCCCGATTCATAGGCTTTCAGTATACCACAACGCGGCGAAAATGTGAATGATACGCCCGCACTGTACACAATGAACGAAACGGGGTGTTGCGGGGTATCCCCCGCAGGAAGGGGTAGCGCGCAACGAAGTGCGCGCGAGGGGAAGGCTTTCCCCCTTAAAAAAAACATATAAAAAATTACTTGCATAAAGAGCGCTCCGAGTGCTACACTGTGCGCCATGCCCGAGCTCGACATACATGCATTGAAAACGGAACTCAACCCCGAACAGCTGCGCGCCGTTACGACGATAACAGGTCCTATTTTGATCATCGCCGGAGCGGGAAGCGGCAAAACGAGAGTCATCACGTATCGCATTGCGCACATGCTCGACGAGGGTATTCCGCAAAGCGCGATCCTTGCGCTGACCTTTACGAATAAAGCTGCGCGCGAAATGGAAGAGCGTGTCAAATCGCTGACGGGCAAAAAGCTGCAAAACCTCACGGTGTCCACGTTTCACGCATTCGGCGTGCGCATTCTCAGGCAGGACATCGCCAAACTGGGCTGGCGGGAAAATTTTTCGATTTACGATGAAACCGACAAAGCCTCTCTCATCAAAGAGAGTGCGCGGGAACTGCAGTTCACATCCGATGCGCTCGACTTATACAAAATCGCAAATCTTTTTTCAAACATAAAAACCGGGCGCAAAAATTGGGAGACGGCAAACGATATGTACCGAGCGCTCTACGAATCGTACGAGCAGGGATTGAAGCTGTACAATGCGGTCGACTTCGACGATCTCATCATGCTGCCGATCCGCCTGTTTCATGAACACCCCGACGTGCTCGCAAAATACCGTTCTCGCTACACGTACATCATGGTCGACGAATTTCAGGACACGAGTCATCAGCAGTACGAGCTCATGCGTCTCCTTGCCGATAAAAACATCGCGGTCGTCGGAGACGACGATCAGTCGATCTACAGCTGGAGGGGTGCCGATTATCAAAACATCGTGCAGTTCGAAAAGGATTTTCCGAGTGTCAAGGAAATCCGCCTCGAGCAAAACTACCGTTCAACCGAAACGATTTTAAGCGCGGCGAACGGCGTCATATCGCACAACACGAACCGCAAAGATAAAAAACTCTGGAGCGGCAACGGTTCGGGAAAGCCTATCGAACTCTTTATGCCGGAAAACGAAAGCGCCGAAGCGGATTTTATCGCCGAAAGCATTCAAGGCATCGCGATGGAAGAGAGGCGCACATACGACGATTTCGGCATACTCATGCGCGCAAACTCGCAGAGCCGCGCGATCGAAGAAGCCCTGCTCCAAGCGAACATTCCCTATACGATGAGCGGCGGTACGAGTTTTTTCGAACGGCTCGAAATAAAAGATATCGTAAGCTATCTGCGCGTCGCGGCAAATCAAAGCGACGACATCAATCTGCTTCGGATCATCAATACGCCGAGAAGAGGTATCGGGCGGAGTACGATTTCGGCGATAAACGAAACGGCAAAGCAAAATGCGAGCACGCTGTGGGATGCGATCCGCTATCTGCAAAAAGATCCCGCAGGCGCGCTTTCCGATTCGGCAAAAAAATCGCTCGGAGAATTCATCGATACGATCGAAAGCGCAAGGGCAAAGCTTTTCGGCGGACGGGGACTTGCAAACAAAGTGCGCGAACTCATCGACGACGTGCAGTACCGCGACTATATCATCGGCGAATTTCAAAAAAACGAAAAAGCGGTGCGCTTTAAATTGCAGAATATCGAAACGCTGCTCATGTCGATCGAAACGTGGGAAAACAATCCCGACAATTTCGATCCGAGTCTGTTCAATTATTTGAACCGCATTACGCTTTTGAGCCGCGACGACATCGAAGACGACGACGGCAAAGGTAAAGTCAATTTGATGACGATCCACGCGTCGAAGGGGCTCGAATTTCCCGTCGTGTTTATCGCCGGTGCGGAAGAAGGGCTTATGCCGCACGCGCGTTCCGTCGAAGAAACGGACGGAGACGTCGAAGAAGAGAGACGTCTTTTTTACGTCGCGATCACGCGCGCACGGGACAAATTATTGATTACGTCGTGCCAAAAGCGGAGGCGCATGCAGGCGACGGTCGAATGCACGCCGTCGCGTTTTCTTGAAGAGATACCGGAAAATCTCGTCGAATACCATGAAGTAAAAAAAACGGAGCCGGTGAGTGAAGATAAAGCACACGATTATTTTGCCGACATGCTGAAAAAGCTCAAAAGCTGAAATCTCAGGCGGTGCAGCGTGTACAATGCGCGGGAACGAACCGACGGCAGCGCGGTGTGTACGCTCGCGCGACCCGGCGAGAGTGCGGACGGCGGCGTTATGCGGTAGAGTTCGATGTTCGCATCTTGAAAATTCGAAGAACACAAATATGCGCCGTCGTTTGAAATGCCGAGTCCCCGCTCACACGCGGTATTTGATTTTTTTGCCGGTGCCTTCGTAATATTTTTTTCGAAGCTCCGTCACCGTATCGTCTGCGATATAGTCGTCGAAGTTCATCATGCGGTCGATGACACCGTTCGGCGTGATTTCGACGATGCGGTTTGCGATCGACGAAATGAATTCGTGATCGTGGCTGTTGAACAGCACGACGCCCGGAAAATCTTCAAGCGCGTTGTTGAGACTTTCGATCGCTTCCAAATCCAAATGGTTTGTCGGATCGTCGAATATGAGCACGTTCGCATTTTGCAGCATCATCTTCGAAAGCATGCACCTCACTTTTTCACCGCCGGAAAGCACTTTGACCGGCTTCAGCGATTCGTCGCCGCTGAAAAGCATTCTGCCTAAAAATCCGCGCACGTAAGCGTCGTCCTGTTCTTTAGAATACTGTTTAAGCCATTCGGTAATCGTCAAATCGTTTTCAAAATACTTGTTCGTATCGCGCGGCAAGTAGGAATAACTCGTCGTCTGCCCCCAAAACACTTCGCCCGAATCCGCCTTCTTTTCTCCTGCGATGATGTCGAAAAACGCCGAAATGGAATTGTGTTCGATGCCGACGAAGGCGACTTTATCGGTGCGGTTTACGATGAGCGAAAAATCTTTCAAAAGCTCGACAGCGTCCTGAGCGTAATTGAGCTTTTTCACTTCGAGCGTGTTGTTTCCGATGGCTCGCTCTTGGGCAAAGTGAATGTACGGAAATTTTCTGCTCGTGACGGGAAGCTCTTCGAGGGCAAGTTTATCGAGCACTTTTTTGCGGCTCGTCGCTTGCCGGCTTTTCGCCGCGTTCGACGCAAAGCGCTGAATAAATTCTCTCAAGTCCGCCATCTTGTCTTCGCGCCGTCTCGCTTGATCTTTCGCCTGCTTTTGCAGCATTTGGCTCATCTGATACCAAAAATCGTAATTGCCGGAAAACTGCGTGATCTTTCCGTAATCGATATCGCAGACGACCGTACACACCGTATTGAGAAAGTGGCGGTCGTGGCTGACGACGATGACGATGTTTTCAAAATCGAGCAAAAAATTTTCGAGCCACGTAATCGATTCGATATCGAGACCGTTCGTCGGCTCATCGAGCAGCAGTATGTCGGGATTTCCGAAAATCGCCTGCGCGAGGAGGACGCGCACTTTTTGACTTTCGTCCAAATCGCTCATCGCTTTGTCGTGATATTCTTCTTCGAGACCGAGGCCGGAAAGCATCTGTTCGATTTGATTTTCCGCTTCGTAGCCGCCGAGTTCGCCGAACTCCGCTTCGAGTTCCGACGCTTTGATGCCGTCTTCTTCGGAAAAATCCGCTTTCGCGTAGATTTCGTCCCGCGCCTTCGTGCATTCGTAGAGTTTCGGATAACCCATCATCACCGTTTCTTTGACGGAATAATCGTCGAACGCAAAGTGGTTTTGCTGCAAAACTGCCATGCGCTTTCCCTGCGCCATAGCTATGGTGCCGGTATCGTGTTCGAGTTCTCCCGAAAGCACTTTCAAAAAAGTCGATTTTCCGGCTCCGTTCGCGCCGATAATGCCGTAGCAGTTGCCCGGCGTAAATTTCACATTGACGTCTTTAAACAGCGGCTTGTCGCCGAATTTGACACTGACATCGGATACGGTTATCACTCACAGCTCCCTTGATAATATAAATAAATTGAACGGCGAATTTAAAAAATATTAATTAATAAAAACACGCGGCGCTCTCCGTGTGCACGGACTTCGGCGCACACGATCGCGCGTTATTTTTTCCCGAACAGCGATTTGATTTTATGCCACAAGCTCTGCGACTGCAAACCTTTTTTGCTTTCGTCGTAGCGCTGCACACCGCTCCTCTTTTTCGCAGCCGACGGTTTTTGTACGTTTTGTCTTCCCCTCTCGAAAGAAGAGCGGGAAGCACCCTGCCCTTTCGCCGAGTCGTTTTTGCGGCCGGTTTTTGCGCGGTCTTTTTTCGAAAACGGCTTTGCGCCCTTCGATTTGGAAGAAGAGCCGCCTTTGCCGTCCGTGAGCGCCGAAGCGGACTTTGCGTATTTTTCTTTATAGAGCTTCATGCGCTCTTCGAAAGACATACTCTGAAGCTTTTCCGTGTCGTCTTCGGTAAAGCGCTCTTTTCGAAACGCCGGTTTCTCGGATGCGCTTCCCGTCTTTCGTCTGCCGCGGCTTCCGCTTCGCGCATCGCTTTTTTTCGAATCGCGTCTTCCGGAAAACTTTCCGCCTCCTGTTCCGCCTCTCCGCGAAGAAGTTCGGCCGCCTTCGTAATCTTCGCGCCAATTTTCAGTTCTGATATACACGCCTTCGCTCGCGTCTCCTCCGAGCATCGATGCATCGGCGACGCGCGAAGGAATTTGCATTTCTATATAACGTTCGATCGCCGGAAGATTGTATACATCCTGTTCGCTGCAAAACGTGTACGCTTTGCCCGTCTTGCCTGCGCGGGCGGTACGTCCGATGCGATGCACGTAGTTTTCCGATTCGTTCGGCAAATCGTAATTGACGACCATCGCCAAATCGTGCACGTCGATACCGCGCGCGGCGACGTCGGTTGCAACGAGGATCGAAACGCTTCCGTCTTTAAATCGGTTGAGCACTTGCAGCCGTTTCGCCTGCGGCAAATCGCCGATGATGAATTCGCTTTTAAAACCGTTTTTGACGAGCCGCTTTGAAACGACTTCGCACGAACGTTTCGTATTGCAAAAGACGAGCACGCTTTCGGGTTTTTCTTTTGAAAGGATGCCGACGAGCAGTTTCATCTTTTCGTCGCTCGAAACGTGCAGCAATTCCTGATCGATTTGTTCGACGGTGATAGTATCCGATTCGATCGTAATCTCTTTCGCATCCCGTGTGTATTCCCATGCGAGATTTTTTACGTATGAATTGAGCGTCGCGGAAAAAAGCATCGTTTGGCGGTCTTCCGCTTTCGGCAGCACTTTGAGCAGCGTGCGCAAGTCGGGGTAAAAACCCATATCGAACATACGGTCGGCTTCATCGACAACGAGAAAACCGACGTTCGACAAGTCGAGCTGGCGGCTTTGCTGAAGATCGATCATGCGGCCGGGAGTACCGACAATGATGTCCACTCCTTTTTTAAGGGAAGCGATCTGCCGCTCATAGCCGACGCCGCCGTAAAAACTGAACGCTTTCAGCTGCGTTCCGCTCGTCAATTTTTTCGCTTCTTCTTCAACCTGCACCGCAAGCTCGCGTGTCGGAAGCAGGATGAGCACTTTTTTGCCCGCATTGTCCGGAGAGGCAAGGAGTTCCTGTAAAATGGAAACGAGGTACGCCGCCGTTTTTCCCGTTCCCGTTTGAGACTGAACATATAAATCGGATCCGTCGAGCGCCGTTTTGAGTACCGCTTCCTGAACCGGCGTGCACGTCACATAGCCTGCCGCTTCGATGCCTTTGAGCAGGTCTTCGTGCAAATTAAATTCGGTAAAATCCATATCTTTTTACTATATACTTTTTCCTTCGTTATGTATAGTATTGCGCTTATGCCGACGGAATGCAAAGACGATTATCAAGCCCAACTGTTTTCAAACCGACTCGTAAAACGCTTGAGGCACCTTCGAAAATGGGCGCGCAAAAACGGTGTCACTTGCTATCGCGTGTACGACCGCGATATACCGGAAATCCCGGTTTCGGTCGATCTCTACGAATTTTTGCCGGACGAAATCGGAGACAAAAAAAGCGCCGCCCGTTTTACCGCAGACGAATTCGCACGCCTTTCTGAAAACGATGCCGGGATGCAGGCGGAAATCGCTTCGAGGAGCGCCCTCGTCATCTGTCTGTACGAACGCCCGTACGAAAAAGCGGAAGCCGAAGAGAGGGCGTGGCTTTCCAAAATCGCACAGGCGGCAAGCGCCGTCGTCGGTACGGCGGAAAATCGCATCGTCGTCAAAACGAGAAAACGCGATAAGGGCGGAAGCCAATATGCGGAAGACGTAAACGACATACAAAGCGCAGGGCACATCGAAGGGCTCATACAGGAATGCGCATCTCTTTTCCGCGTTTCTATAAGTTCCCGCATCGACAGCGGACTTTTTTTCGATCACCGTCCCCTCCGTGCCCGAGTCCGAGAAAACGCGAGCGGAAAATCGGTATTGAATCTCTTTTGCTATACGGGCTCTTTTTCCGTCTACGCCGCCGAAGGAAACGCGCGCCTCGTCGATTCGGTCGATTTGTCGAACACCTATCTCGAGCGCGCAAAAGAAAATATGCGCTTAAACGGTTTTTCCGACGAAAAAAAATACCGCTTTATCCGCGCGGACGCCGCCGAATTCATCTTTCAAAAAAAAGCATCCGGCGAACGATACGATATCATTATTCTCGATCCGCCGACATTCAGCAATTCGAAGATGACGGATACCGTACTCGATCTCGTAAAAGATTGGCCGCGCTTCGTAAACGGCTGCATCGCCCTGCTTGCAAAAGGCGGCGTACTCTATTTTTCGACGAACGCCAAACGCTTACGCTTCGACGAAAGCCTTATCGAAACGCCGGCGAATGAAAACGCAATCACGGTGCGCGACATCACCGCTTCGACGATCCCCGAAGACTTTTTGCAAAAAAAGCCGCACCGCGCGTGGGAAATCCGCAGGAATTGAAGTCTTTTACCTTTTTCGTTTCCGACTTGATTTTTTTTTATCCGCATGTATACTGAGCA
Source organism: Treponema socranskii subsp. socranskii VPI DR56BR1116 = ATCC 35536 (assembly GCF_000468115.1). GTDB lineage: Bacteria > Spirochaetota > Spirochaetia > Treponematales > Treponemataceae > Treponema_D > Treponema_D socranskii. Next base: position 94,631 of record NZ_AVQI01000016.1, read on the forward strand.
GTAGGGTTTTCCCTACTTTTCATACTTCACAAATGACGGTGTATTTATGTCGGTAAATATGTTTACAGATAATGCCAAAGTCATGGCAAAGGGACAGATTACAATCCCGAAAGATATTCGTGAAATTCTCGGAGTGGCGAGCGGCGACCGTGTTACTTTTATCGTAGAAGGAAATACCGTCCGCCTTATCAACTCGGCGGTTTATGCGATGCAAGTACTGCAAAAGGAAATGGAAGGAGAAGCCGAACGTGCAGGTTTATATTCCGATGACGATATCACGGCGCTTGTAAAAGAATTGAGGAAAGCGGTCAAATAATCGCATGCGAGTTCTGATAGATACCAATATCCTGATTTCCGCCGCCCTTAATGCTGACGGCGTTCCGTTTCAAGCCTATATAAAAGCGGCATCCTATCCCAATCGCGGTTTAATCTGCGAACAGAATATCGATGAGATGAAGCGGATATTTAACAAAAAATTTCCGAATCATCTTTCATCTCTGAATAAATTTCTTTCCGCGGCACTTCCGACTTTGGAATTGATTCCGATACCGGCAAAAGAAAATAAATCGGAATCGCAAATCCGAGATAAAAAAGACCGTCCGATCTTACGGGCGGCAATTTACGCGAAAGCCGATGTCATTCTTACGGGCGATAAGGATTTTTTAGAATCCGGTTTGAAAAAACCGCGCGTTCTGACACCTGCGGAATTTGTAAAACGCTAAAGCCGCACCGCGCGTGGGAAATCCGCAGGAATTGAAGCATAAAAAAAAACCGCCCCCTAAGGAGCGGAGTTTTTATACGGCGGTCAATTTGCCGATTCTTCGGACTTGATGCCGTAGCGCTTGTTGAAGCGGTCGATGCGACCTGCGGTATCGACGAGCTTTTGCTTACCCGTATAAAACGGATGGCACGCCGAACAGATTTCCACACGGATGTTTTGAGCCGTCGATCGCGTTTCGATGACGTTTCCGCACGCGCAAGTGATCTTTGTCAATTTGTATTCGGGATGAATTCCTTTTTTCATAATTGCTCCTTTCATTTTGCCCGGCTGCACGGCACGAGTTTACGCGCTGAGCGCAGCCACAAAACGACGATGTTCTACCAATATAGTAAAAAAATACGCGCTTGTCAATTATCCGAAACGGCAGCCGTACCGGTGTTCATGGACGCGAGGAACGCTTCGTTCGTCTTCGTCTTTCTCATGCGGTCGAGCAAAAGTTCGAGAATGTCCGCGTCTTCCATAGGATTGAGCACTTTGCGCAGCACCCACATCTTTTGCAGTTCGTTTTCGGACAAAAGCAGTTCTTCTTTGCGCGTCCCCGATTTTTTGATGTTGATCGCCGGGAAAAGTCTGCGTTCGGCAAGCTTTCTGTCAAGGTCGATTTCGCTGTTGCCGGTGCCTTTGAATTCTTCAAAGATAACTTCATCCATGCGGCTTCCCGTTTCGATGAGTGCAGTCGAAATGATCGTCAAACTGCCGCCCTCTTCCACGTTGCGCGCCGCGCCGAAAAAGCGCTTGGGCTTGTGAAGGGCGTTCGAGTCGACGCCGCCGGAAAGCACTTTACCGGACGTCGGTACCGTTTGGTTGTATGCACGCGCAAGACGCGTAATCGAATCGAGGAAGATGACGACGTCGCGCTTGTGCTCAACGAGTCGCTTCGCTTTTTCGAGTACCATCTCCGCAACCTGCACATGGCGCGTCGCCTGTTCGTCGAAAGTCGATGAGATGACTTCCGCTTGAATCGATCGCTCCATTTCAGTCACTTCTTCGGGACGTTCGTCGATAAGCAAAACGATGAGGTAAACTTCGGGATGATTTTTCGTAATCGCATTTGCGATCTTTTGCATGAGGATCGTTTTACCGGCTTTCGGCGGCGCGACGATCAGGAGGCGCTGCCCCTTACCGATCGGATTGAAAAGATCGAGGATGCGCGTCGAAACTTCGGTCGAAACCGTTTCGAGATGCAGTTTATTGTTCGGATAGAGCGGCGTCAGATTTTCAAACGGGATCCTCGTCTGCGCGACGCGCGGTTCGTCGAAGTTCACCGATTCTATGCGGAGCAGCGCAAAAAAACGCTCGCCCTCTTTCGGAGAACGCGTCTGCCCGTACACGGTGTCGCCCGTCTTTAAATTGAAAAGCCTGATTTGGCTCGGCGAAATATAGATATCGTCGGGACCGGGAAGATAGCTGTTTTGCGGAGAACGCAAAAAGCCGTAGCCGTCGGGCAGGATTTCGAGCGCGCCGGACGCAAATATCGTGCCGCCGTGTTCGGTGTGCGCTTTTAAGATGACGAAGATGAGCTCCTGCTTTTTCATCGGTGCCAAATCGTCGCTCGAAAAGCCGTATTTCATCGCAAGCTCTCGAAGCTGCGTCATGCCCATGACGGTCAAATCGTTTATGACAAGCTTCGGCTTTGCTTCTTCGTCTCCGTCGCTCTCCATAGGAATCGATGCCTGATTTTGGAGGGCGGCGTCGACTGCGGGGCTGGAATATGTGCGGTTCGCACCGTAGCGCGCAGGCTTTCGATACGCTTGATTTGCGCTTCCGTTCCAGCGCGGACGGGCACGGCGATCCGCAAACGATTCGTGCGCTTCTTCAGTCTCCGCTTCCTGAACCGTATCGGATTCGCTCGCTTCCTCTTCCTGGGAGGCAGCTTTATCGACTTTGATTACCGCGCGGCGTTTCGTTTTGACGGTGCGTACCGGACGCGCCGCATCAACGACATCAGCCGGCGTTTCTTGCGCATAGTTTTCTTCGCCCCCGTCGGAAACGGATTCCGAGCCGGCATAAGAATCGGGCTGAACTTCGGATTCGCTCTGCGCTTTTTCCGTCTTTTCAACATCACCTGATGCGCCCGCAGTACGGCGCTTTCGTATTGGTGCCATTAATAATTCTCCATTGCGTTATGATTTATAAAAAACGACATACTCGATTTTAGAATGAAAATATTCCTTGGAAAAGGGATAGAGGTCTCTAAAAACTTCGTTTTTGGAAACTTTCCTTGATTTTACTGTACGACGTCTGTCTATCGAAACGATTATGCAACGATTTATTATTAGCGTATTTGCCGCCGGCTGTCAAGCGCTTTTGTTTTTTTTCTTTTTTGCTTTTTGCGGAGGTATCAAAATTGCATGCAGAGGCATTACGTCACAAAGCGGAGGCAGGCGAGATTTTCGACGTCCGCGATTTTTTTATCGATGCACGCATAGAGCTCGGGATGAGATTTCCGCAGCCCTTTGATTTTTTCGAGCCACGTATAAAACGACGCGCGGTTTTTTCGGTATGCAAGCTTTTTCAGCGTACCGGGGATGAGCGAAACAAAAGCGCGGCTTTTTTCGCTCCCGTCCATATTCGACAGCAATTCCGCCAACTCATCTTCTTTCGTTTCACACGCGCATGAAAAAAGAACATCGTACAACGTACGGAGAGCCGATGCGGAAAGCGCGGTGTCCTCCGGCGGATATAAAACGAAGCCGCCCTTCGTACGGAGCGATACCATTTTTCCGCAAACCGAAAACAAAAAGCGCTCCCCGTCAAAACTTGAAGCTGCGGCGGCGAGTTTTCTTTTCGAAAATCTCCGCTTGAAAAGGAGTGCGAATTTTTTTTTGATAAGGATATCGTCTATCGCCCGCATCGACGCCGCATCGGATTTTTGCGTCGTGTCGACGCAAAGGACGAATTCGATATTCGCGTTGCGCCGCGCGTTACTCTGCTTACCGCCTCGGTACGTCGTGTATTCGCCCGTCACGATCGAAAGCTTTCCGCGCGTCATACACATTTCGCGCATCGCTTCAAACGGGATGATGCCGTCGGTACTGTAGCTTATTAAAATATATCTCGCGTCGAGATTCGGAAGCAAATCGGCAAATGCACGTTCGGCTTTTTCCTTATAACAATAATCCGAACGCGTCCTGCTCCAATCGTGCCTGATCCCCGCTTTTTCGGCAAGCTCCCCTCTTTCGTTCAAATCGAGCGGAACGGGAATGCGATCCCACAGCGAGATCGTATTGAGCAAATGGTAATTGCTTCCGTACTGATGCTGATTATACGGAGGATCGACGTATGCGATATCTATACCCCCGATTTTTTTTACGAGCGCGTTCGCGTCTTCTTTGTACACGTGAACCGGAAACGGAGATAAAGCGAGTACCGGAAAGCGGAGCCGTATCGGAGAGGTGATGCGATCGAGTGCGTCTTTCGAATAGCCGCCGAAACCCTTGTGAAACGCTTTGAAAACGCCGGACGTATTCGTGTGAGTCGCAGCTTCATAGAGCAGTTCCGCCAAAAGCAATTCGCGCTTTTTTTGTTCGGACGGAGACGCGCTTTCAGGATACGCATGCTCGATATGATTTCTGATTTTATCGATCGCGAGCGCATTGCGCTTCGTATAAAAGAGACGTTCGGTTTTAAAATCCGCCGCATCGTCATCGAAGGATTTGGGCGCATAGTAACGGGCGATATATCGCTCATCTTCGGACGGATCGGGCAGATCGTTGATTTTTTCGATAATACGCAAAAGTTTTTCTTCCGAGCCGAAGAGTTCGGAAATTTCATTTTTATCGATTTTAATATAAGCGGAATTCAATATGTACGAGTAGTATTCCCAATCGTTAGAGAACACTTCACAGCCGAGCGATTTTGCAAGACGCGATACCGCCCCGCTTCCCGCAAAAACGTCGAAAAATTTCGCACCTTCCAAGGGGACGCCGGTCTTTTCTATCGCACGGTAGACGAGAGGGAGCAGCCTCCGCTTATTTCCGATATAGGCGATGAGTTGTTCCGTCAAATACGGCGAAGAAAAATCAACCATGCGAAATCCTTTGCGGCATCTGCGAAAGCTTCGCATCGTACGACAACCGCATCTGCTACGCCATCATACACGATGCGGTAAAAAAGTCAATTAACCGATAGGAGGCGTCAGTTCGATGCAGTGAAAGCCCGCCGCAGCGATGCCCGTGCGCGGTATGTATTTGGAAACCGAACTCATCGTGCGCGAATCGTCAACGCGCCGCCCCGCATGATGTGCGCATCGCATGTATTTTTCGCGCTATGTATAAAAACGGCGTATCGGCGATGCTCGTCACAATGTAGATCGCATAGCACGACGCCGTTATCGCCGCGAGCGTTTTCATATCGTAGACGCCGAAAAACGCACCAAAATTGAAGAGGACGATATTCACCGCTTGGGATGCGAGCGTCGCCGCGTTGTTGCGGAGCCACAAGTATTTCACCCCGCTGCCGCTTTTCTTTTTTGTTAAATCCCACAGCGCGTGATAGAGGCGTACGTCGAGCAGTTCGCTTACGGCATACGCGATGAGGCTTGAGGCAAGGATGCGCGGCGTTCCGGAAAAAAGCGCTTTGACGGCCGCCATCGCGCGGTCGCCGGAAGCAGGCGCATAGTGCGGCCACAGCGCCGAAAACAAAATAAAAACGCAGGATGTCGCGATGCCGATTTTTACCGCTTTGCCGGCTTCTTTTTTGCCGTAGAATTCGCTTAAAAAATCGGTTGCAAGAAAGCTCGACGCAAAAAGCGTATTGCCGAGCGTCTGTTCCATGCCGAACGCTTTTATTAAAACGGCGACTTCGATATTTGCCAAAACCGTGCACAGCGCGATCCACACGCTGCAGCCGGTTTTTCCGAAAAGGCAAAAAAACGCGAGCAAGCCGCCGAACGAAGCGGCAAGTGAAATGATAAGCAGCAATTCATTTGTCATAGTCTGTAGTTCTTATTATATCACGGAAAAAACCGCATAGGCAATTCCCGCAATGATCGCGATCACGGCTCCCGGCGGCAAATCGAAAACGACGGCGAGCACGTAGCCTCCTGCGGCGAAGATGCAGCCCGAAACGCTGCTCAGCAAAAAGAGAGAACCGATACCCTGCCCTTTTTTCCGGCGCAAAAAAGCTGCGGAGGAAAGCACGGGCAGCACAAGCAGCGCGTCGATTAAAAACGCGCCGAGCAATTTCATCGCGATCGCCACAGTAAACGCGATAATCGCGACCATGAACGTATAGTGAACGCGCACGTGTATGCCGAGCGAATAGGCGATCTCCCTGCTGTAAAAGAGTGCGGCGATATTTCTGAAGTTGATAAGGACATAGGAGGCGAGAAAGATTGCAAGACCGGCAAGAAAGGCAAGGTCGGACACACCGAGCGCGAATGGACTTCCCCACAGCAAACTGAGCGTATCTTTTGCCGGAACCCCTCCGATGCGCATGACAAGGGACGCGAGCGCCATGCTGAAAACCATCGCCGCGGCACTCGCCCCGCCGAAACCGAAATTTTCATTTTTCGTAAACGCCGTCATAGCAAAAATGAGAACGATGTTTACCGCGAGAATCACGGGAACGAGCGGAAGTGAAAATGCAAGCGCGAGCGCACCTCCCAAAATGACGCCGTGCATGAGCATATAGCGAAGCGGCACAAGCTGTAAGCGGAGCACCATGACGCCGCAAAGCGGAAAACAGGCGCCGGAGACGACGAGCGCGATACCCCCGCGAAACACCGGCGGCAGCATGAAGAGCAGCAACAGTCTATCCACACACACCTCCCGCATCTTCGGCCGCCGCTTTGCCAAGGTGCAGCACTTGCCACCCTGCCATACGCAAAAGCGCTTCGTCGTGCGTAACGATGATGACGGTCGGGATTTCGGAAACGGAAAGCGAATGCAGGATTTCCATAACCGTAGCGCGGCTTTCCGTATCCAAAGCGGCAGTCGGTTCGTCGAGCAAAAGCAGTTTTGCGTTTTGCGCAAGGCAGCGCGCAAAAGACACTTTTTGCTTTTCACCGCCCGAAAGACTTGCAAAGCTCCTGCCCGAAAGATGAAGCGCATCGACACGTGCGAGCGCTTTTCGAATAAGAGACGTTCCGTTTTTTACGCGGGACGGCAAACCGAGCGACACGACTTCTTCAACCGAAAGACTGTACTCCGAGCTCTCCGCCGCTTGCGGAATATAACCGATCGTCCGCTTGGGCAGCTTCGACGGATGTACGCCGTCGATCAAAATCTCCCCCGATTCGACCGGGATCATACCGATCAGCAATCGTAAAAGCGTCGTCTTTCCCGCGCCGTTTTCGCCCGCTATCATAAGACGACCGCCGGCATTTACGGCGAACGAAATGTTTTTGATAAAACCGTACGGCGCGGACAAATTTCGCACGCACACGTCGACGCCCTGCACGAGCTTTGCGCGGAAGCGCAGATGCGTATACATCTCATCGCTGTCGTGCATCGTTTCGAGACGATCTTCGGTCGCGCACAAAAGACGGCGCACCGAGGTATCGTACGAAAGTTCAATCGGATCGTGCCCGCCGCGCACACGGTTCAATTCCGCAACATAGTCGATCGCCAACGCGCTTGCGATATTCGCGTGGATTTTTTTGATGCCCATACGGATCATCAAAACGCAGGCGGCCTTTCCGACGGCGGTATCGTGAGCACAAAGATCGCTTCGAGAACCGTCATACGTTTTAAAAAAATCTTCAAGGGCAAACAGCGGCATAAGCCACTTTCCGCCGTTTGAAAAGATGAGCGTATCTCCGTCGTAAACGCACAGCGTCGTATGTTCGGGAAGCGGTAAACGATAAGCGGCAATCATACAGACAGTATAGAATAATTCGCATAAATGGCAAATAGCGCATATAGGGCTGAAAAAAAATACTGTGAAATAATCTGCATTCAATGTATACTATTAAACATGGCCAACACATTCCCCGTGACCAGAATATCGCCCTGGATTAATATCGATCTTTCCTATTGGGATGACCTTACCCGAAACCGGCTGCCTCGTTTGTTTCGAAAAAAAACGTTCCTGTATCACCAGAATGAAATGCCGGACGGTGTGTATATCATAAAATCGGGACGAGTCAGGATAACGTCTTACCGCTCCGGAGGAGAAGAAAAACAGCTTTATATTGCGGAACAAGGAGCTATGTGCGGGGAGTTTGCATGTATTCAAAACCATCCTCATGACACTTCCGCAGTCGCCATTGTGGATTCGATGGTATACTTCATTCCTTATCATGTGCTGGAAGAACATATGCGAAGAAATTGGAGTATAGCACAAAAAATCATGCGTCTTGTCTGCCGAAAGAGCAGCATTTTTGTCAGCCAAATTCTGGAGCTCAGTTTTTACCAATCCCTACAGCGTATCGCCCGCATACTCCTGGATATCGCCGCACAGTACGGAAGGGCTCAAGCCGACGGAAGCGTCCTTATAAGTATAAAGTTTACTCATCAGGATATCGCCAGTATGATTAACACCAGCAGGGTTACGACCAGTAATATTTTTAACGATTTTCTTGAAAAGGGCATAATCGGCCGGAAAGACGGACATTATATTCTTCGGGATACGGAAGAACTTGAACGCCTTTTATCCGAATACTAGTCGACAACGGAAAGGGCTGTTATAAAAGCAATCGATTTTTACAACAGCCTTTTTATTAGCGTGTCCGGAATTATTTAGCGCAGCCTATGCTTCGGCCGTATTTTCATTATCGCTTTTTTCACCGCCGTCGGCCATCATAGTACGGCCGTATCCGGTGACAATGGACACAATGAGAATAACAAGCATTGCCCAAGGGTAAAATTGTCCGACGATGATTGCAATTGGAGAAACGGGACTTGCCCCTTCCACAGGAGCTGTCGTTGCGCTCAGCATAACACCGATGACTACCGGAATCATGTAGGGAAGCAGATAATTCAGCGTGCTTCCCGTACAGTCCAAAAGATTTGCCCGCCGGTATTTATTGATACGGTATTTTTTACCCAGCTTGTTAGCCAGTTCTCCTGTTCCTACGATGGCTGCCGTGTTGAGACCCGTAGCCATGTTTAGCAGGATAACAATGATAACGATCGCAATTTCCGCTGAACGGACGCCTATTATAAAACGATCCATGGACTTGAGAAGCAGGTCTATACCGCCGCCTTCTTTCAGAACGCTTATTTGGGCGAACATCATCATGACTATGATCACTGTGGGAACTGCGCTCTGTATACCTTCGAGGATAATTCCTCCTGCACCGAAGGGCTCCGGAACGGAAACTATATCACCCAATCCGATGGTACCTGTCGCCAAGGCGATTATGAGCCCAGATATGATGCCGTAACTCAAAGCTTCCAAAAGATGTCTTTTAAATATGCAGGCGGTTACAACTATCACGGGGATGAGCAAAAACAAAAGAGATACCGGATTGGTCTCGCCCGCCGAAATCATTGTGCTGTCTATAACTTGGCCTCCGGATCCGAGGATAAAATATAAAATCATTGAAATAAGCGCTGCGGGAATGGAGTATTTCAGTCGGCTGCGCACAACACCTCCGAGATCCGCTTCCTGCGTAGATGCTGAGGCGATGGTAGTGTCGGAAACGGGGGAAAGGTTGTCTCCGAAAGCGCCTCCTGAAATTATAGCACCCATAAGCAGTCCCGGTGTCGCTCCTACCAAGTATCCTACGGGATAAAGTATAGGCCCGACTACGAATATGGTACCCACAGATGTTCCTGTAGAAAATGCCACAAGACAAGTCAAAAGGAATGTCGCCCCGACAAACTTATTTCCTAAAAAATTCGCCCGCACAAGATAATTGGCAAGGGTTGTCACAACACCGCTTCGGCTGAGCAAGGCGCCGCATATACCGGCATATATGACGGCAACAATCAGTATAGCCGCTATATTGTCGGTCACCCCTTTAAGGATGGCTTCGCAATAAGCGATTTTGTCCTTTGCCAAAAAGATGCAAAGTATCAGAGGAAGCAAAAAGACTACCCAATACTCAGGGATATTTGCGTTTAGGACTGCGATATAGATAAGTCCCGCTATGGCAAGCATAATCGGTACGAATATCATACCTTTACTGCCATAGAATTCCAGATTTCGTTTTTCTTCCATAATGATTACCGATCCTCCTTTTTAAGGAATTGCTATTCTAAGGCGGCGACGATTTCTATTTCGCAGAGTACTCCTTTCGGCAGTTGTTTTACCGCGACGCAGCTGCGGGCGGGTTTTGATACAAAATATTTTTCATAAACTTTGTTGAATGCCGCAAAATCTCCCATGTCCGCAAGAAAACAGGTGGTTTTGATAACCTTTGTAAAATCAATACCGTTCGCGGTAAGTACGGCGCTTATGTTTTTTATTACTTGCTCCGCCTGTGCGCTGATATTGTCGCCCGTTACGTTGCCGCTTACGGGATCAAGGGGTATTTGCCCTGACGTAAACAGCAGATTTCCGTAACTTATGGCCTGTGAATACGGTCCGATTGCCGCAGGCGCCTTGTCGGTATTTGTTATTTTTAACATGATCCATTCCTCCTAAAAATTCAATTCGCCGAAATAATCCGGCGGTTAATTCACGATCAACATGGATCATACATCCATTATATTTTTGGATTTATTCTCCGCTGCGTCTTTTGCTATTTCAGCGTCGTATTGATCTTTTGGGATAAAACTACGTCCCCATCCCGAAATACAGGCGAACACCATCACTGCAAGAAGCGTCCATCCGTGGAATGCGAACAAGCTTATATGAAACACCGTAAAATCTACCGGCGCGCCGGAACCTGCGGCAAACATATACGCTAGCATCGGGGCAAAACTGTAGGGAATAAGACACATAGCCGCTCCCGAAACAGCATCCAGAATATTGGCGCTTCTGTCTCTGGAAATACGGTGTTTTTCCACCAAAACTTTTTTTGCCACGGGGCCGAGCATGACTATGACAACAGTGTTTGCCACAGTCAGCATGTTAAGGATGATATCGAGCATTAAGATGGTAAGTTCCGAACTGCGGGGGGACTTTGTAAAAACCGACAGTCTGTCTATGAGATAGCTGAAAAATCCGCCTTTGTCGAGGAGATTTATAAGTCCCATAAGCATAAATGCGAATAAGGAAATGTCGATAAGCCCTAAAATGCCTTCAACTAAAACACCGCCTACGGTAAAATTATTTAGATCGATGACAAGAATTCGAGCAGGATCAAGCAGTCCCGTCGCAAGACTTAGCACCAATGCGATTACACAGCTTAACATCAAAGCTATTATCAGGTGAGATCCTCGGTACATAAGGAAAATAAGAATTGCCGGTATTAAAAGCATTATGAGACCGTTCGGCTTAAGTTCTCCGAGCGATGCGGTAGTAAATTCCCCTCTCGTACCGCTGCCGGCAAAAATAAAAAACAGCACCGCTGCTATTGCGGCGGCAACCAGTGCATATTTTAGGCGCGAGCGAACCACATCGGCGACTTCTATCCCTTGTGAATATGCCGAAGCGATAGTAGTATCCGAAACAGGCGCAATATTGTCGCCGAAATACGCTGCAGACACTATGGCACCCAAAAGGACAGCTCCGTTGGAACCGATAGCAGCCCCTACGGGATAAAGAATAGGAGTCAGAGCGATCACAGTCCCTAAAGCCGTTCCCGTTGCGGTCGAGAGGGAGCATCCTAAAATGAATACCAATACAGGGAACAATCGAGGGCTGACATTGGCCCTTACGCAAAGCCAAACAAGACTATTGATCAGACCCGATTCTTTAAGGATCTGAGCTACGATTCCCGCAAGGAACCATGCCATGAGCATTATGGCCACCATCTCGGAGGCCATACCTTTTACCAATTCGCCGGCGCATTTTTCCGGATTTTTTGCCATGATCAACGCTGCAAGAATGGATGCCAGAGTCGGAACCCAAAACGCCATCGGAAGAGCCTTGCCGGTTAGAGCCAAAATGATTATTCCGACAAACAGGACAAGAAACGGAATCGCCGCCCCCAAAACGCCGCCTCTGAATTTAAGTACTTCGGATTTTGTTTCGTTGGTTTTATTTACCGATTTGTCTCCCATAAATACAGTCACCCCCTTTCAACCCGGTGTTTCCCGGCTTACGCTATGTCTGGTCATATCTTCGGGGACATACGCTGTGTGCTATAAGGTCTGCCGCTCCTATTAAATCGAAAACGGGTAAACCCGTTTCATCCCGTACCGTACGGGAAAATGAGGCTAGGTTGCTGCATTCTATAAGCACAGCCCGAAGATCTTTGTCTTGTGCTTGTAACTTTTGACATGCCCGGCAAACGTCCTGTTCCATTAATTCAGGTTTAAGGGCATGACCTCCTTTTATGATTATTTCGTTAAAATGCGCCTCTTCTTCCATGCCTTGTATTACCAGAGGAATCTCGGGCACCCATCCCGACTGAAGCAGATGAGTTTCCTTTAAGAGCTTTGAATGGCCGGTGATTATTCCGATTTTTCCTTTTTTACCTATTAGTTGCCAAATAAGCGGTATCTGACAAAGAGAAGAAGCCGCCGTAATAAGTTTTTCCGCCATGTCCTGCTGATACAGCGACATGAGCCCGCAGTCTCCAATGACTGCGGAGATACCCTTTGCCTTCAGTTTTTCTACGGCGTCAAGAATGTTTTTTCGTATCTCGGGCGAACCGTCGATGAGATCTGCAAAACCGCCTTTTACAATCTGATAGCAGACCGGATATCGGAAGCTCAAGGCATTACCCGCGTCTCCCGGAATCCGAGGAGTCGTAGTGGAAAAAACCAAAATGCCGATATCCTGTGCGTAGAAGGAATACCCCGTGCGCATCATGTCCGGCCTCCTTTTCAGACAGGCTTAAATTGTTTATACCTTTTTGTAATCCGGCTTACCCATTTCCGCAATGATCGGCTTTAGGGTATCTGCAAGAACGTCAATATCTTTTTCCATATTGTAATATTGGCAGGAAACCCTAAATCATCCGACATAGTCGGTGAAGCGCTGCGCGATGAGTACTCGTTTGGCATGCAGCTTTTTGAGAATTTCCAAATCTTTTTTCGTATCATTGTACAGTCTGAAGATAACGATGCCTGCTCTTCTGTCCCGTTCTTTGTGGGTGATAATGGTTCCGCCGAGTTCTTCCATCTTTTTCATGCAGTAGTCGCCCAGATCAAGGACGTGTTCTTCAATGTTTTTAATTCCCAATTCATTGACCAGCCCCAAAGATTCGCCCAGCGCAATAGCGCCCGGATAATTTGACGTTCCGCCGATTTCAAAACGTCTGGCTGTTTTGACGAATTTCCAATTATTTACCGCCTGCGAGCCGGGATTTTCCCAATATGCGCCCCATCCTTCAGCCGGAGCTTCGCTGTTGAGGTACCCCCAGAAAACCGGATCGATTTTGCCGAGCAGATCCTTGTTAATGTACATGACACCCGTCCCGAACGGCGAATTGAGCCATTTATGCCCGCCTGCGGTGAGGATGTCTACATGGAAGCTCTTTGTGTCCATATTGCGGACACCTAATTCCTGTACCGAGTCGACTACAAGGTAAATACCCTTTTGCTTGCAGAAGTCGCCTATTGATTTGAGATCCATGCGCCAACCGTTGCACCATTCCACCGACGAGATGACGATTATTCTGGTTTTATTGTCAGCAGCTTTGGCAAAATCTTCGACGGTAAAACGATTGTCCTTTGCCTTTACCACCTTTATCTCTATTCCCTCTTTTTCGCGTTTGACACACCACGGCAAGGCAACCTGAATAAATTCCAAATTTGTGGTAAGTATGTTTTCTCCCGGTTTTACCTCCAGCGACGTCGCCGCAATGTTGAGGCCGTGGCTGGTACTTTCCACCAAAGCGATTTCCTCAAGATCCGCGTTCAGAAGTTTTGCGGCTTCTGTATAGGCTTTGTCCCTTTTGTGATCCATATTGATGTGGTGTGCGCTGGAGTTGATTTCATCGTTACGGGCGCTGTATTCGATAAATTCGTGCATTACCCTGACCGTGCGCTGAGGAATAAGGCTTACGCAGGCGGCGTCCAAAAACGTAAGATCCTTGTCGAGCGCAGGGAATTCTTCTTCTCTAAACTTTGCCCAATTGACACTCATATCGATCTCCTTATAAATATGAATTTCAGCGTTTTACAGCTGATCGATTTATCCTTAACGAAAGTATACGACCGCTTTCCCGTATTTTCTATAAAGTATTTTACATTTTTGATGATTTTTTAATAAAATTTACACGGCAAAACTTATATAAATCATCGACCCTCTCCTGACTATCTTTTTTTCCGCATTTTTGTTAAAGTAATACGTATAAGCGTCGGCGCACAGCCGCTTTGCAAACGCTTCACATTTATCGTATCGATTCCGAGGTATTTTATGAAAACTGTCGAATGGTGCAATCTCAACAAACTGGAAAGCTACAAAAAACTTCTTTCGCTGAAAGGAGCCGTTTCCGTTAAAACCGCTTTGAAAGGAGCGGCGGGTGCAAAGCGCATCGCGGACTTTTCGATTCCGATGAGCTCGGGTCTCACTTACAATTATGCGGCAAAAGAAGTGAACCGGCAAATCCTTTCGATTTTCAAATCGCTTGTCAAAGAGGCATCGCTCATCGAAAAGTTTTCCGCGCTCTACAACGGAGAAGTCGTCAACACGGGAGAGGGGCGCATGGTGCTTCATCACTTGACGAGGGGCAGGCTCGGCAAAGACGTATTCGACGGAAATGTAAACAAGCGCGGTTTTTATACCGCACAGCAAAAGGCGATCGCGGACTTCGCCGAGCGAGTGCATTCGGGAAAACTCGTAAATGAAAAAGGCGAGCCTTATACGGCAGTGTGCCAAATCGGCATCGGCGGAAGCGATTTGGGGCCGAGAGCGCTCTACCTTGCCCTTGAAAATTGGGCGAAGGCGAACGGTAAGCTCAAAATGAAAGCGCATTTTATTTCGAATGTCGATCCGGACGACGGAGCTGCCGTCATCGCGTCTCTCGATCCTTCCCGTACGATTTTTATCCTCGTTTCGAAAAGCGGTACGACCCTTGAAACGCTTACGAATCAAATGTTCGTCGCCGATTTTATTAAAAAAGCCGGCTGCGATCCCGCAAAACACATGATCGCCGTAACGAGCGAAACGAGTCCGCTTGCAAAGAGCAGGGATTTTCTTGCGGCATTTTTTATGGATGATTATATCGGCGGACGCTATTCGTCGTCGAGCGCCGTCGGAGGAGCGGTGCTGAGCCTCGCATTCGGCGCTGACGTATTCGAAAAAATTCTTAAAGGTATGGCGGCTGAAGACAAGCTTGCAACGGAAACCGACCTCGTAAAAAACGCAGCTCTCATGGACGCGCTCATCGGAGTGTATGAGCGTAACGTGCAGGGCTATCCGATGACGGCGGTGCTCCCTTATTCGCAGGCGCTCGTGCGCTTTCCCGCTCACTTGCAGCAGCTCGATATGGAATCGAACGGCAAAAGCGTCAACCGTTTCGGTAAAAAAATCAATTATGTGACGGGTCCCGTCATATTCGGCGAGCCGGGAACGAACGGACAGCATTCGTTTTATCAGCTTTTGCATCAGGGAACGAATATCGTGCCGCTCCAGTTTATCGCTTTCAAAGAAAGCCAAGCCGGCAAAGACATCGTCGTCAAAGGTTCGACGAGCCAAAAGAAACTCGGCGCGAACGTAGCCGCGCAGATCATCGCGTTTGCATGCGGCAAAGACGACGATAATCCGAATAAATATTTTGCAGGAGAGCGGCCGTCGAGCATTATCTACGGCGAAAAACTCACGCCCGAAGCGCTCGGTGCGCTCCTTTCGCACTACGAAAACAAAGTGATGTTCCAAGGATTCTTATGGAATATCAATAGTTTCGATCAGGAAGGCGTACAGCTCGGCAAAAAACTTGCGAACGCAGTGCTCGAAGATAAAATGGAAGCGAACCTCAAAGCGTACGCCGAACTGCTCATAAAGCGATAAGGTCGAAAAGCGGTGCTTAAAAGCACAACCGGAGCGTAAGCGGGGATTCCGCTGTGAGAGCCGCGTTCTTATACGTCTACAAAGATTGTACGTCGCCATCCTCGCCGTAAACACAGCGCTATTAGCTGATACTTTCCAAACTCGCGTTTTGACCTTTTATTAATTTTCACTTTACCGCATCTGTGCGCCGCTTGAGCGTAACCGTTTTTCCTTTAAGTTCGGCTTTGTAGATTTCGCAGTAAGCGATGCGTTTATCTACGATGCCGAGCCTCACGATTTCGCTTTCGGTCGCGCCCGGCATCCCTTCCATACCGTTGAACAAAAAATTTCCGAGGCTGTAGACGATGAGGCTTTTGCCGTACCATTCGACGCTCTGGAGGACGTGCGGATGGCTTCCGAATACGACGTCGGCGCCCGCGCTGCACAAAGCTTCGTACAAGCGGCGCTGACTTTGTGTCGGCGTAAAGCGGTATTCTTCTCCGCCGTGCACGTTTACGATGACGAAAGCGCCCGCATCTTTTTCTTTTTTGACGCTTTCCAAAAGCTCATCGCTCTGCCACAAAATACCCGCCCTCGTGTCGGTCGCAGTTGCAGTCGTTTTACCGTTAAAGCCCGAGCGTTCGACGGGAAAGGCGCCGCACGAAATGATTGCAAACGTCGTGTTTCCGACAGTTTTATGGTAAAACTTTTTCGCTTCATCTGCATTGTGCCCCGCGCCGCTTGTCGGTATGCCGTACTTTTCAAAAGCGGCGAGCGTGTCCTTAAAACCTTCTTCTCCGAAATCGTAAGCGTGATTATTCGCCTGCATGAGATAATCGAATCCCGCGTCTTTTAAGTGCGGCAGCACTCTTTCGTCGAAACGAAAGGTATAGGTTTTTACCGCATTGTTTTTTGAAGACGTTACGACGCCTTCGAGATTTCCGATCGTAATATCGTTTTTTTGCAAAACCGAAAGCGTATTTCCGAATACCGTTTCGAGGCCGTCCGGACGACCGATTAAAATTTCCTGCACGCCGCGCGCGACCATGATATCGCCGACGCTTGCAACGAAAATCGTTTTACATGCGGATGCGCTTTTCGGCGCAAAGACGGCTTCGCAGAATGCGGTGAATTTTTCCGCATATCTTTTATCGTATGAGACGCACACGGCATAGCGCTTTACGGAAAGTGCATAGCCCTCGCTTCCGGCATAGACGCCGTCAACTGGAAGCGTGCGATTGCCTTCGGGCATTGAAGCCGCCTCGGAAAACGAAACGCTCGCATCGGGAGAAAGGAGCGATGCTTGCGGCGTTCCGTCGTTTGCAAAATCCGCTTTTACCGAAGGAAGCAGTTCCGTCTCGGATAACAGATAATAGACTTCGTTTTCTCCCCGCTCTTCTTTTGCGATCGGCACTTCTGTCCTTTCCGAAATGTGTCCTATCGTAACGGGAACGGCGCCGAAAAACGAGGGGCGCATGTTTTCGCTTTCTTTTATAAAGCGGAACGAAAGCTTTTCGCTTTGCACCGCTTCAAATTTCGCTTTATACGATTCATAGAGCGCATCCGACACGCGGACGAAAAGTCTTGCGGGACGGAACGCCCGCACGATAAGCACGATAAAAAAGAGCGATGCGAAAGCAAAAAAAATCGCCCGCATTTTCTTGGGGTACATCATTTTATTAATTTCGACAGCTCCTCGTTAAGTTTCCGCATCTCGGTATCGTTCGGTTCGAGCGCAACGACTTGTTTCAAATAATACTGCGCTTTACGGTAATCTCGCCGCTCATAATAAATTTCATAAAGCCTGAAAAGCGCATCCGTATTTCGCGGGTTTGCGATGAGGCTCGAACGCAAATCGGCGAGGGAATCTTCCTGCGAAACGTCTAAAAAACTCCTCCGATAATAAAAAAAACTTTTCATTCGGGAAGAAGATGCCGGCAAGCGGGAATTGATAAGCGAAAGCGCCTGCGCACTCCGGCCGGTTTTGCTCAGCACGACGACGTAGGACTGCAGAATGTCGTCGTCATCGGGATTTTCGGCGTACAGAGGCGAGATGAGATTCCACGCTTCATCATTTTTCCCGAGCTCGAGGCAGATGCGGATGTGTACGAATATGTCGCTTCGGAGCGCCCCTCTTGAAGCGACGAGCGCTTTGCTTGAATCGTATGCACCCTTCCATTTTCCGCTGCGCATCATACCGTCGATCTCATAGCGTTTCGCTTCCGTATTTGCAGGATCGATTTCAAGCGCGCGCTTTGCAAATTCTTCGGCGGTCACCCCCGCAAGCGGAGCAGCCGTCGAAGAAGCCAGGCGTGCGGCGAAGAGAAGCACGTCCAAATCGTTCGGGTACAGCAAAAGAGCGCGCTCTATCGTTTCGGATGCGGCGGCGAAGTTTTTACTCCATTCGTACTGAAGGCGGGCGCGGAGCAAAAGGTAAGCGCGCGAAGACGTATTCTGCCGCGCGTATACGTCGAGGAGAGAGGCCGCACGGATGTAATCGCCTTTGCCGGCTAAAATGCGCGCGCGGAACAAAACGTAATCCAAATCGTTCGGTTCCTGCTGGAGCACGCGGCCGACGTATTCTTCGGCTGCGGAAAAATCGTTAAGCGCGAACGAAGTTTCGGCGCAAAGCTTCAATACCGCGATGTCAGCAGGATAGCGCTGCAAGAGAGAACGCGCTATCGTCTGCGCTTCCTGCATCCGATCCAGTCGTTTCAGGCAATCCGCTTCGGCGTATGAAATCTCTTTACACGAAAGCGCCGATTTCGCCGCGTTCGAAAAATGCTCGAGCGCTTTTTCCGTTTGCACCGTCTTTACGTAGAGCACGCCGATGAGGTAATGAGCGAGGGCGGACTCCGGTCGAAGGACGAGGGCGGCCGTGAGCGACTGCTCGGCGACAGAGGCATAAGAGGAAACATCGTCCGCTTTAATGACGACGAGAGACGGAAGGACGAGCGTAAAAAAATCGACGTTACCGGTACTCAAATCGTAGATGCCCTTTTGCGCCGAATCGAGCGCCCCGAGATAAGCGGTCGCCTCGGTTACCGGCGGCGTTTCCCAATCGACACGCTCGGAAACCCACGCCGCTTTCATGATGCCCGAAAGCACGTTCAAAAGTACCTTTTCCGCTTCGGTATAATCCTCTCCCGATTTGCGCAAAAGCGATACGGCGCTCCGTATCGAATCGGGAGATGCGTTTTCCGCTGCAGCCATCACATCGGGGGCAATACGGGAAAAGTAGGTACGGCGCCCCTTTTTCGGCACATCGATCGCGATCGCCGTTCCTTTGTCGTCGGATGCGGTATTTTCGGCTGTCGACGGGACATTTCGCACGCGGGAAGAATTTTTCTTCGGCGCGGCCGACAGAGGAGCGGCACGGAGCATACACACCGCCGCAAATAGAATTATTAATTTTATTCCGCTTCGGAAATATGCGCGCACCGATTACAATCCCTTATCGAAAAAGTCTTCGTCTTCGGTTTCAATCTCTTCCGACTCTTCGTTTTCATCTTCGACGTAAAATTGGTTGTATTTTCGCTGCAGCAAAAAAAGGACAACCATAAAAGTCCCGGAAATAATAATAAAAAACGGGATAAACGTAAGGGCAAAGCTTTTAAACGAACCGGGAATAACGCGGAACGAAAAGAGTAAAAACACGCTTCCGAGCAAAAGCAGCGTTACCGCCGGAAAGGTATAAGCGATGCGCAATTTACACGCTTTGTAAAATCCCGAGGCGAAGAGCGCAAAAGAAGCGAAGACGACTAAAGCCGGCCACCATTCACGTATCGTTTTTGGGATAATGCCGCCTGAGACAAGGCCGAAAAAAATACCGGAAAGACCGCAGAATACGGCGAGAAAAAAGTGGAACGAATTGTGCGTAAACGACAGAGTAAAATACAAAAAGACAGCGCCGCAGACGATACCGACAAGGGGCCACACGGTTATAACGAGGCTGTCCGTTCCGCCCGGGGACAGAATAAACATGATAAACCCCGCAGTGATCAAAAATATCCCCAACGCGAGAATCATATTGTAAAAGCGCATACTGTGTCTTTTCATGGTATCTTATAGAATACACTTTATACGGCGTCTTGCCAATAAGTCCCGCTCGTGCTACAGTACCGTATGCCGAAAAAACGTATGCTGAAAAAGGTTTCGTACGCGGCGGGAATCGCCGTGCTGCTCGTATGCATTTTTGCGTTTCCGTCGTCTGTAGCTACGGCCGAGTCCAAACGCAAAGAACAAGCGCAGCTTGTTTCCCTCCTCAAAAAGAGCGATCTTGCAGCCGGCAGCCGCTACGCGATCGTCAATCAAATCGCAAACAATATGCTTTCGGCGAACGAATATCAATCCGCCGTTTTGTTTTTAACCGATTGGGTACAAAAACATCCCGACGACGCATACAATTCGTATTGGCTTTTGATGACCGGCTACGCATATCTTTCGATGCAGGCCGAACCCTTTGCCGAATATTATTTCGACCGTATCCTGCGCCATTATCCCGATTTGCTCGTAAAGGGACGCTCCGTTCACTTTTTGTGTCTTAAAAATCTCATCCGCATAAGCAAAACGTCTTCTACGCGTATCGCCTATTTTAACGAAATGATAAACCGATTTCCGTCCGACGTCAGCATTACGGAACTGTATTACCGCCGTGCACTCGAATACGAAAAAAACAGCGAATGGGAATCAGCTCTGCGCTCTTTCGCGCAGTTTCTCGAACAGAGCGACGCGCCGACGATTCAAATCGCGGGAGAACCGAACGCATACGGAGATGCCAGGCGCTTGGTCGATTTTAATAATTCTTCGAAAGACTGGACATTTGAAACGCTCGACGCCCTCGTCACCGCGGTCAAAAGCGCGATCACGCGCTACGATTGGAGAGCGCTCGACAGTTATTGCTCGAAGATCAACTTCTTCTATATGTCGTGGACGCAGGACGAAAACGATCCCAATTCGCAAAAAGAATTTTCACTGCGCGTCTATATGCGCGGACAGCGCATTTCGTTCAGCGACACGCTTGAAACGGGAACGACAGCGAATGAAGCCTATCTTCGCACGAGGGGATGGAGCCCCTATTCGCCGGTGTGGTATCTGTATTTTCGCAAAGTCGATTTTCCGATCGATCCCGACATAAACGGCAACTGGGAATGGGCGGGCATTTATATGGGCGAACGGCTCTTATGACGCGTTCTCTCATCGCCTTTTTTCTGTGTGCGACATACGCTTTTGCGCTCGGCTCGCAAAGCATTTCCGATGCGGCCGAACAATCGTCTGGGACTTCGGCAATGTGCCCGACCGATAGCGTGCGCGATACGACTTCAGTAAAAACCGTATCGTTCGAAAAAGCGCCGGGCGATTCCGTAAAACCGACTGCCGATAACGCAAGCCGCCGAGCTTCGCTAAAAGCTGCGGCGATCGAGGAATCGTCCGACTCTTCGATAAGCCGTCCACCGGATGCCGCAAACGGTACGGCCGAAGAGCGTGCATCGCTCGACGACGAACTTTCATCTCTTCCGCTCGTACAAACACTCGACCCGTCCGATGCGGATGCCGTGTCGAATCGCCTTTCAAACGATGCGCCGCTTCCTGAGGACGCGCATACTACAAACGAAGCGGATGATACATCCGTCAAAGAAATCTCGCGGAAAGCGATGCCGCTTTCGGTTGCGTATAAGGAACTCGACATTCCAGGAGCGCACAGACCATCCGTGCAAAAATATCGCGATTATTATCTTTCGGAAAAATCGGTCAAACGGCTTTCGGCTATGCTCGAAAATGGAGAGCAGTACCGGCTTTACGTGCGCGAAAAACTCAAAGAGCGCGGCATGCCCTCCGTACTCGAATATCTTCCCGTCGTCGAATCAAGCTACATGACAAATGCGAAATCGAAAAGCGGTGCGGTCGGCCTGTGGCAGTTTATGGCGAACAGCACAAAACCTTTTCTCGTCAGAAACGATTTTGTCGATGAGCGGCTCGACCCGTGGAAATCGACCGATGCGGCGCTCGCAAAGCTTACGGAAAACTTCAATATGTTTCACGATTGGCCTCTCGCAATCGCCGCGTACAATTGCGGTGCGGGCGCTATGGCGCGTTCTCTCGCAAAAAATCCCGGCAAAGATTTTTGGTATTTGGCCGAACATAAACAGCTGCGCTCACAAACCGCCGAATACGTGCCGAAGCTCCTTGCCGTCGCGGACGCCGCAGAAAACGCCGCATACTACGCGGTCGCCATTCCGTCTGCAAAAGACGAAAAAGGCGAGCCCGTAAATCCCCGCGCCGGCCGGTTCGATTACGCTGAAACGAAGGGGGCGATTTCGGTGCGACGCCTCGCGCACGAATTGAAGATCGATGAAGATATGCTGCTTTCGCTCAATTCCGCGCTCTTTCGAGGCATCACGCCGCCCGCATCTTCGTGGCGTATCCGTGTACCGGAAGGTATGGCGCGCTCGGCTCAGGATGCGATCGCCGCGATCGAACCGTACCGCTTTCAAACACGCTACACGGTGCTCGAAGGCGATTCGTTGTGGAGCATCGCTAAGCGTTTCGGCACGACGGTCGACGCGCTGTGCGGCGCAAACAACGTACAACGGAACGCGGTTTTGCGGACAGGAAAAATCCTCTATATACCCGTAAAATAAGCCGATATTTTTAAAGAATGCGTATGCAAAAAAAAATTATACTATCTGCCTGTATTTTTTTTGTTTCGATGATGAATGTCCTTGGGCAAAGCGGAACGATGACGTCTGTAAGCCGCATCGATTGGACCAAGCAGCAATTCGTTTCATCCGTTTCGTTCGATACGGAAAAGGCCGGCGTATCGCTGCCCTCGGGCAAAAACGCCGCATCGGAATCGATGTATTTAAAGCTTCCCGCATTGATTAAAGATCCGCTTCTATCGCTCTACGTCGATAACGCAAAGCAGCTCGGAGATTTGATACTCGACGGCACGCTGACTCTGAAAGAGATCACCGATATCGTCTACGGCGGAAAAACGACAAGCGCGGTTTTTAAAGGCGGAACGCTCACGCTCTCCCTGTCCAATACGATTTCCGTCCCTTCGATAAGCGGTATGCTGCTCAGGCAGCGCACGCCATATGCTCCCCCGCTTCCGATCGCATCGGTCGCATCGCGCGCATATTCGGGCATCGTCATAGATGCGAGAGGCAAACTTCCCGTACACGGCGAATACGTCGAAAGCGTCGTCTCTCCCTGTTTTTTCCCGCGCATTTGGGATGAAAACATGGATTTGATTTACGACCGCGATATGGCATTTTTCGATACGGCTAAAGCAAGCGGCATCGTGCTCTACGGAGAATCGGACGACACACGCACATATCACGAACGCACGGGTTATGATCCGCTGTACATCAAAGCGTATAAAGTGTACGGAAAAAACCGTACCGATCCCGTCATCCGCTCAAGCGATGCGCTTCGTATTCTCACGGTAGCACAAAACCGTGCGCTTTTAAAAGAGGGCAAAGTCGTCGTCATCCTCGACAAAGACGAGCTTGTGCATAACGTGAGTGCGCCTCTCAAAGACGATTCATACTACGCCGCCTACGATACGCTCCGTCGAGAGATCACCGGAGGAGAGGGTGCAGCTGAAAATCAAAACGGTTCAAAGGGCGGCGTTCCCGACACGAAAGTCGACGACGGAGTGAGAGGCATCGTCATATCGATCGCAAACGTAAAATTTATCCCCGATTCGGCAGAGCTTTTGCCGTCGGAAAGACCGCGCGTAGAACGCATCGCATCATCTCTCAAAGAAATTATTAAAAACAACGACGGCTATACGATACTCGTCGAAGGACATACGGCCGACGTTGGAAAACCCAAAGGGCAAATGAACCTTTCGATAGAACGCACTAAGACAATCATGCATGCGCTCATCGCAGACGGCATACCCGCTTCTCTTTTCAGCTACCGAGGCTACGGCGGTACGATTCCCGCCGCGTCGAACGATACCGAAGAAGGCCGGCGTCAAAACAGGCGTGTCGTCATCACCGTGCGCCCGAAAGACACCTACATACAGCGGGAATAGTAACGATGCGGCAAAGCGAAGAAATTATTAAAATAGAAAATCTTTCGAAGTCGTTCGGAACGACGGAAATTATTAAAAATATTTCGTTTTCCGTACACAGAGGCGAAGTGCTCGGTATCATAGGTCCTTCGGGAAGCGGCAAGTCAACGATCCTCCGCTGTATTACGCAGCTTGAAACGGTAAACGGCGGTTCCGTTTCGATATGCGGGCAAAACCTCGTCAAAGACGGCATCTATGCCGACAAAACCGCCCTTCGATCGATAGCGCTCAAAACCGGACTCGTCTTTCAAAATTTCAATTTGTTTCCGCACTATTCCGTTTTGCAAAATGTCGCCGACGCCCCCCGCCGCGTACTCGGAAAAAGCAGAGAAGAAGCAAACACGCTCGCCGCCGAGTTTCTCTCGCGCATGGGACTCGCCGATAAAATATCGAACTATCCGTACGAACTTTCAGGCGGGCAGCAACAGCGAGTCGCCATCGCGCGCGCACTTGCGCTCAATCCGGAAGTGCTGTTGTTCGACGAACCGACGAGCGCCCTCGATCCGGAATTGACAGGCGAAATACTGTCGGTTATTAAAACGCTTGCTGCGGAAAAGATGACGATGGTCGTCGTCACGCATGAAATGGCATTCGCGCGCGACACGAGCAGTCATATCATATTTATGGACGGAGGCGTCATTGTCGAACAGGGCACACCGAAAGACGTCATCGACAGCCCGAAAGAAGCGCGCACGAAAACGTTTTTGGCAAGATTCAACGCATAAAGCGATCACGCAAAAAGAATAATATATTAAAGACCGAGATAATTATTATTAATTTTTCCATCGATTTCAATATGTCGGTGAGCTTTTATTATATAAACAGGGCAATAGGATTATTAATTTCGATCGGTTGTTTTATAAAA
>NZ_AVQI01000017.1 GCF_000468115.1 Treponema socranskii subsp. socranskii VPI DR56BR1116 = ATCC 35536
CATCGCCAAGGGCTCATATCAGGCAAAACGCGAAACGGCAAAAATTTTATCTGGTATGCAGCTGAGTCTTGAAGCGATATCAAAAGCGACCGGCCTTTCGGAAGCGGAAATTAAAAAACTGTGAGGGTATTTGCTTTTCAAAACTCCATGTTGCCGTTTAGATAAAAATGGATTTACGCATCGCGTCGATTGCATGCGGCACATGGCACTTCGCCGACGACTGCGGCACAAGCTCTAGTCCGCGCTTTGAATCTTTACCGTACAAGAATCGCTTCTGCCTTTGCCGTCGGCAACGGTGAGTTCGTAAATGCCGGGAGCGGGTCGCCATTCGTATTTTTCGCCCGGCGCACTTTTGCAGATAAACGACGCGCCCGAAAACCAAAACAATTCTTTCGTATCGGCATCGGCGGATGCGCTCAAAACGATGGTACTGCGCGCGGGATCGGAGGAGCGGAACACGTATTCGGTATGTTTGAGAGGCGAGCGTATTTCCGGCGGATAGCCGCTTTTGTATAAACCGCTTTTGCTTTGCTCGGGCGGATAATCGGGAGGAGAAAGCCGCGGGAGTCCCGCTTCGGCAAAAAGCGCCTGTAAATCGCTCGGCCAAAATTCGCGCACGACTTCTTTGCAGTACGGCTTTCCGGTTTCGTCGGTGCGGTAGCCGCTTCTCGTGTCGATCGTTATCTTCCGATGAATGCGGCACTTCGCTATCGGCGACACTCCGGGGATAAACCACGCTTCTTCGGTATGCGGGCAGTCGTCGGTCGGAACGGCGCCCGACACGGAACACACGCGTATCTTCGTCACTCCCTCAGGCGGAAACTTCAAGGATACGCCGACTCTGCCCGACGCGATCATACTGTCGGCGATCGCAAAAAAAAGAGGAGCTGCGGCACTGCGTCCGAGAAACGCATTGTTTCCGACGCCGTCGAAATTTCCTATCCACACGCACATCACGTACTTGCCGAAAAAGCCCGCCGTCCACGAATCGCGGAAGCCGACGGACGTTCCCGTTTTGTAAGCGATAGGAACGGCTTTCGCTTCGGCAGGTCTTGCTTCGACGGGCGGAGGATTCTGCTCGAGCATTTTGCACACGATAAATGCAGCTTCGGGCGAAAACAGTTTATGCTCTTTAAAATTATTAATTGTTAATGCGTCGTCGATTGCCGCACGGCTTTCGCTCATAACCGTTTTAAGCGGCCGCTCCGTGCCTCCGTTTACGAGAGAAGCGTACAGCGTCGTAAGTTCGAAGGGCGTTACGTCCGCGCTTCCGAGTACGATCGAAAGCCCGTAGCTGTCCTTCGCTTTGAGAGCGGAGATGCCCGCGTCCGCTAAAAAATCGTAGAGGTCGGGATTTTTCAATTTCCGTGCGAGCGTTATTGCGGGGATATTGCGGCTTTCCGTAAGCGCCTGCCACGCTTTTATCGGGCCTTTAAATGTATTGCCGTAGTTGTCAGGCGTATATTCGCTGAAGCTCGAGGGCGTATCTTTGAGCATCGTGCCGTAATGGATGATCCCCTGATCGAGGGCGAGCGCGTATATAAAAGGTTTCAGCGCGGAGCCGGGCGAACGCTTTGCAATGTTTCCGTCGACCTGCCCCTGAATGGCGTCGTCGTAAAAACGTGCCGAACCGACTGCCGCAAGCACTTCCATCGTTTCGGAATCTGCGAGGAGAACCGCGGCGTTCGTAATGCCCAAATGCCGCTTTCGGTTGATAAAAAAGCGGATGCGCGATTCAACGAGTTCCTGCAAATTCGAATCGATTGTAGTCTTAATAATTTTTTGCGGATGTGTGCGATACGGTCTTTGCAATTCGAGCATGCGGGTATAGTGCGGCGCTTCGTCGGGAAAAGCGCAGACGAGCTGAGGGTGAGATGCGACGAAAGAGCGCTCGCCGCTCGCCGCCGGACGTTCCTTTATCCATTCGTCGAAAAGCGAGAGTCTCGCGTCGATGAGTTCGTCCGGGACATGAGATGCGGAGGGACATCGCTTTGCGGGATTTTGCGGAAGTACGCAGAGCATGAGGCGCTGCGGCAGATCCGTCTTTTCGATGCTCTTTCCGAAAAAATAATAAGAAGCCGCTTCGAAGCCCTCGATGTTTTTTCCGCAGGGTGCAAGGTTGACGTACGCGTCGAGTATGTCCTGTTTCGAATACAAAACTTCGAGACGGAGCGCTAAAAAAATCTGCGCGAGTTTTCCGGGAATGCTTCGCGTATACAGACGGTATTTCAATTTTGCCGTCTGCATCGTAATCGTCGACGCGCCTATAACGCGCGATCGCTTTACGTAGGTTTCCCAGCCCGCGCGTATGAGGGATGCGGGATTGATGCCGTGATGCGCGTAAAAGCGCCGGTCTTCCCGAAGCAAAAGCGCTTCGAGAAATTCTTTCGGAAATTCCGTAACGGGTTTATAAATGCGAAAGCGTTCGTCCGGAGTGAGGTATACGCGGAGAAGTTTTCCGTTCCGGTCGGCATAGGCGCCGGAAAATGAGATGCCGTCGAGGATGCCGTTCGCTTTGCTGCGGACGACATCGACAACGCAAAAAAGCAGCAGCAAGCCTGCAATGCCGAGAGCTGCCGCATGACGCTTTTTCATTTATCGGAGATCGTTATGCTTTTTTGCGGACGGAGCGCGCGCTGCGTGCCGTCGTACATCGCTTCGGCAAAGAGCGGCGGCACCGTGTACTTCCCTGAGTTGACGGCTCGCACTTTGTACGTGAACGTTTTAAGTTCCTGCGTCACAGTTCCGAAGAGCACGATGCGGTCTTCGCGTATGTCGACGTAATCGGGTTTCCAGCCGGTATCGCTTTCGCGTACGGACGCGATATCAGCTTCCAAACCGCACGGCAGCATATCGACGACGGCGACGTTGCGTATCGATTTGTTTTTCGTCGAACGGACGTTCACTTTTACCGTCACTTCATCGCCGAGTTTTACCGCATCGATTTTTTTGCCGTTCGCATCGACAAATTCGCGGTACACTTCGATGCCGTCTTTCGTTTCGCCTGAGGGGATATCGTGCAAAAATCCGCCCTGCGTCACTTGATAAAAGAGATTCGTCTTTTCCTCGTTCGTCAAGCGAAGCTTTTGCGCATCGGAAGAGAACTCGGCGGTAAAGACTTTTTCGCCCTGCGGTGTAAGAGTCTTCGTCGTTTTGCCCGATTCTTCGGCAACGGTAAATTTTCCCGTTTCAGATGTGGGCATTGCCGCGAGATAGCTTTTTATCGCGATGAGCGTCATCGCGGCCGAAAGGGATGCGTAACGGCGGTGAACGATTTCGTCTTCGATCGATTCGAGCAGATGTGCGGAAACGGCGGAAAGTTTTTCGGGATAATATTCCGAAATGAGGTAGAGGTACGCCGATTTGAAATACAAGTCATCTTCGAAAAAGCCGATGGTATCGGCCGTTTTGACGCCGCGTTTTACGCGTGAAACGAGCTTTTCGCCTTCCGACGCCATGCCGAGCATTTTATACGATGCGGCGAGGAAAACGCCCGCGACGGAAGCTTTATCGTCGCGATCCATATCTTTGCGCAGAGAATTGATATAATCCGTCGTCACCGTTTCGTTCCGCGTGAGCACGTAAACGCAGAACGCGCGGCCGTATACGCCGCCGTCCGTGTCGGCCGCCCTCTTTTTCAAAACGCCGAGCAGATTGTTAAAAAACACGTCGGGGACGTAATAACCGTTTTCGCGCGCGTCGGTTAAAAACATTGCACAGTATGCGTCGAGTGCAGCCCAGCTTTCCGAACGGTGCGTCCAAAATCCGATCGAACCGTCCGACTTTTGTCTCGACTGAAGTGCTGCGACGACGTTGTCGATCGCTTCCTGAGCGTCCGCTTTCGTTTTGCCCGACTCTTTGAGCAAGTCG
The DNA here is from genome assembly GCF_000468115.1 of Treponema socranskii subsp. socranskii VPI DR56BR1116 = ATCC 35536. Classification (GTDB taxonomy): domain Bacteria; phylum Spirochaetota; class Spirochaetia; order Treponematales; family Treponemataceae; genus Treponema_D; species Treponema_D socranskii. The sequence goes on from NZ_AVQI01000017.1 coordinate 3,871, forward strand.
GGGAACAGGTACGGATAGGCCATGCTCACTTGCTGCTCCGAACAGCCGTACGGATATTTTTCGAGATAAAACTGCAAACCTTTTGCCAGTCCGCTCGGCAGATACGAAAGCGCGATTTCCCGTGTCGCGTATTCGTTGTACATTTTTTTATCGACGTCGACGCTCGCTTTGTCTTTTGTGACACGCCCGCTCGTAAGCCGCACTTGATACGGCATGGACGGACGGACGCACATCGAGGAAGTGATGCGCGACGAATGCGAAGCGCCCTTTGCAGTAAATGCGATATCCGCAGCTCCGAGTACGTCATTCGTTTTTATGCCGAACGTCGCCGTCGCATCCCGTCCTTCGGGAATTTTGAGCGTTACCGACTGCGCGGATATGATCGAAAAGTGAGCGGTCGGAACGGCGCTGAGCACGACGGATGCATCGCTGCCCGAACCCTTATCGTTGTTCGTTACCGTCACCGATATGTCGAAAGTATCTCCGGGGGACGCGAAAGTCGGAGCATTCGGCACGATGACGTAAGTGTCTTTTATCTCCGACGACGCCTGTGCGACGCCTATCGCCTCGGACGATACGGCGACGGCCATAACGCGGAGGCTTCCGTTGAAGTAATCGGGAATGCGGTAGGTAAGGTTTCTCTTTTGGGGTCCCGTGTCGACGATGCCCGACCAATAAGCGACCGGCTCGTTTTGTTTTCGCTTAAACGGATTCAAATTGTGCGCGAGCAGATCGTAGTCTTCGCCGCCGCCTGCTGCAGCGAGCGTACGGAGGATATTGTATTCGGGCAAAACCAAATCGAGCACTTGAGACGTCGAAACTTCGAGCGCGCGCTTTTTAAAAAAGTATGCAAGCGGATCGGGCGTTTTATAGCGCGCAACTTGCAAAATGCCTTCGTCGATCGCCATGACGACGATTTTTCCCGGCCTCTTACTCGAATACGAAATCGTGTAATCGGTTCCGGGCTTCGCTTCACGCGCTACGTCGAGCGTGATTTCGTTTGTACGCCGTTCGAGGCTGACCGAAAACGGAACGGCCGCATAGCAGAAGGGACTCATGTAGATTTCTTCGGAGTCGTAGGAGCGCGCGTACATGATCGTGATATAGCCGTTTCCTTCAAGTCCCTGCGGAATCGCAATCGACTGCAGAGAGGACGCACCGTCGGAACGGAACCATTTGTACGTATACACTTTATCGCGTTCGACGGCGATGAGACCGCTTCCCGCATACGGCGCTTTGATAAAAATCTGCGCCGTTTCTCCCGGACGGAAATCGCTTTTTTCCATCTTTACTTCGAGCTCCGCGGTACGCGACAGACTTCGCTGCAAATTCTTTTCGCCGATAACGGAATACGGCGTTTTATTAAATTCGAGACCTGCACCGTTTTTCAGCGTCAACGTAAAATCGCCTTCATCCGAAACGGGCAGCCGATATTTCAATCCCGCTTCGGGGATCGTAACCGTTTTCGTAAATACCGGATATTCTTTTTTTACCGATTGATATTTATACGCGCCGTTCGGCTGTTTGACGAGTACGGACACGTAGCGGTTTTCCGTGACGGCAAGTTCGACTCCCGACACTGCTCTCTGTTTGAGGTCGGGGCCGACTGCGATGAGCGTCAGTTCGCGCGCCGAATCCTTTTTGATGTACGAAAGATCGCCGTCGGCTTTTACGCCGATGAGATATTCGAGCGGAGAAACGTACACCGACGACTGCGAAGAGACCGCGCGGCCGCTGCCTTTTTCGTAACCGTCGGCTGTGAAGGTCATGCGGTACGATGCTTTGGCAAATTTTTCGACGTCGATCGCAAACTCCGCCCGTCCCTCATCGTCGGTCGTCTTTTCGTCGAGCGTTTCCGTATACGAATCTTTTCCGGTATACGGATCGGAAAATACGTATCCGCGGTACTGCGGAAAGCGCATATATCCCGGAGCGAGAGAAATCTCCGCCGAAACTTTATTGCCCGCCGCGACCGTACCGAAGAGGTTTCTCAGCTTTACGACGCCCGTAAGCTTTGCCGGCCGGATCCAGCCTGAAGCCGGAAGCGGGTCGAAAGCCGTCGAAATCGAAAGCGTATCCGGTAAAAACTCTTCGACTTTGACCGTTTCGTTTCCGAGGAAAACGCGTTCGATTTTTCCGTCGGAACGCTGTTTTCTGAAATATGCGGAAACGTTGTATTCGCCGGTCGGAGAATAGGACTGCGTGGAGAATTTGATTTCTTCAAAGCCCGCGTCGTTGAGCGCGAATTCTTTATCGACTATCTCCGTGCCGTTCGGATCCGTAACGACGTAAGCGAGAGGAGTGCCCGCAAGGCTCTTCGCCCAATTTCCCGCTTTGACGATGAGACCGAGCTTTGCCGTATCTCCCGGCCGGTAGATGCCGCGGTCGGAAAAAATATAGGTGTGAATCGCATCGGGGTCGAGCGCGCCGTATTCGCCGCCCGTATTGAAATCCGAATAATCGAGCGAACGTCCGTAATCGGCATACGGCATAAATGCGAAGTCGCCTCCGTTTATCGCAGTGTAGGCGACGGGGCGATGTTCGCTGCGGTTCGTCGAAAGAGCAGGGAGGGTTACGTGACCGTCGGATGCCGTAATGCCCGAAGCGAGCGTGTCGCCGTTGAGCGCGACGACTCTTATTTCAGAACCCGCAAGTGGCCGTCCCGTCGCAATCGACTGCACGAATACGTCGCAGGTTTTGTCGGCATTTTTTTTAACGATGATACCCTGATCGGTTACGAGGATGAGCCGCTCGTCGCCGTGCCCGTTTTTTTCGCTTGACACGCGGAACAAAAAGAGACCGTATTTGAGATGCTGCGACGGGATCGAATTCAAATAGCCTGAAAAATCGAAGTTCGTGTACGACGGTTTTTTCGCGCTTATCGCAGCGACCGAAGCGTCGGAACGATAGACCGCACTCACATTGTTTTGATTGAAGATATAGTCGTAGTTGAACGAAAAATTTTTCATATCGCCGTTCGACATCGACGCGATGTGATTGATTTCGTCGCTCTGCATGCGCCACACCGTGTAGTATACTTTGTCGACGCCGCGCGTGAGTACCGGAATCTTTTTGCTGCCGCGCATCGAAATGATCGTACCGTCCGATAAAATCGTCGTCTCTTTCGGATAGGAGCGCACCTTTACGACTTCTCCGTGAGGATCGGTCAGATAATAATCGCCGTAAAATTTTGCGCCGTCTTTTACCGCGACGTACAGATACGTGCCCGGCTTCGCATCGATTACAAACGAATGCATCGTATCGTATTCGAGTTCCGACGGCAGCGCCGTAAACGAAAGCGCTTTACTGTTTTTAATAACGGTGTCGGTAACTTCTTCTTCGCTGTACCACTCGTAATCTTTTTCGCCGCGTCTGCCCGGTTCTGCAGGTTTATCCTGCGGCAGCTCGTATACCGAAAGCGCGCTTTGCAAATTATCGGCGCTTATCTTCGCCGTCGTTTCGATCGCGATCACCTGCTCGTATTCCTGCGCGTCGTTTTTGACAAGGGTAAAATCTATCGATTCGATTTTGGCATAGCTTGAAGAGCCGGGAACGGTAACCGAAGCCGTCATCTTTTTCAAAGGCGATCCGCCCGAAGCCGATTTGATTCCCGCTGCAATCGCGATGTTCATCGTTACGTCTTTTGCAGGCACGCCGAGCGGTTCGGATGCAAAAAACGCCGTGCGCTTATCGTCGCTCAAACCTGCCGTGACCGTATAGCTGCGTTTTTCGAAAGTACCGCTTTTCGGATTTTTCATATCGGGAGAAAGCGAGACGAGCTTTTCTATGCCGTCGGAGTTTATCGGAAAATTCGCACGAAGCGAAAAAGAGATATATTTTTTTGCGGGGTCGGCGGCGTCGATGCAGAATTCCTCATCTTCGATTTCCGCATAAAAATCGTCGGTTGAAAATTTTGCCGTATACGAACGGATTTTAACGTGGTCTGCAAAATCTTTTTTCGAAAACGAAATCTGATACTGCGTGCCGAGCGGCCACGGCTCGGAAGGCGTAAAGACGAGTTCGTCGGAACCGATCCATCGCCAGTCGCCTACCATATCGGGTTTCATCGTTATGCCGCCGGCAATGATTTTATCGGCATCGTCGATTTTCGCCGCGGAACCGTTGAATGAAACGACGAGCGGATCTTTTGCTTTTTCAAGCAAGTCCGGCTCTTCGACCGAATAACCGATTTCCATTTTAAGCGGCATCTTCGACGAGATAAAGGCCCATGCAAACAAACCCGCGACGGCGAGCACGATGAGGCCGACAAGGGATGCGAGCGAAATGAGAGCGATTTTCCGCGCTTTTTTAAATCCGGCTTTATTGCGGAAAAAGAAACGACCGATCGTCTTCATCCATTCAGGCGCTTCATACGTTCCGAAAATTTTTGACCACGCGATTTTACCCATACAGCTGTCTCCAAATAAAAATGCGATATGCCGCCGCAGATTTCAAAAAATTATACCGTTTTAATCTTTACTAAACAATCGCAGATCACTATGATAAATGGGACGAAATCAATCGAATACATATATACGGCTACACGGAAGAACGCTGGAAGAGACGCCTGCATCGGCGCCGCTTTCAGCTCATATACAAACCAGGAGGTAATATGAAGTACGCAACGTTCAGTATCCCCAACAGGATCGTCCACGGCGCAGGTGCATTGGAGTTCCTTTCCACGTTGGAAGGGAAAAAAGCGGTCATAGTCACCGGCGGAAGCTCGATGAAAAAATTCGGATTCATCGATGAAGCTAAAGGCTATTTGGAAAAAGCGGGAATGCAGGTGGAAGTCATAGACGGCGTCGAACCCGATCCTTCCATTAAAACCTGTAAAGACGGCGGAGCAAAGATGGCCGAATTCAAACCCGACTGGATCATCGCATTGGGCGGCGGCTCTTCGATGGACGCAGCCAAAATCATGTGGGTGTATTACGAATATCCCGGCTATAATTTCGACGATTTGGTCGCATTCAAATTTCCGAAGCTGCGGACAAAAGCAAAACTGATCGGCATCCCGTCCACGTCCGGTACGGCGTCCGAAATCACGGCATTTTCCGTTATCACCGACAGAGAAAAAAATATCAAATATCCTTTGGTCAGTCCCGATATCATCCCCGACATCGCCATCGTCGACGATAGAATTCCGGCAAAGATGCCGCCGCTCGTTACGGCGCAAACCGGTATGGACGTTATGACGCATGCGATCGAAGCGTACGTTTCGACCGCCCATGACGATTACACCGATCCCTATGCGCTCGAAGCGATCCGGCTCGTATTCGAATATCTCGAACGGGCAGTCGCAAACGGCGGCGATATGGAAGCGCGCGGAAAGATGCATACGGCATCTACCGTTGCGGGTATCGCGTTCAGCAACTGTTCGCTAGGCATCGTGCATTCTATGGCGCATAAAATCGGCGGAGAATTTCATTTGACACACGGAGAGGCGAACGCCATCATGCTTCCGTACATCATCGACTACAACAGAAAGGAAACCGACCGCTACAGTAAATTGGAAGGCGCTTTGGGCATAGATGATATCGCAAAAGCGGTGACGGCTTTAAACAGAAAGGTCGGCATTACGCGCACGATTCAAGAAGGCAAAAACACCGTCATCCCCGAAGATGCATTCCTCAAAGTATTGGATCTGATGAGCGAGCGGGCATTCAACGATGCGTGTACGCTTACCAATCCGAGAAAAACATCGCCTGCCGATATTAAAAAGATTTACCTTGCTGCATACTACGGCAAAGACATCGACTTCTAAAAGCAGCCGCGCGCATTGCGCAGCAGCGTGATCTTACCCGCAGCGGAGATGCGATCGTCTTCGCTGCGGTTCTTTTTTCGCATGGGATTGTCCCCGACTTTTGAAACAGCTCCGTCTCTCCGTTTTGACAGACAATCGACGAATGATGTAACGTGATAAAACCTGCACGCGCGCGCACGAATGATTGATTTATCCGAGCCTTTCGGCTATAGTTTAAAATCTATGGAAAAATTAAAACTGCTCCTTCCGAAAGGAAGGATATACGAAAACGTCGTCGGCCTCTTAAGCGGCGCGGGCATCAAAGTCGATTTGCCCGAACGCGCGTACCGCCCCATCGTCAATCAAAGCGATTTGGAAGCGAAAGTGATGAAGCCGCAGAACATCGGCAAACTGCTCGAACTGGGTTCTCACGATGCGGGCTTTACCGGCCGCGACTGGATCGAAGAGACGAAAGCCGATGTCGAAGAGATCATGGACTTGGGCTTCGACAAAGTGCGCATCGTCGCGGCAGTGCCGAACGCGCTCGACGATCACACGCTTCAAACGAAGCGCGTCGTCGTCGCAACCGAATACGAGCAGATCGCGCGCAAGTGGCTCGAAAGCAAAAAAATCAACAGTATCATCGTGCGGACATACGGCGCGACTGAAGTGTTCCCGCCCGACGATGCCGACATGATCATCGACAATACGGCGACGGGGCGCACGCTGCAGGAAAACGGGCTCCGCATCGTCGACACGATTTTGAAAAGCTCGACGTGTTTTTTCGCATCGAAGACGGCGCTCGCCGATCCGCAAAAAAAGCAAAAGATCGACGAACTGAAAATGCTCTTCGAAGCGGTGCTCAATGCGCGGAACAAAGTGATGCTCGAAATGAACTGCGCAAAAGACATTTTCGATACGCTCATCAAAGAGATTCCCGCGATGAAAAGCCCGACCGTTTCTCCGCTGTACGGGGATGACGGCTACGCAGTCAAAATTGCGGTCGATAAATCCGAAGTGCCGCTCCTTTTGCCGAAACTGAAAAAACTCGGTGCGGTCGATATCCTCGAATACGAGCTTCGGAAAGTGCTGGCATAAATTAATAATTAACAAATCACGGAGCGTGCTATGGCAGGACGAATCGCATCGATAGAACGGAACACGGGCGAAACGCGGATAGCGCTCACCCTCGACCTCGACGGGAGCGGAAAATACACGGTAGAAAATCCGATAGGATTTTTCGATCACATGCTGCGCTCTTTTTGCAAACACGGCCTCTTCGATTTGAGCGGCAGGCTTTCAGGCGATTTGAACGTCGATCAGCATCACCTCATCGAAGATACGGGTATCGTGCTCGGAAGCTGTTTCGCAAAAGCGCTCGGCGACTGCGCCGGTATCTCGCGTTCGGGATTTTTTATCTATCCGATGGACGAAACGCTTTCGCGTGCCGCAGTCGATTTCGGAGGACGTTCCTACCTCGTCTTCGACGGAAAAATTTCGGGCATACCCCTCGTGTCGCTCGGCGATGACGGAAAAGAAGCGAGCTTTCAAACGGACTGCGTTGAAGATTTTTGGCAGGGCTTTGTCGGAGGCGCAAAATGCAATCTGCATTTGGACACGATTCGCGGCAGAAGCGATCACCACAAAATTGAAGCGATGTTTAAAGCCGCTTCCCGCGCGATACGGAGCGCCGTCGAGCTCGACGTTCGAAGGCGCGGAGAGATTCCTTCGACCAAGGGCATCATCGTCTGAAGCGCAGTATGGAAAACGGAATACACACGATAGCGGTCTGGGGAGATTCGATATTAAAAGGGGCGGTCACCGGTTACAGCGAAAGCCGCTTTGACATCCTTGAAGAAGAAAACAGTCTCGCCCTCGCTCAAAAAAAGCTCGGCTTTACGCTCATCAATAAAAGCGTATTCGGCAACATCATCAATAAAGCGCTTCGCACGCTCAAGCGCGACATGGAAAAAGGTTTGAGCTGCGACCTCGGTATCGTCGAAAGCGGCGGCAACGACTGCGATTACGATTGGACGCCGATAAGCGAAAACCCCGATGCTCCGCACAAACCTCGAAACCCGCTCCCGGACTTTTTGCGCATGCTCGATGAAGCGGTCGAAACGCTCCGCGCGCACAAGATCACCCCGCTTTTGATGACGATGCCGCCGCTCGTTCTCGACCGCTGGTACAAAACGATCACCTCGGGTCAAAACAAAAAAAACATCGACGCCTTTCTCTCCGGCGATGTCTTCGAATTGTACCGTGCTCACGAACTCTATTCGCTTTCGATCGAAAAATACGCCCTCAGTCACGGTGTCCAGTACATCGATATGCGCATGGCCATGCTCGAAGCGAAAGATTATCGTTCGCTCATGTGCAAAGACGGCATTCATCCGAACGCTTCGGGCTACGCATACATGGCGGACGTGTGGATCCGGGAACTGCCGCGTCTGCACAAAGAATTTTAAACGGCAGCTTCGATGGGACAAAGCTTGTTTCGCATACTTGCAAATCCCCGCCATCGGGTGTAAAATAGACGGTGCGAATTGATACTCGTTTCAAATCAATACATTTCAAAGGAAGCTGCCATGGCAACAGAAGAACAGAAAGTAACGCTCGACGCCAACACTGCGGTCGGACGCGTTGCGCATGCGCTGAGCGAAGTAATTTCGATTTATCCGATTACTCCGTCCAGCCCGATGGGTGAGGTTGCCGACGATCTGTCGGCGAAGAACGAAAAAAATATTTGGGGTACGGTGCCGACGGTTGTCGAAATGCAATCGGAAGCGGGAGCTGCGGGCGCCGTTCACGGTGCACTGACGGCGGGTGCGCTGAGCTCCACATTTACGGCTTCGCAGGGCTTGCTCCTGATGATTCCGAATATGTACAAAATCGCGGGCGAATTGACGAGCACGGTATTTCATATTGCGGCACGTGCCGTCGCAACGAGCGCCCTGTCGATTTTCGGCGATCATTCGGACGTCATGGCTTGCCGTCAAACGGGCTGGGCTATGCTCGCGTCGAACTCCGTGCAGGAAGCGCAGGATATGGCGGTCATTGCGCATTCGGCGACGCTCCGTTCGCGCATTCCGTTTTTGCACTTTTTCGACGGATTCCGAACATCGCATGAAATCCAAAAATACGATGAAGTGTCGTTCGATCAGATGCGCGGCATGGTCGACGACGACCTCGTGCGCGCACACCGCGCTCGCGGCTTAAATCCCGAGCGTCCGGAAATCCGCGGTACCTCGCAAAATCCCGACGTGTACTTCCAGAGCCGCGAAGCGGTCAACAATTATTATAAAGCGGTCCCGGCGATCGTGCAGAGCGAAATGGCGAAATTCGCAAAGCTTACCGGACGCAAATACAAACTCTACGATTACGTCGGCGCAAAAGACGCGAAATCGGTTATGATCATCATGGGATCGGGCGCGGACACGGCTCACGAAACGGTCGAATATCTGTGCAAACAGAAAGGCAAAAAGGTCGGCGTCGTAAAAGTACACCTGTACCGTCCCTTCGCGGCGGATAAATTCCTCGCAGCGATTCCGGAAACGGCGAAAAAGATCGTCGTGCTCGACCGCACGAAAGAACCCGGCTCTTTGGGAGAACCGCTCTACGAAGACGTGTGCACGGCTTTCGAAGAAGCCGGACGCAAAGCGCAGATTATCGGCGGCCGCTACGGTATCGGCTCGAAAGAGTTTACGCCGGCGATGGTCATTTCGTGCTTCGAAAATCTCGACGCGAAAGACAAAGTGAAAAATCACTTTACGATCGGCATCAACGACGACGTATCGAAGACGTCGCTGAAATACGATCCCGACTTTTTCATCGCCGAACAGGGCATGACCGAAGCGATGTTCTACGGACTCGGTTCCGACGGTACGGTCGGCGCGAATAAAATCGCAATCAAAATCATCGGCGACGCGCGCCCCGACCTCAACGCTCAAGCGTATTTTTCGTACGACTCGAAAAAATCCGGCGGCATTACGGTGTCGCACCTGCGCTTCGGCAAGCGGACGATCCGCCGCCCGTATTTGATTACGGCCGCCGACTTCCTCGCCTGTCACAAATTCGCATACATGGACGTGTACGACATGCTCCAGTATCTGAAAGAGGGCGGAATCTTTTTGCTCAACAGCCGCTTCGATAAGGAGCATGTTTGGGATGAGATCCCCGTCGAACAGCAAAAGCGTATCCTCTCAAAAAAGGCGCAGTTCTACGTCATCGACGCGTTTAAAATTGCGGAAAAAGCCGGCATGGGCAACCGCATCAATATCGTCATGCTCGCTGCGTTCTTTAAGATTTCGGGCGTTTTGAAAGAAGACGTCGCCGTCGAATACATGAAGAAATTCATCGCGAAAACCTACGGCAAAAAAGGTCAGGACGTTGTCAACAAAAACATTTCGACGATCGAAATGGCGCTTGCCGCAGTCGAAAAAGTCGATCTCAAAGGCAAAAAGGTCGGCGGCAATTTCCACATGGAATCGGCGATGAAAAACACGAACGATTCCTTTATCAAAAACGTGCTCGGCGCTATGGCCGCTCAGGAAGGTGACAAACTGCCGGTCAGCAAACTGCCCGCCGACGGTACTTTCCCCACGGCGACGACGCAGTACGAAAAACGCGGTATCGCCGAACGGGTAGCGTGCTGGGATGAAGCGACGTGTATCCAGTGCGGCAACTGCGCTCTCGTGTGTCCGCACGCGTGTATCCGCATGAAAACGATGACCGACGAGGAAGCGGCAAAAGCTCCGGCGGGATTCAAGAGCGCCGAGATGAAGCCTGCAAAGCCCGGACAGAAATTCGTACTCGCCATTTCCGCCGACGACTGTACCGGATGCGGACTGTGTGTATATACGTGCCCGACACAGCCGAAAAAATCGCTGCACATGGAACTCTTTACGCCCGAATACAAAGAAGCCGAAAGCAAAAAATGGGACTACTTCCTCGGCTTGCCCGAAGTGGACGCTTCGACGCTCAACCTCGCATCGGCCAAAGGTCTTTCGATGAAGCGGCCGCTCTTCGAATTCAGCGGCGCGTGCGCGGGCTGCGGTGAAACGGCGTATATCAAAACGGTGAGCCAGCTTTTCGGCGACCGCGCGATGATCGCAAACGCGACAGGCTGTTCTTCGATTTACGGAGGCAATTTGCCGACGACGCCGTATGCGACGAATGCGAACGGACAGGGGCCCGTGTGGAGCAACTCGCTTTTTGAAGATGCAGCGGAATTCGGTTTCGGTATGCGCCTTACGGCGGAAAAACTTGCCGAATACGCGCGCGAAGTTGCAGCCGAAGCGAAGGAAAAGGGTATCGCCGCAAAAGAGATCGATGCACTTCTTTCGAATACGCAGACCGACGATGCGGCGATCGAAGCGCAGCGCAAAAACGTCGCGGCGCTGAAAGCGATTTTGAAAGACAAAAAAGACGCTCTTTCGAAAGAGCTTTTGTCGCTTGCCGATCACTTTATTAAAAAGAGCAACTGGATTATCGGCGGTGACGGCTGGGGCTACGATATCGGCTTCGGCGGCGTCGATCACGTACTCGCTCAGGGACGCAATATCAATATCCTCTGTCTCGATACGGAAGTGTATTCGAATACCGGCGGTCAGATGTCGAAAGCGACGCCCTTCGGCGCGGTTGCAAAATTCGCGGCGGCGGGAAAAGACATCGCGAAAAAGGATTTGGGTATGATCGCGATGAGCTACGGCTACATTTACGTCGCAAAGGTTGCGATGGGCGCAAATGCCGCTCAGACGATCAAAGCGATCCGCGAAGCCGAAAGCTACGACGGTCCGTCTCTCATCATCGCCTATTCGCACTGTATCAACCACACGATCAACATGAGCGACGGTTTGAAACTGCAAAAGCAGGCGGTCGAATGCGGACTGTGGCCGCTGTACCGCTACGATCCGCGCCGCAAAGAGCAGGGACTCAATCCCTTCCAGCTCGATTCGCGCGAACCGAACTATCAGCTTGCCGACTATATGTACGCCGAAGGCCGCTTCAAAGCGCTGAAAGCCGCGAATCCTGAGCGTGCGAATATGCTGCTCGAAAAAGCGACTGCAGCCGCAAAGCGCACGTGGCAGGAGTACGACTACCTCGCCAAGCGCCCGTTCTGATCGGCGTATGTGCAAACTGCGCGTAAAGCGCATAAAAATCGTACAAGTGTAATGTAACGAAAACGGCCGTCCGAAAGGGCGGTCGTTTTTTTATGACTATGGTTTCAGATATCTTTGCCCGGTAAAAACCGTCCTTGATATACGGAAATCAATTTTTACCTAAAAGGCCGGATGTCGAGCTTTTTGAAAAGCAAATACTATTACAGTTTTTTAATTTCCGCTTCCGAAAGACCGGTCATAAGGCGAATCTCAGAGAGCGGGTACTTGCGTTCAGCCATCAGCTTTGCCGTTTCCCGCTTTGCTTGATACGATCCCGCGGCGATGCCGTCGCGTCGGCCCTTGCGTATTCCTCGTTCAAAGCCGATCTTTTCACCCTGCTGTAAACTTTCTCTGCGTAAGTCATCTTCATGAATATTCAACGACATA